>NZ_JBEORJ010000004.1:0-543494 GCF_040302185.1 Micromonospora sp. NPDC127501 | reverse complement strand
GGGGGGCGCCAGCGGGCCTAATATTACGTGTGCCGCTGGCCGCAGCACACGCTGCGGCGGTGGCCCCCGGACCGCGCTACCCCCCCCGGCGCCGCCGGGCCGGGCCCGCCGCCGACGACCAATCAGATCTTGGCGACCTGGTTGAAGTTGAGCTCCACCGGAGTCTCACGACCGAAGATCGACACCAGCACCTTGAGCTTCTGCTGGTCGGCGTTGATCTCGCTGATCGTGGCCGGCAGCGACGCGAACGCGCCGTCGGTGACGGTGACGGAGTCGCCCACCTCGAAGTCGAGGACCTTGATCTCCGGCTTCGCCTTCTTCTGCTCCGTCTCGACCGCCGGCGCCAGCCACTTCAGCACCTCGTCGAGCGAGAGCGGAGCGGGCCGGTCGGCCCGGTCGGTCGCGCCGACGAAGCCGGTCACACCCGGGGTGTTCCGGACACAGGAGTAGGACTCGGCGGTCAACTCCATCCGGACCAGGATGTAGCCCGGGAAGACCTTGGCCTGGATCTGCGAACGCTTACCGTTCTTGACCTCGACCTCTTCCCGGGTCGGCACCTCGACCTGGTAGATGAAGTCCTCCATGTCGAGGCTCGTGATCCGGGTCTCGAGGTTGGTCTTGACCTTGTTCTCGTAGCCGGCGTACGAGTGCACCACGTACCAGTCACCCGGGGCGTAGCGCAGCTTCTGCCTCAGCTCCGCGACGGGGTCGTAGTCCTCGTCCGGTGCGGGCTCGGTCGTTGGGAACTCCGGCTCGCTGGCGGCCTCAACCGACTCGTCACCAGCCGCCGTCGCGACCGTGGACTGCTCGTCCACCGGTCCGGCGGTCTCGTCGTACTCAGGCACGCTCGCTCACTTCCGTCACTATGGCTGGAGGCAGCCGGTCAGTCCGAGTTGCCAAAGACAAACAACACGACCTTGGCGAAGCCGAAGTCCAGCACACCCACGATCGTCAGCATCACCGCGACGAACGCCACCACCACGGCGGTGTAGGTCAGCAACTCCTTGCGGGTCGGCCAGATGACCTTACGCAGTTCGGCTACGACCTCGCGGAAGAACCGCGCGATGCGGCCGAAGACGCCCACCCGACCCGTTTCCGACCGGGTGGTCGGCCGGCTGTCCGCCGACTCCGCCCGGGCACGGGACCGCGTTGCGGTGCCTCCCCGGGAAACCGGCTCGTCCGCGCCGGAGGCGTCGTCGTCGGCCACGTCGTCGACGACCTCGTCGTCCAGACGATCGTCGCCGTCGTCGTCGCGCCGCTTGTTGTCGGCCACTTCGCCCTCCGTCGCGGAAGCTGGGGTCGCACGCCGAGTGGCGTACGCGGCGCTGGTCACGCCGGCCGGACCCAACCGTCCCGCGACGGGCCGCGGCCGGTGGATCACCAGGAGGGCCCGATTGCCTCGGACCACCCCGCCGATGCCACCACCACGGGCCGGACGCCGCCAAGTTGGCGGCGCGACCCACGGGAACGGTCAGGCCTGAGGCGCAGGGGTGACAGGACTTGAACCTGCAGCCTGCGGTTTTGGAGACCGCTGCTCTGCCAATTGAGCTACACCCCTATGCGGCAACACTCGCCCCACGCGGCCACAGACGACCGAGCAGGGGTCACTTGCCCCACGGCGGACCAGTGTACGGGTAGCCGCCCGACTTTCCCAACCGGTCTCTCCGCCACGCGTGGCGGGCTCGGTTCAGCGTGCCGTCCGGATGGTTGCCCGCGCCTGCGACAGCACCTTCTCACCCAGGCAGGTGGCGGTCACCTCGAGTCGGGTGAGACCGTCCTCGGTCACCTCGCGGACCCGCGCGGTCACCTCGATCTCGGTCCCCTGGTCGTCGTCGGGGACCACCACCGGCCGGGTGAAACGCACGCCGTACTCGACCACCGCGTCCGGCGACCCGGCCCACTCGGTGACCGCCCGCCCGACCAGCGCCATGGTGAACATGCCGTGGGCGATCACCCCGGGCAGACCCACCTTGGTGGCCACCCGGTCGCTCCAGTGGATCGGGTTGAAGTCGCCCGAGGCGCCGGCGTAGCGGACCAGGTCCGCGCGGGTCACCTGAAACGTCTGTGCTGGCAACTCCATCTCACGCCTCCCCGCGAATGACGTACCTGGCCCAGACCGCGACAACGGGCTCCCCGCCGACGGTGCTCACGTCGGTGCGCGTGGTCAGGAAGCCGTGCCCACCCCTGGTGCTGACGTCCTCGATGGTGTTGGTGCAGACCAGCTCGTCGCCGGCGACCACCGGCCGGGTGTACGCGAACCGCTGGTCGCCGTGCACCAGGCGGCTGTAGTCGACGCCCAGGGCCGGGTCCTCGATGATCTGGCTGCTCGCGGCCATCGTCACGATCACCGGAAAGGTCGGCGGGGCCACCACGTCGGCGTGGCCCAGCGCCCGCGCGGCCTCCGGGTCGTGGTGGGCCGGATCGGTGGCGCCGATCGCGCTGGCGAACTCGCGGATCTTTTCTCGGCCCACCTGGTAGGGGGCGGTCGGCGGATACGTCCGGCCGACGAAGGAAGGGTCCAGAGGCATGCCGCGAACCTACACGGAAAGCCCAATCGCCGACCTGATCGGTAGGCGGCGGCGGAGCCGCACCAAACCGGTCAGATCGGCGATCGGAAAGCTTCGACAACGGCCGGCCCTGAGGCCGGCCAGCAGTCAGCGGGTCTCGCGGTGGACCGTGTGCCGACCGTCACGCGGGCAGAACTTCTTCAGCTCGATGCGGTCGGGGTCGTTGCGCCGGTTCTTGCGCGTGATGTAGTTGCGCTCCTTGCACTCCACACACGCCAAAGTGATCTTCGGCCGGACATCGGTAGCCTTCGCCACGGCGGAGTGCCTTCCTCGCTAACGGAAACAACTACGACGCGCCAGCCTAGACGCTGACAGCGCGGACATGCAAAGTGGGCGCCAGAAGCGCCCATTTTCTTACGACCACCGGCAACGAGCCCGGAAGACGAGAGTAGCGGTGGCCGGACTTGAACCGGCGACACAGCGATTATGAGCCGCTTGCTCTACCATCTGAGCTACACCGCTGCGATGGGTCCAGCTGAACCCTCGAGCCCCCTTACGGAATCGAACCGTAGACCTTCTCCTTACCATGGAGACGCTCTGCCGACTGAGCTAAGGGGGCCTGCGCGATCTCCCCGTGGGGCGCGCAGGAGTAAGAGTACACGGCCCGGCTCGACAGGTGAAATCGGATCCCCGGTGATCGTCCGCGCCCTGCTCAGGGCACGACACGCAGGCGCGGAAGCTCCCCGTTGGCGACCGTCTCCGGCTCGACCTGGGCACCGAACCAGGCAGCCAACCGCTCGTACGGCAGCGGCCTGCTGAACAGGAAGCCCTGCCCGATCTCACAGCCGATGTCCTGGAGAAGCTCCAGGGTCAGCTCGCTCTCCACACCCTCGGCCACCACCGCCAGACCGAACTGCTGGGAAAGGGTGACCACCGCGTTGACGATCGCCAGGTCCCCCGGATCGGTCGCCATGCCCTGCACGAAGGAGCGGTCCACCTTCACCTCGTGCACCGGCAGCCGGCGCAGGTGCGCCAGGGACGAGTCACCCGTGCCGAAGTCGTCCACCGACAGCCGTACGCCGAGATCCCGCAGCCGTTGCAGGGTGGGAATCGGCCGGTCCGTGCCGTCCAGCACCCCCGACTCGGTGATCTCCAGGGTGAGGCGCTGCGCCGGCACCTTGTACTCGGTCAACAACTCCTGGACCCGGTCCGGGAAGTGCTGGTCGATGAGCGTACGAGCCGAGAGGTTGACCGCGATGGGCAGCGGCTGGTCGGCCAGTGCCCAGTCCCGGCTGCGCCGAAGACCCTCCCGGAGCACCACCTCGGTGAGCCGGCTCAACTGGCCGGTGTGCTCGGCCACCGCCACGAAGTCCTCGGGGGCGACGGTGCCGTGCGCCGGGTGCTCCCAGCGGGCCAGACACTCCACACCCACCAGGCGCCGGTCCCGCAGGGTCACCTTGGGCTGGAAGTAGACCTCCAGCTCGCCCTTGTCCAGTGCCTGACGCAGGTCGCCGGCGAGACCCAGCCGGCGCAGTGAACGGGACTCCAGCGCGGGGTTGAACAACTGCACGCTGCCCGGCACCGACTTGGCCGCGGTGGCGGCGAGGTCGACCCGCAGCAGCAGGGTCGCCGCGTCGCTGCCGTGATCCGGGTGTACGGCCACCCCGACGGCCGTGTTCACGTCGAGGGTGAGCGCGTCGAAGACCATCTCGTCGCGGATCTGTTCACGCAGTTGGGCGGCCAACTCGAGCGCGGCCTCAGCGCTCTCCAACCGCAGCGTCACCAGGAACTCGTCCCCGCCGGCACGGCCAACCAGAGCCGACGACGGCGCGCTGGCCCGCAACCGGTTGGCGACCTCGGTGAGGACCTTGTCCCCGGCCGCGTGCCCCAGGGACTCGTTGACCTGGCGCAGCCCGTCGACGTCGAAGAGCAGCAGCGCCACCACCTCGCCCGGTGCGCGGATCTTGACCGACTCGTCCAGCGCTCCGGTGATCCGCCGCCGGTTGGGCAGTCGGGTCAACGTGTCGTGGTGCGCGTCGTGCCGGAGCCGGTCGACCAGCCGCGAATTCTCCAGGGCCACGGCCGCGTGCGCGGCGACCGTCTCGAAGACGGGGATGTCGCCGGGCGTGAAATGACCGACGTCGCTGAGCCGGTTGACCACCTCGAGCGTGCCGATCACCGCCTGCCCCGAGTAGAGCGGCACCACGATGATGTCCTTCACACCGGTGGCGCGCAGCGATCCCCGCAGGCTCTCCTCGTCCCCGAGGCGAACACCCATGGCCAGACTGCGGCGCTGACGGCGGGCCTCCTCGCGAACGACCACCGGCGTCGGCGACGTGTCCAACAGGCCGGCGTCGTCGACCCGCGCGGTCAGCATCACCTCCGGGTGACGCCCCTGGGCCGGCAGCCACAGCGTCGCGTACTCGGCCTGCATGAGCCCCCGGATCCGACCGAGGAGGACGTCAGCCAGGTTGCCGCTCTGCCCGTTGGCGGTCATCGCCTTGGTGAGTTCGTACATGTCGCCCAGCGTCCGGTGCTGCCGGAAGAACTGCTCGTACGACCGGTAGACCTTCGCGAGCGCGACCCCGAGCACGACGATCAACACGGCCGACCACCAGGTGCTGTCCACCGCGATCAGGACGATCAACCCGACCACGAGGTTGACACCGTTGGCCAGCAGAGACGGCAACCCACTGCGCAGCACACCCAGCGCGGCGTGCCGGCCGTGCATGATCGCGATCACCCCGGCCACGCCGGCGAGGGTCGACACCACGACGGTACCGACGGACGCGAAGAGCACGCCCCACGTCCGCGGTCCGACGCCCACGACCGGTGGGAGCGCCAGCAACACGAGGCCGGCCAGCGATACGGCCGCAGCGGCGTTGGCGACGTTGAAGGCCAGTTTTTCCACGCCGAAGCGGTACCGCAGGTGGGTTATCAGCGTGGAAAGTGTGTAGACCAGGACGACCATCAGCGGCGGAAGGAAGACGAACGCCGGCACCAGCGGGATCTCGACGAGCCGCACCCCGAAGGACTGCCGCCCGATGACGAAGTTCAGCATCGGGAGGCCGGCGATCACCATCACGCCCAGCAGGACGGCGGCGAGCCCCCAGGACCCGGAGGGCTGCGGCCGGTTGGGGCTCACCAGCCCGATCGTCATCGAGAAGACGACGGCCAGGAACATCAACGGGCCGGTGATGAACCATGCGTACTGGGCCGGGCGCCGAGGAGACCCCGAGCCACCCGACGCGGACCGGCGGCCAGCCATCCCACTCCTTACCGGTCACTGCTGCGAAGGACGCGCGGCCGGGAACGAAGCTGACGACACCATCCGGTACGACCCTGGTGTCACCTGCCTCGACTAGTGCTGCGGCGCCGTCCAGACGTAGTCAAAAGCCTGGAACTCCCCGAAACTCCCGGAAGCCCCGCCTGCCATTACAGCGAGAGCCAGTGCTGCGACCACCATGCCGACCCGCCGGGCCAGCCTTTGACCAGACATCGTGTGCTCCTCATGGCAGGGGTGTCGGGAAGGCAAGATTCCACGATGGTGCCACACACGAGGCAGCCCGCAAAGCGGTCGGACGGCTGAGCGGCGCAGGCCCATCCAGCCGGCCCGAACGCTTCAACGACGGAAGCCCTGCAAGGTCGTTGGCTCGTCCCAGGAGACGCGCAGATGATGCGTGTTCAAGTTATAGCCACAATTTGGATCTACGTCATGGATGCCGCTTCCGGTAGCAAAGCCCGCCCCGAACGCAAAGCCGGCAGGTATGGGCGGCACCGCGTCTTCCCGACCACCGGAACTCCCCCAGGACGATGGGCGCCGGTTGGCCGGGTTCGCAACCGGTGACCAGTTGAACACAACAATCCGCTCGGATCCATAGGATCGGAGTCTCTCGATTATCACCGCCGACGGAGGATGGTTCGAGACTCTGTAGCCTTCGCGACCGATCGGCGAGCCCCACACGGCTCGTCCCAGGCCGCGAAGTGGCCGCTGCGGTCAACCTCGTTGAAGTACGGGAGGCCGGGGTAGACCGCCTCGACCCAGCTCCGCGGAGCGGCCCAGACCTCGCCGGGGAACGTGGTGAAGCCGACCGGAGCCGGGACCGGCGGCCGGTCCCGACCGACCGCCTGGACCGGGGCCCGAAATCGCCCGAACCCGACTACCACCGGGCGGAGAGGTGCCGGCGCCGGTCGGCCAGTACGCCGTCACGATGTCGACAAGGGACTCGTGAGTGAGGCCACCCGCCGGTGCGCCATCGAACAACGGTGCCGTTCGTGGGCAGGACGGCGAGGCCTACACGACCTCAGCCTCGCGGGGTCGGCATGTACGGCGAGGTCGTCGATCTCGATGACGGTGGCCGCATCGCACGCCTCGGTCCGCACGGTCTCGGGGGCCAGAGCGGGTCGTCCACCACCCGCCCTGACAGCCCTTCGCCTCACCTCGTTGCAGGGTCGCGTTGACGGCGGAGATCCGTGCCGACCGGCACGGTGAAAGCGCCAAGAGGGAGCTCCTTGCACCGCCGTCTTGAATGATCATGGGCCGCAGGCTGCTCGCACAGATCATCGCGCCTCGCGTGCGGTCGCAACGGCGCATTCGGCCGGACAACGACAACGGCCCCTGATCAGCATCTCTGCTGGTCAGGGGCCGTGTCTGCACCTGGTGGCGGGTAGAGGATTCGAACCTCTGAAGCTTTCGCGACGGATTTACAGTCCGCTCCCATTGGCCGCTCGGGCAACCCGCCAGGGCACCCCACCGCGTCGCAACGCGGCGGCGGAAGCAAGGATAGCGGCTCCCCCCGGCACCTACGCAACCGGGTACGGTCAGGGGGTCGTGCCGCTGGTCGGCGGCCGACGGCAGGCCCAGACCGCCGGACAGCAGGAGCAGACATATGGCAGCGAACCCGTCGTTCGACATCGTGAGCAAGGTTGACCGCCAGGAGGTCGACAACGCCCTCCGGCAGGCGGAGAAGGAGCTTGCGACGCGGTTCGACTTCCGCGGCACCGGCGCTGAGATTTCCTGGTCTGGCGAGGAGGCGATCGGCCTTCAGGCAGAGACCGAGGAGCGCGTCCGCGCCGCACTGGACGTGTTCAAGGAGAAGCTCGTCAAGCGGAACATCTCGCTGAAGTCGCTGGATGCCGGGGAGCCGCGCCCGTCGGGCAAGATCTTCAAGATCGACTGCAAGGTGATCCAGGGCATCGAGACGGACAAGGCCAAGGCGATCAGCAAGAAGATCCGCGAGGAGGGCCCCAAGGGCGTGCAGGCGCAGATCCAGGGCGACCAGCTGCGGGTCACCGGCAAGAAGAGGGACGACCTCCAGGCGGTCATCTCGCTGCTCAAGGGTGAGGACTTCGGCGTCGCCCTCCAGTTCAACAACTACAGGTAAGGCGGCGACTGCCGCTCAAGCCGCCACCGACCGGCCAGGGCTCCGATGTCCGAAGTCAGGCAGGCGCTGGGCCTGGCTGGGTAAGGCGAGACTGGGGACCGCTCCCTGGCCACCAACCGGGATGCATCGGACGCCTACTCACAGGGCTTCGTCGGTTCCCGTCGTCGCGGTCTGCTGGCGGACGGCGTTTGCCGGTGTCCTGCCCACCGTTTGTGACCCGAGCGCCTGCCGGGCGGCTTCGCCCATGGGGTCGTCGCGGGTCGGCATCCCGCGGATGGTCGGCAGCACCTCTTCCCGAAAGACGCCGTGCAGCCGGTGCAGCTCCCGCGCCGGATGCTCGGCGTCGTCGACTCGCACGTCCCAGAGCGGGTACGGCTGATCCCCGATCACCACGACGGTCGCAGACCGCGCGCCGTGCCGGTCACCGCCGGCCTCCTCGCCGGCCCCGATGGCCAGGACGAGCCGCTCCGCCAGGTCGAGTTCCGCACTCTCCTCGAACAGCCGGACGATTTCCGCGAGAGTCTGTGGGCCTACCAGGCGGTTGCCCTGCACCGTGTAACCCGGCCCGGTGCGGTGTCCCGCCCAGCCCCTTGTGCGGGAGCCGGTGAAGGCGTGCGAACGGCCGTGGCGATCGACCATGCCGACCTGCCGCACCTCCCGGCCCGGGTCATGGGCCAGCAGCTCGGTCAGGACGTCCTGCGGCGAGCGGCCCTCGTCGAGCAACGGCAGGCCGTGATAGGCCAGGAACGGGTTGGGGGTGGCCTGGGTCGCCACCGCACCACAACCCGACTGGACGTGTGCGACGAGCTTGCCGACCGCAGGTCTGGCTGTCAGGGCTCCCACCCCCAGCTGGCCGGTACGCCGGCACCGTGCGGCGATCGAGAAGGTCACGCCCGGGAGGTACCCGGACCTACTCCCGGCATGCCTGGAGGTCGCCTGGTTGCGGTCGCCGGGGCACCTCCGCTTTGACACGCCATCCGCCCGCCAGCGTCGACTCACCCGAGCCGACGTCATCCGCTCGGGCCAGCCCCTTCCCCCGGACCGGCTTCAACCATCCGAGTTGACGTCAACCACCCGGGTCGCCACCAACCGCCCGGGTCGGCGTCGGCCGCCTGGCCTGGGCGTCGGCTCGCCCTGCTGGTCAGGCCTGTTATTGGGAGTCCGTCCATGGCGAGGGCTCGCACAGCCGCGCGGCGGCCGTCTCAAGCATCGACGGCGCTGCACAGGGGGCTCAGTAGACGACGCGATACCAGTGCTCGGTCTCGCCGGGCAGCGACTCCAACCGCACTGTGGTGCCGCCGGGGTGGTCGAACATACGCACCCCGTCGCCGAGCAGCACCGGGGCGAAGAACATGAGGACCTCGTCGAGCAGCCCGGCCTCGATGCACTGCTTGGCGACGTTGGCGCCGAGGATGTTGACGTACCGGTCTCCGGCGGCCTCCTTGGCCTGGGCGACGGCGGTGTGCAGGTCACCGACGAACGTGACGTCCGCGGGTGGCTCGGCCGGTGGCCGGTGGGTGAGGACGAACACCGGCCCGTGGTACTGGCCGCCGAACGCGCCTTCGCTGTCGGTGCCACGGTTGGGGTCGTCGCCGCCGAACGTGCCGTTGCCGGCCAGGATCGCGCCGACGCTGTTGAGCAGGCGCTCCGCCGTCGGGTTTTCGCCGCCCAGGTGGTCGCTCAGCCACGACATGTCGCCGCCCGGACCGGCGATGTATCCGTCGAGCGACGCCGTCGCCGAATAGAGAACCTTGGCCATGAACCCAGGGTAGGCGGGCGGAACCCGGATCACGCCGACCGGAACCCGCAGGGAAGACCGGAAGCCGCAGGCAAGACCGGAACCCGCAGGGAAGACCAGAAGCCGCAGGCAAGACCGGAACCCGCAGGGAAGACAGCCAGAGGGCAGCAGGTCAGACGGGGACGGGGTCTTCGGCGCGTACCGCCGTGGTTTCCGCGCGGGCGATGGGCCCGGCGGGTAGTGCGGCGACCGCGGCCCCGACGGCGACCGCCGCCCCGGCGAACAGGAACGCCCAGCGGACACCGCCGGCGTGGTCCACGATCACGCCGGCCACCGAGCCGCCGGCGGCGCTCGACGCCACCGCGACGGTGACCACCCAGGTGTACGCCTCGTTCAACATGCCGGTCGGGGCGATCCGGCCGACCAGGGTGTTCTCCAGGGTCAGCGCGGGCGCGATGGTGGCCCCGCCGACGACCAGCGCGACACCCAGCGCGAGCGGGGTGGGCATCACCGCGAACACGGCGAAGGTGGCGGCCAGCGCGGCGAGCAGCAGGGCGAACTGCCGGGTCATGTTCGGTGCTGGTTTGCGGACGCCGAACCAGAGCCCACCGATGGCGCTGCCGACGCCCCAGACCGCGAGCAGGACGCCGGCGAGGCTCTCCGGGTCGCCGGTGGCGTGGTCGCTCGCGAACGCCGGCACGATCACGCCGGCGGCCCCGAACGCGATGCCCAGGCCGGCGACGCAGATCAGCAGGGCTGGGAAGCCGGGGACCCGGAGCGGGCCGAGCCCACGGGCGTGGTGTTCCTGCGGGTGCGGACGCCAGCCGCGCATGACCCGGCCGAGGGCCACGGCGGTCGTGCCGACCAGGGTGACCACTGCCGCACCGATCAGCGCGGCCGCCGCGTCGGCGACGAGGACGAACCCGGCGACGAGCAGTGGGCCGAGGACGAAGACGATTTCGAACAGCGTGGTCTCGGCGGCCAGTGCGGTGTTGCGGAGGTGGTATCGGCCGGAGTTGGGGCCGGTCAGGTCGTTCCAGGCGCCTCGGATGGCGGCGCTGAGCGGCGGGTAGGTGGCGCCAGCCACGCCTGCGGTGAGGTAGATGACGGGGAGGGCGTCGTCGCCGGAGCGGCTGGCCAGCAGCAGCCCGATGAGCGCCAGCGGGTGGGCCACGGCGGTGAGCAGCAGGACGGGGCTGGGGCCGACCCGGTCGGCGATCCGTCCGGCCACCGGGCTGAGCGCGGCACCGGCGAGGGCGTAGATGCCGCCGGCGATGGCGGCCAGCGAGTAGCGCCCGGTCACCTGTTCGACGACCAGGAGCAGCGCCAGCGGGGTCATGCCGATTCCGAGCCGCCCGATGATGCCGGTGATCAGCAGCATGGGCGCGCCGGGGATCCGCCAGACACCCAGGTACTGACGCAGCGCGGTCACCGTGAACCTCCCGAGGATGTAATGAGCGTGAGCCGTTACGACCCTAACGCCGCCGCCTGACGGGAGGACAACGGAATAGTCTTCGACACAGTGATCCGCCCGTACCCGGCGCGGCCGGGTACGGGCGGATGCGGTGGATCAGCGGGTCAGCGCTGGAACTGCACCGGCCCCGAGTTGCGGGCCATCTGCTCCAGCCGGGCGACGCGGTCCTCCATCTTCGGGTGCGTGGAGAAGAGCGCCGCCATGCCGCCGCCCCGGAACGGGTTGGCGATCATGAGGTGGGCGGTGCTGGTGAGCTGGCCCTGGGCCGGCAACGGCCGACGTCGGGCCACCGCGTCGATCTTGCGGAGCGCGCTGGCCAGGGCCAGCGGGTCGCGGCTCAGCTCGGCGCCGGAGGCGTCCGCCTGGAACTCGCGGCTCCGGCTGATCGCCAACTGGATCACCGTGGCCGCGATCGGGCCCAGGATCAGGGTGAGCAGCAGCACAGCCGGGTTGGGTCGGTCCTCGTCGTCCCCGCCGCCCAGCGGGATGAAGAAGGCGAGGTTCGCCAGCAGGGTGATGATGCTGGCCAGACCGGCCGCCACGCTGGAGATCAGGATGTCCCGGTTGTAGACGTGGGACAGCTCGTGCCCGATCACGCCGCGCAGCTCACGGTAGTCGAGGATCTCGGTGATGCCCTGGGTCACGCAGACGGCCGCGTGCTGCGGGTTGCGACCGGTGGCGAACGCGTTGGGCTGCGAGGTGGGGCTGACGTAGAGCCGCGGCATCGGCTGCCGGGCGTCGGTGGCCAACTCCCGGACCATCCGGTACAGCTCGGGGAACTGCGCCTCGGTGACCGGTTGAGCCCCCATCGAGCGCAGTGCGAGCTTGTCGGAGTAGAAGTAGGTGACGCCGTTCATGACCAGAGACACGACGACGGCGATGACCAGGCCGCCGCTGCCGCCGAACCAGTAGCCCACCGCCAGGATCAGGGCGCTGAGCAGGCCGAGCAGCGCTGCGGTCTTCAGACGGTTGTGGTGCACGATGTCTCCTTCGGTGCACGGATCGCCGGGATCCGCTGACCGGTGTAACAACCCGGTACCCGCCAACCATCCGTCTCAACGCTGAGAGTTGACTGAGACCGGGCCCCGCTGGGTCAGCGGCCGGCCAGGTCGAGCACCAGTTGCGGGGCGACGCCGAGCACCACGGCGGCCACCGTCGCCACCGCCAGCACCACAGCCACCACACCCACCACGGGTACGCCCGACGCTCCGCCACCGGCGAGCGCCGCGGCCGGGCCGGGCGTCGTGGTCGGCGCCCAGAGCGCGGCGGTCACCCGCAGGTAGTAGGCGAGCCCGATCACGGCGTTCAGCGCCACCACCAGGGCCAGCCAGGCCGCGCCGCCGTCCAGCAGCGCCCGGACCACTGTCACCTTCGCGAACAGGCCGGCCAGCCCCGGCGGCAGACCAGCCAGACCCACCAGCGCGAGACCGAACGCCGCAGCTCGCCACGGGTGCCGCCGGGCCGCCCCGCGCAGGTCGTCCAGCGTGCCGCCGTCCGCACCCGCCGGCCGCAGCGCGGTCACTCCGGCGAAGGCGGCCAGCTCCAACACCACGAAGAAGACGGCGTACGCCATGGCGGCCGCGTACGCGGCGGACCGTGCCTCGTCCGTGCGTCCGGCGGCCAGCGCCAACGCTCCCAGCGGGGCGAGGATGTACCCGGCCTGCGCGACGGACGACCAGGCGAGCAGCCGGACGGTCCGCCGCTGACGCAGGGCGACCAGGTTGCCGACGGTCATGGTGAGCACGGCGAGCAGGGCGAGCACCGGACCGGTCTGGTCCGCCGGCAGCGCCCGTTGCACCACGGCGAGCAGGGCGACCAGGCCGCCCAGCTTCGACGCGGTGGACAGGTACGCGGCCACCGGCAGCGGGGCGCCGTCGTAGGTGGCCGGCGCCCAGGCGTGGAACGGCACCGCCGCCACCTTGAAGGCCAGGCCGACCAGCAGCACCGCCACCGCGGCGGTGGTCAACGGCAGGTCCCGCAGCTCCGGCTGCTCGGCGAGCAACGTGCCGAGCCGGTCCAGGTGCAGGCCACCGGTCACCGCGTACAGCAGCGCCGCGCCGAGCAGGGTCAGCGTGGTCGCCACCACGCTGACCACGAAGAAGGTCACCGCCGCCTCGGCGCTCGCGAGGCTCCCCCGGCGCAGGCCGACTAGCACGTACAACGGCAGGGTCAGCGTCTCCAGGGCGACGATCAGCGTGATCAGGTCGCCGGCCGCGCCGAGTACCACGCCGCCGGTCATCGAGCAGGCCAACAGGAAGGCGTACTCCCCGACCGGTGACCGTCCGGCCCGCAGCGCGGGCACCGACAGCCCGAGCACGCCCACTGTGAGCAGCGCGACCACCACGGCGACCAGGGTCGCGCGACCACCGAAGATCCAGGAGCAGTCGGCGCCCACGCAGAACGTCCGCCGTTCGGCACCCGCCCCGACCAGCGCTGATCCGACGGCGGTGCCGAGGGCGCCGAGCGCGGCCACGGCGATGGTGGCCCGTGGCCGGGCCACCAGCAGATCGGTGATGAGCACGAGTACGGCCGTGCCGGCGGCCAGGTAGGCCGGCAGCAGCGCGACGCTGTCCACGCTCTGCACGACGTTCATCTGAGCCTGCCTTCGTTCGCGACTGCGGGGCTCCGCTTCGCTGCACTCCTCGCGCTCACCGGGAAACCACACCGATCAGGGCGTCGACGGGGGCCTCGGCGACGCCGAGGACCAGCGTCGGCGCCAGCCCGATGGCCAACGCGAGCAGCACCAGCGGCACCCAGGCGGTCAACTCCGCACCGGCCAGGCCGGGGCCGACCTGACCGACGGCGGGGCTCGGCCGGTTGTGGGTGACCTGGCGCAGCAACCGCAGGAAGTACGCGGCGGTGAGCGCCCCACCGACCGCCGCCAGCAACCCGAGGGTGGTCCAGAGCGGGCCGCCCACCTGCACGGCGGCGATCACCGCGAACGCCTCGCCCCAGAAGCCGGCCAGCCCCGGCAGGCCCAGTGACGCGATCGCCGCGAACGCGAGCAGACCCGCCAACCGGGGCGCGGTCTCCCGCAGCCCGGACAGCTCGGCGAGGGTGCCCGTGCCGGTACGGTCCTTCACCGCCCCGGCCAGGAAGAACAGCAGGCCGGTGATCACACCGTGCGCGACGTTGCCGATCAACGCCGCCTGGATGCCGGTGGCGGTCAGCGTGGCGACGCCCAGCAGCACGAAGCCCATGTGCCCCACGCTGGAGTACGCGATGAGCCGCTTCACGTCCGACTGGGCCAGGCAGACCAGCGAGCCGATCAGGATCGCGGCGACGGCGAGCACGCCGAGCACCGGCGCCGCCCAACGGGCGCCCTCCGGCGCCACCCCCACCGCGACCCTGATCAGGCCGTACGTGCCCATCTTGAGCAGCACACCGGCCAACACGACACTGCCCACCGTGGGTGCCTGGGTGTGCGCGTCGGGCAGCCAGGAGTGCAACGGCCACAGCGGGCTCTTCACCGCGAACGCCAACGCGAGCAGTGTGAACGCGGCCAACTGGGTGCCCCGGGACATCCCCGCGCCACCGGTCAACGTCACCAGGTCGGCGGTGCCTGCGGCGGCGACCACGACGTACACGCCGACCAGCAGCAGCACCGAGCCGAACAGCGTGTAGAGGGCGAACTTCCGGGCTGCCCGACGCCGGTCCGCGCCACCCCAGCCGGCGATGATCGCGTACATCGGCAGCAGGACGACCTCGAAGAAGAGGAAGAACAACACCAGGTCCAGGGCGAGGAAGGTGCCCAGGATGCCCACCTCGACCACCAACAGCAGCGCGACGAGCGCCCGGCCGCTGCCGCCGTCCGGCACCCGCCACATCGTGTACGCGCAGCAGAGCAACGTGAGCAACGCGGTCAACACCACCAGCGGCCAGGAGATGCCGTCGACGCCGAGGTGGAAGCGCAACTCCAGACCGGGCACCCAGGGCAGGTCCAGTTGGTGCCACGGGCGCACCGCCGGCGCGTCCGCCGACCAGGCGACCCAGCCTCGACCGCCGAACACCAGCGGCACCGCGGCCAGCAGGGTCAACGCCGCCGCGACCGTGCCGACCAGCCGGGCCGCCCGGTCCCGGGGAGTCGCCGCCACCGCTACCGCACCCAGCGCCGGCACCGCCAGCACCGCGACCAGCAACCCCTGCCCAAACGTCACCGGACCGCCTCTGTTCGCGACTGCGGGGCTCGCAGACCCCGCTCACTCCTCGCGCTCACTGGATGCCTCCAACCAGGGCGGCGGCCAGGCCGATCAGCAGCGCGCCGGCCAGCACACCGGCGGCGGCCCGGGGCAGCGCCGCGCGGTGCAGCGCGGCCAGCGCGGCGCCCAAACCGGACGCGGCTCGCCCGCTGCCCTCGACCGCGCCGTCCACCACCACCTCGTCTCCGGCGCGCGCGGCGCGGGCCAGCGCGCGGACGGGGCGTACCACGACGGTGCGCTGGACGTCGTCGAGCCGGAACGCGCGGGCGAAGACCGGCCGCAGCGGACCCAGCGCCGCGGCCGGGTCGGCGACCCTGTCGCGCCGCCAGCCCAGCGTCACCAGCGCGGCGCCGAGCAGCAGGAACGCGAGCGGCAGCAGCACCCCCGACCCCAGGTGGACCAGGCCGTCCTCGGAGCCCGCCACCGGGACGGTGGGGAACCGCAGGCGGTCGGCGAACGCCCCGACGAACCCGGCCAGACCGAGCAGCGCGGCCGGCACCGCCAGCAGCAGCACCGGCCAGCGCAGCACTGCCGGCGGGTCGTGCGGCTGGACCAGGGGCAGGCGCGGGGTGCCGAAGAAGGCGCGCAGCAGCAGCCGACCCGCGTACCAGGCGGTGATCGCCACGCCGACCAGCCCGGCGATCCAGACGATCCAGCCCACCCAGGACGGGGCCGGGCCGGTGCCCTCCAGCGCGGCCGACTCGGCGACCGTCAGTACGCCGTCCTTGCTCCAGAAACCGGCCAACGGCGGCACCCCGGCCAGCGCGCCCAGGCCCACCACGGTGCACCAGAACGTCACCGGCATGCTGCGCCGCAGCCCACCCATCTCCGACATGAGGGTGGTGCCGACGGCGTGGATCACCGCGCCGGCGGCGAGGAACAGCAGCGCCTTGAAGGCGGCATGGGTGAGCAGGTGGAACAGTGCCGCCGACGGTGAACCGACCGCCAGCGCGCCGGTCATGTAACCCAGTTGGGACACTGTCGACCAGGCCAGCACGCGTTTGATGTCGTCCTGGGCGGTGGCGGCGAGCGCGCCGAGCAGCAGCGTGATCGCACCGAGCACGCCCAGCACGGTGAGCGTCACCGGCGCGGCAGTGAACAGTGGGTAGAGCCGGGCCACCGCGTACACCCCGGCGGCGACCATCGTCGCGGCGTGGATCAGCGCGGAGATCGGGGTCGGACCGGCCATCGCGTCCGGCAGCCAGGTGTGCAGCGGGAACTGCGCGCTCTTGCCGGCCACACCGGCGAGCAGCAGCAGGCCGGCGGCGGTCAACGTCGCGCCGGAGTGGTCGTGGGCGAGCACGTCGGCGATCCGGAAGCTGCCCGTCGACACGCCCAGCAGCGCGATGCCGAGCAGGAACCCGACGTCACCGACCCGGGTCACCAGGAACGCCTTCATGGCGGCGGCGGGGGCGCCGGCCAGTCGGCGGTCGTGGGCGATCAGGAGGTACGAGCAGAGGCCCATCACCTCCCAGCCGACCAACAGCATGATCAGGTCGCCGGCGACCACCACCAGCAGCATGGCACCGGTGAAGAGGCTGATCTGGGCGGCGTAGGGCGGGTAGCGGTGGTCCACGTCGACGTCGTCGTGCGGACCGCGCCGCAGGTAGCCGATCGAGTAGACCTGCACGGCCAGGGCGACCGCGGTGACCGCCACCGCGACCAGCGCGGCGGCGCCGTCCAGCCGTACGCCGAGGGTCACCGCCAGCCCGCCGAAGTCGACCCAGGTGGCCGACGTCTCCGTCGGCCCGTCGACAGTGAGCAGCAGCGCGAGGGCCAGCGCCAGCGCACCGGCCGCACCTGCGACGCCGAGCGTCACGGCGGCCGTCCGGGCCCGGTCGCCGCCGGTCGCACTGTCGCGCCGAGGGGCCGGTGGCAGCAGCAGACCGAGCAGCCCGGCGACCAGCGGTACGGCGGGCAGCAGCGCCCCGAGCAGCCCGGTCACCGGCCCGCCTCCGAGTTCAGGACGGCCGGCTCGCGCCCAGCGACGGGGTCCGGCGACTCGGTCAGCGGCACGTCATCCACGGCCACGGTCGCCCGCAGCCGGTAGAGCTGAAGGACGATCGCCAGCCCCACCCCGATCTCGGCGGCGGCGAGGACGATGACGAACAGCGCGAAGACCTGCCCCGAGTGCGGGAGCACGGCGCGGGCGGTGGTGTCGGCGGTGACCAGGATCAGGTTGACCGCGTTGAGCATCAACTCGACCGACATCAGCACCAGCACCGCGTTGCGGCGGCGCAGTACGCCGTACACGCCGAGACCGAACAGCAGCGCGGCGGTGACGTACGGGATGACTGGCCTCACCGGCGCCCCCCGGGCTCGCTGTCGACCAGGTCGCCTGCCGCGCGGTCGCGTTGCGGGGCGGCTCGGCCGATGTCCGGGCGGGACAGCACGATCGCACCCACCAGCGCGGAGAGCAGCAGCACCGAGAGCACCTCGAACGGCAGCACCCAGGATTGGAAGATCTGCTCACCCAGCCGCTCGGCGGTGCCAGCGCTGGGCAGCGTGACGGTGCTCCAGCGGTACGCGTCGACCAGCAGGGCGGTCAGCCCCAGCCCGGCGCCGCCACCGATCAGCGCGGCCGGCCAGCCGGGCCGGTCCAGGTCGTCGGAGGCACCGATCGGGGCCCGGGTCAGCATCACCGCGAACAGCAGCAGGACCACCACCGCGCCCACGTAGATCAGCACCTGCACCCAGGCCACCAGCTCGGCGCTGAGCACCAGGAAGTCACCGGCCAACGCGCCCAGGCACACCACCAGGTAGAGCCCGGCCCGGACCAGGTGTTTCGTGGTCACCACCAGCACGCCGGCACCGACCGCCACCGCGCCGAGGGCGAGCAGCAGCACGTCCGCGCCGGTCACCGGGGCGCCCTTCCGGCTCGGGCGCTCACGACGCCGGGTCCTGGTCGGCGTCGGGGCGTACCGCTGGCGGAGCGGGACGTGCGGCGGCCGCCTTGCGCGCGGCGGAGGTCTCCTCCTTGGCCGGCTCGCCGTTCGGGTCGTGCGCGGGCGGCGGCGGAACGGTGGCCATCCACTGACCGAGGTGGTCCTTGTCGTGCAGCAGGTCCTTGATGTCGTACTCGGCGTACTCGAACTCCGGCGACCAGTAGAGCGCGTCGAACGGGCAGACCTCGATGCAGATGCCGCAGTACATGCAGAGCGAGAAGTCGATGTCGAACTTGTCGAGCACGTTGCGCTGGCGGGGGCGGGCGGCGCCGGGCACCACCACCTCCTCCTTGTGCGAGTCGATGTAGATGCACCAGTCCGGACACTCGCGGGCGCAGAGCATGCAGACCGTGCAGTTCTCCTCGGACAGCGCGATCACGCCGCGCGAGCGTGGCGGCAGGTCGGGGGCCGTGTCCGGGTACTGCTGGGTGGTCGAACGGCTGGTCATCGTCTTGAGGGTGACCGCCAGCCCCTTCACCAGGCCCGCGCCGGGAAGGCCGCGTCCGCTGGTGTCATCGCGCTCGCCGGGGTCGCTCATGTCGACCATCCTGCCCTGTGGCCACGGCGCGCGCGACCACCACCCACAGGTCGACGGCGGTACCGTGGTCGCGGGGAGAACGAACGCACCTGGAAGGACCTGCCATGACCGCCGCGCTGCAGAGCGACTACCCGCCCGAGGGCGGGTGGACGACTGAAGATCTGGATGCGCTGCCCGAGGATGGCCGCCGCCGGGAACTGCTCGATGGAGTGCTGCTGATGTCCACCTCCCCCACCCGCAAGCATCAAATCATCGCTGGGCTACTGATGGCCGAGCTGCACGCCGTCTGCCCCGACGACTACGACGTCACCCAGGGGGTAGCGGTGCGTATCAACCGCACCCGCTCGTTCATCCCCGACGTTCTGGTGACCACGTCGGTCGCCGCCGCCCGCGAGCCGTCGAAGTACGAGCCGCACGAGGTGGTCCTTGCCATCGAGATCGTCTCACCGAGCACCCGCTCCATCGACCGGGTGTTGAAGCCGGCGCTGTACGCCCAGGCCGGCATCCCCTTCTACTGGCGGATCGAGACCGAAGGCGCGCTGGAGGTCGTGACCTACCGGATCGACGCGGTGAACGAGGTCTACACCGAGACCGGGCGGTGGACGAAGTTCGTCGACACCGGCGAGCCCTTTCCGATCAATCTGCCGACCAGCCGGATCACGCCCCGGGTCCGCTGACGACGGCCGGTGGGAGCATCTCGACGCCGAGTTGTTGCAGCAACTGGAACAGCTCGTTGCAGCTCCACACCTCGACGATCCGGCCCGCGGCGAAACGCAGGAACGTCGCCCCGGAGTAGCTGACCACCTGCCCGGTCGGCGGCACCGGCCCGAACTGCCCGGCGTGGGTGCCGGCGGCCCGCCAGTGCACGGCCACCCGCTCGCCGGCCGCGACCACGTCGACGATCTTGTAGCGGAGGTCCGGGAAGGCCGCCCGGCGCTCGCGATGCCAGGCCAACGTCGCCTCCGGCCCGGTGCCGCCCAGCCCCGGGCACTCCTCGGCGACCAGCTCGTACGCCGACTCCTCCTGGCGGGCATTCCACACATCGGCGATGAACCGCCGGGCCGCCGCCTCCACATCCGTCATGCCGGCAGGGTATCCGGGACCACGGTGCGCCGTAGATCCGCGAGGATTGGGTAGAGACACTGACCAGACCGGGAGGGTGACGTGGGCGAGGAAAAAGGCGGCAAGTACGTCGAGCCGGGCGGCGAGTTCACCCGCGACCAGCGGTACATCGCCACCCGGATCACCGAGGACGGGCGCGACGGCTATCCGGTCGAGCCGGGCCGGTACCGGCTGGCGGTCAGCCGGGCCTGCCCGTGGGCCAACCGACTGATCATCGTGCGGCGGTTGCTCGGTCTGGAGGACGCCCTCTCGATGGCGGTGGCCGGCCCGACCCACGACGCCCGGAGCTGGACCTTCGACCTCGACCCGGACGGCCGGGACCCGGTGCTCGGCATCGAGCGCATCCAGGAGGCCTACTTCAAGCGCTTCCCCGGCTACGAGCGCGGCATCACCGTGCCGGCGATCGTGGACGTGCCGACCGGGCAGGTGGTGACCAACGACTACGCGCAGATGAGCCTGGACCTGTCCACGCAGTGGACGGCGTACCACCGCGAGGGCGCCCCGCAGCTCTACCCGGAGCACCTGCGGGAGCAGATCGACGAGGTCAACGCCGTGGTGTTCCGGGACGTGAACAACGGTGTCTACCGGTGCGGGTTCGCGGGCAGCCAGGAGGCGTACGACAAGGCGTACCACCAGCTCTTCGACCGGTTGGACTGGCTCACCGAGCGGTTGACCGACCAGCGCTACCTGGTCGGCGACACCATCACCGAGGCCGACGTGCGACTGTTCACCACGCTGGTTCGCTTCGATCCGGTCTACCACGGCCACTTCAAGTGCAACCGGCAGAAGCTGAGCGAGATGCCGGTGCTGTGGGCGTACGCCCGGGACCTGTTCCAGACTCCGGGTTTCGGCGACACCATCGACTTCGACCACATCAAGCGGCACTACTACGAGGTGCACCGCGACATCAACCCGACCGGGATCGTGCCGCTCGGCCCCGACCTGTCCAACTGGCTCACGCCGCACGGTCGGGAAGCGCTCGGTGGCCGCCCCTTCGGCGACGGCACCCCGCCCCCACCCCCGGCCGAGCCCGTCGACCCCGCCCACACCCCGCTGCGCTGACCCGGGGGCCCGCCCAGCCTGTCGATCATGGAGTTGTGGTGGATGACAGAACGGTGCTGTCCGCCACATCCGGGCACCACGACTCCATGATCGACGCGGAGCAGGCGGAGCAGGCGGGGCGGGGGGTTACAGGGCTATGCGGACGGCTGCGGTGAGGACCAACTGGGCCAGGGACGCGGGGACCAGGACCAGCCAGCAGAGGCGTTGGAGTTGGTCCTCGCGTAGCCGGGGGTAGGACACCCGGAGCCAGATGATCACGAAGGACACCGCGAAGATCTTGAGCAGCGTCCAGAGCCAGCCCAACTGGTCGTCGGCGAACGGGCCCTGCCAACCACCCAGGAACAGCACAGTGGTCAGCGCGGCGATCACCACGATGCCGACGTACTCGGCGAGCAGGAAGAACGCGAACCGCAGACCGGTGTACTCGGTCATGTAGCCGAAGACCAGCTCCGAGTCGGCCACCGGCATGTCGAACGGTGGCCGACGGATCTCGGCCAGCCCGGCGACGAAGAAGATGATCATCGCGGGTGCCTGCCAGAGCAGCCACCACGGCTGCCACGCCTCGACGATGCCCGACAGGCTGAGCGTGCCGGCCGCCATCGCCACCGACGCGGCGGCCAGCACCAGCGGCAGCTCGTAACCAAGCAACTGGGCCGCCCCGCGCAACCCGCCCAGCAGGCTGTACTTGTTGGCCGACGCCCACGCCGACATCAGCACCGCCACCACCCCGACGCCGACAACGGCCAGCACGAAGAAGAGGCCGATGTCCAACGGTTGCCCGACCAGGTCGTTCGGGCCGAGTGGAATGACGAGCAACACCAACAGGTAGGGCACCAGGGCCACCGCCGGCGCCAACCGGAACACCGCCCGGTCCGCCTCGCGCGGGGTGATGTCCTCCTTCTGCACGAACTTGACCCCGTCGGCCACGAGCTGCGCCCAGCCGTGGAAGCCGCCCGCGTACATCGGACCGAGCCGGCCCTGCATGTGCGCCATCACCTTGTGCTCGGCCTGGCCGACGAGCAACGGCAGCGTGAGGAACGCGACCACCACGCCGCCGATCCGGATCACCAACTCCACCCAGAGCGGCATCAGGCCGTACCCCCGTCGTGGTCGCTCCGGCCATCGCGGCCCGGCGGGTCCGCGATCGGCTCCCCGCCCGACGCGGTCGGGCCGTCGCCAGGCTTGTCCGATGCGGCCGCACCGGGCGCGGGCCGCTCGGCCGGGCCAACGCCGGGCGCGGACTCGGCGGCCGGACCTGCGTCGGGTGCGGGCTGGTCGGCCGGGCCAGCGCCAGGCGCGGACTCGGCGGCCGGACCTGCGTCGGGTGCGGGCTCGGCGGCCGGGCCAGCGCCAGGCGCGGACTCGGCGGCCGGACCTGCGTCGGGTGCGGGCTGGTCGGCAGGGATCGGGCCGTCGGTGGCGCCGGCCGGCCGGGGAGTACGCGCCGGACGGGCCCCCGGGGCGGGCCGCGCCGGACGCTCACGCGCCGGTCTGGCCGGGGTGCCGCCACGCGGGCCCTCCCCCACCCCACCGGCGCCCGCCGGGGTGGGCGTGGGCCCCCACTCGCCCGGCGCGGGAACGCCCGGCGGGCGGATCGGTCGACGCCCGCCGCCGGCCTCGGACTCGCCCGGCTCCTTCGCACCCGGCCAGGGCTTCGCCACCCGGGAAGCCAGCACGAACTCCTTACGCAGCGGGTGACCCTCGAACTCCGGCGGCAGCAGCAGCGGCAGCAGCTCCCCATGCCCGGCGAAGTCGATGCCGAACATCTCGTGCGTCTCCCGCTCGTGCCAGGCGGCACCGGGGTAGACGTCGACCACCGAGGCGACACTGGGCGCGCCGCGCGGCAACCGGGTACGCAGCAGCAGGCCGTGACGCAGTCGCGTCGACCAGAGGTGCGCCACCACGTCGAAGCCCTCGGCCAGCTCGTCGACGGCGGAGAGCCAGTCGAAGAAGTCGCAGGCCAGCTCGGCGTCGTCCCGGGCGGCGGAAATCGCGGTGAGCCAACTCGTGGGCGGTACATCGATTGTGGCCCGGGCGAAACGTTGCCCGCCGGAGACCGACGGGGTCGCCTCAACCGGCGCGAGCAGCGCGACCAGTCGAGCGCCGACCTCTTCGGGAGTCATGCCGCTGATCCTAGTGCCGGCCCGGCCCGCACCTGGCCGCCGCCGATGCCCAGCGATCTGCCGGCTTTGCGCGCGGCGCACGCCCCGGCGGGGAAAGATGAGGGCGTGCGCGCTGTGACAGTGAGACCCGGGGTCGCCAATTCGCTGAACCTCGTCGAGGATCAGCCGGAGCCGGCTGCCGAGGAGGGCTCTGTTCTGGTCGAGGCGCTGGCGGTGGGGATCTGCGGCACCGACCACGAGATCATCGCCGGGGAGTACGGCGAGGCGCCGCCGGGTGCCGACCGCCTGGTCATCGGGCACGAGTCGCTGGGCCGGGTGATCGAGGACCCGAGCGGCACCCTGCAACCAGGCGACCTGGTGGCCGGGATCGTCAGGCATCCCGATCCGGTGCCCTGCCCGAACTGCGCGGTCGGCGAGTGGGACATGTGCCGCAACGGCCAGTACACCGAACACGGCATCAAGGGACTGGCCGGGTTCGCCCGGGACCGCTGGCGGGTCGAGCCGCAGTTCGCGGTCGCGCTCGACCCGGCGCTGGCCCAGGTAGGCGTGCTGCTGGAGCCGACGAGTGTGGTGGCGAAGGCCTGGGATCACATCGAGCGGATCGGGCACCGGGCCGAGTGGCAGCCGCAGACCGTTTTGGTGACCGGGGCCGGGCCGATCGGTCTGCTGGCCGCGTTGCTCGGCACCCAGCGTGGGCTCACCGTCCACGTGCTGGACCGGAACACCGAGGGGCCGAAGCCGGAGCTGGTCGCCGGGCTCGGCGCCACGTACCACACGGTGCCGGTCAACGACCTGCCGTTCGAGCCGGACGTGGTGATCGAGTGCACCGGCGCTCCCACTGTGGTCCTCGACGTCATGTGCAAGGCGGCCCCGACCGGGATCGTCTGCCTGGCCGGGGTGTCCAGCGGCGGCCGGACCATCGACTTCGACGCCGGGGCGCTCAACCGGGCGCTGGTGCTGGAGAACAATGTGGTGTTCGGCTCGGTCAACGCCAACCGGCGGCACTGGACCATGGCCGCGGAGGCGCTCGCCCGCGCCGACCAGGTCTGGCTCGAGTCGCTGATCACCCGGCGGGTGCCGGTGGACCGGTACGCCGACGCGTACACCCCCGGGCCGGACGACATCAAGGTGGTGCTGGAGTTCGCGTCCTGAGCGACGCCGCGCCCGATCAGATGCCCGGCAGTCGACCGTTGCGGAACAGGTCGACGAAGAGCTGATGGTCCTGGCGGGCGCGCACCCCGTACGCGTGTGCGAAATCCACCAGGTGGTCGACGAATCCCGGCTCGTCGGCGTCCACCGCCGCGACGATCGCCTCCTCGGTGGAGTAGTCCACCAGGTCGTGACTGGATTCGTCGTCGGCGACCGAGTGCATCCGGGCCACCGCCCGGCCGAGGTCGACGAGAACCCCGGTCAGCTCCTCCGGCTCGTTCACGTCCGACCAGTCCAGATCGGCGGCGTACGGGGAGACCTCGGCGACCAGCTGACCGGCCCCGTTCAGCTCGGTGAAACCCAGCCACGGGTCGGCGTGCGCCTGCAACGCCCGCTGCGACTCGGCGGTCCGGTGCCCCTGGTGCTGGAAGTAGCCGCGGACCGACTCGTCGGTGACGTACCGCGCCACGGCCGGCACCTGCGCCTGCTTCATGTAGATGACCACGTCGTTCTCCAGTGCCTGGGTGTGCCCCTCCAGCAGCAGGTTGTACGACGGCAGCCCGGCCGAGCCGATGCCCACCCCCTTGCGCAGCACCACGTCCTTGATCCGCGCGGCCACCGGCCGGAGCTTCATCGAGGCGGCGGGCAGGGTGCCCAGGTAGTCCTGGAAGGCGGCGCTGACCAGGTCCCGGGTGGCGTCGTCGATTTCGAAGACCCCGTCGCCGATGGAGAAACGTCGCTCGTAGTTGTCGATGGTGGTCTGCGCGGCGAGCAGGTCGACGCGGGTGTTGAGCCGGGCTCGTTGGAGCACCCGGCGCAGCACCCCGTCGGCGTTGTCCAGGGTGATCGAGCCGATCGCGTCGTCACCACCGGCCGCGATGGCCCGCAGCTCGGTCAGGTACGACCGGGCGAAGCCGGCCACCAGGTCCCCGATCGACGTGTCGGAGAGCGCCTTGCCGTAGCCGAGCAGCGCCACACTGGCCGCGAGCCGGCGCAGGTCCCAGGTGAACGGCCCGACGTACGCCTCGTCGAAGTCGTTGACGTTGAACACCAGCTGCCCGGAGGCGTTCATGTAGGTGCCGAAGTTCTCCGCGTGCAGGTCACCGTGGATCCACACCCGGCTGGTCTGCTCGTCGGCGAACCGGTCGTCGGCGAAGTCGCCGAGCTGGTCGGCGTAGAACAACGCGGCGCTGCCCCGGTAGAAGGCGAACGGCGACGCCGCCATCTTGCGGAACTTGCGGCGGAAGGCGGCCGGGTCGACCGCCATCGACGCGCCGAACTCCTCGGTGAGCACGTCGACGATGTGGGTGGACCGCTGGTCCGCTGAGCTGCTCATAGTGCGCAGGCTAGTGCGGCGGGTCCACAACGGGGTGGCGAACGGCCCATCCATCGATCATGCTGTCTGGGTCACGGCGCGGGGGCCCGGACACCACGGTCACGTCGGTCGATCGCGTCGCTGCCAAGCGCGGGCGACAGGTCCCCGGCCGGGCGTCGACCATGGAGGACCAGATACAGATGCTCCACAAAACGGGGACCCTACTCACCGCCGCACTGCTCGGCCTGACGGCGACGATCGGCTGGGCCGTACCGGCCGCGGCCGCACCGTCGGCGTCGGCCGACGCTCCCACGTTCTCGCTGAGCCGGCTGGTGCTCGAGCCGACCGAACGCGGCTACCGGGGCAGCCTTCGGGTGACCATCACCAACAACAGCGACAGCACGCAGGGCTTCTACTTCCGGGTCCGTGAGGCGGTGGCGGGCTCCTTCTCCGGGGGCGTGGAGTCACGCTGCGAGTCCGACGGCGTGGAGGAGGGGCTGTTGGTCCGCACCTGCGCCCTGCCGCGCGGCAACGACCTGGCCCCGGGTGAGTCCCGCAGGGCAACAGTCGAATTCCAGGTGCTGACCACCCCCCGCAGCTACCCGATGATCACGGCGGGCGGCCTGGTCACCGCCTACTCGTACGAAACCGGGTCGCTGGGCACCGTGCCGTTCAGCGCGCAGTTCCGCTCCCTCGACGGCACGCTGACCCGCCCGCAGACGTACGTGCAGGACACCGAGGCGAACGCGTCCGTCGAGGTGATCGGGCCGGTGACGGACGGCCCCGAGAACACCCGGCGGGTGCCTCTGCGGGTCCGGTACGCCGGTGACGCCCGGCAGCTCGGCAACTCGCTCACCGCCACCGGGCTGCCCGCCGGGTCGATGATCCTGTTCACCGAGCCTTTCGATGGCCCGGTGTACAGCGCACAGGCTTTTGTGCCGGGTGGGCTGCTGATGCAGGGCGAGGAGCGCGACGTGGCGCTGTTCATCGCCCGGCCGACCGACCCGGCGGACGAGTCCGCCCCGATCACGGTGGAGCTGGCCACCCACTACTGGAACGAGACGGTGCCCGACGTCGATCCGAGCGACAATACCGTCACGTTCAACCTGGCCGTAGCGGCCAGCTGACCTGAGGGTGCGGCGGTCGGCCGCCGCCCGGATCAACTCCGGGTGGCGGCCCACCGCCCTCAGCTCGCGGTGGGTGGGCGTACCGGTGGGGCGGTGAGCGAGTCCACCGAGCGTGGGGCGGCGGCCTCGCGGGGCGGGGCGTCCAGCGGCGCGGCCAGCACGTCCCGTTGCGGCACACCCCCGATGCCGGACTGCTCGGCGGCGATCTTCTCCTGAAGGCGCAGGATGCCGTGCAGCAGCGCCTCCGGCCGGGGCGGGCAGCCGGGCACGTACACGTCGACCGGGATGAGCTGGTCGACGCCCTTGGTCACCGAGTACGAATCCCAGTAGGGGCCGCCGCAGTTGGAGCAGGCACCGAACGAGATGACGTACTTCGGCTCGGGCATCTGGTCGTAGAGCCGCTTGATCGCCGGGGCCATCTTGTCGGTCACCGTGCCGGAGACCACCATCAGGTCGGCCTGGCGGGGGCCGTGGGCGAACGGGATCACGCCGAGTCGGATGAAGTCGTGCCGACCCATGCTGGTGGCGATGAACTCGATGGCACAGCAGGCCAGACCGAAGTTGAAAACCCAGAGCGAGTAGCGGCGCCCCCAGTTCAGCACGAACCGGATCGGCTCACCGAGCACTGCCGGCAGCTGCACGACCGCCTCCCTCCTACCCCCGTCGAACAGTCAATCACAGCTCCGGCGCGTACCCGTTGGGGCCGGTCACGATCCCCGCTGGCGCCCCAGAGTCCCGCCGCCTGTCACGCACCTGACAACCCGACGGGCTCAATGCCTGCAACCGTCGCCGGGGCCATCGAGTGTCTTGCTCGCATCACCGCCACCGGCGCAACGGTGGCGGCACTACGGGGAACGGGGAGACACAGATGACCAGAACCATCCTCCGCCGGCTGGTGGCCGGCGTGCTGGGCGCGGGGGTAGCGCTGACCGGTCTGTCGGGGCCGGCGATCGCCGCCTCGGGCGACACGGCGGTCTCCGTCGGTCGGCTGGTGCTCGAGCCGACCGACCGGGGGTACGCGGGCAGCCTTCAGGTGACCGTCAACTACCGCGGTCACGAGGCGTCGTACCTCAAATTGGCGGTCTCCGAGGCTGTCCCTGGCGCCTTCGACGGGCTCGACCCCGCCGATCCGTGCGTGTATGGGGTGGCGGAGCCGGCGCGGACGATCCACTGCCACGTGCCGGGCGGTGCGTTGCAACCGGGTGAACGACGGAAGTTCACCGTCGACTTCCGGGTGCTCACCACCACCCGGCCGTACGCGATGGTCACCTCCGGCGGGAAGGTCGCCATCACGACCGGGGACCGGAACCCGGCGAACGACACGGCGGCCTTCTCCGCGTTGTTCCGCTCGACGACCGGCTCGCTGCGTGCGCCCCGCCCGTACGTGCGGGACACCAACACAAATTCGGTCGTGAACGCCGGTCCCTCCGTCCTGACGAGGCAGGAGGACGGAAGCTGGCTCGGCCGGGTGCCGATGACCGTCCGGGTCGCCGGCGACGCGGCCCACGACGCGTACTGGCTGACGCCGACTTTGCCGAGCGGGGTCGAGATCGGCGGCACCGAACCCGCGGACGTCTGCACGGCGAGCTGCATGGTGGCCGGCGGCACGTTCATGCCTGGTGAAGAGCGAAAGATAGACCTGCTGATCTGGGCACCCGCCGAGGTGGCACCCGGTGACCTCGGCACCGGGTCGGTGCACCTCGGCGCCAGCTTTGGTTGGGGCGGTCTGCTGACCGACGTCGACCCGGCCGACAACGTCGCCACCTTCGCCATCACCGCCGGCTGACGAATGTCCTCGATCGAGGCGCGGCCGCAGGGGTTCCTGCGGCCGCGCACGCCCACCTCACCCGATCCGGTGACGACTCCCGCGCGTCTGCGCATCGAGGTGAGCGGGGCGGTCGCGCACGACAGTGGCCCCCGCTTCGACGAGGTCTACCGCCGTCACTTCCAGCCGCTGGTGGTGCAGCTGTACGCGTTCGTCGGGGACATGAACGAAGCACAGGACCTGGTGCAGGAGGGGTTCAGCCGGGCCTGGCCCCGCTGGGACCGGATCTCCCGGTACGACGATCCGGTGGCCTGGATCCGCCGGGTCGCCTGGAACGTCGCGGTCAGCCGGTGGCGCCGCCTGCGCACCGCCCGGTTGTTCAGCCTCCGCCAGCGGATGGAGGTGGTCAACGGGCCCGGACCGGACCGGGTGGCACTCGCCGCCGCGCTGGCGACCCTGCCGGTGAACCAACGGCGCGCAGTGGTTCTGCACTACATGGCCGAGCTGACCGTCAGTGAGATCGCCGAGGACTGCGGGGTGGCGGCCGGAACGGTCAAGTCCTGGCTGCACCGCGCCAGGGCCACCCTGGCCACCTGTCTGGCGGAGCAGGAGTCCGAACTCCCCGGCCGGCAACCCCCTGCGGTCGATGACCGCCCGACCGGAAGGAGGGCGGACTAGATGGAACAGCGCAACGAGCGAGCGGACTGGCTGGCGGCTGCCTTCGACGAGCTGAGCACCGCCGGCTTCCAGCAGGTCGTCGAGCCGGACCCGGACGTGCCGCGGCGACGGGCGTACCGCCGGCTTCGAAACCGGGTCGTGTCATCGGGGATCGCCGCGGCGGTACTCGTCGCGATCGGCGGGGTGGGTCTGGTCCGGCCCCTGGCCGCTCCGCCGCCCACCGATGTCATCGCACCCTTGCCGGCCACCGACCTTCCCTCCTTCCGGCCGGACACCCCGGTTGGCCCTCCCACCAGCGGGTCGCCCACGTCCCCGCAGAGCGGTCCGTCGACGCCGAGTGTGACCCCTTCCGCCAGCCCTCCGGCCGATCGGCCGACCAGTTCCCGCCCCACGCCCACGCCGACGCCGACCCCGACCCGGTACGTCGACCTGTCGATCAGCGCCCCGCGTTCCCTCACCCTGGAGCCGTCCGACACCGCCTACACCGGGACGCTCGACGTCACGATGGGCAACCCCGGCACCCGCTCGTACGACGCCGGGGATCTGGTCGTGGTGCTCCCCGCCGAGGCGACGATCAGTCTGAAGGGCACGAACATCGGCGGTTGCTTCCACCAGGGCCAGACCGACGACCTCAAGACGATGACCTGTACCGGCGACGGGCCGATCCCCCTCGGAGGCACCCGGTCGTACCAGATCGCGGTCACGGTGAACATCGCCCCGGGCGGCCCGGCACGGACCCTCACCGGCTTCGCGCTCACCGTGCGGGCCAACGTGAGCGGGAAGTTCCCGGCCGACCGTTCACCCGGCGACAACACCGCCGGCATCGATCTGAAGCTGCCCGCCAGTTGAGCGCCCGCGCCGCCGGAGCCTCTCCGGCGGTGCGGGCCAGGTGTCCCGTACCCGACAAGCGTTCGGTGCCCATTGACGCGCAACCTACCGACGCGCTCGCTTGTGTGACCGGTGCTGGCGAACACAACGCCCGCAATCGCCACGGGGAGGACGAGTGCTTGTGACACGAGATGTGCGGGTGGGTGGACGCCCACCGGACCCACCGGGAACCGCAACATCCACGCCGGCCGAGCTGGTCTTCGACGACTTCTACCACGCCCACTTCCGCGGCCTGGTGGTACAGCTGACCGCGTACACGGGCGACCGTGGGCAGGCGCAGGAGCTGGTTCAGGAGGCGTTCTGTCGTGCGTACGCCCGCTGGGACCGGCTCGCCGGATACCAGGATCCCCTGGCCTGGGTTCGTAAGGTCGCCTGGAATCTCGGGCACAACCGCTGGCGGCGACTGCGGACCGCCCAGCTGTGGCTGCTGCGACAGCGGGAGACACACGTTGCGGAGCCGAGCCCGGACCGGGTCGCCGTCGACGCCGCGTTGGCGAAGTTGCCGCCGAAGCAGCGGCGGGCCGTCGTACTGCACTACCTCGCCGACCTGACGGTCGCGGAGATCGCCGCTCAGGAACAGGTCGCCGAAGGGACGGTCAAGTCCTGGCTGCACCGGGGTCGAACCGCACTCGCCACCCACCTACGCGACACCAATGAGGAGGTGCGGGATGTCTGAGCAGGAGACCCTTGACCTCGCCGAAGAGTTCGCCCGCTACCGCCGTACCGCGCTGGCGGAGGTCGAGGCGCCGGGACCCGCCGCCGTTCGACGGACCGTACGAGGCCGCAGCCGGCGTCGGCTGGCTGCCACCGCCACGACGGCGCTCGCCCTGTTCGGCGGGTCTGCCCTCGGATACGCGGCGATGAGCGGCCCGGACCACCGACCCGGTCCGGTCGAGCCGACGCCGAGCGTGTCGGCGTCGCCGACGCCGCCGCCGACACCGACACCCAGCCCCGCCGGGACCAGTTCCAGCCCGACCATCCCCGTGCCGGACGGCCGGTTCAGCCGGTCCCAACTGCTGGGGGTGCCGGTGACCCTGCCGGCATGGCGGGCCGGGCCAGGCTGCCCGACGTCGCAGACGCGGCTCACCGCCGAGGCCCGGGAGGGCGCGAACTGGCTCCTGGCGCTCGACCACGGCGACATCGACGGGGACGGCGCGGTGGAGACGGTGGCGCTTGTGCAGTGCGTGCTCGGCACCCGCGGGCCGATGCAGGTGGTCGCCTTCGACCGCGACAAGGGAGGAAAGGTGACGACGGTCGGCCGGGTGGTCGCGACCACCATCGACAAGCCGCAGTGGCTGTTCGCGCTGGATGTCGTGGGCGACGGCACGGTCCGCGTTCAGGTCGGTGACATCGCTCCCGGGGGCGGTTGGCCCGCCGAGTGGTCACAGCGGCAGTGGCGGGGCTACCGCTGGAAGGGCGAAACCTTCGCCCAGGTCTCCGGGCCGACGAGCTTCGGTCAGAATCCGCACTCGGCGGATATCTCGGTGACCGCCACCGACCTCGTGCTGACCACTGCCGACGACGGCTCCCGAACGGGCACGGCCACCGTGCGGGTCCGTAACCGGGGCACCAAGCCGGTCGCCCACGTGGACCTGCGGCTGGGCGTACCCGCGGCGGTGCGTCCGGACGTCGACGGATGGGCCCCGTGCGAGGGCGAGCCCCAGCACTCCAGCGAGCCGGTGACCTGCACCCTTGGTCGGCTGGCGGCGGGGGCGGAGGTGCGGCTGGACCTCAGCTTCCGGGTGGCCGAGGGGGTCACGCTGGGCACGGGGAAGGCCGACGTGCGCGTCTGGGCGATGGACGCCGGATTCGACTTTCTGTTGGACGTCAACGACGCCGACAACCAGGTGCGGATGACCTACCGCTGAGGATCCGGTCGCCGGCCGCTACGTACGCCACGGGGGCGTACGTCGTGGCCGGCGCTCCGGTCACCAGGTGGGACGTTGCAGCAGCCCGACGAACTCGACCAGCAGCCGCTCCCGCAGCGCCGGCGGCGCGGCGTCGAGCAGCGTGTTCACCACCGCCATCCGCTCCGGCAGCGGCGCGCCATCGGGCTCGCCGCCCATGCCCAGCCCGGCGGCCAGGCCCGCGACCAGCTCCGGGGTCAGCGCGTCCGGGGTCAGCCACGTCGCCAGCGCCGTCAGTTCCGGGGGGAGGGCGACCGGACCGGCCGCCCGGGCCGCGGCCACCGCGTCGCTCAGGTCCGGCCCGAACTCGGCGACCCGGGGCGCGACCGCGGCGGTCACCGTGAGGTGCACGCTGGCGGGCAGACCGTCGTACGACAGCTGGGGTTGGGTGTGCCAGCCCCGCGCGGTCAGCTCGTCGACCAGGACGAACAGGTCGGGGTCACCCTCGGTGGCGGTGAAGCAGACGACTGTCGACTCCGGCTCGGCCATCAGCCGCAGCCCGTCGACGGCGCGGACCGCATCGGCCAGCCCGGCTACCGCATCCCGGGTGATGGCGGTCAGCCGCAGGTAACCCTCGTCACCGAGGTGCCGCAACGTGGCGTACGCGGCGGCGATCGGGCCGCCCGAGCGGGTGGAGGCGATCACTGGGTTGATCATGGTGTAGCCGGGCCAGTCGGCGTACGCGAAGTACTGCGGGGCGCGCAGCGTGGCGTCGCGGTGCAGCAGCACGGACACCCCCTTCGGCGCGTACGCGTACTTGTGCAGGTCGACCGAGATGGAGGTGACCCCGGGTACCGCGAAGTCGAACGGCGGCACCGGCTCGCCGAGCCGACGCAGGTACGGCAGGGTCCAGCCGCCGAAGCAGGCGTCCACGTGGCAGCGCACCCCGGCCTCGGCCGCGGCGGCCGCGATCTGGGTGACCGGGTCCACCACCCCGTGCGCGTACGACGGCGCGGAGCAGGCGACCAGCACCGTCTCCGGGCGGATCGCGGCGGCCATCGCGGCCGGGTCGGGACGCAGCGTCTCCGGGGAGACGGGCACGACGTCCAGCGCCACCCGCAGGTAGTGCGCTGCCTTGGCGAATGCCGCGTGCGCGCTCGACGGCACCACGAGACGGGGTGCGGCGATCTCCGGGTGGGCGTCCCGCGCGGTCTTGACGGCGAGGATCAGTGACTCGGTGCCGCCGCTGGTGACGCTGCCGACGACGTCCGGGGCGGTGGTCCCGGGGCCGGCGCCCAGCACCCGGCCGGCGGCGCCGACCAGCGCGTTCTCCATGGCCAGCAGGGACGGGAACGCGGTCGGGTCCAACCCGTTGACGTGCGCGCTCTCCCGGTGGGCGGCGGCGGCCAGCTCGTCCAGCCCGGGCACCGCCGGGTCGTAGACGTACGCGAACAGCCGTCCCCCGTGGGTGGGCGCGTCACTCGCCCGCAGCTCCCGCACCTCCTCCAGAACCCGTTCCGCCGGAACCCCGGTAGCGGAAAGCGCTCCAGCCTCAACCCTGTTCTCGTCGATCATGGAGTTACGGTGCCCTTCTCGTGACGGTCAACGGCTTTCGTCCCCCACCACAACTCCATGATCGACCAGGTCGCTGTGGGCGGTGAGGGTGTACTGGCGGAGCAGGAGGATCGGAGGGGCGATCAGCAGGGCCGGGATCAGGGTGAAGCCGAGGAGCACGCCCAGCCTCGCCGTGTCGGACTGGGCCGCCGCCGAGCCGGTGTCGGAGGACACGTAGCCGGAGAGCTGGAGCACCAGTCCGTAGATGCCCGGGCCGAGCGCCAGGCCGAAGGTCTCCCCGGCGGTCCACAGCCCGGTGAAGACGCCCGCCTGCCGTCGACCGGTGCGCGCCGTCTCGTGCGCGATGCAGTCCGGCAACATCGCCAGCGCGAAGACCTGCTGCCCGGCGTACCCCACGCCGATCAGCGCGACCACGAGGTAGACGGCGACCGGCGGCAGCACCGGCGCGGCGAGCAGGGCGAACGCACCGACGGCGAGGATCAGCGAGGCGACCACCAGCGCGGTCCGCTTGCCCAGCCGGGCACCGATCCGGGTCCAGATCGGCATCACCAGCAGCGCCGGCCCGACGAAGCAGACGAAGAGCAGGGTCGGCCCGCTCTCCTCGTCGCGGAGGATCTGCCCGGCGAAGTAGTTGACCCCGGCCAGGATCGTCGCCACCCCGGCGGACTGCACCACGAAGCAGATCAGCAGTGCCCGGAACGGGCGGTTGGCACCGGCCACGGCGAGCTGGGCGCGCAGCGTCGGCTCGCTCTCGCCCACCGTGCCGGTCGGCGCGGACCGGGTGCCCAGGAACGCGCCGAGGGCGCCGAGGGCGATCAGCACCGCCACGAACAGGCCCATCCAGCGGTGCCCGGCCACGCCGTCACCACCGGCGCTCACCACCAGCGGGGCGACCGCGCCGGAGACCAGGATGGCCAGCGCCAGCACAGCGATCCGCCAGGTCATCAACCGGGTGCGCTCGGCGTAGTCGTCGGTCAGCTCCGCCGGCATCGCCACGTACGGCACCTGGAAGAAGGCGAACGCGGTGGCGGTGGCGAGGAACGCGAACGCCACGTACGCCGCGGCGCCCGGACCGTTACCGAAGGGCGCGGCGAAGATCGACGCGAACAGCACGGCGAGCGCGAGCCCGGCGACGATCAGGTACGGCCGGCGGGCGCCCCACCGCGAACGGGTCCGGTCGGAGATCCGCCCGGCGACCGGGTTGACCAGCACGTCCCAGGCCTTGGGCAGCAGCACCAGCAGGGCGGCCAGCCCGGCGGCCACGCCCAGGGTGTCGGTCAGGTACGGCAGCAGCAGCAGACCGGGCACGGTGCCGAACGCTCCGGTCGCCAGGGAACCGAGCGCGTAGCCGGCGTGCACCGATCGGGGCAGCGAGCCGGTGGCTGACGAGCCGGCGCCCGGCGGCGTTTTCATGGGCCCGAATGTTACTCACGTTTAGACGTCGGTCACATCCCCTCATCAGGCGACCAGCCCGCCGCCGTGATGTCCACTCCCTCGCCGCGCAGCGGCACTCCCTCGGCCCGCAGTCGGGCCCGGGCCTCCCGCTCGTGCCCCGGCGGCAGTCGCCCACTCGCGGTCACCACTCGATGCCAGGGCACCGAGCCGCCGTGCCGGGCCATGATGTTGCCGACCAACCGGGCCGAGGCACGCCCCGAGCGCTCGGACAGCGCGTCGGCCACCCCGCCGTACGACATGACCCGGCCCTCCGGGATCCGCTCGACCAGGTCGAGCACCGCCTCGACGTACTCGTCTGGAGTCACAATCCGCCACCATATGGGAACGCCGCCGGGCGGTGCGGCCGTGACCACGCAGAATGGTCGGGTGCGCGACGCAGTCACGACGGCCCGGCGGGTCGTCGTCAAGATCGGATCCTCCTCGTTGACCACCGCCACCGGCGGGTTGGCCGACGAGCGCGTCGACACGCTGGTCGACACCCTCGGTCGACTCACCGCCGAAGGGCGCGAGGTGGTGCTGGTCTCCTCCGGCGCCATCGCCGCCGGGCTCGCCCCGCTCGGGCTGTCCCGACGCCCGCGCGACCTGGCCACCCAGCAGGCCGCCGCCAGCGTCGGGCAGGGGCTGCTGATCGGCCGGTACGCGGCCAGCTTCGCCCGGCACGGCCGCACCGTCGGGCAGGTGCTGCTCACCGTCGACGACGTGACCCGGCGGGCGCACTACCGCAACGCGTACCGGACGCTGCGCAAGCTGCTCGACCTGGGGGCGGTGCCGATCGTCAACGAGAACGACACGGTGGCCACCCAGGAGATCCGGTTCGGCGACAACGATCGGCTGGCCGCCCTGGTGGCCGCGCTGGTGCACGCCGACCTGCTGGTGCTCCTCTCCGACGTGGACGCGCTCTGGACCGGTGACCCCACCAACCCGCGCTCGACCCGGATCGCCGAGGTGCGCGACGAGACGGACCTCGCCGGCATCACCATCGGCGGGGCCGGCCGGTCCGGCGTCGGCACCGGCGGCATGGTGACCAAGGTCGAGGCCGCCCGGATCGCCACCGGCTTCGGCATCCCGGTGGTGCTCACCGCCGCCGACCTGGCCACGCCGGCGCTGGCCGGCGAACCGGTCGGCACGCTCTTCCACCCGCAGCGGCGACGCCCGACGGCCCGGCTGTTCTGGCTGGCCCACGCCACCTCACCCCGGGGGCGGCTGCACCTCGACCCGGGCGCGGTGGCCGCCGTCGTCGGGCGGCGCAAGTCGCTGCTCCCGGCCGGCATCACCGCCGTGGACGGCACGTTCACGGCCGGCGACCCGGTGGACCTGGTGGACACCGCCGGCGCATCGGTCGCCCGCGGGCTGGTCAACTACGACGCGGTGGAGCTACCCGGGCTGCTCGGCCGCTCCACGTCCGAACTCGCCGCGGCGCTCGGCCCGGCGTACGAACGAGAGGTCGTCCACCGCGACGACCTGGTGCTGCTCTAAGGAGTCGACAATGAGTGAGCGTCAGCGAGCGAATCATCGAATCAGTGCGGTGGTGCCTCAGGGCGGCACGCAGCGTGGCGGAGTGCCGGCATGAGCGTGACCGAGCAGGCGCGACGGGCGAGGGACGCCGCCGCGGAGTTGGCCGTGGCCACGCGTACGGTCAAGGACGCCGCGCTGGTGGCGATGGCCGACGCGCTGGTGGCCCGTACCCCGGAGATCCTGACCGCGAACGAGACGGACCTGGCGGCCGGCCGTGAGGCCGGGCTGAGCGCGGCCGTGCTGGACCGGCTCGCGCTTGACGCTGGTCGGGTGGCCGGCATCGCCGACGCGCTGCGTGAGATGGCCGCGTTGCCCGACCCGGTCGGCGAGGTGGTCCGCGGGTCCACCCTGCCCAACGGCCTGGAGCTGCGCCAGATCCGGGTGCCGTTCGGGGTGGTCGGCATCATCTACGAGGCGCGACCCAACGTGACGGTGGACGCCGCCGGGATCTGCCTCAAGTCCGGCAACGCGGCGCTGCTGCGCGGGTCGTCGTCGGCCGCGCACTCGAACGCCGCGCTGGTAGCTGTGCTGCGCGACGCGGTCGCCGGGGCCGGTCTGCCCGCCGACGCGGTGCAGTTGCTCGACGCCAGCTCCCGTGACTCGGTCAAGGAGCTGATGCGCGCCCGCGGTCTGGTCGACGTGCTCATTCCGCGTGGTGGCGCGTCGCTGATCCGCACCGTGGTCGAGGAGTCGACAGTGCCGGTGATCGAGACCGGGGTGGGCAACTGCCACGTCTACGTCGACGCCGCCGCCGACCTGGCGAAGGCCGTCGCGGTGACCCTGAACGCCAAGACGCAACGCCTGTCCACCTGCAACACCGCCGAGTCGCTGCTGGTGCACGCGGGCATCGCCGACGCGTTCCTGCCGCCGGTGCTGGCCGCGTTCGCCGAGGCCGGGGTGACAGTGCACGGCTCACCCGAGGTGGCCGCCCACTCCGCCGCCGTGGTCCCGGCGACCGAGGAGGACTACGCCACCGAGTACCTGTCCGCCGACATCTCGGTGGCGGTGGTCGACTCGCTGGACGCGGCGGTCGCGCACATCCGCCGCTTCGGCACCGGGCACACCGAGGCGATCGTCACCGACTCGGCGAGCGCGGCCCGCGACTTCGTCGCGAGGGTGGACGCGGCGGCGGTCATGGTGAACGCGTCGACCCGGTTCACCGACGGGGGCGAGTTCGGCTTCGGTGCGGAGATCGGCATCTCCACCCAGAAGCTGCACGCCCGCGGCCCGATGGGCCTGCCCGAGCTGACCAGCACCAAGTACGTGGTCACCGGCGACGGGCACGTGCGCTAGCGACGGGGGCCGCTCAGCCGGGCGGGGTGGGGCGGGCGGCGCGGATCGCGGCCAGCGTGGCGTGCACGTCGAACTGGTGGCCGTCGTCGCTCTCCCAGCCGCCGTCGCTGCGCTGGGTCTCGGTCAGCCGGCGCAGCGCCCGCACCATGATCCAGTCCTGTGGGTCGACGCCGGCGCGGCGCAACGTGGCCGCCAGCCACGCCACGTCCCCGGGGGACATCTTCGGCATCCGCTCGGCGAGCACCACCTGGATCCGGGCGGACTCCTGGAACATCTCCTGCCGGTGCAGCACGGCCGCGCTCAGCCAGCCGGCGGCGAGGTACGACGGCCAGCTACCGTCCGGGCGCAGCCGCGCGGCGAGCGAGTGGGCCGCCGCCTGCACCACCCCGGCGTACGCCCCACCGACCCGATGGTCGAGCGGACCCGAGGCCCGGGCGTCCAGGCCCGCGACGGTGAGCCAGAAGCCGGCGTTGGCCGACACGAGGAACCCGGCCTCCGGGTCGCCGGGACGGGCCCACTCCGGTGCCGAGTCGGTCAGCGACGCGTCCTCTTCCCAACCGCCGTCGGCCTGCTGCCGGGATGCCAGCCAGTCCAGGGCACGGCGGGCGGCGGGACGGCCGAGCGCTCCCAGGTCGTCCAGCTCGACGAGCCGGAAGCAGGTGGCGTCGATCGAGGCGACCTCGCCGCCCCAGGTGGCCGGCCAACCGCCGTCCGGTGACTGGCCGACCTCGGCCGTCTCCAGCAACTCGGCGGGCACGGCGGTGCCGTTGCGGAGCCAGGAGAGGCGGGCGCGTTCCACCGCATCGCCGTGCGCCACGACGAACCCGATCGCAGCTTCCAAGTCGACCACGGCGGAGACGCTACCTGCGCAGACGCGATGCCGCCTCGGAGAATCGGCCAGCCCGGAATGGCTGCGTCGCTCCGGCCGGACGGCCGCTCGGCGTCATCTGCGTCGATTCGCCGGGGCGGCCGCGTGGGCCACCCCGGCTCGATCGGTCAGTACGCGGGCAGCGACGGGTCGATCTGCTTGATCCAGGAGAGCACGCCGCCCTGCACGTGCACGGCATCCTTGAACCCGGCCGCCTTGAGCGCGGCGAGCGCCTCCGCCGAGCGGACGCCGGACTTGCAGTGCAGCACGATCTGCCGGTCCTGCGGCAGCTTCGCGAGGGCCTCACCGGAGATGATGTCGCCCTTGGGGATGAGGGTGGCGCCGGGGATCTGGACGATCTCGTACTCGGCCGGCTCGCGTACGTCGACGAGGAAGATGTCCTTGCCGGCGTCCTGCCACTCCTTGAGCTCCAGGGCGGTGATGGTCGAGTCGAGCGTCGCCTCCTGGGCCTCCTCGGAGACCGCGCCGCAGAAGTCCTCGTAGTCTTCCAGCAGGTCGGTGACCGTCGGGTTGTCGCCGCAGAGCGCGCAGTTCGGGTCCTTGCGAACCTTGATCTTGCGGTATTCCATCTCCAGGGCGTCGTAGACCATCAGGCGGCCGACCAGCGGCTCACCGATGCCGGTGAGCAGCTTGATCGCCTCGTTCACCTGGATCGAACCGATCGACGCGCAGAGCACCCCGAGCACGCCACCCTCGGCGCAGGAGGGGACCATGCCGGGCGGCGGCGGCTCCGGGTAGAGGCAGCGGTAGCAGGGGCCGTGCTCGGCCCAGAACACCGACGCCTGGCCGTCGAAGCGGTAGATCGAGCCCCAGACGTACGGCTTACCCAGCAGCACCGCCGCGTCGTTCACCATGTAGCGGGTGGCGAAGTTGTCGGTGCCGTCGACGATCAGGTCGTACTGGGCGAAGATCTCGCGGACGTTCTCGCGGTCCAGCGCGGTGTTGTGGATCTCCACGTTGACCAGGGGGTTGATCTCGCGGATCGACGCGGCGGCGGACTCGGCCTTGGACCGGCCGATGTCGGAGACGCCGTGGATGACCTGGCGCTGGAGGTTCGACTCGTCGACGGTGTCGAAGTCGATGATCCCGAGCGTGCCGACCCCGGCCGCGGCGAGGTACAACAGGGCGGGCGACCCGAGGCCACCGGCGCCGACACAGAGCACCCGGGCGTTCTTCAGCCGCTTCTGGCCGGTCACCCCGACGTCCGGGATGATCAAGTGACGTGAGTAGCGGCGGATCTCGTCTACGGTCAGCTCGGCGGCGGGCTCGACGAGCGGGGGCAACGACACGGTGGACTCCCCGGGATCGGCGGTGTGAACCGCGCCATTGTTGCTCGCGGGAGCCCCCCTCGGCCATGAGGGACGACACGTGGTCCGGTATGCGGGAGCGGGAATAACCGACGAGCCGGCAGATCAGGGGACGATGTCCCCCGCGTAGCGACGACCGTCGAGGTACGGCCAGGCGTTGGCGACGCAGCCCTGCAGCCCGTACGTCTGCTGCTGCATCACCGGGGCGGGCTCCCCCGGGCCGGGGCACGCCTCGTGCTCCTCGCCGAACTCGTGGCCCACCTCGTGGTTGATGACATAGGTCCGGTAGGTGTCCAGCGAAGCGCCGTAGTCGGGGACCGCCTCCATCCAGCGGGCCAGGTTGATGATCACCTGACCGGGCAGGCGACAGGAGGTGTAGCCCTCGGTGGTCAACCCGCCCTCGGCGCACATCCGCTCCGACGTGACCGGGGTGGCCAGGTAGATGGTGAAGTCGGCCTCCCCGGCGTCGGCCACCCGTTGCACCCGCAGCTCATCGGACGCGATCCAACTGCGCGGGTCGGCCAGCACCTCGTCCACCCTGGCGGCGAACACGTCGGCGTCCTGGCCGGCACCGCGTTCGACGACGACCCGGTATCGGTGCAGCGGCCCGTCCGTGCCGTGCACGGCTGTCTCGCCGTCGGCTGCCGTGAAGCGTCCCGCTCCCACCGACGGATACCCGGTGGGCGCCGGGTGCGCGGCGACCCCGCCTCCGTGGCCCATTCCGCCCTGCGCGGTGGCCGGAGGATCGGCCGACGGCTCGCCGCTCCGACTCACCGTCACCCCGATGGCGGTCGCGAGCACCAGCAGGCCGAGCAGCATGCTGCGACGACGACGCCGATGCATTCGGACGAACGCGGGACGCACACCCCGCAACGCCGAACAGGGCTCGGGCGGCCGGGGCGGGCCGTAAGGGGACGACGGCGTCATACGATCAAGGCTGCCAGATTATTCGGGCATTTCTCCGTTTTTATCGCTATTGCCGCAAGACGCCTGATGGAGGGGTCACTGATCGGCGTGTCGGGCAGATCACCTCACAGGGCGGGACCGGTGTGTCGACGCCCGTTCAGGTACGGCCACGGGTTGACCCGGCAGCCGTTGAGGAACAGCGTCTGCTGCATCATCACCGGCGCCGGCCGGCCCGCACCGGGGCAGCGCTCGTGCCGATGCCCGAGCTGGTGACCCACCTCGTGGTTGACCACGTACGTCCGGTAGACCGCCAACGGCACGCCGGCCGAGACGAAGTGCGGCACTGACAACCGCCACCGATCCAGATTGATGATCACCTGGCCGGGTGCCCGACAGGACGTGTACGGGCGACCGCCGATCCGGATGTCCACCCCACCCTTCGCGCACATCCGACCCGCCGTCCGGGCGGTGGCCAGGTAGACGGTGAAGTCCCGAGGCGCAGCTCCCGGCACCTGCTGTAGCCGCAACCTGCCGCTGTCGACCCAACTGCCCGGCCCGGCGAGCGCCACCTCAACAGCCTGGGCGAACTCGGTGACGTCCTCGGCGCTGCCCGACTCCACAGCGACCCGGTAACGCCGCAGCTCACCCGCCCGACCCAGCACCGGGCCGGAACGGGCGTCGTAGCCGAACCCGCCAGTGCCGGCGCTCGGAACCGCGCCGGGCACCCGCAACACCGGTGGCGGGCTGGACGGAACCGCGGCAGAGGGCGAGGGGTCGGGCGGCAACGGCCCGGCCACCAGCGGCGGCGGCAGCGGCGCGCCGATCTCCTCGGCGGCCAACCGATCAGCGCCGGGATGCCCACCCGGCCCCTCGGCGATCACGGTCACCGCCGCACCGACGGCCACCACCACCGCCACCAGTTGGGCGAACAGCGCGAAACGTCGCCGACGGCGAGCAGGATGGCGGGCTGAGCTGGGCATCCAGGTCAGCCTGCCAGATCAGACCGCCCCGCGGCGTCCTCCGTTTCGGCGAGCAGGCCGACCACCGCGCGGGCAACCAGCCGGGGAACCTCCAACTGCGCCACATGGCCGACGCCCTTGAGCATCATCAATCGGCTGTCCGGAATGACGCGGGCGGTCTGCGGCGCGACCCGCACGTCGACCAGACGGTCCTGCAGACCGCCCACCACCAGGGTCGGTGCGCGTACCGCCTCGGCGAGGCGCCACAGCGACCCCGGCCCCGGCAGGTACGCCCGCAGGAAGCTGGAGACCAGCCCACGGAACGTCCGGACGTACGCGGCGGCGTAGTGCTCGGCCTCGTACCGCACCCGGATCTCCTCCAGCGCCTCGGCCCGACGCTGATCGCAGATCCGGCTGAGGTCGGCGACGCACGCCTCCAGTACCTGCTGGGCCATCACCTCGGGAGCAAGCTGGGTCAGGTGCCGGGCGACCAGCCGCTCACCTCGGGGAATGGCGAGCACCGGCAGCATCCGCCCCTGCAACGAGCGCCGGAAATCCAGGAACGGCAGCGCCGGGGAGATCAGGGTGAGGGTGCGGACCAGATCCGGCCGGAGCCCGGCGACCTGGACCGCGACCGCGCCACCCAGCGAGTTGCCGAACAGGTGCACCGGCCCTCGACCGGATTGCTCGATCCAGCGGACGACCAGATCCGCGAAGGCCGGAATCGTGTAGCTCGGGCCCGGCTCGCTACGGCCGAAGCCGGGCAGGTCGATGGCCTGACCGTCCAGCCGGTCGGCGAGCAGCCCGGCCAGGTCGGTCCAGTTCTGCGACGACCCGCCCAACCCGTGCACGTACAGCGCCGGCTCCGCCCCGGCGGCCGTGGCCGGGGTGTCCCGGACGTACGTGACCCGGCCGCCGAGGCGGACTTCCCGGCCCGGCCACGGCGGTGGAACGCGGTCGTCGGGGAGCAGGTGGTCCGGCCAGAGGGTGGCGCGTCTCATTGCTCCAGTCTGCCTCGAACCACTCAGGACAGCAGCGCCTCCAGCCGACGGTTGACCGCCGCCAGCGTCGCCCGGACCACCGCCTGACGCGGATCACCCGCGACCAGGGCCGACCCGGCGAGCTGCTCGACCCAGCCCTCGCAGACCAGCAGCGCCACCACGGTGGCCACCTCGCAATTGCCGAACGGCACCACGGCCGCGTGTTCGACGAAACAGCGCCCACGCTCGGCGTTCTCGGCACCGCGCAGCAACTCGTCCACAGCGGCCGCCGCCGCCACCGCGCAGAGCCGCAACACGTAGCCGTCCACCGCCGGCCCGGTGGCGTACCCGGAGGCGCTGTCGCCCCCGGCCAGCAGCCGGACCTCCACGTTCGCGTCCAGGCCGAAGGTGCTGACCTGCACGTGGTCGATCACCACTCGGGGCCCCGGCGTGCCGCCGGTCTCCAGCGGCCGGGACGGCGCCGACTCCGTCGTGGTCACCTGACCACCGGAGTACGACGTGCCCAGCGTCGCCGGGCTACCGGTCGCGGCGCCGGTCGGCGCGGACGAGACCGACCCGGGCTCCTCCACCGTGGCGCGCCCCCGGTGCGGAGCGTTCGATCGGCGGCGGCGCGTCGGGTCCGTGCCGGTCCGCTGCTCCGGGCCGGCCGGCGGGGGTTCGACCCGGCCGCCGGACGGGCGGGCGACCGTCGGCGACTCGGCCGACCGAACCTCGCCGGGATCGCGCGAAGCCGCGTTCCGGGTCTCCGGGGTACGCCGCTCGGCGGGCTCGGCCGCGCGACGGCGAACCGGTGGTGGTGGCGTGCTGGGCAGGCCGGGCACGTTCTGCGGGGCCGCGGCCAACCCCATCCGCTCCTGGAGCAGTCGGGCCACCTGCCGGCTCACCTCGGCCGGGTCGGCGCCGTCGGCAAGGTCCAGTCGCAGGCTGTGCGCTCCCGCCGGCGTACGGCGCAGGGCCGCGTCGCGGACCCCGGCCACCTCCCGGACGGCGTCCAGGATGGCGTTGACATCGAACCCCTCGGGGCGCTCGCGCAGGGGCGCTGGCTCGTCGTCCCGGCGCAGGTGAGTGGCGATGCGGGCGAGTTCCGGGGTTTCGGCGGGTGGCTCCACGGCTGGCGGCTCCGGCACGACGGGCACGTCCGGTTCCGCGGGGACGCGCTGCGGCAGCACCACCGCGCTCGCAGCCGACGGCCGACCATCGTCGGCCGGCGACGTCGGGTCGGGTGCGGATCGGCGCGCCGCGTAGGCGGAGGCGGACGCCGGTGCGGGCTGATCGCGGCGGCCGGAACCCTTGGTGGCGGTGGGCGGGACCGCTGCGGTGGAGGACGGGGTGGCGTCAGTCGATGGCAGGCCGTTGACCGGCGCGGCCGGTGGGGGCGGCTCGACGGGTGACGGGCCGGGCTCGGGTGTCGCCGGCCGGAGCCGGAAGGGTGCGGTCGGTCGGACGTCGGGCCGGGACCGGCCGGGCGTCTCGCCTCCATCGCCCCCGCCAGCGCTGGCCGACCGGCTGGCCGGCCACGACGGGCGCTCGACCGGGGTGGCCGGGAGCCGGCCCTCGGACCAGTCCGGCCGCTCGGCCCGGGAACTGCTCGCCGTCGGCGAACCGCCGGTCCACGACGAGCGTTCGGCGACCAGCGAGGGGCCTGCCGGAGCCGGAGGCGTGTCGGTCAGCGTGGGAGGTGGCCCGGCCGGAGCCGGAGGTGGGCCGGCGGGTGCCGGAGGTATCGCCTCGGCCGGTGCGGGGTCGGCCGGTGCCGGGCTGGAGGCCCAGGAGGGCCGCGTCGGCGCGGAGCTGGCCGGTGCCGGATCGGCACCGGCGGCCCAGGACGGTCGCGTCGACGCCGCGCTGGTCGCGGGCGGTTCGGACCCACCGGCCCAGGACGGTCGTACCGGGGGCACGCTGGTCGCCGCCTCGGACCCGCCGGCCCAGGACGGCCGTACCGGCGGCACGCTGGTCGGCGTCGGATCGGACCCCCCGGCCCAGGAGGGCCGTGCGGGCGACGCGCTGGTGGGGTCGGGATCGGCCCCGCCAGCCCAGGACGGACGGTCGGGCCGGGATCCGCCGGTCGTCCCGGACCCCGCCCAGGACGGACGGTCGGCCGGCGGACCACTGGTCGGCGCCGCGCCACCCGCCCACGACGGACGGTCGGCCGGCGGGCCACTGGTCGGCGCCGCGCCACCCGCCCACGACGGACGGTCAGCGGGCGGGCCACTGGTCGGCGTCGCGCCACCTGCCCACGACGGACGGTCAGCGGGTGGTGCACTGGTCGGTTTGGCGGGGCGTTCCGGGGTGGACTCGGATTCGCCCCGGCCGGGTTCGTACGCCCGGGGCGGATCGGCGCGCACCGGCTCGTACGGGCGGGGCACCTCGGCGCGCACCGGCTCGTACGGCTGGTGGGGTTCGCCGACCCAGTCCGGCGCCGACTCGTCCCGTGCTGTCGGGCCAGCCGGCTCGTCGTCCTGGCGGGACCAGGGCGGGGCCCACCCGCCACCCCAGCTCGGGCGGTTCCAGCTCGGCCCCGACCAGTCGGGCTCGATGGCCGACGACTCCCCGGCCCGGTGCGTTTCGCCGGGACGGTGCACGTCCCCGGTGCGATGCGCCTCTCCGGTGCGATGCGTCTCTGCCGGCCGGGAACCCTCGGAAGCGCGACCGGGCTCGCCCTCGCCGGCGGACGCGACCGGGCCCGGGGTGCGTCCCGAGGTCGCGGGCTCGGGTGCGAGCGGGTCCCTCCAGTCGCGTGGCGCGGTCGGACTCTCGTCGGCGGCCAGCCGCTCGCCGGTCGGCGCGTGGAAACCGGGCGGCACCTCGAAACCCGACGCCGCGGTGCCGACGGGCGGCACCTGGACGGCCGGCGGGGCCGAGGTGGGCAACCCGGGCTCGGCCCAACGGGCACGGTGCGCGGCAGCCGGATCGACCGTGGAGTGTGGGGCGGGGCCCGGGTCGGGCTCGACGGCACCCTGCTCCGCTGGCGGTGCGGGACGTTGGGCGGGCACCACGAGCCGGTCGCTGGCCGCCCCGGGGCGACCCTCGGCGGGCAGCCCGGGCGGGGCGCTCACCGGCGTGGCGCGTGCCGCGGGCGGTTCGAGACCGGGGTGGTGGACGCCGTTGACGTCGTCCGGGTGGTGCGCGCCGTTGACGTGGTGGCCGTTGGTGCGGGCCGGCGGCTCGGGGTCGCCCGACCGCCCGACCAGCGGCGATGGCAGATCGCCGTGCCGTGTCGAGGAGGTCCGCCAGCCCGACGCGGGGTCGGGCTGCCAGCGCGGCGCCTCATCCCGGGCGTCCTCGCGGTCGGCGGCTCGGGGCCACCCACCCGCCGGAGGTGCCCACCCACTGACGGAACGGTTCGGGTCGTCGTGCTGACCCGCTCCGTCACCGTGCTCTCCCGGGGTGGCGGCTCCGGGTTGCCCTGTTTCACTCACCGCGCGCTCCTTGGTCGCCCCCGCTGAGGCTACCGTGTGCCGAGAGTGGCGATAAGTTACAGCGGCGGGCCATTTCCACGACCGAGGTCACGGGCCTCGCCCGGTCTGGGGGGAAAATGCCGGCTCGTACGGAGAACTCGGAGGATCCCATGACCGCTGCGGGGAACGGTGCACAGACCGCTGGCCGGCCCACCCGCCTGCCCCGCTCCGCGCGTCGTAAGCAGCTTCTCGCTGCGGCGCAGGAGGTGTTCGTCGCGCAGGGCTACCACGCCGCCGCGATGGACGACATCGCCGAGCGGGCCGGGGTCTCGAAGCCCGTGCTCTACCAACACTTTCCCGGAAAGATGGATCTCTACCTGGCGCTGCTCGACACGCACTGTGACGCCATCGTCGCTCAGGTGCAGGACGCGATGCGCGGTACCAGCGACAACAAGGAACGGGTCAGCGCGTCGGTACGGGCGTACTTCGACTTCGTCGACCACGAGAGCGAAGCGTTCCGGCTCGTCTTCGAGTCGGATCTGCGCAACGACCCGGCCGTGCGGCAACGGGTGGAGCGGGTCGAGCAGGGCTGCATCGCGGCGATCACCGACACCATCATCTCCGACACCGGCGTGAGCCGGGCGCACGCCGAGCTGCTCGCCTCCGGGCTGGTCGGCGCGGCGGAGACTGCCGCGCAGTTCTGGCTCGCCGGCGGCCGGCAGGTGCCGAAGGCCGAGGCCGAGGCGTTGGTGGCCGCGCTGTCGTGGCGGGGCATCGCGAGCTTCCCGCTGCAAGGTGAGTCAGCCTGACCGCCGACCCCGTGATCGGATAGCCTTCGCAGGGCGGTTCTTTCGCCCCAGTTGAGGAGGCACAGTGGAGGTCAAGATCGGCGTGCAGTACGCGCCGCGCGAGCTGGTACTGGACAGCGCGCAGTCGCCGGCCGAGATCGAGCAGATCGTGACCGACGCCTTCGCCGGCAACGGCGGCACGCTCTCCCTGACCGACGAGAAGGGCCGGCGGGTCATCGTTCCGATCGAGAAGGTCGCCTACGTCGAGATCGCCGAGGCGTCGTCCCGGGCGGTCGGGTTCACCGTCCGCTGACCGGTCCGGCCATCGCGGCAGGTCGGCACTCGGCCCACCTGCCGCAGGCCGGCACCGGCCGACCCACCCGGGTGGTCAGTTGTTCAGCCCGGCGGCGGCCATCCGCGCGGTGTGCGCGGTGGTGAGCCTGCCGAACAGCCCCGGCACGTCGACCCGGCCGTCGCGTGCGATCAGCGCGGTGAGGGTGGCCCGCTCGGCGGCGACGCGGCCAGCCTGGGACAACGCCTCGCCGACCAGCCGCCGGGCCCACATCGAGAGCCGACCGGCCACCCGGGGGTCGTCGGCGACGGCCACCCGGATCTCCGCCGCGGCGAAGTCCGCGTACCGGGAGTCGTGCAGGACGTCCAGCACCAGCGCCCGGTCCGGTTCCTCCAGCGCATCGGCGATCTCGCGAACGAAGTCGTCGGTGATCGCGTCGCCCACGTACGCCTTAGTGACCACTTCCGCCCAGTCCCGTGGCTCGGTCGAATCGTGGTACGCCTGCAACGGCTCGACATAGGGCGCCATCGCATCCTCCGGCGGTACGCCCAGCGCGGTGAGCCGGTCGGCGAGGCGCCGGTAGTTGGCGATCTCGGCCGCGGCCATCTCGTTCAGTGCGGCTCGGCGGCGCAGGTCAGGAGCGAGCCGGGCATCGCCCGCCATCCGCTCGAAGGCGAGCAGCTCACCGAAGGCGACCAGACCCAGCAGGTCGGCGTACGCGGAACCGGAGGCGGACACGAGCGGCAGGCTATCGCGTACCGGCCCTCGCGCGTGTCCCGCGCACTTCGCACCCCAGCCCAACTCCACGGTCAAGGTCGACGGGGTGAACGGCGCAATAGTGTGGCGTAGGTCACATTTACTTGCCCCGCGTGGCGAGTGGCCGACCGGGAATCGGGACGGGGGCATGCCTGTTCAGGTAACATGGAGCAGTTGCCGTGGGCGCCGATCTGATCGAAGCTCAGCCCGCGGCGCGCGTGCGGCCCGGTCCGGCTCGGCAATCTGCCGCCGACCGTGTGGCCCGCGTCATACCGAACGCGCCCTGAGGACATGACGGGCGCACCCACGAGAGGGCACCCCCACATCCACATGAGCGACCTGACTCAAGATTTGCTGGACGGCCAGGAACTGGCCCCCACCGCCCCGGTTCGACCGGAGGCCCCCACGTTCGCCGCACTCGGCGCCCGCGCCGAGACCGTCGAGGCCCTGGCCTCGGCCGGCATCACCCGCGCCTTCGCCATCCAGGAGTACGCGATCCCGATCGCGCTGCGCGGCGTCGACCTGATCGGCCAGGCGCCCACCGGCACCGGCAAGACCCTCGGCTTCGGCGTACCGCTGCTCGACCGGGTCTTCGCCCCGGGCGAGGGCAGCGACGGCGTCCCCCAGGCGCTGGTCGTCGTCCCCACCCGTGAGCTGGGCATCCAGGTCGCCAAGGATCTGGCCGCCGCAGGCCGGACGCGTGGCGTCCGGGTGCTGCCGATCTACGGCGGCGTGGCGTACGAGCCGCAGATCGACGCGCTGCGCAAGGGCGTCGAGATCCTGGTGGGCACGCCCGGCCGACTGATGGACCTGCAGAAGCAGAAGCACCTCCGGCTCGACCGGGTGCACGCACTCGTCCTCGACGAGGCCGACCGGATGCTCGACCTGGGCTTCCTCGACGACGTCGAGAAGATCCTGGCGATGCTTCCGGAAGACCGGCAGACGATGCTCTTCTCGGCCACCATGCCGGACCCGATCGTCACCCTGTCGCGACGCTTCCTGCGCCAGCCGATGACGATCCACGCCGGGCACACCGCCGACACCGGCCCGTCGCCGCAGACGCAGCAGTTGGTCTACCGCACCCACTCGATGAACAAGGTCGAGGTGGTGGCGCGCATCCTCCAGGCGGAGGGGCGTGGGCTGACCATGATCTTCACGCGTACCAAGCGGGCCGCCGACCGGGTCGCCGAGGATCTCGACTTCCGCGGGTTCGCGGTCGCCGCGGTGCACGGTGACCTCGGCCAGGGCGCCCGTGAGCGGGCGCTGCGGGCCTTCCGGGCCGGCAAGATCGACATTCTGGTCGCCACCGACGTGGCGGCCCGTGGGCTGGACGTCACCGGCGTCACCCACGTCATCAACTACGACTGTCCGGAAGACCAGGACACCTACACCCACCGGATCGGTCGTACCGGCCGGGCCGGCGCGACGGGTGTCGCGGTGACCTTCGTCGACTGGGACGACATGCCGCGCTGGCGGATCATCGACAAGACCCTCGGTCTGGAGATGCCGGAGCCGCCGGAGACGTACCACACGTCGCCGCACCTCTACACTGACCTGCACATCTCCACCGAGGTCAGCGGCACGCTGCCCACGGCCGAGCGCACCCGGGCCGGGCTGTCCGCCGAGATCGAAGAGGATCTGGGTGGGACGACCCGCTCCCGCCGGGGCGACAGCGGTGGTCGGGGCCCCCGACGCGGCGAGAGCCGTGGGGAGGGTCGCGGCGAGCGCCGTGGTCGGGGCGATGGCCGCCGCGACCGCTCCGACGCCGGCACGCCGGCCGTCGCCGAGGCACCCGGGGCCGACGCCGCGGACGAAGGCACCCGTACCCCCCGCCGCCGGCGTCGTCGCCGGGCCGGCGAGGCGGTCGCGGCCGAGGCGACCGCGGTGATCTCCGCCGACGCCGGCCCCTCCGAGCCGGCCACCGCGTCCGAGGGTGAGGCGTCCAAGCCGCGCCGCCGACGCCGTCGCCGTGGTGGCGGTTCCGGTGCGGACACGCCGGCCGAGGCGACCGCGGACTGACCACCAGCCACACCTGACATCCCCCGCACCGCCTCGCGCGGCGCGGGGGATGTTCCCTTCTCCCACCCCACCTGCCGAAGATGGAACGATGCCGCAACCACTGGACGCCGCCCTGACCGAGGTTCGGGCGCTGCTGCTCGACCCCGCGCTGACCCGGGCGGTCGCCGCCGGACGTCGACGCGGTCGCCGCCCCACCGTTGAGCGGGCCGAGCTGCGGCCGGTGCGGCTCAAGGCCGGGCCCCGGATGCAGATCACCACGTCCGACGGTGCGCGCCCCTACACCCGCAATCTCGCCTCCGGTCCGGAGGCCGCTGCGGCGATCGACGAACTGCTCGCCGAGCCGTTCGGCAACTGGCACGTCGAGACGGCCGACGCGACCCTCCAACTGCGGGTGACCAAGTCCGGCGAGGCGCAGGTGCACCGGGCCGCGACGTCCCGTCCGGCGGCGACGCCCACCGGCAACGACCGGACGAAGGAATACCTGCTCGACCCCGGCGACCCGATCTTCGCCGAGATCGGCGGTTCGGCGGCCAAGCGCCGCCAGGTGGACGCGTTCCTGCGGGCCCTGGCCGCGACCCTGCCCGACGACCTGACCGGTCCGCTACGGGTGGTCGACCTGGGCTGCGGCAACGCCTACCTGACGTTCGCCGCGTACCGCTACCTGACGAGTCGGGGGCTCGACGTCCAGCTGGTCGGCGTGGACGTCCGGGAGGACCAGCGGCGACGCAACACCGAGCTGGCGCAGCGGCTGGGCTGGGCCGACCAGGTCAGCTTCGTGGCCGGGACGATCGCCGACGCCGTCGTCGACCCCGCCCCCGACCTGGTGCTGGCGCTGCACGCCTGCGACACCGCCACCGACGAGGCGCTGGCCCGGGCGGTGCGCTGGGAGGCCCGCTGGGTGCTGGCCGCGCCGTGCTGCCACCACGATCTGGCGAAGCAGCTCCGCGCCCATCCCGCCCCGGCCCCGTACGAGCTGCTGACCCGGCAGGGCATCCTGCGCGAGCGCTTCGCCGACGTGCTCACCGACGCGCTGCGCGCCGGGCTGCTGCGGGTGCACGGGTACCGGACCGAGGTGGTGGAGTTCGTGGATTCGCAGCACACCCCGCGCAACCTGCTGATCCGCGCCCGTCGTACCGGTGCCGAGGCGACCGAGCCACAGCGCGCGGAGTACCGCGAGCTGGTGGACCAGTGGCAGGTCACTCCCCGGCTGGAGACCCTGCTGGCCGTCGGAGAGACGCCCGTCTCCTAGCTCCTGGGCGGCTGGCGTCGGCGGTCCCGGCCACCGTTGCGCTCGCTGGCACCACGATCGACGACCGACACCCGGTCGGCGGCGGGCCGCTGGGCGGCCCACTCACCGTCGCCCGGTGCGGTCGGGAATGGTACGACCTTGCCCCCGGTCTCGGCGTTGCCGGCCGCCGCGAAGGCGTTCCAGGAGATGTCGACCAGCAGCTTCTTCACCTCGGCGTGCCGGATGGCGGCGTTGTGTTGCAACGCCATCCGGGCGCCGAGCAGGACCGCGACGAGCGTGGTGGTGATGGTGCCGGTGGCGGCCAGCACCTGGAGACCGGTCGCGGAGTCGGTGCGGAGCACCAGGACCAGTAACCAGATCCAGAACGCGGCGGCGAAGACGCCGGCCTTGGCGACGAAGAAGAGGCTCACCGCACCGGGCTGGTACGGCTGGGGGCGGCTCGATTCGGCCATGGTGCTCCTCGGCGATGGTCCGGTCGGAGGCGGCAGGCGACAGACCCGATGTCGGGACGGGCACCGAGCTTAGTGGAAGAATGATGAAGATCGCTCGATGCAATTTTCGTTCTGCACACACGCTTCCGGAGAAAGTCTCGTCCACGGGACAGTTTGTGCGGTCAGTCAATTGTTTCCGGCCCCTGGCGTACTACCCTCGGAAGGCGCATCGTCCCGGTGCTCCGGTGGGAGGGGAAGACACACAGGGATGGGATCCGCCGACGTATCACCGCAGATGGCCTTCGCCCGCTTCGTCAGGCGCGCCATCGATGACGCCCGCGACGAACGTGGCTGGACCGTGACTGATCTTGCCTCGCACACGGGCGTGGGTCGCTCCACCGTCTTCCGCTGGCTGGCCGGTGACTGGCAGGACTATCCCGAGTTGGCCAAGGTGCGCGGCTTCTGCGCCGCACTGGATCTGCCGGTCGCCGCCGCGTTCCGCGCGCTCGGGCTGCCCGACGCCGGCCCCGCGCCCCGCCGACGCCACGACGACGGCCCGGTCGAGGCCGACGTCCGGGCCATCCTGGACCGACTGGCCGACCCCACGGTCCCCGCCGAGGAGAAGCACCACATCCGCGACCTGCTCCGCTACCTGGCTCGCCGCCCCATCCGCCGAGCCGGCTAGGGCGTGTCCTGCCGATCTGGTAGCGGTTGACCGTTGACGAAAGGCGCCGGGAGCGTCATTCGCCCGATGCGCCGGTCACGCCGTACCGGGCGGCGATGGTCCTGACGGCCTCGTCCACCACCTGCGCGATGCGCACGGCGCTCACCCCCCAGCCGGGCACGAGGAGTTTCGGCCAGAAGACGTAGTTGGAGATCATGCCCAGGAACTGGGTGGCGGCGACGTCCACGTCCTCAATCCGCACCGTGCCCGCCTCGTGCTCCGCCAGGAGGTAGCCGCGTACGGATTCGAAGTAGGGCATCTTCCCGTGCGAGAACTGCGCGTGGGCGAGTTCGGGGAACCGTGGCAGCTCGGCGATGACGATCCGGAACAGGTCGGTCATCTGGGGTCGGCTCAACAGCTCGGCGTAACGGCGACCGATGGTGCCGAGCCCGTCAACGATGTTGCCGGCCGGCGGAGTCTCCCCCTCGTCAGCGGTTGACCAGGACTCGGTGACGATGGCGTCGAACAGGGCAGCCTTGCTCGGAAACTGCTTGAAGAGGGTGGCCCGCGAAACGCCCGAGCGCTCCGCTATCAGCGCCAGCGACGTCCGGTCGTAGCCCGACTCGAGGAACAGTGCGGTCGCGGCCGCCACGATCAGCGCACGCTTCTCCTGGGCGACGCGCTGGTGGTACGTCGTCACGACCCTGCTCATGGACCGAGCATACGAGGTGAGTGGCTTGACTCACCACTGCCGCCGGCGTAGCGTCGAGGCAATGGTGAGTCGCTCGGCTCACCATCGGCCGGCATTCATCGCCGATGATCCCGGTCGGACACCCCCCCGTGCCGAAGGAACATCTGATGAACCGCTTCGACAACCAGACCGTGCTCGTGACCGGTGGGACCGGCGGCCAGGGCTCGAGCCACGTACGGGCCTTTCACGCAGAGGGAGCGAACGTGGTGATCGGCGGCATCGACGCCGAACGCGGCGCCGCTCTCGCCGACGAACTCGGGCCCCGTGCTCGCTTCACCCGCCTCGACGTCACCGACGAGACCTCGTGGTCCGCCGCTGTGCTGGCCGCCGAAAGCGCCTTCGGCGCCCTGAACGTGCTTGTCAACAATGCGGGTGTCCAGAACCCGCCGGCGCCGATCGAGAACACGGAGCAGGCCACGTGGTCACGCATCCTCGACATCAACCTCACGGGGACCTTCCTCGGCATCAAGGTCGCCACCCCGGCTCTGCGCCGCGCCGCAGGGGGAGCCATCGTCAACATCGCCTCGACCATGGGCCTGGGCGGCACGGCTCACTACGCGCCCTACGTCGCCAGCAAGTGGGCCGTACGAGGACTCACCCGAACGGCAGCGCTCGAACTCGGCCGCGACCACATCCGTGTGAACACCATCCACCCCGGCGTGATCGCGACGTCCTTCATCCTTGAACCAGCGGCTGGCGCCACCACGGCAATCGCCGACTTCTACTCACCCGAGCCGTTCGCCATCCCCCGCCTCGGCGAGCCGACCGACGTCACCCGTCTTCTCCTCTTCCTCACGTCATCGGACGCGTCGTTCATCACCGGTTCGGAGTACGTCATCGACGGTGGGCTCCTCCTCGGCCCCGCTCTCCAGAACGAGACCGCATGAGCACCCCAGACGTCATGCCGTGCTGGCGGAAATCGTCGCGGATCTCAATCAGCCCCACGACCCCGGGACCATCCGGCCGACACGGCTCGAAGATTGGGCCGAAAGCCGGCTGATGCGCATCAGCTTCCGCCAGCGGCCGTAATCGCGGGGTCCCTCGACAGATGGACGACGCTCATCCCGGCGTTGACGCCTCCCGAGAGGCAACAACTTCATGATCACCGTGTCAGGGTCAGGGTGAGGGCCGCGGCCTAGGGGACGGTCAGGGTGAACTCGGCGGTTCGGACTTCGGCGTTCACCTGGAAGTCGAGGTAGAGGCGGTAGCGGCCCGGGCCGGGGGTGGTCAACCAGAACTTGATCTGACCGTCCACCAGCTCGGTCTCCGGGTGCACGTGCAGATAGCCGAGGTCGCCCTCACGCAACGCCACCAGGTGCCCGTACGCCCCGAGGTACCGCTCCAGCGGGGCTGCGCCGCCAGCACCGTCGACCCGGAAGGTCAGCGGCACTGTCGCCCCGGCCTGCGGAGTGCCCTGGTAGCCGACGGTGAAGCCGTCCACGGTCGTCGAGGTGGCCGGCGCCGGCAGTGGACGGGGCCGGTAGTCGCCGGGCGCCACCAGGTCCGTGCCGAGGGTCACCGCGGTCTGCGCGCCGTTGTCGGCGACCACTGTGAAATCGGCGTACGCGCGCCAGAGGCCGGGCTGCCCGAGGGTCAACGGCACCGACCAGGTGCCGTCCGCCGCCATGGTCGGGTGCAGATGCTGGTAACCGGTCAGGTCCCGCCGGACGACGATGAGGTGCATCGGCTTGTCGTGCACGATGGCGAACCGGGCCACCGGCCGACGTTGCGCGTCGCGCACCTGGAAGCGGAGCTGACCGGGGCGACCCGCCGCGAACTCGGTGGCCAGGGGCGCCAGGGTGAACCCGGCCGAGCTGACCGCCAGACCGCCCGGCTCGGTGGCCGCGCCCTGATCGGTGGCCGTGGCACTGCCGTGGTTGTGCGGCGCGACGCCCGGTGGGTCGGTGTGCTCGGCGGCCAACGACGGGCTGCCGGTGGCGGCGCCTGTGGTGTTCAGCCGGCCGAGGCCGAAGCCGAGCAGCACCGCCAGCACCAGCCCACCGACGACCAGCGCCAGCCGGAGAGTGCTCCGGTCCGGCTCGGCGGGGCCCTGGTCAGCCACGGCCGACGCCCCGCGCCCGGCCGGCCCCGCCGCCAGCGGTCCTGCCCGCAACGGTGCGCGCACGGGTGACGGGCTGCTGGTCGGTCATGCCGCCCACGGTACCGCCGCGCCCGGCCGGGCCAGGCCGACGCCCGGACAGCGTGGCGACTGTCGCACTCGGCACCGCCCGGGAACTTTCCCACCCGACCGGCGTAGACCGCGCCGCAGCGCCCGACAACGCGCCCGACCCCGGCACGGACCGCGCCGCAGCGCCCGACCCCGCCACGGACGCCGACGCAGACCGCGCCACAGCGCCCGATCCCGGCACGGACGGCGGCACGGACCCGAGCAGCGCCGAGGATCAGCGTGAGGGCAGCGGGTCAGCCGGCCACGGCGAGGGCGAGCGGGAGCACGTCGGTCGCGCCGGCCCGGCGTAGGGCCCGGGCTACCAGCGTCATCGTCCAGCCCGAGTCGATCAGGTCGTCGACGAGCAGCACCGGGCCGTCCAGCCCGGCCAGGGCGTCGGCCAGGTCGGTCGGCACGGTGAAGGTGTCGTGCAGCGCGCGTACCCGTTGGGCGCTGTTGCCGCGCGGCCCGGTCGGGCCGTCGGGGCCGGCCGTGGTGACCTCGCCGAGCAGCGGCAGCCGGCCCACGGTGGCGATCCGCTCGGCCAGGGAGCCGAGCAGCCGGGGCCGCCGTCGGGAACCGACCGCGACCACCGCCACCGGCCGACGGGGCCACGGGGAGTCGCCGTGCGCCCACGCCTTCAGCACCTCCACGACCGCGCCGGCGACGTCGTCGGGCACCGGCGCGTCCAGCGCTTCCGGGCCGACGAGAGCGCGCAGCCGGCCACCCCAGCCCAGGTCGGAGAGGCGCCCGACGGCCCGGCCCGGCAGCGCCTGCTCCGCGGGGGCGATCCGGCCCTTGAGGGGTACGCCCACCGCGTCGAGCCCGGTCGGCCAGAGCTTCTTCGGCGCGATCTCCACGCCGGGTCGCCCCAGGAAGGTCTGCGCGGCGGCGAGCGCGGCCGTCGACACGTCCGCGGCGAAGAGTGGGTCGGCGCACCTGTCGCATCGGCCGCAGTCGACCGCCTCGGTGTCGTCCAGGCGTTCCCGTAGATACCGCATCCGGCAGTCGGACGTCGTCGCGTACTCCCGCATGGCCTGTTGCTCGACGGTGCGCGCCTCGGCGACGCGGCGCAACCGGGCCTCGTCGTAGACCCACGGCTCGCCGGTGGCGAGCCAACCACCGCGCACCCGGCGGACCGCGCCGTCCACGTCGAGGACCTTGAGCATCAGCTCCAACCGGGCCCGGCGCAGGTCGACGAGGGGTTCGAGCGCCTGGGTGGAGAGCGGGCGGTCGGTGTGCAGGGCGGCCAGCACGGCCCGGACCTGCTGCTCCGGTGGGAACGCGAGCGAGGCGAAGTAACGCCAGATCGCGGCGTCCTCGACGCCGGGCAGCAGCAGCACCTCGGCGTGCTCGACGGCGCGGCCCGCGCGGCCGACCTGCTGGTAGTACGCGATCGGCGAGGGTGGCGCGCCGAGGTGGACGACGAAGCCCAGGTCGGGCTTGTCGAAGCCCATGCCGAGGGCGCTGGTGGCGACCAACGCCTTGATCTTGTTGTCGAGCAGGTCCTGTTCGGCGGCCCGCCGGTCGGCGTCGTCGGACTGCCCGCTGTACGAGGCGACCGGGTAGCCCCGGGAGCGCAGGAACTCGGCCGTCTCCCCCGCTGCCGCCACGGTCAGCGTGTAGACGATGCCCGAGCCAGGCAGCTGGTCCAGGTGGTCGGCGAGCCAGGCCAGCCGGTGCGCCGGGCTGGGCAAATCGAGCACCCCGAGGCGCAGCGACTCGCGGTCCAGGGTGCCGCGCAGGATGAGGGCGTCGCCCAGTTGCTCGGCGACGTCCTGGGTGACCCGGGCGTTGGCGGTGGCGGTGGTCGCCAGCACGGGGGTGCGCTCGGGCAGCTCGGCGAGGAACGTCCGCAGCCGCCGGTAGTCCGGTCGGAAGTCGTGCCCCCAGTCGGAGACGCAGTGCGCCTCGTCGACCACCAGCAGGCCGGTGGTCGCGGCCAACTTCGGCAGGACGCCGTCGCGGAAGTCCGGGTTGTTGAGGCGTTCCGGGCTGATCAGCAGCACGTCCACCGCGCCGGTCTGGATCTCGGCGGTGATCTCGTCCCACTCGTCGAGGTTCGCCGAGTTGATCGTGCGGGCCCGGATGCCGGCCCGCGCGGCGGCCTCGACCTGGTTGCGCATCAACGCCAGCAGCGGCGAGACGATGACGGTCGGCCCGGCCTGGTGGCCCTGCTCGCGGTCCCGGAGCAGGGCGGTGGCCACGAAGTAGACGGCCGACTTGCCCCAACCGGTGCGCTGGACGCAGAGCACCCGCCGCCGGTCGACGACCAGCGCCTCGATGGCGCGCCACTGATCCTCGCGCAGCCGGGCGTGGTCACCGGCCAGCCGGCGCAGCACCGCCTCGGCCCGTTCCCGTACCGCTGCCCGCTCTGCTGTCTCCACCCGGCATTTCTACCAGCGCCGGACGCTCACGCCCCGGTCCGCGCGAGAGGTTCCGGTCACGATCCGACCGGTGGCGGCGAAACGGGCACCGACGTCGGGGGCAGGAAGACCAGCAGCTCACGGAGAGGTTCGGTGGTGTTCGGGGGCAGCAGACAACGGCCCGCGAACTCTTCCATCGAGGCGTACGGGCCGCGCATCCAACGGTCCACCACGATCTGCCGGCACTGGTGCTCGGTCAGGCCGGGCAGCGTGGCGAGGACCTGCTCCGGAACGGCGTTGACATCGATCAGGCCGCCGTCGTCGAAGCTCCGGGCCAGGTCGGGTCGGCCGATGCTCAGCTCACCGCGCGCCGCCGGGTAGTGGTACAGCAGGTAGCGGGCGTGCTCCCGACGGACGCGCCGCTCGACGTCGACCCGATCGTCAGCGTTCACCCGCTGGCTGCCGGTGATCGCCGCCCAGAGGCCTCGACTGAGCAGGATCACGTGCACCGCCCCGACGACCCAGGTGATCAGCGCCAGGCCGAAGAACGAGAACGCGGTGACGCCCGGAACCTCGGCCTCCGGGTCCTCGACGTTGAGCAGGTTCACCTCGACGGTGATCAGGGCCAGGTAGCCGACGCCGGCGATGGCGAGGCGCCAGCTACGCCGCCAGACCGCATACGCGAGGATCACGACCCAGGTGAGGCAGCCGCCGGAGAGCAGGACGAGTGCCGTACCGACGATCGTGGCAGCCCGGCTCGCCCAGCGCGGCGGCGACGTCCTCGCGCGCTTTGCCCCGTCCAGGGGCGGCGGCGCGGTCACCAGGGTCGACAGGTCCGGCGGGGGGCCGTACACCGGGGACGGCTCCGGGGCGTGAGTCGACAGCGGCGGCGAGCTGACGGGTGGGGGGCCGGCCTGCGGCGGCACGGCCGCAGCTTCGGGCGGCGGCAGCCCCTTGGTCGACGGATCATCCGGTCGCGCTGGCGCTGTGGCCGGCGACCCGGAGGGTGGCCCGGCGGCGGGCGGTGTGGCGGGGGCCGGTGGCTCGGAGCTGGGCCTGGTTGCGTCGACGGCCGTCGACGGCAGTGACACGGCAGTGGGCGGCAGTAGCGCCGGATCGGCCCGTAGGACGCGGCGGTGCAGGTCCTGAAGAGCATCGCCAGGCTCGATGCCGTACTCGTCGGACAACAGGCCACGAAAGTCCCGGTACTCGGCCAGCGCCTCGGCCTGCCGCCCGCTGCGATGCAGCGCCAGCATCAACTGGTAACGCAGCCGCTCGCGCAGCGGGAACTCGGCGGTCAACTCGCGCAGCTCACCGACCATCTCCCCGTGCCCACCCAGGCGTAGCTCCAGGTCAGCCCAGCTCTCCAGCGCGGTGGCCCGCAGCTCCAGCCAACGCTGCCGGGCGGAGTCGAAGAACGGCCCGGCGAAGCCGCTGAACGGCTCGCCCTTCCACAACTCCAATGTGGCCTTCAGCTCGGTCACCGCCTCGGCCATCCGACCTTCGGCGCGGAGCCGCTCGGCCCGGCGGATCCCCCGCTCGAATCTGAGGGCGTCGACCGCGTCCGGCCCGAGCCGGAGCTGATAACCGGCGTCGGTGAGCGTCAGCACCTGACCGGGGCTACGCGGAGTGCGCTCGGGCTCCAGCACCCGACGCAGCCCAGCGACATATTTCTGCACCACGTTCGCACCGTTGGCCGGCGGCTCCTCGGGCCACACGGCGTCCACGATCTGCGTGGTGGTGACCGGACGGCCGCCGGAGAGCAGGAGCACGGCCAGGACGGCCCGTTGCTTGCCGGCCCCCAGGTCGAGATCCCGGTCGCCGTGCCAGGCCCGCTGGGGCCCGAGAATCTCGAAGCGCAGCTCACCTGACATGCGAGTTCCCGCTCCTGACGCCCCACTGCCGGCGCCCCGTCAGTGCACCGCCGTCGGACCGCAGCATATCGGCAGTGGTTCCGCCGTACCGCCCGGCAGCATCTGTCCCGGCAGAAGCCACGCACCGTCAAGGAAAGAGATTCGTGATGACGAACGGAACCGGCCCCACCGGCACCACCCGGCGGAAGTTCAGCACCCTGGTTGGCGTCATCGCCGCGACCACTCTGCTGGCCGGCTGCGGCCCGGATGCGTCCGGTCCCGCCGCTGGCGGCAGCCCGAGCCCGACCCCCACGCCGAAGGAGGCGCTGCTCGCCGCGGTGCCGGACGGCACCGAGGGCGCATTCCGGTTCACCGGGAAAGACTCCAGCTCGGACATCTCGGGTGTGGTGGACCCGGCCGCGAAGGGCATGGACCTCACCGCCGCGTACAAGGACCCGGAGCACGGCTTCACCACCCGGATGTCGTTCCTCCTGGTGAAGGAGCAGCTCTGGCTGAAGGTCAAGTTCACCGGCACCGAGGGGTTGACCGGGCTGCCGAAGCTGCCGAACCGCTGGATGGAACTGGACCGCGCCAAGCTGACCGATGGGGAAACCGCGCCGACGTACGAGGGCGCTGACGTCGGCAACGCCGGCCCGATCATCGAGGCCGCCACCTCGGTCGAGGCGAAGGGCGACCGGACGTACACCGGAGTCGTCGACCTGACCAAGGGCCAGGCCGGCGAGGCCGTCGGCGAGGAGGAGGTGGCGGCCCTGGGTGCGGCGGCCGGGCAGGTCCCGTTCACGGCCGTCGTCGGCCCCGACGGCAACCTCGCCTCGCTCACCCTGGCCATCCCCGCCGCCGGCAAGGCGAAGGCCTGGAATTACCTGGTGAAGTACACCGACTACGGCTCGGCGCCACAGCTCGCCGCGCCGACCGGGAGCGCGGCGCAGGAGGCGCCGAAGGCGGCCTACGAACTGCTCAACGGCTGACCACCAGGGGGTCGCGGCCACACGGGGAGCCGCGCCCCCCAACACCGTCGATCATGAAGTTGTCGCCGACCGGCACGACGTGTCGTGGCAACAACTACATGATCGACGGTGTGGTGGGTGGGGTCAGCGGCGTGGCGGGCGGAGGGCGCGGGTCAGGTGCGACAGCCGAGGGGCCAGGCTGGTCAGGCCTCCGGGGAAGAAGTAGACGGCCAGGATGAAGACCGTGCCCAGGACGAACAGCGGCTGGCTCAGCGGACGGCTGAGGACGGCCGGTAGGTTGTCCACCGCGTCGCTCGTGCCGAAGGCGGTGAGCCGGTGATCCAGGTACATGTAGAGGACGCCGCCGAGCACCGGCCCCCACCGGGTGCCCGGCCCGCCGAGCACCACCATGACCAGCAGCGACAGGGTCAGCTCGGAGGACGTGATGTGCGGCGACGCGCCGCCGACGATGAGGACGTAGACCACCCCGCCGGCCGACGCCAACCCGCCGGCCAGGGTGAACGCCACCAGCTTGTAGCGGTACGGGTCCAGCCCGAGCACGCCGATCCGCCGCTCGTCGTCACGCAGCCCGGCGAGCACCCGACCGGTCGGTGAGCCGCTCACCCGGTGCACCACGAAGACCACCAGGGTCAGGTACGCCAGCGCCAGCCAGTACAGGTTGACCGTGTTGGTCACCCCCACCAGCCCCGCGGGCAGCCCCGACACGTCCAGCGGCAGGCCCTCCTCGCCACCGGTGAGCCCGCCGAAGTCCCGGGCCACCAGGATCGCGCCCACCTGGGCGAAGGCCAACGTGACCATGGCGAACGCGATGCCCACCGTCCGCAACGCCACCGCGCCGAGCAGCGCGGCGAGGATGGTGCCGCCGGTGATGGTCAGCAGCGCCGCCTGCCACAGCGGCAGACCGGCCCGGGTGACCAGGATGTCGGTGCCGTAGACACCGGCGGCGAAGTACAGCGCGTGCCCGAAGGAGAGCATCCCGGTCCGGCCGAAGAGCAGGTCGTACCCGGCCGCCAGCCCACCGAAGATCAGGCAGATGGCGAGCAGTTGCAGGGTGCCGGGTGAGTTGACCGGCCCCTCGAAGATCCCCGGCAGGGAGATCGTCGAGTACGGCAGGATCGCCAGCACGACCAGTGCGACCAGCGGCAGGAACGGGCGGACCCGGTGCCACCGCCCTCGTTGCGGACTCAGTTCGTCGGGCACCTGTGCGCGAGGCGCGTCGATCACCGTCATGCCGTTGCCACCTTTCCGGCGATGCCCTGCGGGCGCAGCAGCAGCACCACGGCCAGCAGCCCGACCACGCAGATGTCGCCCAGCCCGGACGTGCCGTAGTAGTTGACGAACTGCTGCACCAGCCCGACCACGACCGCCGCGTACGCGGAGCCGACCACCGAGCCCATCCCGCCGATCACCACCACGATGAACGCGAAGATCAGCAGCGAGCCGCCCTGCCCGGGCGAGACGGTGCCGAAGTAGACCCCGCCGAGCGCGCCGGCGAGCGCGGCGGCCGCCCCACCGATCGCGAAGACCAGCGTGAACGCCTTGCGCACGTCGATGCCGAGCGCCGTCACCATCTCCCGGTTCTCCACCCCGGCCCGGATCACCAGGCCGTACCGGGTCCACCGCAGGAACGCCAGGATCGCGCCGAGCACCAGCACCGCCGCGATGATCAGCAGCAGGCCACCGTTGGGCACCTGGGCGCCGAAGATCCCGGTCACCTGCCGGGTCCAGTCCGGACGCGGGAACGGCCGGGCGTCCGCACCCCAGGTGGCCTGGAGCAACGCCACCCCGGCCAGCGACAGGCCGACGGTGACCAGCACCTGCTCGATGGTGCGGGAGTACAGCGGGCGGATCAGCACCAGCTCGACCAGGATCGCGACCAGCGTGCCGGCGGCCACCCCGAAGGCGACCGCGAGCACGAAGCCGAACCCGTCCGGGCCGGCGCCCGGCAGGTTGCCCGCCGCCCACCAGGTGCCGTACGCGCCGACACCGAGGAACAGCCCGTGCGCGAAGTTGAGCACGTCGGCCAGGCCGAAGACCAGGGACAGGCCGGAGGCGACCAGGAAGTACAGCGCCGCCAGACCGAGCCCGGTCAACGCCAACAGGATCACGGTGCCCATCAGTGAGACACCTCCGCCGAGCCGACACCGAGCAGCGACTTCGTCAACGCGGTCTCCAACAGCAACTCGTGGGCGTCGCCGGTCCAGGCCACCTTGCCGGCGGCCAGCACGACCGCGTCGCGGGCCAGTCGGCGTACGACGGCCAGGTTCTGCTCGACCAGCAGCACCGGCACCGACTCGGCGACCCGTTCCAACACCTCGGCCACCTCGGTCACCACCTTCGGCGCCAACCCCTTGGTCGGCTCGTCGACGAGCAGCAGCCGGTTGTCGTTGAGCAGCACCCGACCGATGGCGAGCATCTGCTGCTGCCCGCCGGAGAGCGAACCGGCCCGTTGCCGTCCGCGCCGGTCCAGCTCCGGAAAGAGCGCGAAGACCTTGTCGTACGCCGGGGTGGTGCCGCGCCGCTCGGCGAGCCGCAGGTTCTCCGCGACGGTGAGCCCGGCGAACACGCAGCGGTCCTCGGGCACGTAGCCGAGCCCACCGCGGACCAGCCGGTGCGTCGGCCGAGCCAGCAGGCTCTGCGCGCCCATCCGGATGGTGCCGCGAACCTCCCCGGCGGGCGGCGTGAGGCCGACGATCGCGCGCAGCGTGGTGGTCTTGCCGACGCCGTTGCGACCGAGCAGGACGGTCACGCCGGTCGGGGCGACCGTGAAGGACACCCCCTGGAGGATGTGCAGCCCGGAGATCCGGACCGACAACTCCTCCACACTGAGGACCGGTTCCATCAGAGCCGCCTCCGTTCGCGACTGCGGGGCTCGCGAACCCGGCTCATTCCTCGCGCTCACAGCGACTCCCCCAGGTATGCCTCTTGCACTGTGGGGTTGGCCATCACCGTCTCCGGGGTGTCGCAGGCCAGCAGCGCGCCGTGGTGCATGACGGCGATGCGGTCGGCGAGTTCCAGGATGACGTCCATGTGGTGTTCGACCATCAGCACCGCCCGGCCACTGTCGCCGGTCAACGACTTGATGACGGCGACCAGCTCCGGTACGTCCTCGGCGCTGACCCCGGCCATCGGCTCGTCCAGCAGCATCACCCGCGGTTCACCGGCGAGCAGCAGGGCGATCTCCAGCTTGCGCTTCTCGCCGTGGGCCAGGGTGCCGGCGAGGGCCGTACCCCGGTGGGCGAGGCCGACCCGGTCGAGCGCCGCGTCGGCGGCGGCGGCGACCTCCCGGTCGGCCGCCGCCCGCCGCCACAGCGCCATCGAGCCCCCGCGGTGCGCCTGTACGGCGAGCCGGACGTTCTCCCGCACGCTCAGCGATCCAAAGACCGAGGACGCCTGGAAGGTACGGCCCAGACCGAGGCGGGCCCGCCGATGCGGCGGAAGTGCCCCGATGTCCTGCCCGTCCAGAACGATCCGGCCCTCGGTGGCCCGGCGCAGACCGGTGATCAGGTTGAACAGTGAGGTCTTACCGGCGCCGTTCGGCCCGATGACGCCCAGGAACTCCCCGGGCGCCAGGTCGAGGTAGACGCTGTCGACGATGGCGACCTCACCGATCCGCCAGGTCAGACCGCGGGTGGCGAGCATGGTCAGCCCTTCATGGCCACGGCCGGCGGCGCGGTCTCGTCACCGGTGAGGCTCTTCTGCGCGGTAGCGGTGAACGCGGTGCCGCTGCCGGTCAGCTTGGCCTGGAACATCGGCTGGAGCAGCGCGTGGTCGGCGGCCCGGATGGTCATCTTGCCCTTGACCCCGTCGAAGCTCCAGCCCTCCAGGGCGGTGACCATCTTGTCGACGTCGTCCCCACCCTCCTGGGCGGCCCGGACCACCATCTGCGCGGCGGCGAAGCCGTCCGGGTGGAACAGGTCGATGGTGTTGACAGTGGCCTTCAGCGCCTTGCTGGCCTCGGTGTCGCTGGCACCGTCGAAGTAGTGCGACAGGAAGGAGATCTTCGCTCCGGCAGCACCGAAGGTCGGCCACGAGGCGCGGATGTCCAGGCCGGTGACGACAGTGGTGGACGAGAGGACGCCCTGCTGGTCGAGGGTCTGCCACATGGCCGGGGCGGTCGTGCCCGCCCACGCCACGAAGAGCAGGTCCGGCTTGGCGGCCTTGATCTGGCTGGCGAACGGGGTGAACTCGGTGGCACTGGCCGGGGCCCGGACGCTGCTCACGGTCGCCCCCGCACTGCCGATGACGGCCTTGACGGCAGCCTCGTTGGCGTCACCGAACGCGCCGTCCTGGGCGAAGACCACGACCTTCTTGCCGGTGGGGTCCCCGATGAACGACTTCGCGGTCACCACATCCTGGTAGGACTGCCGACCGGAACGGAAGGTGTACTTGTTCGCGCCGGTCACCGCGTCCGTGGCGGCCGGGCCGGAGATGAACAGCACCTTGTTCTGCGCCGCGATCGGGGCCACCTGGAGCGCCACACCTGAGGCGGTGGAGCCAGCGATGATCTTCGTGCCCTTGCCGATCAGGTCCTTCGCCGCGGAGACCGCCTTGGCCGGGTCGCCCGCGTCGTCGACCTCGGTCAGCTCGATCTTCCGGTCACCGACCTTGCCGGTGCCCTTGGTGGCGAAGTCCAGCCCCGCCTTGAACCCCTCGACGTACTGCTTTCCATAGCTGGCCAGGGCTCCCGACTGGGAGTACACCAGGCCGACCTTGACCGGCGCGGCACTGTCGCCGCCGCCGGTGGCGGTGTCCTGCGGGCTGCCACAGGCCGTGGCGGCCAGCGCCGCGGCCATCATCGTGGCGGCGGAGAGGAACGCCCGCCGCGTCGTCCGGACCGTCATTGCGACTCCACATGAGGACTCAGAGGGAGAGAACTTCTTCGTGACGGCTCACGCTAGAAGTGACGTCACCCACGAGCTATGTGGCAGAAACACACAAGTAACAGGAATGAGGTGGCCGGAGGTTACAACGGGCCGCACTACCAGCCGGAAGCCCACGCCCTCGATGGCCCGAACCCCCACGGACCGCCCGAGCCGTGTGTCGCCCCGCACCATTCGCCCGGTTCGGTCGGGGCCACCCCTTCAAGATCGTGCTCGATCCTGGTTGTAGTGGCCTCGAACGGCCACGACACCACTACTTCCTGGATCGAGTGCGATCTTGCGGGGGACCCGCCCGGACGTACCACTGGCCCGTCGTCCGGGTGGCGGACGACGGGCCAGCGTGTGGGCCGGGCGTGGTCGGCCCGGTGGCCGGCTCGGAGCGGATCAGCTCCGGGCCGAGATTTGGTCAGCGGCCGGCGAGGGCGGCGACGGCAGTGTCCGGGTGGTCGCTGAAGACACCGTCGAGGCCCAGGCCGAGGAAGAGTTCGTACTCGGCGGTGATGTCGCCGCGCGCGTTCGGGTCGGCGCCGATCCGGAAGTCCGCCGGAAGGAACTGGTTCTCGGCGCGGAACGTCCAGGAGTGCACGAGCAGGTGCTCCCGGTGCGCGTCGCGTACCACGTTGGTCGGGGCGAGCAGGGCGCCGGCGGCGTTCCGGGGGACGATCAGGTTCTTGTTCGCGCCGATGCCGTCGGCGTACCCGGCGATCCACTTCAGGCCGGCCGGCGTGACCAGATCCTGGTAGGTGCGGGCGTCACCGGCGACGGTGAAGTCGTACGGGCGGCCGGTCGCGTCGAGCAGTTGGACCAGCTTCACGTCGGTGAGCCGGCTCAGACGGCGCAGGTTGGCCGTCTCGAACGACTGGATGAAGACCGGCGAGTTCTTCCGGTCCAGCTTGTTCTGCCGCAGCACCCGCAGCAGCGGCTCCTCCAACGGCAGGTTGATCGAGGCGAAGTAGCTCGGATGCTTGGTCTCCGGGTAGATACCGATGGTGCGGCCCCGTGCCCGCCCCTCGGTCCGGGCCAGGTCGATGACCTCCTGGAGCGTGGGCACCTCGAAGCGGCCGTCGAAGGCGGTGTTCGCCACGCGTACCAGCGGCAGCCGCTCCTTGGCCCGCAGCGTCTTCAGCTCGGCGAGGGTGAAGTCCTCGGTGAACCACCCGGTCACCGCGACACCGTCGATGGTCTTCGTCGCCTTGCGGGCCGCGAACTCCGGGCGGGCCGCCACGTCGGTGGTGCCCGAGATCTCGTTCTCGTGCCGGGCGACCAGCACCCCGTCGGAGGTGGAGACCAGGTCCGGCTCGATGTAGTCGGCACCCATCCGGATCGCCAACCGGTACGCCTCCAGCGTGTGCTCCGGCCGGTAGCCGCTGGCGCCACGGTGACCGATCACGATTGGTCGGTCGTTGGCCCGGGAGCGGTCCGCGTTCGTGGCCGGTTCGGCGGCCGCGATGGTCGGCAGGGCCACGGCGGCAGCGAGCAGAACGCCGGCCACGCCGAGGGTCGAGAGGGTACGTCGCAACGCCGTCTCCTGTCATCGATGGTCCGGGTAAGCAGACCGCCCGTGATTTGCCAGGAGTTGGTCGATGGCTGGCCGGCAGATGAATCTCCGGAATGCCCGTTCCCACTCCAGGGCCGCGGGCGGACAGGAAGATTGTCTGGTGCGCCGGTTTTTCCGCAATCCCGTGCGGCTGGTGCCGTTCGCGTTCCTGGTGCCGATCCTGCTCGGTACCGGGTTGCTCATGACGCGCTGGGCGACCATCGAACACGTACGCCCACCCGTGGTCACCGCGCTCTTCACCTCCACCTCGGCCGTGTCGGTCACCGGCATGGCGATCACCGACACGCCGAACTACTGGTCCGGCTGGGGACTGCTGGTGATCACCCTGCTCACCCAGCTCGGCGGCCTCGGCATCCTGACCGTCGCGGCGTTGGTCATCCTGGTGGTCTCCAGCCAGCTCGGGTTGCGCAACCGGTTGCTGGTGCAGGCCGAGACGGGCGAGTTCGGCATCGGCGACGTGGGCCGGCTGCTCCGCCGGATCGCGCTGACCGTCTTCGCCTGCGAGGCGGTGATGACCGTGCTGGTCGCCGGTCGGCTCTGGCTGGCCTACGACTATCCCTTCGGGCAGGCCCTCTGGTCGGGCGTCTTCCACGCCGTGCAGGCGTTCAACAACGGTGGCTTCGCGCTCTACACCGAGGGCCTGCTGGCCTTCAGCCGTGACCCGTGGGTGTCGCTGCCCCTGGCGATCGGCGCGATCATCGGCGGCCTCGGGTTTCCCGCGCTCTTCGAGGCGGTCCGAGAGTGGCGGCAGCCCACCCGCTGGGCGGTGGCGACGAAGTTGACCATCTGGGGCAGCGCGGTGCTGCTGCTGGTCGGCTTCGCCGGCCTGCTCGCCGCCGAGTGGACCAACGCCAACACGATCGGCCAGTACGACGTACCCGGCAAGGTCCTCGCGTCGTTCACCCAGATCGCGCTGAGCCGCACCGGCGGATTCAGTGTCCTGAACATCGCCGACCTCCAGGAGGAGAGCTATCCCCTGCTGATCGTGCTGATGTTCATCGGCGGCGGCAGCGCCAGCACGGCCGGTGGCATCAAGGTCTCCACGTTCTTCCTGCTGGCGTTCACCATCTGGGCGGAGTTGCGGGGCGAGCCCGACGTGACGATCGGGCACCGGCGGGTAGCCACCGCGAGCCAGCGACAGGCCCTCACCGTGGCGCTGCTCAGCGTCGCATTGGTGACGGCCGGGACCATGCTGTTGCTGCTGCTCACCGAGGGCGTCCGCTTCGTCGCGGCCCTGTTCGAGATCACCTCGGCGTTCAGCACCACCGGTCTGACCATCGGTCTGGCCGCCGAACTGCCTGCCGGCGGCCAACTGGTGCTGACCGTGCTGATGTTCATCGGTCGGGTCGGGACGCTCACCCTGGGGTCGGCGATCGCCCTGAACACCCGACGCCGGCTCTACCGCTATCCCCAGGAGCAACCCATTGTCGGCTAGGGCGTGTTTCGGAAGTGTCGGCCGACCCGCACGTCGGAGACACGCCAGTGGAAGCAGGGAGGGCCGAGGTGTCGGCTAGACGCGCGGACAGCGGCGGCATCGTGGTGATCGGGCTGGGTCGATTCGGTTGCCACCTGGCCGGGTCGCTGACCCGGATGGGCCGGGAGGTGTTGGCCATCGACCGCAGCCCGGCGAAGGTGCAGCGCTGGTCGGCGCAGCTCGACCGGGTGGTTCAGGCCGACGCGACCGAGGAGGGGGCACTGCGGCAGCTCGGCATCACCAGTTTCGGGCGGGCGGTGGTGGCCATCGGGGCCTCGGTGGAGGCGAGTGTGCTCACCGTGTTGGCGCTGGTCGAGCTGGGTGTGCCCCAGATCTGGGCGCGGGCCACCTCGCAGAAGCACGCCAAGATCCTGGCGTCGGTGGGCGCGCACCACGTGATCTTTCCGGAGGCGGAGACCGGGGACCGGGTCGCGCACCTGATCGTCAGCCGGTTGCTCGACTTCATCGAGTTCGACGACGACTTCGCCATCGCCGCCGTCCGGGTGCCGGAGTCCCTGGTCGGGCGGACCCTGCTCGACCTGAAACCGGAGGAGCGCTTCGGGGTACGCGTGGTCGGCGCGAAGCTGCCGGGCGAACGCTTCCGGTACACCTCCGACGACACGGCGCTCCCCCAGGGCGGGGTGCTCATCGTCGAGGGTGGGATCGACCAGGTGCAGCAATTCGCGGGGATGCGCTGACCTGCTCCGCAGGGCGAGACCAATCGTGGCCGTCGGACCAACTGGTTCAACGGCCCCGAAGTGTGGCGACACGGTGTGGCCTGCTCACTTCCGGTGACCACGCGGCCCCTTGGTCACCTTCCCGCTTTTCCCGGACCACCACCGGCGGCCTTCGCGGGCTTCGGTGGGGCCTTCGCGGGCTTCGGCGGCTTGGCCTTCGACGCGCCGCCGCCCGAACCGGAACCGCTGGGCACCTTCGCTGCCTTCGGCGGAGCCTTCGTCGTGGCGGCCTTGCTCGGCGGGGCCGTGGACGGCGCACTGCCGGCGACGCCGGACACCCGAACCCCGCAGGTCGCCTCGCCGAGCCGGAACTCCACCGGCAACGGGTTCGCCCCGCTGTACTTACCCGTGAGGGTCACCTTCTCGGCCGCACCGGGGGCCAGCGTGGTGCGCTGGGCCGCCGGTCGGATCAGCACCGTGCTCCCCTGCTGGTGAACCGGCGCGGGCTCCGCCTTCGTCACCTTCTGCTGCCCCGGGAAGGTGAAGCTCATCGCCCAGTCCCGCAGCTCACGGCCACCGGTGTTGGTCAGGGTCAGTTCGGCGGCGAACTCGGTCCCGGAGTCGGTGCGCAAGGCGTACGCCACCTCGCAGGGCGCCGCCGCCGGCAGACCCATCCGAGCCTCGGTCGTCGGCCGGTCCCCGCCACTGGCCGGGCTGCGCGAGGTGAACCCCCACATGGCCCCGGTGACCGCGATCAGCCCGACGGCGGCCACTCCGGCCTCCACCCGCCGGCGCCGGGTCACCCGCTGCTGCGTCCGACGGTTGCGGGTCCGCGACAGCGGCAACGCGTCGGTCGCCGCCGACCAGGGCAGGATCGTGGTACGCGCACTGCCGAGCATGGCCGCGTCCAGCGGCCCGGCGGCCGGGGAGACCGGCACCGCCGCGAGCATGCCGGCCGCCTCGGCGAGCGTCCGGGTCAGCTCGGCGGTGGCGGGCCGGTCGGCGGGCCGCTTGGCCAGGCAGCGTCCGACCAGGTCGGCCACCCCGTCGGGCAGCCCCGGGACGGTGGGCATCGGCTCCGGGTCGTTGTACATGTGGGCGCGCAGCATCTGGGTGGTCGTGCTGGCCAGCCACGGAAGTCGGCCGGTGAGCATCCGGTAGAGCAGCAGCCCTACGGCGTACACGTCGGTGGCCGGGGAGACCTGGCCGTTGTCCAGCCGCTCCGGGGCAAGGTACGCGGGAGTGCCCAACAGCGCGCCGTCCGGGCCCTTCTCGCTCTCCCCGACGAGCGCGGAGATGCCGAAGTCGACCACCTTGACCCCGGTCGAGGTGAGCATGACGTTGCCCGGGGTGACGTCGCGGTGCACCACCCCGCGAGCGTGCGCGGTGGCCAGCGCTGAGCTGACCTCGGCACCGATGGTCACCGCCTCCCGCCACGGCAGTTGGCTCTCCCGACCCAACCGGCTGGCCAGCGAAGCGCCGTCGACCAGCTCCATCACCACGTACGGCACGGTCAGACCGACCTGCTCGGACTCGCCGTAGTCGTACACGTTGGTGATGTTGGGGTGGCAGAGCCGCGCGGCGGCCTGCGCCTCGATCCGGATGCGGTGACGGAAGGCCCGGTCGCTGGCCAGCCGGGAGGCCAGCACCTTCACCGCGACCTGGCGGCCGAGCACCTCGTCGTAGCCACGCCAGACCACCGACATGCCGCCCGCGCCGAGTTGCTCGATGAGCCGGTACCGCTCATCGAGCAGTTGCGCGCCGTTTCGGTCCCCACCACCCATGGTGAGCGATGTTGCCCAGGATCGGCCGGCCTACACCTGGGGTATCGGAATCGGTCAGAATTGTCACCCGATCAGGCAGTGGCCAGCAGTTGGTCCACCGGGGCGTAGTCGTCGGTCAACACCATCGCCTGACCGACGAAATCCGTCAGCGCCGCACCGGACAGCAGGCTGACCTTCGGGTCCACCTGGGCCAGCCGGGCCCGGACGGCTTCCAGCGGCAACGGCGCGTCGGAGCCGACGATGAGGAAGTTGGAGCCCTGCTCCTCGGCGAGCGCTTCCGGCGGCGCGATCAACGCGACGTGCCCGAACTCGGCGGCCACCGTGGCCAACTCGGCGCGGATGAACCGCAGCGGCGGGTAGTCGATGACGTTCTGCACGTACACGCCGCCGGGGCGGGTCACCCGCCGGACGTCGGCGGCCATCTCCCGGGTGGCCAGGTGCCAGGGCACCACCAGGTGCCCGAACGCGTCGCCGACCACCAGGTCACGGCTGTCGGTCGGCTCGCCGGCAACCAGCATCCGGGCGTCCCCCACCACCGCCCGCAGCTCCGGCCCCGTCCGTACGCCCAGCTCCTGCTCACCCAGCTCGACCAGCCCGCCGTCGATCTCGAACACCAGGTTGTCGGTGCCCGGCCGGGTCGCGGTCAGGTAGCGCGGCACGGTGAAGCCACCGCCGCCCAGGTGCAGCGCGTCCAGGCGCTGACCGGCCGGCGCGGCGACGTCGGCGACCGCGCCGATCCACTTCGTGTACGCGTACTCCAGGTGTTTCGGGTCGGTGAGGTCCACGTACGAGTGCTGGGCGGAGTTGAGCAGCAGCGTCCGTCCGCTGGGCCGGGCGGGGTCCGCGGTGACCCGGGCGCAGTGGTACGCCGTCTCGATGTCGCACGGGTTGGGCGCCACGGTGGTCAGTCCCGCCCCGGCCAGGCCGAGCACGGCCAGCGCGGCCCGGGCCCGGGCCGGACCGGGCAGCTCGGTGGGCTCCTGCCGGCGCAGGTACCAGCCGAGGCCGATGCCGACCAGCCCGAGCGCGAGCGCCAGGGCCAGCAGGATGACGGTGCTGCGCAGCGCGGCGACCAGCACGAACCCGGTGAGCAGGGTTGCGGTGATGCCGCCCAGGGTGCCGATCCCGGAGAGTCGACCGACCACCTGGCCGGTGCGGCGCAGGTCGGCGAGCTGGAGTTTCACGACCAACGGGGTGACCGCGGCCAGCAGCGCGGCCGGCACGAACACCGCCAACGCGACCAGCAGCAGGATGCCGCTGGCCGCACCACCGCGCAGCACCTCACCGGCGTACCGGACGACGGGCAGGGTGATCGCGGTGGCGATGCCGGCCAGCACCAACGCCGGTGCCAGCAGACCCCGCGGGTTGCGCCGGTCGGCCAGCCAACCACCGGACCACGCCCCGTACGCGATCGCGGCCAGCGCGATGCCGATCACCGAGCTGGTCACCTGAAGGGTCACCCCGACGTACGGGCCGACCAGGCGCAGGGCGACGGTCTCCAGCACCAGCACGGCGCCGCTGGAGAAGAAGACCAGGAAGGCGGCCAGGCCGTTGGGCAGCGCCCGGCCGGTGACCGGCACGGGCGGGGCCGGGGGTGCCGGCACGGCCGCTACGTCGGACGGTGGGGAGCTCATCGTCGCGATGGTACGCAGCGAAGCTGGTGCTTCGGGTCAGTACATCGAGAGATGAACATGGTTCGTGTGGGACGCCGCCGGAGAGCCGCTTCCACTGTACGAGCGCCAACCGGTGCCGGGATGCCAGATCTGCCGGTACCAGATCACGTAGAGCACGCCCAGCCGGTCGGCGTTGCGCACGTGCCAGGCGGCCAGGCTGTCCCCGTACGCCTTGTCGCCGCCGGTCGCGTTCTTGTCCTCGAAGCCGTTCGTGGCGGCCGAGAAGTCGCAGGCCCGGCCCTTCGGATGCTCGCCGCTGCCACCGCTGCGCTTGCAGGAGACGTGCCGCTTGTAGCCAGCGGCCTGGGTCTGCTTGAGCGCGTTGAGGGTGCGCGGAGTGATGCACCCGGAGGTGGTCGGGTCCTTCACCGAGCAGGATTCCGACGGCCACGACCCGTCGGAGTTACGCGGCGCCGGCTTCGCCGAGCTGGAGCTGCCACCGCTGAAACCGTTGCTGCCGCCGGAGCTGACCTCGGCCAACGCCTCCTCGGCTTCCTTCTTCTTCTTCGCCATCACGGCGAGTTGCTTCTGCTGCTCGCGGACCTCGGCGTCGATGGCGACCTTGGCCTGCTGCGCCTGCTGCCGGGCTTCGGTGAGGTCACGCAGCCGCTTGCTGTCCCGCTGGGCCATCAGGTCGAGGTCGCCCGCGCGTTGCAGGAACGCCTCCGGCGTGGCGGTGTTGAGCAGCATCGAGACGGCGCTCAGCCGACCCACCCGGTACGACTGGGCGGCCACCTCGCCCACCTGGCTGCTGAGCCCGACCAGCCGACCCTCCAGCGTCGTCAGCTCGCCGGTCAGCGCCGTCTGGCGACGCTTGGAGTTGTCCAGCTTGGCCTTGGCCTCGATGTGGCCCTTGGCGGTCAACTCCAGCGCGTCCTGCAACTTCTTGCTGCCGCCCTCGCCAGGCTCCGCGTACGCGGGCACGCCGGCACCGCCGAGCACCAGCGCGACGGCGGCGAGCACTGCGAACAGAGCGCGGCGACCGAGCCGCGGGCTGAGCCTGGTCCTGGGCACGAAAGCGTCCTTCCGTCGACCGCCGGCCCCCGATGAACACTGCACGGCGGCGCCGGTCGGCGGCCTGCTGGCGGAGACCGCCGGTCACGATACCGGATCGTGGGCCGGTGACCAGCCCGCTGACCCTCGGGCCGCCTGGATGTCGACGGAGCGTCCCAACGTGGTCGCGCAGCGCGCGGATCAGGTGCTCAGGAGCGCGTCGCGCACCTCGGCCCAGACCTGCTCGTTGGCCGCGACGAGCAGACCGCGGCCGTCGTCGGCGGGGTGGTAGTCGACGCCGTCGAACCGGCGGGCGACACCCCCGGCGGCGCGGACCAGCACGGTGCCCGGGGCGTGGTCCCAGGGCAGGGTGCGCCAGAAGAGGACGAACTGCTGCTCGCCGGTGAGGATGTCCAGGTACTCCCGACCGGCGCAGTGCTGGCCGGGCAGCAGCTCACCGAGTTGCCGACCGCCGGCGCGGACCCGGTCGCGGGTCTCCGGCGGCAGGAACTTGGTCATCGCCGCGCCGCGCAGCTCGCCGAGCGGCGGCACCGAACCCGAGCCGTCCACCGGCCGACCGTCGAGCAGGGTGCCCTCGTCCGCCGAGCCAACGGCGAGAGTGCCGGCGAGCGGGTCCAGGATCCAGCCGGCGGTCGGCCGCCCGTCGGTCAGCAGCGACACCATCAGGGCGAACGGCCGGCGGCCGGCAGCGAAGTTGGCCGTCCCGTCGACCGGGTCGACCAGCCAGACGTCCCCGCCGTCGCGGAGGTGCCGCAGCAACCCCGGATCGTCGGCGACACCCTCCTCGCCGACCACCATCGAGCCCGGCCGCAGCCGGCGCAGCCCCGCCGAGAGCAGCTCCTCGGCCCGGCGGTCAGCGACCGTGACCACCTCGCCGGGCGCCTTCTCCGACACGTCATCGTCGTCGAGCTTGCGGAACAGTGGCAGCACGACCTGGTCGGCGGCCTCCCAGAGCAGGCCACCGACGTCGTCCAGCAGGGTGTCAGCCACGCGGCGGCAGCTTGACCACGCTGACGAAGAACTCGTCGATCTGACGGACCACCGAGATGAAGCGCTCGAAGTCCACCGGCTTGGTCACGTAGGCGTTGGCGTGCAGCTGGTAGCTGCGCAGGATGTCCTCGTCGGCCTGCGAGGTGGTGAGCACCACCACCGGGATCCGGCGCAGGTCCTGGTCCTTCTTGATCTCTTCCAGCACCTCCCGGCCGTCGCGCCGGGGCAGGTTGAGGTCGAGGAGGATCAGATCGGGCGCCACCGCGTCGGCGTACTGGCCTTCCCGGCGCAGGTAGGCGAGCGCCTCGGCCCCGTCGGAGACGACGGTCAGCCGGTTACGCAGCTTGTGCTCCTCGAACGCCTCCTGGGTCATCAGCACGTCACCCGGGTCGTCCTCGACGAGCAGGACCTCGATCGGGCTCTTGCCATCCGCCGGCGCGGTCATCCCACCGTCTCCCTCATGTCACCCGTTCTACCGCTTTCCAGCGTCCCGTCGGCCCGGTCCGGCTGGTCCGGTCCGTCGCCCTGCTCCGTCTGCGCTGCCGGAGCCTCGGTCGAGGGCGTCGCGTCGCCCACGCTCGGACCGTCCGGCTCCCCTGCGGAATCGGCGGCGGCAGCCGCCGCGACGTCCTCGGGAAGTGCCGGCAGCGTGAACCGGATCGCGGTGCCCTCCGGCACGTCGGTGTCCACCCAGACGCGGCCGCCGTGGTACTCGACGATCTTCTTGACGATCGCCAACCCGATGCCGGTGCCCGGGTACGCGTCCTTCGAGTGCAGCCGCTGGAAGATCACAAAGATCTTGTCGGCGAACTCCGGCTCGATCCCGATGCCGTTGTCCTGGCAGGTGATCTCCCACTCGGCGCCCACCAACCGGGCCGAGACGTGCACCTTCGACGGCACATCCGGACGACGGAACTTGATCGAGTTGCTGACCAGGTTGGCCAGCAGATTGGTGAGCAGCGGTTCCTCACCCGAGATCACCGGCAGCTCGTCCCAGGTCAACTCGGCGTCCGCGTACTGCCTGGCGGCCTCGGTCTGGCCGGCCACGTCGCCCATCACCTTGTTGAGGTCGACCTCGACGAAGCCGGTGGTGAGCCGCCCGATCCGGGAGAACGCGAGCAGGTCGTTGATCAGGCGCTGCATCCGTTGCGCGCCGTCCACCGCGAACGCGATGTACTGGTCGGCCCGCTCGTCGAGCTGCCCGGCGTAACGGCGCTGGAGCAGCTGGCAGAAGCTGGCGACCTTACGCAGCGGCTCCTGCAGGTCGTGCGAGGCCACGTACGCGAACTGCTCCAGGTCGCGGTTGGACCGGGTCAGCTCCTCGGCCTGCTTCTGAAGCTGGCTGTTGACCCACTCGATGCGCTCGCGGGCGGCCCGGACCTCGGCCAGGTCGGCCGCGATCTTCTGCCGCATCGCGTCCACGTCCTCGCCGAGCTGGATGAACTCCGGCGGGCCGACGGTGGCGATGCGGTGCTGGTAGTCGCCCTCGGCGACCTCGCGGACCTGGGTGGCGAGGCCGGTCAGCGGCCGGACCACCATCCGGTCCAGCGACAGCAGCAGCACCGCACCGGCCACGACCACCACCAGGGCGGCGACGATCAGCAGGACGACCAGCACGTTGCTGCTGGTACGCACGTTGGTGGCGGTCTGCTCCCGGGCGGCCAGGACCTCCGCCTGGAGGTCGTTCACCGCCGAGCGCACCTCGTCGAACTGTTGCCGGGCCGCTTCGGTGACCAACGCCTGGCCGGCGGTGGTGCCGCTCTGCTCGGTGGTGGCGATCACCGGCTCCGCGACCGACCGTCGCCACTGCGTGACACGCTCCTCGACAGTCCGCAGCTCCTGGCTGATCTCTGGATAGTCGTCGAGCAGCGTCCGCATCGAGGCGATGACGCTCTGCTCCTGGGCGAGCCCTTCCCGGTAGGGGTTCAGGTCGTCCTGATCACCGCTGACCGCGTACCCGCGGATCGCCGTCTCCTGGTCGAGCAGCGCGTTGAGCAGTTCCTGGGACTGCACCCGCAACGGGCCGGTCTCGTTCAGGACCGCGTCGATCTGGGTGCGGTTGCGGGCCGCCATCGCCGCTTCCGCACTGGCCAGCCCGATCAACAGGAAGCCCACGACGGTGAGCAGGGTGATCACCCGGCGGCGGAGACTCCAGCCGCCGACCATCGGCCTCACCGGCCACCGCCCCGGCTGACCAGCAGCATGGCCACGTCGTCGGAGAGCGGGCCACCGTTGAGCCGCTCGGCCCGCCCGACCAGCCAGGCCGGCAGCTCCGGCAGCGACACCGAACGGTTGTCCGGCTCGTCCAGCAACCCGCTGAGGCCCGGCACGTCGAGCCGTTCGTCGCCGGCACCCACCCGCCCCTCGATCAGGCCGTCGGTGTACATCAGCAGGGACCAGTCATCAGTGTCGAACTCCAGGTCGTAGGCGATCGGCCGGCGAGGTCGTACGCCCAGCAGCCGGCCGCCGGGCGCGGGCACCGGGGAGACCCGGCCGCCGGAGAGCAGCAACGGTGGTGGATGCCCGGCCAGTCGGACGGTGGCCCGGTTGGCGTCCAGGTCCAGTCTGACGGTGGCCACCGTCGCGAAGATTTCCTGGAGGCGGCGCTCACTCATCAGCACCTGCTCCAGCGCGGGCAGCACCTCGTCGTCCGGCACTCCGGCGAGCACCAGGGCGCGCCAGGCCACCCGCAGCTCGACCCCCAGCGCGGCTTCGTCCACCCCGTGCCCGCAGACGTCGCCGACGATCAGGTTGAGGCAGTCCGGATCGGTCTGCACCACGTCGAAGAAGTCTCCGCCGATCAACGCGGCGTGCCGGCCCGGCCGGTAGAAGGTGTGCACCGCGACCTGGTCGGTCGTCATCAGCGGTTGGGGCAGCAGACCGCGTTCCAGTCGAGCCGACTCGGCCTGGCGCAGCTCGACCTCGCGCAACCGGCGGGCGTTCTCGTCGGCGCGCTTACGCTCCACGGCGTAGCGCAGCGCCCGGGTCAGCAGCACCCCGTCGACCTGGCCCTTGACCAGGTAGTCCTGGGCACCCTCGGCGACCGCCACGACGCCCAGGTGCTCGTCCGTGCGGCCGGTCAGCACACAGACCGCGGCGCCGCTGGACATCTCCAACACCTGGCGCAGCCCGTCCAGCCCCTGCGCGTCGGGCAGGCCCAGGTCGAGAAGGACGCAGTCGACGTCGCTGATCCGCTGTCGCGCCTCGCGGAGGCTGGTGGCGACCAGCAGGTCGATCATCGAGTTCGTCTCGGCAAGCAGCTCACCGACCAGGAAGGCGTCGCCCTCGTCGTCCTCCACCAGCAGCACCCGCAGCCGCTCACCCGGCGGCAGGTTGGCGTGCCGCGCCAGGCCACCGTGCGGGTACGGCACAACTGGGGAACCGGCCGAGCCGGCCCCCCGGTGCGGCCGGGTCACCGCCGCGAGACGCGGGAGTTCGCTGGTGATGTCGGGCTCCTTCCGAGTGCCCTGCTGATCCTGTATTAGACAACGGTCGCACACAACACGATGCCTCCGGCGCGGGCGGGGATGGGGCGCATCACTGCTCGGCCGTGGACAAACCGGGCGGCTGATGGACGCGGGACGTACCGGCCATCCCATCCGCAGCCCCCGACGGGCAGGATGATCCCACCCCAGGCCCCACCACCCCCCGAGGAGTTCCCGTGGGCGCACCCACCACCCCGGCCACGATGGGCACGCCGCCCCGTCCGACTCCGGGCGTACACCCTGCCAGCCGCGCGCTGGCCCGGCCGCGTCGGCGGCTCGTGGCCGCCGCCGCGGCACTGGTCGCGCTGGCCGCGGTCGGCGCCGGCAGTCTGCTCGACCTGCGCACCCCGGCCCCGAAGTCGACCGACGCGCCAGCCGGCGCGTTCAGCGCCGGCCGCGCGTACGAGGACGTCCAGGTGATCGCCGCCCGGTCGCACGTCGCCGGCAGCCCGGCCAACGATCAGGTCCGCGCGCACCTGGAGCAGCAGTTGCGGGGGCTGGGCCTGGAGACCGAGGTGCAGGACACGGTGGCACCGGAGGCCGGTCAGCTCAGCGGGGCGGCGGGCGGCGCGACACTGGCCCGGGTCCGCAACGTGGTGGCCCGGCTGCCCGGCACCGACTCGACGGGTCGGGTCTTCCTGGTCTCCCACTACGACTCGGTACAGACCGGGCCGGGCGGCAACGACGACGCGGCCGGCACGTCGACCATCCTGGAGGTGGCCCGCGCGCTGACCACCGGCCCCCGGCCGCGCAACGACATCGTCTTCGTGCTGACCGACGCGGAGGAGGCGTGCCTCTGCGGCGCGGCCGCGTTCGCCGCCAGCCATCCGCTGGCCGCCGACGGCGGTGTGGTGCTCAACCTGGAGGCGCGGGGCTCCACCGGGCCGGTGATCATGTTCGAGACGTCCCGGAACAACGCGAAGCTGGTGGACATCTTCGGCCGGGCCGCCCCACACCCGGTCGGCACCTCGTTCGCGGTGGAGATCTACCGCGCGCTGCCCAACGACACCGATTTCACCGCCTTCCTCGATCAGAAGTTCGTCGGGCTGAACTCGGCGTACATCGACGGGGGCGCGATCTACCACACGCCGTTGGACACGCCGGCCGCCATGGACCGGGGCAGCCTCCAGCAACACGGGGACAACGCGTTGGGCCTGGCCCGGGAGTTCGGTGCCACCGACCTGACCGACCTGCGCTCCGGACACGACGCCACCTACTTCCCCGTCCCCGGCGGGCTGGTCCGCTACCCGGGCTGGCTCACACTGCCGCTGGCAGCGCTCGCGGTGGCCCTGGTCGCCGCCCTGGGCTGGTTGACCCGCCGGAGCGGCCGGGCCAGCACCGGCCGGCTGGTCGCCGGCTTCGCGCTGGCCCTGGTGCCCATCGTCGCCGCGCCGGTCGCCGCCCAACTGCTCTGGCTGGCCATCACCACGATCCGACCGGGGTACGCGGAACTGCTCGACCCGTACCGGCCGATCTGGTACCGGCTGGCCGTCCTGGCGCTCGCCGCCGCCATCCTGTTCACCTGGTACGCGCTGACCCGCCGCCGGATCGGCCCGGCCGCGCTCGCCGTCGGCGGGCTGGCCTGGCTGGCAGTGCTCGGGGTGCTGCTCGCCGTGGCGGTGCCGGGTGGGGCGTACCTCACCACAGTGCCGGCGCTGGCCGGCGCCCTCGGCGGGCTGGTCGCGCTGCGTACCCGGCAGACCGGACCGTGGCCGGTGGTGGCCGTGACGGCCGCCGCGGCCGTGGGTGTGGTCATCCTGCTGCCCACCGTGGTTCTGCTCTTCCCCGCGCTGGGAATGGCCATGGGCGGGGTGGCCGCGCTGGTCGCGGTGCTGCTCGGCCTGGTCGCCCTGCCGGTGGTCGACCTGCTGCACCCGCAGGCCGGCGGCCAGCGTGGCCTGCTCGCGCTGCGGGCCCGACGACTCGCGGTGCTGCCGGCCGGCGCCGCCGCCGTGGCGGCGGTCGTGCTCGCCGGGGTCGGCCTGGGTGTCGACCGCTTCGACGCCGCCCACCCCGCTCCCACCCACCTGATGTACGCCATGGACGCCGGCACCGGCCAGGCCCGTTGGCTCAGCCACGAGACGGACCCACAGCCGTGGACGGACGGCTACGTGGACGGGGTCACCGACGTGGGCGACGACTTCCCCGGCCTCGGCGACGGTGAGCTGCGGGCCGGCCCGGCGCAGCCGGCGAACCTGCCGGCACCGAAGCTGGAGGTGCTGGCCGACGCCACTGCGGGCGGCGAGCGCACGCTGCGGCTGCGGCTCACCCCGCAGCGGGCCGCCCGCCTCGCCACCCTGCACGTCGACACGTCGACCGCCACCGTGCTGCGCGCCGAGGTGGCGGGACGGTCGGTGCCGGTGGAGCCCCGCGCCGGGAAGTGGGGCTTCGGGCTGGTGTTCCACGCCCCGCCAGCGGAGGGCGTCGAGGTCACGTTGACTCTGCGCCCGGTCGCCGGGCAGGTGGCGCTGCGGGCCATGGACGCCAGTGACGGGCTGGACGCGCTGCCGGGCTTCCGCCCCCGGCCGCCGGCTGTCGGCATCGTCGGGTCGCACAGCTCGGAGATGTTGGCGGTCGCCCGCACCTATCCCCTCTGACGGACGTTTGGGTGGTCCGGCGGAGCGACTCATCCGCCGGGCCACCGCCTTTCCTCTCGGACCGGCTTTCCTCTCGGACCGGAAAATGCCACCTGGCGTCGATTCGGTCAGCTCACCGGTTCGGGTTGGCCGGCACCGACCCGGTGCCAGCGGTTACCGTCGTGGTCGGTGAACGTGAGGTCCACCAGAACGGTGTCGGCCGGGCGGAGACGATGCTCCGCCGCGACGGTGACGAAGAGGTCGTGCACGTCACGGCCGGGGATCCGACGGACCTGTTTCGCCGAGGCCAGCCCGACGGGCGGGGCGTCCGGATCGTCGGGCGGGACGAGTCGAGCCAGCACCACCACGTCCAGCACCGGGGCGTCGCTCTCGTTGGCCACTGCGACCCGCAGCACCGAGGTGCCACGAATCTCGGCCACCGCCGAGACCAGCCGAGCCTGGGTGGCCCGGACCCGCAGATCGTCGGTGCGACGGGCACGGATCTCCCGCCGCAGGCCGAGGTAGACGAAGAGCACGCTGGCGATGGAGCCGACCGCGCCGAACCAGTCCGGCACGGAACCCCAGTCGACGACGTCCTGGATCGGTGACCAGTTCATAAAGTCCATCGTGGATGCCCGTGTCGAGTACCGCGCACGGCGGATCGGCCGGAATCAGCAGCGAATTGGGAATTCCGGCGCTGATTTTGGTCAGCCGGGCGGCCTAAACGGAGAGTGTGCAACCCAGTACGGGGATGGATACGCTTGCGGTCGACATGGTGCGCGTGGCAATCCCTCCGACTGTCCACCATGGGCAGGATTTTTCGCCGCCGCCCCATTGTGAATTCGCCACCGAAGGGGGACCGCATTGACTGCGGACGTTCCACCCGAGGATGCCGGCGTGCCTCGGCCTGCGTACGACCGGCCGAGTCGGGTCTCCGTCGATCCACCGCTCGGGCGACTGGACAGCCCACTGCACGGGCGCGACGATCTGATCGACGAAATCGTCCAGCCGGGGGAAACCGACCAGGGCCGGCCCGCTGTGCACATCCTGTGCGGCATGGGCGGCTCCGGCAAGAGCCACGTCGCGCTGGAGATCGCCCGGCGGGCCCGCGCGGGCGGCCGGACGGTCTGGTGGGTGCAGGCGGGACGGCTCAACTCGGGGATGCGGGAGGTGGTCAGCCAACTCGGCGCGTCGGAGACCCAGGTCGACCAGGCCTGGGCGGGGATGATCAGCGCCACCGACCTGGTGTGGCGCTACCTCAACCAGGCCGCGCAGCCCTGGTTGTTGATCTTCGATAGTGCCGACGAGCCCTCCAGCCTGGGCCCCACCGACGGAGTGCTCGCCGACGGCACCGGCTGGCTGCGCAGCCCGGAGGCCGACGACGGCATGGTCATCGTGACCAGCCGGGACGGCAACCGGGCCACCTGGGGCACCTGGTCGGTGCTGCACCAGGTGCGCCCGCTCGACGCCGACGCCGGCGCGAAGGTGCTCATCGACCGGGCCGGCGCCCAGGCCGGCGGCCTGGCCGACGCCCGGGAACTTGCCCGCGAGCTGGGCGGGTTGCCTCTCGCCCTGCGCGCCGCCGGCAACTACCTGCGGTCGGTCAACGCCAGCCCGGTCTGGCGTGGCTCATCCACGATCACCACCTTCGCCGACTACCGCACCGCCGTGCAGCGGCGGTTCCGCTCACCGCGCGACGCCGCCGACGTCGACCTCGACGAGTCCCTCGGTCTGGAGATCGTCCGCGAGGTTGACGACATCTCACTGGACCTGCTGGCCCGCCGCCAGCTCCAACAGAGCCGACCACTGCTCAACGTGCTGGCCTGCCTGAGCATCTCCCCGGTGCCCTACGAGGTGGTGCTCAAGCCGGCCATCCTGGCCGAGTCGCCGCTCTTCAAGGGGCTCACCGGCCGGCAGCGGGTGAAGGTGCTGGAGGGCATCGGCAACCTGGCACTTGTCGACTTCGACGTGCAGGAGGAGGTCACCGACCCGGCGTTCGCGCACGTGCTCTCGCTGCACCCACTGGTGCACGCGATGTTCCGCGACCGCGACGAGGTGCGCGAGCAGATCGCCGAATACCACGGGCTGGTCATGAAGCTGCTGCTCGCCGCCACCGAGGGGCAGAACCCGGACGACTCGGCGGCCTGGACCAACTGGGACGTGCTGGTGCCGCACCTGGTCGAGGCCGTGCGGGAATACCTCGTGCCGCAGAAACACAAGCACGACCCCGAGACGGTACGCCGCGCGCTGGAGCTGACCCGACTCACCGCCCGCTACCTCATCGCGGTCGGCCTACCCGGCTCGGCGTTCGACATCCTCGACCCGATCGTGCGCGGTTGCGCCGCGTACGACCACGACCTGGACCGGCCGCAGGTGCTGGCGCTGCGCCACGAGCTGGGGCGCACCTGGCTGGAGCGCAACCAGCCGGAAATGGCCGACCGGGTGCTCCGCGAGGTGATCGCGGACCGCACCAGGGTGCTGGGCAGCGACGACGCCGACACCCTCGCCAGCCGGCACAAGCTCACCAAAGCGATCATGGCGCAGCGCCAGTGGCCGGAGGCCGAGCTGGAACTGCGGCAGATCGTCGCCGCCGAAGACCAGGTACGCGGCCCGGAGCACTGGGACACCATGATCGTGCGGCACAGCCTGGCGCTGGCGGTGCTGGCCCAGCAACGGGCGCCCGAGGCCGAGGAGATGCTGCACGCCATCCTGGAGGTCCGCTACCGGTTGTGGCCGCTCAACCAACCGGAGACCTGGCAGGCCCGGCACACGCTGGCCCGCTGCATGCAGGCGCAGGACCGGCTCGCCGAGGCGGAGGCCGAGCTGCGGGCCACCCTGGCCACAGTGGAACCCCGGCACGCCGACCGCAGCGAGGTGCTCGCCATCCGGTCCACCCTGGCCCTGGTGCTGCTGTTGGACGAGCAGGTCGACGCGGCGATCGAGGTGTACGAGCAGTTGCTGGCCGACCGTCGCCGACTCCTCGGCGACACCCACCTGGACACCCTCCAGGTGGAGCACGCGCTACGCCGGCTGCGCAACGGCGACTGACCGCTCAGTGCGGCGCGGCCGGTCAGTGCGGCGCGGCCGGTCAGTGCGGCGCGGCCGGTCAGTGCGGCGCGGCCGGGCCCAGGTCACTCGGGTCGGTGTTGCCACCACAAATGATCACTGCCACCCGCTCTCCCGGCTGCGGCACGTACGCGCCGCCGACCAGCGCGGCCAGCGCGGCGGCACCACCCAACTCGGCCGCGACCCGCAGCTCCGACCAGAGCAACCGGCGCGCCCGCACCAGGTCCTCGTCGCGGACCAGCACGGACACCACCTCGGTTCGGCGGGCGGTGTCGAAGGCGATCTCGCCGATCCGCCGGGCACCCAGCGAGTCGGTGGCGATGCCACCCACCTCGATGTCGACCGGCCGGCCCGCCTTGAGGGCCGAGTGCAGGGTGGGGATCTGCTCCGGCTCGACCGCCACGACACGTACCGAGCCACCGAACCAACTGGCGATACCGGACACCAACCCGCCGCCACCGACCGCCACCAGCACGGTGTCGATCCCGTCCACCTGCCGCTCCAGCTCACGGCCGACGGTGCCCTGACCGGCCACCACCTCCGGTTGGTCGTACGCGTGCACGACCAGCGCGCCGGTCTCCCCGGCCCGCTGGGTGCTCGCGGCCAGGGCCTCGGCGTAGTGCTGGCCCACCTGGCGCACCTGTGCGCCCAATCCGGCCAACCGCTGCACCTTCACCGGCGAGGCGGTGACCGGCACGAAGACCTCCGCCGGCACGCCCAACGACCGGGCCGCGTACGCGACGGCGAGGCCGTGGTTGCCACCCGATGCGGCGATCACCCCGGCCGAGGGCAACGACCCCTGGAGCATCCGGTTGAACGCGCCACGCGGCTTGAACGAGCCGGTGTGCTGGTGCAACTCCAACTTGAGGCTGAGCTGCCCGGGCACACCCAGATCGGCGCCGTCGACGGCGATGACCGGGGTTTCCCGGACCCGCCCCTCGACGAGGGCCGCGGCCGCCTCGACGTCGCTTCTGTCCACCATGGGGAAACGCCCTTCACTACGACCAGAGGGCCAGTCGACCATCGTCGGTGAGCCCGACGAAACATCCTATGGAGATCCGTCGGCCATCCGACGCCTGACGCACCGTGTGGTAGTGCCGCGGATCAAACAGGAAGCCCTCCCCGAGCGTGGGGCGCAACGTCAACGACTGCGTGTCGGCGGCCACCGCCTCCTGGAAGCCGTATCCGCCGGGGATCCGCAGCGGCTCGTCGTCCGGCTGCCAGCGCCGCCGCCACAGCACGGTCTCACCACCGGCCGGTGGCACCCGGATGTAGATGTTGAACGCCAACTGGGCCACCACCTCGCCGTCGAGCAGCCGGCCCGCGTACTCCCGTACCGCGTCGTCGAAGTGCACCTGGAGCCCCGCGTTGATCTCGCGGACGATGCCGACGTGCATCTCCCGACCCTGCCGCCGCCCGGGTGCAACATCCGGCCACGCACCGCGGAATGCGGCCAGGCACAGGTCCCGGGGCGAGTCCGACAGGCCCAGCGTCGACCAGCTCTTCTCGGCCGCGCGGGCCGCCTCCCAGTAGTCCTCGCGGAGTTCACCGGCGGCCCGGTGGTCGTTGATGGCCGGGCCGAACTTGGCGACGAGGGGAAAGACCCGGCTCTCGTCGTAGCGGTCCATCGGCGCGTTGGCGAGGGCGGCGGTGATCGCCTGGCAGCGGGCCGCGGAGAGCAACCCCGGCACCCGAACGGCGGCCACCCGCCCCGCGATGAGCCCGGCGACATCCGCTCGGGTGATCGATTCTGATTCGACGGCGACGAACAAGGGATCGGTAGTGCTCGAATGCTGCACGGCGGTCCTCTCGTAACGAAGATCCCTCACCGGACTTGTCGCGCCCCCCGACCCGCGCACCGTGCAATGTACAAACCGCAGGCAAGACGCGGTAACCGCAGTTCCGGGCCGCGTGGCGCGGTCACCGCTACCATCGGCGCAACCGGGGTACGCGACACCAAACCGTCCGGCGGAAGCTTTCCACCGATCGGGGAATGGTGACGATTCTCGGCGTGACGCATGATGCGACTAGTTCGAACGCTGACAAGGAGTTCGAGATGGCAGGCGCCGGCCCGACGGATCTTGACTTGCACATCGACCGCCTGGAAATGGCGCGTCGAATAGCCCGGGAAATGATCGAGTCCGACCATCAGGCTCTGGAGCTCGCCGTCCGGCAGCGCCCACAGTGCTGGTCCCGACGCCCGGCCGGCCACGGCGCCCGCGCCGACACCCTCGCGGGCTGACGCTCCCTCGCGCAACAGCGGATACTCCGGCGATGACCCTGTCACCGCCGCAACTAGCCGGGCTTAGCCAAGGACAGACGTTGCGTCCATCCCGCGCCGATCTTGCAGTTTCTGTCGCCGAAAGGCGTGGGAATGCCCTTTAAGCCGGGACAGAAAGTGCAAGATCGCGGCATTGGAGGGACCAGGGCGACCAACGTCGAGGGAGCAGTCGATCTACTCGTCGCCGTCGATCCGCACTGATCAGTGCCGGTTCAGTCGTCGAAGCGTCCTTCCCAGATCGGTGCCTGAATGTCGTAGCTGCGCACCGGTCCTCCACGTGTCGCCAGCGTCTGCTCCGCAGCGCCCAGCCAGTCGAGGTAGAAGTCAGTGAAGGTGACGTGCCTGCCGTCCTGGTGGCGCAGAGGCACGATCACGTCGCTGGAGGCGCGCCGATCGAACCAGACGTTGCCTCGTTCGGTGCCGGAGACGACAAGCAGCGTGTAGAAGCCGCATCCGTTGTCGCTGAGATATACCACCCCAGTGGTCTGTGCCCGCTCGACGTCGTTGCTGCGCCGGTTCCAGGCTGCCCAGCCGGCCTCGTCTGCGAGCTGCGGCTTCACAGCTTCGAGCTCGTCCCACTGACCTTCGTACGAGTCCTGGTCGGGAAACGGCGTCGTCAGAGCCCCATGGTCCGTCTCCTGGTCGTCCTCCCATGCCCAGCGGCTGGACCCGCGCGATAACCGGCGCAGGTTCACCGGCCCGATCCCGCCCGAGTCGACATGCAGCAGGAACTCCCGGTATCCGTCGGGCAAGGTGACACCGAACTGCTGCTCCGCCTCGGTGAGTTCGCTGTCGGTCAGAGGAGCCAGCGGGCGATGACCGGGCAAGAGGCGGGCACCCGATCGGCCCGTCAGGGCACTACGCACCCGAAGTGTGCGGCTTCGTACCGCACCCCAGTCTGTCTCCACGTCTGGTCCGCTCAGCTCTGCCTAGAGGCCAAGCGCCACGGGTTTGGTTGGTACTCCGCCAGCGATCAGTGCGGCCAACGGCGTGGCGAGGTCGCGGGGTGAGAACAGTTCCGGGCCGAGGTGTTCCCTGATCTCCGACAGCGACCACCAACGCCAGCCGACGACGTGCTCGGCTGCGAGCTCTTCATCGCTCATCGAACCGCGCGGCCTGAACGACGCGGTACGAACGAGGAAGTAGTCGTTCACGACGCCATCGTGACCGGGTGCGCGCCCGGAGGCGACTATTTCCTGCCGCCAGACCTGAGGCGGGTCGGCGTCGAGAGCAAGGCCGATTTCTTCGCGCAGCTCTCGCCGAAGGGCGGCCAGCGGTGTCTCGCCGTCTTCGACGCCACCCCCGGGAGTGATCCAAACGGCGATCGTGCCAGCCGGATCGGGTATGGCGAGTCGGAGCAGCAGGACGTGGTCGTCCTCGTCGAGGACGATCGCACGGACCGATCGCCGCAGGTTCACCGTCGACATCAGGACACCCTACGGGTCAACGATCACCGTCGACGCCCGCCACGGCGCCGACAGCGTGTGACAGTGATAAGGTCGAATGCCCAATGCGCCCTGTCCTGAATCAGGCCGGCCGGAAGCGCGTCTGGTGTGAGAGGAAGCCGTGGGCTACAAGGAACGACGGGCCAAGATGATCGCCACGCGGGCGGCACCGTATTTGGAGCCCGGCGAGCAGATCCAGACGGGCTTCGTCACGCTAGCCGGTTCGGGGATCTTCACGGTGCCGGCGGAGACCTTCGTGGTCACCAACCGCGCGATTCTCGTTCTGGGCAGCAGCGAGGTACAGCGTCTCTCGCGCGATTTCTGGTTCGGCAAGCCGACCGGGCTTTACTACAAGTTCGAGCTCGACCACACGTACAAGGTGCACCGGCAGTGGTACCCGGAAGTCATCGCCGCCGACGAGGCGCTGCGCGAAATGCAAGCCCAAGACGATCCGGCGGTCGGCGAGCACTGAATCAGGAACCGCCAGGCTTCGTACACGGTCAGTGGTTCCCGGAAGCGCCCGGAAACGCAGGTGAGAGGCCGTAACGCTGCTACTTCCAGCGGAACTGTACGAACCAAAGCAGACCAGCGCGTTGACCTGCGGCGCAATGCCAACCGGAGATTGCGGGAACAGATCGGGCACAGCTCGGGCCATCACCGGCCCACCGCCAGCCGAGCACCAGATAGGGCCGCGTCGACCAGGTTCCGCGTCCGATCGATCGCCTCCGGCCACTCCCCCGCGTACGTGTTCAGGGTGATGATCGGCGTCGCATGCCCCAGCGCCATCTGAACCGTCTTCACGCTCGCCCCGCCGTGGATCAAAAGGGTGGCGAAGTAGTGGCGCAGACCGTGATACCCGAACCCCTCCGGTACCCCGTCGACCGCTTCCACGGCCTTCTTCCATGGGTACGCCCACCCGGTTCGCTGGATCGGGTTGCCACGGCCGCTGGTGAACAACAGCCTCACCGTGCGAGTCACCGGCTTGCGCGGGTTCGTCTCGTCGAGAAGCCCCACGTCGATCGGCGGGAAGAGTTCGATGTGCCGGGCGAGCGCATCAGCGACCACCTGGCCCATCTCGACGGTTCGCCGACTGGTCGCAGTCTTCAGCGGTGCGAGCCGTGGCGACTTGCCCGGCGGGGTGACAATCTGCTGAACAATGCGGATTTCCCGGCGCAGGAAGTCGACGTGCTCCAGCTCCAGGCCCCAAGCTTCGCCCTGACGCAGACCAGCGCCGGCAGCCAGGTACACCAGCGCCCGATATCGCTCCCGGCTCGGCTTGCCAGGTTCCGGCTTGACGCTGAACGCGTCAGCAAGTGCATGCACCTGTTCGGGCGTGGGAATGAACCGTTCCGCGCGCTCGATCTCCGGTAGCCGAATGCCGACACACGGGCTGCGGCCGATTACCCGGTCACGTGTCGCCGCCTCAAACATTCCGGCCAGCACGTGGTAAACGACTCGAAGTGAGGACGGCGCGAGCACCCTCGCCCGGTCCTTCACCCACGCTTGAAGGTGCGACGGGCGGACCTGCGCGAGCTGCATCCGACCAAGGATCGGTTCGACATGCACGCGCAGCGTCATCTCGATGCGCGCCGCAGTCGCATCGCGGTGCAACTGGTGCTTGCGCCACTGCTCGCCGTAGGCCGTCACCGTGACCTTGCCGGCGGCCGGGTCGACGTACTGGCCTCGGGAGACGTCGGCCCGCGTGTTCACGTCGAACTGGTCCGCGTCAACCCTACGCTCGAACAGCTTCTGCTTAGGGTGGCCGGCGTCGTCGACGTACCGGACCCGCCAGCGCTTCCCCCGGCCATGCCGCTTGGACGGTAGCCGCTTGCCGTCCGAACCACGCTTGCCCAAGTACCAGAGGTCATCGACCGGCATCTCAGGACGCCTGCCTCTCGACAAGCCAGGCCCGTACGTCGGCCGCGTCGTAGCGCAGGTGGCGACCAACGCGTGATGCGGGCGGGCCGACGCGACGGTGACGCCACTGATACAGCGTGGCGACGGGTACGCCGAGGTAGGCGGATACCTCCTCGACGGTCCAGAGCGGTTCGATTGTGCGCCTAGTCATTAATCTTGTGCTCCTCACTAGCTGACGGGTTACGCGGCTACCGGCGCAGCGCCGGCCGGGGTGGTGGCGAGTTCGTGGGCGAGTTCTTCGCGGCCGGTGTTTCGTCGTTCGCGGGCGAGGGCGGCGGCGGTGTTGGCGAGGAGTGCGTCTCCGGTGGTGTGCCAGCCGACGCCGGCGAAGGTGAGGGTGCCGACGATGAGCGTGGTGTCGTCCTGGTCGAGGTGGTCGACGGCGCGGAGGGCGCCGGGTTGCCCGTCGGCCTGGTGCTCGTGCTCGTGGCGTCGGTAGGTGACGCGGATGTCGCGCAAGAGTTGGAAGGTCACCGAGTAGCGGCGGGCTTTGGTGAGGAAGTGGCCGCCGAAGCCGAGCATGTGCGCCCACCGCCGCAGCCGGGTGTACGGGTTGCCGGTCGCTGGTTTGGCCGATTTGGCGTCAAGGGCGGCTTGACGGTGGGCGACGCAGACGGGGCAGGCGGCGTAGCGGGTGTGGGTGCCGCAGTCAGGGCACTCCCAGCGCTTCACGAAGCCGGGTGTGGGCCGGTGGTCCCGGGACCGTTCCGAGAGGGGGACGGGTGTTCCGGTGGGTCGGCCGGTGTGCCAGCAGGCGTCGATGAGGCGGGCGGTGTGGTCGCCGTCGGGGTCGGCGTAGTCGCCGATGGAGTCGGCGTCGAGCCTGACGGAGCGGTGCCCGGTTACCTCGGTGCTCTTGGTGGCGTACTTGGCAAGGTAACCCGCGACCATGCTGTCAGTGACCTCACCGTCTCCGGTCAGGCTGATGGGTCGAATGTCGAGGCCCTTACCCAGGTCACCCCACGCGATCGACCAACCACCGGCCCGGTCGGGGTGGGCCGGGGTGGTGAAGGCGACCTGCTCGACGGCGGCCCGGATCGCGTCGTCCAGGTCCGCGACGGTGAAGCCGGCCGGTGGTGGGATGACGGCGGTGGGGTCGTCGGGGTGGACGCCGTCGAGGCGCACCAGGGCGTGGAAGTGCACCGCCCCGCGTGCCTGAAACTCGGCCACCTTCCCGTGTGACAGCCGAACCGGCGGAACCTTGCGGGTGTTGCCGGAGGTGGTAACGACGTGGACGCGGGGGATCCCCCGGCGGCGGGCGAGTTTGGCGAGCCATCGTTCCGCGGCTTGCTTCGTGCGGTGCCACAGCTCCCCGGAGAACAGGTTCCACACGACTTGGTGGGTGTGGTCGTAGCAGTCCAGGCACAGCGGCTGCCCGAGCACCGCATCACCCGGTTCGTGTCGTGCCCAGCAGACGGCGGGTCGGCCGTGTTCGCAGAGTCCGGTGTCGCGGCGGGCGTGGCACGGGTCAGGCCGGCAGTCGCAGCGTTTGCGGTTGCCACAGGTGTGCCGCTTGACCGCGCGGGTGTGCACGGTCCCGAAGGACGGTGCGGTGAAGGTGGCGAACACCGCCGGATGCTGGGTGACCGTCTCGGGGACGCCTTTGCCGCCGATAAGGCCGGCGCGCAGGAGTTGGAAGGCATCGCGTTGGTAGGTGTGGGCGCAGGCCGGGCAGACCGTGGCGCGGCGGTTGCCGCACGCGGTGTAAATCGCCGCATCCGGCATCGCATCGGTGTGCCGTTGTTCCAACACGCGGCCGGTGGACTGCTCGACGGTGAGGAGTTGGCCGGCGAGGCGGATGGGTCGGGTGCAGCCGGCGGCGGCGCGGACGTGTTCCAGCCACCCGAAGTAGTCGGGCTTCGTGGCGCGGGTGAAGGCGGAACCAGTGGCGGTGTAGTCGTGGACGGGGATGGTGTCGGCGTTCGAGCCCACACCCCGGGCCAGAGCGGTCCGGGGTGTGAGGTCCAGCGTCGAGGCCATCAGCCGCCAACCTCGGTGAGGTGGCGGGTGGTGATGGTGTGTTCGGTGACGATGACCCGGCAGGCGCCGCACTGGCGCTTGACCGGTTCGTGCCGGCGGCACGGGATCAGGGCGGTGGTGTCACCGCAGCGGATGGTGACCGGTGCCCGGCAAGGGCCGCCGGGGATGACGTCGATGAGGGCTCGGCGGATGTCGAACGGGTGGGCGTCTGGGTAGGCGGGGCAGGTGTGGGTGACCTGCTCGATGTCGACCAAGACGATGGTCATCGCGCACCCCCGGGAATCGTGGCGAGCAGCTTCCCGGCGACGACCGTGCTGACGTCGAGTCGGTCGGCCAGCTCGGCGGGCGTGATGGGTGCTCCGGTGGCTTGTTCGTGCTGCACGGCCGCGAAACGGGCGGTAGGCAGCAGGTGGGCGGGGACATCGACCGGCTCCGAGGCCGGCACGGTGAGGGGTTCCGGCTGAACGGCCGGGGTCGGCTCGGGAGCCGGGGTGATGGCGGCCGGTGGTGCCGGCTCGGTGGCGACCTGCTCGGCCACCTGGACGCGGATCGGCTGCCCCGGCTCTGAGGGAGCCGTCATGGGTTGCGCGTTGGGTGCGGGGGCGAGGACGAGTTTGACCAGGGCCATGAACGCCAGCGCGGGGACCGCCGAGAGGAGCCACCCGGACGGGCCGGGCTTGGCAACCGCCAACTGTGCGGCGAGGGAGAGGCCGGCGGCGGCAATGAGCAGGACCATCGGGTAGCCGATGGGAGCGCCGGTGCGGCGACGTCGGCGGATGGTCAGGAGGGCGGCGATGGGGACAAGTTCGGAAATGACGGCGTTGGCCCAGCCGAACCATCCCGGGGTGTTGTCGGGGCTGTTGGCCATGGTCCAGTCGTGGACGTGGGTGAAGGACGCGGCTCCGGCGGAGCCGCCGACCGCGATGAGGATGAGGACCAGGACCAGGCCCTCAAGGCGGGTGCCGGCCGGTTCGCGGTTCATCGGATGCCGCCCAGGTAGGCCATGGCGATGCCGATGAGCAGGATGACGGCGAAGGTGATCAGGGCAGCCATTAGTGGCCTCCGTGGCAGTCGAGGCAGCAGCCGTAGCGGCGGGGGATGTAGTAGGGCTTCACCTGCCCGCAGCGCCGGCAGGTCCGGCGAGCGAGCAGGGCTTTGGCGATGGCCTCCCGCTGCGCGGGCGTAGCGACGCGCTTGGGTGCGGCGAGGTCGGTGCGGTAGAGGTAGGCGACCCGCCGGTTGGTGCGGTGTCGCCAATAGATTTGGGCAACCGGGTCGTGCCCTCCCGGGCGTAGGCCGGCGGCGCGGAGTTGCCGCAGGGTGGCCAGGCCAGTGGGGGCGCAGTGGTAGGGGAAGGTGGGGAACCCGTAGCGGGTGCCGAGCGGGTCGTAGAACTCGACCCGGATACCGGTGCGCTCGGCCAGGTTGTCCAAATCGACGGCGCGGAGGTCGGTCATGGCATGTCACCACCCCAGCGCTGTTGGGCGGCCTGGCGGGAGATGCCGAGGCGGGAGCCGATCTCGGCCCAGGAGTAGCCGAAGGCCCGCAGGCCGACCACGGCTTCCCCGATGGCGTCGTCGATGACGGAGGACAGGGCGACGAGGTCCCGGAGTGCTTCGACGTCTCCAGTAGCGACGCGGCGGCCGTGGGCGCGGATGATGCGCCGAGCGAACGAGGCGAAGGCGTCGTTCTCGACGACGTCCCGACGCCGCTGCCGGGGCAGGTTCGGAGTCAAGGACGCCTTGACGGTGTTCATGCGTTCTCACCTCCGGTGGTGCGGAGGTAGTCCCATTCGCTGGCAGCCGCTGTGAGGGCGGTGATGACCTGCTCGGCGGTGCGGGCCGGGTCGTCGTTCCACGAGTACGGGGACGTGTGCTCGTCGAGCAGATAGCCGTCCTCGTCGATGTGGAAGACCGGGGCGGTGGTGTCGAGGTAGTCGACGAACACGCCCAGGGCGGCGAGGTAGTCGGCGAGGGCGTCGGGGTCGAGCTGGGAGAAGTGCTCGACGGTGTATCCGGCGCAGGCGATGCCGATGGCCCCGGCGGCGCAGGCCGGCGGAGTCGGGTTGTCGGTGGTGTGGGCGTAGTAGGTGCCCTGGTGCCAGCCGTGCCGGCGCAGGTAGAGGGCAGCCATCCGCAGCAGATCAGCAGGTGTGGCCTGGATCTGTGTGGGTGGGTTTTGGGTAGCCTTCATGGCAACCACGTCCTTTCGGGGGCTGTTGGTGGAGGTCGGCAGGGCCAGCTCTGCTGGCAGGCGGTCGTCTGGTCCTGTCGGCCGATTAGTGGGTGCGCAGCCGCAGGTAACGGCGGTGGCGGGTGTCGTCGCCGCCCATCGGGCGCGGGGCGGAGACGTAGACGAGTCGCCCGGTCTGGCCGGCGGCGTGGAGCATCACGGCCAGGTCCTCGGGTGAGCCGACGATCCACATCTCGGTGAATTGCGCGGCGCGTTGGTTGTTGGCCTTGGCGTAGGTGCGCTCGCGGGTGGTCATGCCGCCATCTCCCACTCGGTGGGGTTGACCGTGGGGGTGCTGGTGCCGTTGGTAGGGCGGCGGGTCCAGGCGGCGTAGTCGGCGATGTTGTAGATGTCGGTGTCGGTGAGGTAGGCGGCCTTGATGCGGCGGGGAACGCCGCCTTCGGCCAGGAGGTAGGCCGCGCCCTGGTTGGTGGGTGAGATGTCGGAGGCGGTGTAGCCCTGCTCGGCCCAGCCCTGACCGAGGATGATGTTCGAGCTGTTCAGCGAGGTGCACCGGAACGCGGCCCGGTAGCCGAACAGGTCCCGCAGGCTGGCGGGGATGATGTCCCACGACGGGCGCTGAGTCGCGGCAACGACGGGCATGCCGCAGGCCCGGCCGAGGGAGACGAGCCCTCGCAGGAGGGTGGAGAACTCTTCCTGCTGTGCCTTGGTGCCGAGCACGGTGGAGAACATGGCGAGTTCGTCGATGATGGTGACGATGACGGACATGCCGTCGCCGTCGGCGAGCTTGCGGCGCCGGTTGGCCAGCAGCCAGGCGTAGCGGTTCGTGGCGACGACCAGGAGGCGACGCAGCACCTCGATGCCCTGGTCGATGTCGGGGCCGATGAACGCGTCGGCGAGGTCGCGCCAGGGGCCGAGTTCGACAAGTTTGGCGTCGAAGAGCACCAGGCGGGTGCTGTCGCACAGGGCGGCGTGGCCGCAGATGTTGTTGATCAGGCCGGACTTACCGCCGCCGGGTTCGCCTGCGGTAAGCAGGTTGCGGTAGACGACGTCCAGGTAGACGGGCTGGCCGAACTCGTCGATCCCGATGAAGATCGGGTCGAACATCGACAGGCCAGGACCCACCGGAACCGCCTCAGCAGTGGTGGGAATCGTGGTGGTCATCAGGTGCCCTCCTGGGCGTCGTGGGCGCGAGAAGCCACACGAACGAGCCGCCATGGCTCCTCGCGTCCGAGTTGGGATTGGGTCAGATCCAGTCGGAGACGTCGTCCGCTTCGGGCGACGCGGAAGCCGCGGGCTTGCTGCCGTTGGCCGTCGTTGCGGCCGGCTTCTTGCTGTCGGGCTTGCCCTGGGCGGGGATCCTGATCGTCGGAGCCTCGACGTCCGGCAGGTCCAGGGCGGTGGGGACCGTCAGCGGCGATGCCGAGACGGGGGCGGCAGGGTCGATCACGTCGACCAGTGGGGAACTCACGTGGGCGGTCAGCACCTCACGCCGCTTGATGTCGAACCGCAGATAGGCGGCGTTGTTCTCCGAAGCGTGCTCGATGAGCACCGTCGAGGCATGGCAGGTCACCGCGATCTTGTCGAGGCGGCCTTCCAGGTCCTTGGCGGACAGGCCGGGGCGCAGGTAGACCCAGACGCGTTCGCCGACCGGGGTGGGCTTGGCCCAGAGGATCAGCGGCAGGCTGCCGGACTGGTTGGCGATGATGAACTGCGCGAAGCACACGCGCAGCCGGTGCCGAACGATCAGGCACCACGTCCAGGCAATAACCTGACGGCGGACCGGGCGGATGGCGGCGGGAACGCCGACGACCAGGGCGACCACGAGCAGGGTCACCAGGGTCGGGGTGTGGTTGGCCAGCTGCACCCACGCGGTGAGCAGCAGGACACCGAGGATGGTTTCCGGGGTCCACCACCACAGCAGCCGGATCACCGGCCAGATCCGCACGAGCAGCCAGACGAGCCCGCCAACCGGAACGCCAATCAGCGCGCCGACGAAGACGGCGAGGATGGGGTGGATGTAGGAAGCGGCCACCACGGCCGCCAACAGGCCGACGATGACCGCCGTGAGGATGAACGCCATCTTGGCGTTGCGTGCGGAGGAGCGGTGGACTTTGGCCTCGATGACCGTCACCGTTCCGGTTGACCTGCCGCCGAAGCGGCGGGGGCTAGACTTGGACATGACGAGTCCTCCCAAGCACATTGGGTTGGATGAGTTGGAGGGCACGGGGTCGGCAGATGTAGGAGTCGGACCGACCCCGCGCCAGCTCTTGCGGGGATGCCACCACCACAGGTGATGACCAGGCCGGGAATGTAGGAGTCGGAACCACTCCCGGACCATGAATCTCAGCGGACCATCAGGCCGCTTTCCTGCGTCAGACACCAGGGCTCACACAGCGCGGTGAGCGAGGAACCTACTTAGCCGCCGAGTTACCAGCCTTCGGCTTCAACGTGATCGCACGGAACGCGACGCCGTTACGCCCGTTGGTCGCCCACGGAATAGCCTCCAACTGCTCGACAGCGACGAGCTGCCCCACCGTCACGCCCGGCTTCTCACCCGCCGTGGTGATGGTGATGATCTCGCCGCCAGTCTCGTCGAGCACGAAGACCTGGGTCGACCACATGAGCCGGCCAGTGTTCTTCTCCGACCGCTGATTGCCGTTCTGGTCGTTCTTCGGCTCCGGGTCCTTCGTCACCTGAACCTGCTTGCTCTGGGTGTCCACGTACAGCTTCACGAAGATCTCCTTCGTCTAGAGGATCCAAGGATCCTTTTCTTGTCTGGACCGATCGGCCCGTGACTCAAGGAGACGATGCGCCGGCTTCAGATGCCAGATGAGGCAAGTTAACAAGGCAACAGCAGGTGGTATTAACTTCTTCAAGTTGTCGCATCGACCAGACATAATGGCTTCCAAGTAGGTGTTACCAATCTTCGGGGAGAGCCATGACGGCTAGGCGAGTCGAGGAAGCAGCGACGCTGTTGCAACGAGTACGGCTCGACTTGGGCTGGAAGCAGTCAAAGGTGGTCGCGGCGCTGCTGGCGGCAGCCCGGAGGGAGGGCGTAACGATCGCTGGCCAGGCCAGCCTCAAGACCATGCTGTCTCGCTGGGAAAACGGCACCGGAAAACCCGACGTGGTCTACCGACAGCTCTTCTGCACTGTCTACGAGCGAGACGAGGACGAGCTGGGCTTCACCGAGGCGGGCCGGGGGAACCCGAGAGTGGCACCGTCCGTCGATCGGGAGACGATTGACTACTTCCGGTCAGTCTTCGACCAACACGTCAGGGCCGACAATCTGATGGGTCCGCATCATCTCGTCGATGTTGTCCGCGCGCAGGCAGCGCTTATCGACGACATCCTTCCCGGAGCTAAGAACGACGTGAGGAACGACTTGCTCTTGTGGGCATGCCGCTACAACGAATTCGCCGGGTGGCTCTACCAGGACGCGGGCGACCCCAAGAGCGCGATGCATTACTCTGATCGTGCCATGGATTACGCCATGGCCATTGGTGAGCCGACCGAGACGGCATACCTGCTCATGCGAAAATCGAACATCGCGAACGACCTTGGCGGGTTCGACCGTGCCATCGGCCTTGGCTCCGCAGCTCTACGCGAAGCCCGGCATGTCTCGCCGAGGGTTCGCGCTTTGGTACTTGCGCAGCAAGCACGGGCGTACTCGTTGCGCGGACTCGCGGAGGACGCCCGTCGGGCAATCGACGCTGCGACGCACGAGCTTGAGCGACCAGGAGCCGACGCCGACGATCTGGCGTCCTACTGCACCCCGGCATACATCGAGATGCAGGCAGCCAGTTGCTGGGCCGACCTTGACGCTCCGGACAGGGCGATTCCGGTATTCCGGCAAGCTCTGGCAACCATGCCTACCGGGATGCGCCGTGATCAAGGCTTGTGCGAGACGCGGCTTGCGCTGGCTCACGCGGCGGCAGGCGACAAGGCCACAGCCTGTCGAGTGGGACACCACGCGGTCCGTACCGTTCGGACGGCCACCTCAGCCCGCGCACTGTCGGAGCTGCGTCGGCTACGCGAGCGCCTGGCGCCATGGCGGCGCGATGAGGAAGTATCTGAACTGAGCCTTGCCATCAAGCAGTTGACGACAGCGTGAAGGAGCCAAACTCTGGTGATGGAGCTGGTTACGGCTGCCACGGCAGCCGACGAGAAGGAGCGAAACGCCAAGGTCGCGCTGCTGCCAGTCGGCAGCTTCGAACAACACGGCGACTTCCTGCCGCTGGTCACAGACACCGTCGTCGCTGCGGCGATAGCTCGCGATATCGCGACAGTCCACACGGTCATGCTTCTCCCGCCCATCACCATCTCCTGCTCCCACGAACACTCAAGCTGGCGGGGAACAGTGAGCATCAGCTCCCGTACCCTCTCCGCGATCGTCACCGATGTCGCGGACTCCCTGACGCGATCCGGCGTCGAGCACCTGGTCCTCATCAACGGACACGGCGGCAACTACGTCCTGTCGAACGTCGTTCAGGAGTACACCGCAGCCAACGGACCCAGGATGAGCCTCTACCCGCAAGGGCATGACTGGACCAAGGCCCGCACCGACGCTGGCATGGAAACCGGCAGTCACGAGGACATGCACGCAGGCGAGCTGGAGACTTCGCTACTCCTGCACGTAGCCCCCGAGCTGATCCGAGCGGGCAATGAAACCGCGGATTGGACGGCCGACCACCGGCCGCACCTGCTGACGCTCGGCATGGCTGCCTACACCACCAGCGGCGTCATCGGCCGACCCTCACTCGGCACCGCCGAGAAGGGCAAAGCCGCTCTCGACAGCCTCACCCGATCGTTCGGCGAGCATCAGGGAAGCCTCGGCCTCTGACCGGGCCGGCCGGACTGCCGCATGTCGTCCGACAAGAGATGCGCGACGGATCTCCGTCAGTTGATGTGCGACATGTGCCAGAGAACTAGGCAGCAGGCCGTTCGGCGCACGGATCTGCCGATGTGAGTTCACTTGATCATGCAGACGACGTCATGACCTCGTCGGTGACCGAGCTCTTAGGTCATCCACCGGTAGGTGGCTTTCATCGGCTTGCCACTTTCCGCCATCATGAAATCTCAGCTACGTACTCACTTTAGAGACGAGACAAGCATGCCAGCAGAGTGGGCGGCCGCGTCCGGCATAGCCAAGACCGGCGTAGCAGTGGTGAAAGCTATATCTAGATCGACCACGACTCCACAGTGGCCGAATATGCACGAGTCTCTCCTCGCACTATTTGCCGTACTGAACGAATGGTGCGTATCCGCCGCCGCCACCCAGAAGTTCCTGAATGACGAGCGAGAGCGCCGAGCCAAGCAGGCTAGCAATCGGTATTGGCAGATAGTGGAGTCTGGCGCGCCAATGAACGTGGGGCCGCCGGTGCTATACGGCTACACCGACGACATTAAGGCACTCCTTACCCCCAAGCCGCAACTAACTCGCCGCTGGAGCAAAGCCGAGCGACGGCGCGCCGCACGACGTGGCCTTGGAACGCTGTTGTCGGCATACTTCCCGGAATTCTATGTGCAGTTTAGTGAAGCTACAACGGGACGTGCGGAGTTGGCGTTGTCGATCGATCAAAAAAGCCTACGTGAGATGCCTCAGGGGGAACTCGAATCGATCTACGAAAGATCCACTGAAACTCTTAAGGATCTGGTCGCTGCAACGAATGCGCTGGGCGACATAATTGAGTCAAAGTTCCCAATTGACCCGCAATCTCCGGGGACGTAAGCCATGCAAAAGCCGGCAGCATCACTTCGCATATAATTTTGGTGCGAATTTGCGGCGTACTGACTTGCAACGCGAGTTGGCACGCCAACGTCTCATCAGCCGACGCTCTCGCCTCGGGGTCACGCCAGTAGGACGATCCGTTTCTTTATAGTCCAACGTCACTAAACATGACTGTGATGGGTTCTCTCATGCCGCGACAAGCGCAGTGAGGTGTCGCAGATCAGTTGACGGACGAGTGTCGCGCATCAGTCAACGGAGGACAGCCGGACTGCCGGCGGAGTGGTTCAAAGTTTCTGTACGTCTTCAAGGCGGCCCGCAGCGGGCCGCACGCGCCGCCGCCAGGGCGCGCGCCCCTCGCTCCGCTGGCGCTCCGACTCCGGCCACGCAACACGCCCGGCGGCTGGCGCGGATAGCGGGAAGCCCGGGGCCGCCGGAGGCGATAGCGCTGAGGATGGTTGATGCTGTTGGGCCGACAGCCGGCCGGGGCGCGGCGGCCGTCGCACCGCCGCGCCGTGGGGCGAGTCGCCGCCGGCCGTGGTGGGGATGCGGCGCGAAGGATGCGGGGCCGCCCCTCCGACCTCAAGGGTGCTTCGCATCGCTGGGCGACGGCCCTGCGGGCCGCCCTTGACCCCGGAGCCTCTGCGACCCCTCGGGCCGGCGTTGCCGGCAGGCGTGGGCCTGCCCGTGGACACGCGCCGCATCCCCACCACGGCCTCCCCCGTGCCCGGGCGGCAAGTGCTTGACGTCAACTCATACTTGACTGGTGGCGGGGAGTGGTAGCGAAAGTTACGACGTGCAGACAGCTTGGATCTGGGCGCGTCAGGAGCTTCGTGTGTGGCTAGCAGCGGCCCTGACGCAGGCCAAGCGCACCAAGGAATCAATGTGGAGCTACTTCTCCGTCGCGTCGTCAGTTGACGTCGCCCTCCAGGTGCAGGCTGGAGCCGAGGCTCGGCTATTTGTCGTCGCAGTGAATCAAGTTGGCCTCGCGGCTGCCCTGGTGGGAAAACTGGCACAGGATGTGGTTCGACCCAAGGCAGACGACATTCGACGGCTAGTAGTTTCCTTCGAGGCCGAGTGTCCCGGAATCAGGAAGCTCAGAAACGTCGTGGCTCACCACGACGAGTACATTCTTGGCATCGGACGTGAACAGCGAGGCAGCATCCCTGAGCTAAGCTATATCTTTGGAACCCATCAATTCGGGATAGCTTACGCTGAAGGCGAGCCGCCTTTGACTCTCGAAATCGACGCTATTGCTACTGCGATGGTGAAACTAGGCAACGGCATTGAGAGTCTGCTTAGCAGTCAGTCGGGCGCGCGGGCCGGTGAGAGTCGCCCGGACTCCTCTGTGAGGAGCTGACGGCGTCCGGCTTGGTTGCCATCAGGAAATCTTCCAGCAGCTCACCACGAAACCAAACATGCGCCGTCCGGCGTGGTGAATCTACCTCGAACCGCAAAGACAAATCGTTCAATGAATGTTCCCATGGCATCGAACTCACGACTTCTCTCGGGACTTGCCAAGTCGTCCGCGAATTCGACGAGATTCGGAGCGGAAGTCCGTCCGTGTCTGCCAGCTCCGCCCACTGGGCCAGCGCGATTCTAGAGAGAATATTTACATCTATATGCGCAGCGCCAAGGCGTCCCTTTCTGGAGACGGTCGTGCGCTCCAGCGTCAAGTCAACAGAATCGATCGTGATGTCTGACCGGCCGGTATTGGCAACGAAAACAGCTAGCTCATGGCGACTTTGATCGTATTGCCAACTCACATCCAATATGGGCCCTCCACTACGATACGAGACCGCAGCCAAGGCAAAGGACAGGGTGGAGAGGATCGCAGCATAAATTGCTATTGCAAGCGTCAAGACACTCTCCTTGTCCTCGGCTGGCCGGCGGGCCGGCTCGGTGGGGCTCGACTAGGTGACCCGTTCGGTTCTTTTGGAGGCTATCGGGGTGGCGCTAGCCAAGCACCGGCACGGCTGACTACTTGGGTGACGATCGCGGCGGACGCCAGCGGACCAACCCGGACGCTGAAGGAGCGTTCGAGGCAGCTCGGTGGTTTTGGAGCCGCAGGTCAGGCAGCATCCTTGGCGTCGAGATCAGCCTGGCTCACGTCAGGACCAACAGGCCACGTTCCCGAAGCCGCTTCGGTTCCCCTGCAACGAGGGCATGTCCTCACAGGCGGCAAGAGCTGCACCTTGAGACGAGCCGCTTGGGGAGGCAGAAGGGGACGCTTGACGACGTCAAACAAAAGAGATCTAGCCCCGTGCCAGCTGCGCCCAACCATTCAAGACCGTCTCGGCGTCGACAAAGTCGGTTAGCCCTTCGCGCATTTGAATAAGAGGAGCGCGAACGAAGCGAGATATAGCGTGGGCGTCCTCCAGGTCCACCATAACTTCTCGCAAAGCCTTCGCGGTGGTGGCAACCCCATGTGCCATCTCGCTCAGAGTTCTAAAGAACTCATCGACCTCGCCTCGCAAGTCTGCGGGCAATGCCTCGTCTCGCGCCTGTCGGATTAGCAGCTGAACGACGGGGTCGGCAGACCGAACGGAGTCGCCGAACTTTCGACCCAACTCTTCAATCTTTCGGCTTGGCTCCCGAATCTCCTCGGCGAATGCCGAAAGAGCTTGAAGAGCAAATCGACTAATTCGGGCCGTCCGCTTCCCGCCCTTGGCCAACTCTGCCGGGATCTTATCGGCCGCATCGGCTGCATGCCGTAGCTCAATAGTTAGATCGCTGAGGATCGGAAACCAGGACGCGACGGCTTCCTCGACGCTTGCCAACTGATCTAGAAAGCCTGGAAGAACTGTCTCCTCGGCCCAGATTTGAGGTGCGGGTTTCTTGGTTACGCTTGAAACAACTTCGACGAGGCGGGTAGCAAGCTCATGAACAGCAGTCCGGTACTGCTCTGAATTCTCATCGCTTAGCCGATTCTTGCGCCAGTCCATGTACGGCAACTCACGAATAAGCGCGGGGAGGCCGTCATCACTCTCGCCTCCGTCCGCAATAGCCGGGGTTTCGGCGTAGAGAATTGGTACCAGTAGTTCCATAGCATCGACTGAAGCGGCTCGCCCGGCGAAAGAGACGAATTCTCGTCGGCAAACCTCCGTCCGCAAATACAATGGAGTGATAACGGGGATGAAGATCGCCGTTTTTGCTAAAGCACCGCCAATAGCGTCTCGCCAGTTGTCGCCCCACGATACCTCCAGGTGATCGGAAAATATGTGCAGCGGCTCACCCGTTAAGAGCTCGTACTCGTTGGCGACGAGCCTGGAGAGTCGAACAATGCGCCCACTCTCCAGATCATTATCTCGCTTGGCGAAGCTCCAGAAACACACAAGCCCGGCATCGGCCTGCCCTCTTGGTATCGCGAGTCTGTCAATGTCAAGGTTATTGGATAGGCGATGAGCGCGTTCACTGAGCCCCCGCTGTTCAGCCCGGCTCAGGTCATACAGGGTTCGGAACTCACCGACGTCACCACCCAATGATTCGACAATGGCCTGCACGACTTGCCAGGACGGATTCGCATCCCTGGCTCGAAGTGCTGCATGGACTGTCGAAACGCTATGGCCAGTGGCATCTGCGATCTTCCGCAGCGCAGGTTCGCCCTTTTCCAGGTGCAACTCCCGCAACCTAACCAAAAGAGAATCTTTAGCAGAAACCTCTCGATATGGACTCACCGGACACTCATGCCCTTCGGACTTGCTGGGGCGCCATCGGGTACGCTAGCGTTCGTTCGCCGAATTTCGGCGATCACGGCCGAACCCTGCGCGGCGGCCCCGCTTACGGAAAACTGGAGGAGCCAGGTGCTCATCGACGCTCGCTGGGTCGCGCTGATCGCGGCCTGCCTCGCCATCCTGTTGATCGTGCGCAAGCGCAAGGAGTGGGCGGAGCCCCTCCTCGTCATGGCTGCGATCGCCACTCTGCTGATCACCCTCTTCTTCTTCGTGGGTGCTCCGATCGTTCGCCTTGCCTAGACGTTCACCGAACACCGCCGAACGTGATGATAGCCGCCGGCAGGACCAAAGGCCGGCGGCTCATCTCGCCTGATAACGGGCCGGCGAGCGCAGCGGGAAGACCGCTCGGGCCTGTTCGAGCTGATCCTCGGCACCCCGGAACCCGTCGGCTACACCTGGCCGTCGAGGCTAGGCGGCACGACCCGGCACCGGTCGACAGGTTGGGCTCACATCCCCGGACGGGAGTCGGCGACCCGCAGGTTCAGGCCGGGCACAAATCCGGCACAACCGAGCGTGAGCAACGGCGGAAAGTGCCGGAAACCACCGGAAGGTGTTTCGGCAGGTCAGGAGCCATGCCCGGGTGGCGTGGGAGGCCGGGAGGCCGGGGCTCTTACTTCCAGCGGAAGTGGACGAAAAGGCGGCCGAAGTTCTTCGAGTCCTTCTCCACGCGGTGGTAGAGCTGCTTGACGTCCTTCTGGTCGAGGAACCGCAGCACCCGCTTCTTGAGCTGGCCGGACCCCTTGCCGGGGATGATCTCGACGAGGGTGGCCTTCTTCGCCACCGCCTCGTCCATGATCCCGCGCAACGCCCGGTCGATGTCCTGGCCCTTGTTGAAGATCTCGTGCAGGTCCAGCTTGAGCTTCATGCCGCAGCCCCCGGCCGGTCAGGTCCCATGTCCGCCATCCTAGGCACGCCCGCCAGGTCGCCCGCCGGACGACGAAGGGGCGGCCCCGAAGGGCCGCCCCGCACGCGTCACCGGGTCCAGGCTCAGCGCCTGCCGCCGAGGCGGGTCTCCACCCGCTCCAGCGCGGTCCGGTAGTCGTCGTTGGCCGCGTACATCGCTGCGGCGATCCGCAGGTGCCGCAGCGCGTCGGTGTGTCGGTTCAGCCGCTCCAGCGTCCGGCCGAGCACGTGGTGCGCGTAGTGGTCGCTCGGGTCCCGCTCGACCAGCTCGCGCAGATGCTCCTCGGCCCGGTTGAGCTGGGCGGACTGGAAGTACGCCCGAGCCAGCAGTTGCCGGACCGCCGCGTTGCCGGGTTCGGCGTCGATGATCGGCTCCAGCAGTCGGGCTGCCCCGCTGGGGTCACCGGTTTCGAAGAACATGGTCGCCCGCCGGTAGTCCGCCAGAAGATCCATCTGCCACCTCCTCGGGTCGCACCGTCACCTGTTCCGACGCTGGCACAACACCGGACGTTTGGCGACTGTTCCCGGGGTCGAGATCGGGTCAGTTCGGGCCGCCGAACGCCGCCGACGGATGCCGACGGTCGCCGAAGGGTCAGGTGCGGGCGTCCCGGCGTCCGGCGGAAAGTTCCCAGGCGCGGACACCGCCGACGATTCCGGCGGTGTTCGGCACCACCACCACGTCGTCGCCCATCCGGGAAAGTTGCTCGGGCCGGATCAGTCGGGAGTTACCCCCACCCAGGTAGAGCCGGTCCCAGCGGAACACCGGGCGGAGGCCGTCCACCACCTGCCGGATCCGGCGGGACCAGAAGGCGTCGCCGAGCCGCCGCCGTTCCGGTTCGCCGACGTACGTGTCGTAGGTGGTGCCCCAGCGCACCGGCGCGTGCGACAGCTCCAGGTGCGGTGCGAGCACCCCGCCGTCGAAGAGCGCGCTGCCCAGCCCCGTCCCCAGGGTCAGCACCAGCTCGCAGCCGGTGCCGGCGACCACTCCGGCGCCGTGCACCTCGGCGTCGTTGAGCACCAGCGCCGGCACCCCGAACGCGTCGGCCAGCGCGCCGCGCGCGTCCCAGCCGGACCATTCGGCGACCAGGTCCGGGTCGACCCGGCTGCGGGGGCCGTTGCGGGTCACGTAGTGCGGCGTGCTCACTACCACTCCGTGCCGGATCATCCCGGGTACGCCGACCGTGAGCCGGTCCGCTGTTGGCAGACGCCCGCCGAGATCGCGCAGGGTCCGGACAAACAGCGCGGGCGGCAACGGGTACGGGGTGGGCACCCGCAGCGGCCGGGCCCGCATCGTTCCCGCCTCGTCGAGCACGGACGCCTTGATGCCCCCGCCGCCACAGTCGATCGCCAGTGTGGTCACCACGTCGTTGAGTCTGCCCGCTGCCGGCCGGTCGTATGCGGGCGGCCGGATAGGCTGCCGTCCTGATGAGCGCCACGATGATCGTCAAGGACCTGGCCGCCGGGCACGGCGACCGCCCGCTCTTCGCCGGATTGGACCTGGTGGTCGCCCCCGGCGACGTGGTCGGGCTGGTCGGGCCGAACGGGGCCGGCAAGTCGACGCTGCTGCGTACCCTCGCCGGGTTGTTGCCGGTCGAGGCCGGCAGCGTGCGGCTCAGCCCGCCCACCGCGAGCGTCGGCCACCTGCCGCAGGAGCCGGAACGACGGCCGGGTGAGACGGTACGGGACTTCCTGGCCCGCAGGACCGGGGTGACCGCCGCGCAGGCGGCGTTGGACGCGGCGACCGAGGCACTGACCGCCGGGGCGGCGGGCGCCGACGACGCGTACGGCGACGCGCTGGAGCGCTGGCTCGCCCTCGGCGGCGCGGACCTCGACGAACGCGCCGAGCAGGTGAGCGCCGACCTGGGTCTCGCAGTCGACCTGGATCACCCGACGACCGGGCTCTCCGGCGGTCAGGCGGCCCGGGCCGGGCTCGCGTCGCTGCTGCTCAGCCGGTACGACGTGTTCCTGCTCGACGAGCCGACCAACGACCTGGACCTGGCCGGGTTGGAGCGGCTGGAGGAGTTCGTCACCGGGCTGCGCGCCGGCACGGTGCTGGTCAGTCACGACCGGGAGTTCCTCACCCGCACGGTGACCCGGGTCGTGGAGCTGGACCTGCCGCAGCAGCAGGTGCACCACTACGGCGGCGGCTACGCGGCCTACCTGGAGGAGCGCGAGGTGGCCCGCCGGCACGCCCGCGCGGACTTCGAGGAGTACGCCGACACCAAGGCCGGTCTGGAGGCTCGGGCCCGCACCCAGCGTGGCTGGATGGAGAAGGGCGTGCGCAACGCCCGCCGAAAGGCCACCGACAACGACAAGATCGGCCGCAAGTTCCGCAGCGAGTCGAGCGAGAAGCAGGCCGCCAAGGCCAAGCAGACCGAACGGCTGATCGAACGGCTCGACGTGGTCGAGGAGCCCCGCAAGGAGTGGGAGCTGCGGATGGAGATCGCCGCCGCCCCCCGCGCCGGCGCCGTCGTGGCCACGCTGCGCGGAGCCGTGGTACGCCGTGGTGGCTTCACCCTCGGCCCGGTCGACCTCCAGATCGACTGGGCGGACCGGGTCGCGGTGACCGGGGCGAACGGCTCGGGCAAGTCCACCCTGTTGGCCGCGCTGCTGGGCCGGCTGCCGCTGGACGCCGGCACCGCCTCGCTCGGGCCCGGCGTGGTGGTCGGCGAGGTGGACCAGGCTCGCGGGCTGTTCCTCGGCGACGCGCCGCTGATCGACGCGTTCGAGGCGGCCGTACCCCACCTGTCGCCGGCGGACGCGCGGACCCTGCTGGCCAAGTTCGGACTGCGGGCGGCGCACGTGCCCCGACCGGCGGCCACCCTCTCCCCCGGTGAGCGGACCCGGGCCGCGCTGGCCCTGCTCCAGGGCCGTGGGGTCAACCTGCTGGTGCTGGACGAGCCCACCAACCACCTGGACCTGCCCGCCATCGAGCAGCTCGAATCGGCGCTGGCCAGCTACCCCGGAACGCTGCTGCTGGTCACCCACGACCGGCGGATGCTGGCCGCCATCGAGACCAACCGGCGACTGCGGGTCGACGCCGGGCGGATCGCCGAGGATTGATCCGTGCCCGCGGGTCCGCGCGGGGTGAGAATGACGCCATGCTCAAGTGGGAGTACGCCCTGCTGGTCCGCCGCCGCCAGGCTGCGACCAACGACCTCGGCTGGGAGGTCGTCTTCGTCTGGTACGGCCCGGACGGCTCGATGGTCGACGTGACGCCGTACGGCGACACCGCGCTGGCTCACCTGAACCGGGCCGGCGACCAGGGCTGGGAGTTGGTCGCGATGAGCGAGGACCCGTCCCTGCCCGGCAACAACGAACTGCACCGCTACCACCTCAAGCGGCCGAAGCCCGCCGACCCGCCGCCTCGCCAGCGGATGCGCGGCGGCCGCCGCACCCTCTCCGGCTGACCCGGCCGCTCGGCACCCAGGCGACCGGGCGCGTAGGCGTTCGGGCGCTTGGGCGCTTGGGCGCTTGGGCGCTTGGGCGTTCGGCGGCCAGCGAGCCGGGCCGAGCCTGGGGCCGGTGTCCCGCTTGAGCGGTATACCTGTGAGTCATATTTATGCCTCAGAGGTATAGCGCTCAACCCGGTCCTGTCCGGCAGGCTGCGACACGCCGCCGCACGGATGCGCGGGCCACGCCGACCAGGTGGACGAGCGGGGCATACCGGGCGCGATTGCGGGTATCGCGCGGCGGGAGGTGGCCCGAATGGTCGCTTTGGCACAGACTCCGCCCTCGGCCGACCGGCTGCGGGCGATCGACGATTCCCTCGCGCAGGCGTGGGCGGACCAGGTCCGCCATGATGACCGGTTGCGGGACCTGGCGGTCGAGGTGCGGTTCGACCGGGGGGTGGCCCATCTGAGCGGCGACGTGGCAGATCCCGCCCAGCTGAGGCTGGTGCGGGACCTGGTGGGGCGGCTGGCCGGTGTCTACGGCGTCTGGTGCCGGGTCGGCATCGGCGGGCGGGCGCCGGTGGTGGTGGACCTCGGTTGTGGGCCGACCAAGCAGTGGTCGAGCAACCTGGGGCTGGACATCTACCCGGCGCCCGGCGTGGATGCCGTGGCGGACCTCTCCGGCTCGCTGCCGCTCGCCGACAACTCGGTGGACGTCCTCTTCGCGGTGCACATCCTGGAGCACCTGATCGACTTCCTGCCGCTGGTCGACGAGTGTCATCGGGTGCTCCGCCCCGGTGGGGTGCTGCACGTGATGAGCCCCTGGTGGGGGCATGTGAACGCGGTGGCCGACCCGACCCACGTCCGGCTGATGGACGTGCAGACGTTCAAGGGAATCTGCCAGCTGCGGCCACCGGGCACGCCGCGCTGGTACCCACTGCACGCGGGCTGCGACGGCGCCTCGATCTTCGCCGACCTGACGCCCCTTCCCCCGGACGCCGACCCGGCACCCCAGTCCCACCTGGCCCGCTTCTTCGACTAGCGGGTCCGGGTGGACTCGCGGAACTCCAGGCGGTAGGGGGCGCGGAGTTCCCGGGCGGGGACGGTGGGGTCACCGCCCAGGCGGTTGGCGAGGAGCCGGATGGCCAGGCGGGCGACCTGCTCCTTGTCCGGGGCGACGGTGCTCAGGGTCGGGGTGGCGAACCTGCCGTCCTCGATGTCGTCGAAGCCGGCCACCGCCACGTCCTCGGGTACCCGCAGGCCGGCCTCGTGCAGCGCACGCAGGGCACCGAGGGCCAGCGTGTCGTTGAAGCAGAAGACGGCGTCGGGGCGTACGCCGGAGGTGAGCAGGCCCCGCATCGCGGCCGCGCCGTCGGCGCGGTGCCAGGCCGACGCGGACGCCACGAGGGCCTGGTCGTAGCCGAGGCCGGCGGCGCGCAGCGCGTCGCGGTAGCCGGCCAGGCGCAGCCGGGCGCTGGCACCCTCGTCGGTGCGCTGCGCGCCGACGGCCGCGATCCGGCGGCGACCCGACTGGATCAGGTGGCTGGTGATCTCCCGGGCCGCTGCCACGTTGTCGATCACCACACGATCCGCCGGGCAGTGTTCGACCCGCTCGCCGAGCAGCACCATCGGGGTGCCGTCCAGGCCGGCCAGGTCCGCCGCGGTGAGCGCCGACGGGCTGAGGATGAGCCCGTCGATCAGGTGGTCGGTGATACCGGGGGCGAGCACCCGTTCCTGGTCACACCGGCCGCCGGTCTGGTCGATCAGCACCGTCCAGCCGTGCTCGGCGGCGACCGTGACCACGTGGCGGGCCAGCTCGGCGAAGTACGGGATGTCCAGTTCCGGAACGGCCAGCGCGATCACGCCGGTGCGCCCCTTGCGGAGGTGACGTGCGGAGAGGTTGGGCCGGTAGTTGAGCTCGGCAATCGCCTCCTCGACCCGGGCACGGGTGTCCGGCCGCACGTGCAGGTGGCCGTTCACGACGTTCGAGACGGTCTTGACGGAGACGCCGGCCCGTTCGGCCACGTCCTTGAGTCTGTGTCGCACGCCACAACCTCCCCGAGATGACGGGCGCACCATACCGTCAGCGACCCTCTGTGCAACGGCGACGGGGAAGGGCCCCTCGCAGTCGCAAGGGGCCCTTCCCGCATCCCGTCGATCAGCTGTCGGCGCTCGGCTCCCGGGGAGCCGGGGCGACGGCGGGCTCGTGCTGGGCCAGCCGGTTACGGCGGTGGCCGTAACCGAAGTAGATCACCGCGCCGAGCAGCATCCAGGCCAGGAACCGCAGCCAGGTCTCCACCGACAGGTTGAGCATCAGGTAGAAGCAGGCCAACGCCGAGACGATCGGCAGCACCGGTGAGAACGGCACCCGGAACGGCCGCTCCAGGTCGGGCCGCTTGCGGCGCAGGATCGGCACCGCCACCGACACGAGGACGAACGCGCAGAGCGCGCCGATGCTGACCAGGTCGGCCAGCGCGGACAGCGGCAGGAAGCCGGCCAGCAGCGCGACCGCCACCGTCATGATCGCCGAGATCCGGTACGGGGTGCCCCAGCGCGGGTGCACCTTCGCGATCGAGGGCGGGATCAACCCGTCCCGGGCGATGGCGAAGCCGATCCGGCCCATCGCCACCAGGTCGACCAGGATGACGCTGGTCAGGCCCGCGACAGCGGCGATGGAGACCAGCACGGCGGCCCAGCCCGCGCCGACCGACTCGAAGGCCGACGCGATCGGGGCGCCCCGGTCGATCTCGGTGTACGGCACCATCCCGACCACCACCAGCGAGACGCCGATGTAGAGCACGGTGGAGATCAGCAGCGTGCCGAGCAGACCCAGGGTGAGGTCCCGCTTGGGCTTCCTCGTCTCCTCGCCCAGGTTGGCCACGGCCTCGAAGCCGGTGTACGCGAAGAAGACCACGGCGGCGGCGCTGAGCACCCCGACGAAGCCGAAGACCGACGGCTCCAGCCCGAAGAGCGCCTGCGTGACCGGCTGCTTGATGCCGTCGTCGCCGCTCCCGGCGGGCTCGGCCGGCGGGATGAACGGGGTGAGGTTGGCGGCCTTGACGAAGAACAGCCCGGCCACCACCACGAAGACGCAGATGGCCACCTTGACCAGCACCAGCAGGTTGGTGATCCGGGCGGATTCCCGGATGCCGACGATCGCCACCATGCCGAGGATCAGCACGATGGCGATGGCGCCCACGTTGACAGTGCTGCCCTCCTCACCGAACCAGCGGGTCGGCAGGTCGAGCAGTTCGGCGAGGTAGCCGGACCAACCTCGGGCCACCACGGCGGCGCCGAGCGCGAACTCCAGCAGCAGGTCCCAGCCGATGATCCAGGCGACGATCTCGCCCATCGTGGCGTACGCGTAGGTGTAGGCGCTGCCGGCGGTCGGCACGCTGGAGGCCAGCTCGGCGTAGCAGAGGGCGGCGAGCAGGGCCACCACGCCGGCGATGGCGAAGGAGATCACCACGCCCGGCCCGGCGCTGTCCCGGGCCTCGATCCCGGTGAGCGTGAAGATGCCGGTGCCGATCACGATCCCGATGCCGAAGCCGGTGAGGTCGATCGCGCCGAGCCGTCGCTTCAGCCCCAACTGGCCGTCGCTGCCGTCCGCCTCACCCTGGGCTATCACGTCCTTGATTGGTTTTGTGCGCAGCACGGACACCCGGTCACCCCTCCCACCGTGCGACCACCTCCGTGGCGGCCGGTGACCGCCGTTGCTACCCAGCGGCGCGATTGGTCAACCACGAACTCTTGCGGCGACGGCCAGACTGTGAAAATTTCCTACCAGCAACGCGGACATCGACGGCGAATCTTGCCGCGCACCGCGCGAAACATCCGGGAGCCCCAACGAAGGGACAGACCGCATGAAAGCCACCCGACTCGGAGTCGCCGGGCTGGTCGCAGCCCTGCTCGGCACGTTCGTCAGCGCCACCCCCGCGAGCGCCGCACCCGGCGCGGCCGACACCACCAGCGCCGCCACCTGCGTCACCGACCCGGCCACCCCGAAACGGCAGTTCCGGGCCATGTGGATCTCGTCGGTGGTCAACATCGACTGGCCCAGCAAGGCGTCCCAGACCAACCCGGACCGGATCGCGGCCCAGCAGGCCGAGTACCGCGAGCTGCTCGACCTGGCCGGGCGACTGCACCACAACGCCGTCGTGGTGCAGGTCCGGCCCACCGCCGACGCGCTCTGGCCCTCGCCGTACGAGCCCTGGTCGGAATACCTGACCGGGGTACGCGGCCAGGACCCGGGCTGGGACCCACTGGCCTTCCTCGTCGACGAGTCGCACAAGCGGAACCTGGAGTTCCACGCCTGGTTCAACCCGTACCGCGTCTCCATGCCGGCCCCCGGTGGCGCCGGCGCCGACCTGACCCAGCTCGCCCCGGGCCACCCGGTCCGGCAGCACCCCGACTGGACCTTCGCCTACCCACCGGCCGGCGTGGCCGGTAGCCGGCTCTACTACAACCCCGGGATTCCCGAGGTCCGCGAGTTCGTCCAGACCGCCATGATGGACGCCGTCAAGCGGTACGACATCGACGGCGTCCACTTCGACGACTACTTCTACCCCTACCCCAGCGGCACCTACCAGGTGCCGGACGACGCGGCCTTCGAGGCGCACAACCGGGGCTTCACCGACCGGGCCGACTGGCGGCGGGACAACATCAACCTGCTGATCCAGGAGATGAACGGCAAGATCAAGGCGGCCAAGCCGTGGGTGAAGTTCGGCGTCAGCCCGTTCGGCATCTGGCGCAACAAGAGCGCCGACCCGCTCGGTTCGGACACCACCGGCAGCCAGTCGTACGACATCATCTCCGCCGACACCCGCAAGTGGATCAAGCAGGAGTGGATCGACTACGTGGTGCCGCAGCTCTACTGGTACATCGGCCAGTACCCGGCCGCCGACTACGCGCGCCTCGTGCCGTGGTGGGCCGAGACGGTGCGCGGCACCCGCGTGCAGCTCTACATCGGCCAGGCCGACTACAAGAGCGGCGATCCGGCGTACGGGCCGTACTGGCAGAACCCGCGTGAGCTGTCCGACCACCTGACGCTCAACCGGTCGTACCCGGAGGTGCAGGGCAACGTGCACTTCTCCGCGGTGCAGGTGCGGGCCAACCGGCTCGGCGCCACCGACATCTACGCGGCCGAGCACTACTCCCGCCCGGCGCTGGTGCCGGCCATGCCCCACCTGCCGGCCCGGCCGCTGCTCTTCCCGGTGGTCAGCAAGGCGACCCGGCAGGCCGACGGTGTCCGGCTCACCTGGCGCCAGCCCGCCGACGGCGTCGGCCCGCTCGGCACCGTCACCTCGTACGCGATCTACCGGTTCGACGGCACCACGCTGCCCGGCCGGTGCGCCACGGCCGACGCCGCGCACCTGGTCGACACCGTCCGGGCCACGCCCGGCAACACCCAGTCCTGGGTGGACACCACGGCCGAGCCTGGTCGGCGCTACACCTACCAGCTGACCGCCCTGGACCGGTCGGCCAACGAGAGCCCCGCCAGCCCGCCGGCATTCGTCCTGCGCTGACCGCCTCTCTGGATGCCCCGGACGCCTCGCGCGTCCGGGGCATTCGTCTGTTTCAACGTATGTCACCAATAGTTGGCGAGGCGCATACCGCCTAGTTGATCAGCTGATCGACACTCATCGACATCCGGTAACCCGCCGGTAACTTCCGTCCCACCCGCTCACCCCCGCGGAGGTAACCCGTGCCCCGACGTCTCGCCACCCTGATCGCCTCGGGCGCGTTAGCGCTGCTCGCCACCCTCGCCATCGCCTCTCCCGCCGCCGCCGTCACCCCCGCCCAACGGCTCTCCGTGCTCTCCAGTTGGACCCAGACCAGCGCGTCCAGCTACAACTCGTGGAACAGCGCCCGGGTCAACCGGGCGCCCTGGGCCGAGTACAACTTCAACTGGTCCACCGACTACTGCTCGTCCAGCCCGGACAACCCGCTCGGCTTCACCTTCAACCTCGGCTGCTACCGGCACGACTTCGGCTACCGCAACTACAAGGCGGTCGGCCAGTTCCCCGCCAACAAGTCCCGCCTCGACAGCGCCTTCTACGAGGACCTGAAGCGCGTCTGCACCACGTACAACTCGGTCGTCCGGCCGGCCTGCTACAGCCTGGCCTGGACCTACTACCAGGCGGTCAGCATCTTCGGCTCGGTAGCTGCCGTCCAGCAGGCCGACATCGACCGCGCCGCCCGAATGAAGGCCCAAGCCGAAGCCAACGCCGCCGCCCGCCGCTAACCCCCACCCCCCACCCCCACCCCCCACCCCCACCCCTAGACGGCGTTGATCAAGAGGTTCCGGTCACCGGAAGCGTGTTTCCTGACGCAAACCTCTTGATCAACACGGCCAGACCGGGGGTGGGGGTGGGTGTGGTGGGAGGGCAGGTGGGGTTAGGCGCGTTCGGTTCGGGTGGCGGGGTGGCGGTCGGGGTCGGCGGGACGACGGGGGGTTGGTTGGGACAGGCCGGTGCTGAAGCGGGTCGAGTCCGCCGCCAGGTCCGGATGTTCCACGTCGAGTGCCAGCGCCGCGGCCTCGTCCAGCCCCAGCTCCGCACCCTCGCCGTACGCGTCGTCGAAGGCCGCGTCGCCCAGCACCGCGCGCAACTCCCCCTGCTGCTCGGCCCAGTAACCGCCGAAGATGCCGGGGGTGGCACGCATGCTCGCCCGGGTGGCCTGCGCGGCCCCGAACAGGCGGGCGGCGGTCGACCGCTCCCCACCGATCGCGCAGCGCACCGCTACCGCGTTCAAGGTGTCGCACGCCCGCCCGTGGTAGCCGTGGCCCATCCGGGAACGCAGCGCCACCAGCAGATGCTCGTGTGCGGCGATCACGTCGCCGCGGGCCAACGCGACCATGCCGAGCAGCATGTCCACCGAACGTCGGCCCCGCTCCACGGGCCGGGCCGCCTCCACCGGACGCACGGCGCCCAGCAACTCCGCCGCCTCCTCCAGGGCACCCCGCCGCCAGAGCAGCTCGGCCAGGCTGAACACCGCGAACAGCGCCTCGCCGATGACGTTCTGCCCGTGCGCCCAGTCGATGACCTCCCGGCACACCCGCTCGGCCTCGACGAACTGCCCCATGTCCACGAGTGGCGCGGCCCTGCCGGCGAGTACCCGGGCCAGCAACCCGGCGTCGCCGGCCTGCCGCGCCGCCGCCTCCGCCCGCTGGGAGTAGCGCAGCTCCTCGGCGAACTCGCCGTCGGCGCTGGCATGCAGCGAATGCATGTGGTACGCCGCCGCCATCTCCGCCTCCGGGATCCGCTCCCCCGTCTCCGCGATCCGTCCGTACAGCCGGAACAGCCACAGCCGCCCCTCGCGGGCCAGGCCCCGCTCCAGCCACCACTGGTCCAGCCCACCCGCCAGACCGAGACCGGCTCGGGCGCTGCCTCCGGTGGCGCACCACCGCAGCGCGGCGCGCAGCTCCCCGGCCAGTGGATCGAGGGCATACAACGACAGCGTCACCGGCCGGCCGTCCTGGCCCAGGTGGGCCCGGTCCAACGCGTGCGCCGACCAGGCCACGTGCCGGTCCCGAGCGGCCTGCTCCTCGCCCGCCTCGGCCAACCGCCGCGCCGCGTACGCCCGGATGGGGTCGAGCATCCGGTAGGTGCTGCCGGAGGCGCGCGGCTCGGCCAACACCATCGACTTGTCGACCAGGACCGAGAGCGGGTCCAGCGGATCGTCACCCAGCAGCCACTCCACCGTCGCCAGATCCACCGGGCCGGCGAAGACCGCGAGCCACCGCAACAGGCGGGCGGCCCGGGGCCCCAGCGTCCGGTAGGACCAGGTGACGGTGGCCTGCATGGTCAGATGCCGTTCGGTGGCCGAGCGCTGGACCGCTCGGCTCGCCGGCGTGGGCGGTGACGCACCGGCCGCCGCGGCGACCAGGTCCACGGTGTCCTGCTGGTTGCCGGACCAGCCTCGCTCCACCGGCGGCGGATCCGGGTCCTCCCGGCCGGCGTCCAGGGTGCCGAGGACATCGTCCAGCCGCTCGGCGAGCTGGCCGACGGAGAGCACCCGCAGCCGGGCGGCGGCCAACTCGATGGCGAGTGGCAGACCGTCCAACCGCTGCACGACCCGACGCAGGTCGGCGGACTCGGCCGGGTCGGGCTGCCGACCACCGCGCGCCGCCGCCGTACGGTCCAGCAGCAGCGCCACCGCGTCGCTCTCCGCACCGTCCGCGCGCGGGTCGACCGAGAGCGGCGGAATCCGCCACACCACCTCGCCGGGCAGGCTGAACGACTCACGACTGGTGGCCAGCACCCGTACACCGCCCCCGCCGGACAGCAGCCGCGCGATCACCTCGGCGCAGGCGGCCGGTTGGGTGTCGCAGGTGTCCAGTACGACCAGCATCCGGCGGCCGGCCGCGTACTCGACGAGGGTGTCCAGCATCGGCCGACCCGGCTCGGGACGCAGGCCGAGCACGGCGGCGATGGCGAACGCCACCAGCCCCGGGTCGGTCACCGAGGCGATGTCGACGAACCAGACCCCGTCCGGGTACGCCTCGACAACTCCGCTGGCCAACTCCACAGCGAGCCGGGTCTTGCCCGCGCCGCCGGCGCCCAGCACGGTGACCAGGCGGTGCTGACGCACCAGCAGGCCCAACTCGATGCGCTCGGCCTGCCGGCCGACGAACGAGGTCACCTGGGTGGGCAGGTTGTGCGCCACCGCGTCAGCGGTGCGGGGCCGGGGGAACTGCCGCTCCAGACCCGGGGCGACCAGTTGGAACAGTCGTTCCCGGTCATCGAAGCCGCGCAGTCGGTGCAGGCCCAGGTCGAGCAGGGTCGCACCCGGCGGCATCGGCTCGGCCCGACGTGCGGTGGACGCCGTACAGAGCACCTGCCCGCCGTGCGCGGCGGCCGCCACCCGGGCAGCCCGGTGCACCTCGGGGCTGGCGTACTCGCCGTCGCGTGGCTCGGCATAGCCGGTGTGCAGGCCCATCCGCACCCGGGGCGCGGCCTCGGAGGTGGGCCAGTCGTGGCTGGACAGTGCCCGCTGGGCGGTCAGGCACGCGGTCATCGCCGCTGTCGCTTCCTCGAAGGCCAGGAAGAACGAGTCGCCCTCGGTCAGCAGCTCCGCGCCGCCCGTGCTGGCCAGCGTGCAGCGCAGCAGCCGTCGATGCTCGGCGAGCACCGGGCGGTAGTCCGGGCCGAGCAGCTGAGCCAGCCGGGTCGAGCCCTCGATATCGGTGAATACGAAGGTCACCCAACCGCTCGGGAGCTGGATCCGTGGCGACATGCGAGGAACCTCCGCCCGTGACGTCGGGTTCATGCTGCCTGAGTCCGAGCGATCACACATCGTGAGAACGGCCGGGCAAGTGCCGCCTCAACGTGCCACTCGGACCCGCTCCCGGCAAGGCTGGCCCACCAGGCGGCAGCGAATTGGCCCGATCAGCAGCCGCAGGCGCCGCCGCAACAGCCACCACCACCAGCGGCGGGTGCCGGGGCACCACCACTGCGGCCGGTGACCGCGACCGCGGAAAGAAGCTTGACCGTGTCGGCGTGTCCCTGAGGGCAGCTGGCCGGCTCACCGGCCGCCGCCATCGAACGGTTGACCTCGAAGGTGTCGCCGCAGGCGCGGCAGCGGAACTCGTACCGGGGCATGGCATCCAGGGTACGTGGATCTGGCGGTTCGCGGCGCATGGGTGATACTCGACAGGTGGTGGACGGCGAGGACGACACGCGTGTGCAACCGTTACGACCGGCCGCGCCGCTGGACGGGCCGCTCGAAGGCTCAGGGGCCGCGCCCGACCCGGTGCGCAAGGTGCCCCGCCCCCGCCGCCCCTGGCTGAGTGGGCGTTCCCCGGGTGCGCGGACCACGCCACCGCCCACCCCGTCAGCGGCGGCCACGCCACCGGCCACCACGCCGGCTCCGCCAGCGGCCAAGCCCCCCGCAGCCGACTCCGCGGGGTCCGAACCGGACGCGAGCGCCACCGGCACGAAAATTCCAGCCGAACCCGTCCCGACCGCCGGCCCGGCGACGGCCCCCCGGACCGAGGCACCCAAGACCGAGACCGGTAAAGCCGAGACCGGCAAGGCCGAGACCGGTAAAGCCGAGGACCTCAAGACCGACGCTGCGAAACCCGAGGACCAGAAGACCGACACCCTCAAGGCCGACGGCGCGAAGGCCGACACCACGAAGGCCGGCGCTCCCCAGGCCGAGGACGGGAAGGCCGACGCCTCGAAAGCCAGCGCCGTGAAAGCCGAGGACCCGAAGGCGGACGGCAGCGTCAGTGACCCGGGTGCGCACAAGTCAGCCGGCACGTCGAGCGCCGACACGCCAGCCGACGAGGCGAAGGCCGGTGCCGCGGGTCCGGCGAAGACCACTGTGGATGAGATTCCGGCCGTGCCGGCGTCCGACCCGGCCCGTCGGCGGCGGGTGCAGTTCGCGCACGCGGTACGTCTGCCGCCGCGCCGGGCAGCGGCCGCCGCGGCCCAGGCGACCCGCGCCTGGGCGCGCCGGCCGAGTGGTCGGCTGACCCTGCCGGGCGTCTTCCTGCTGGCGCTGGTGGCCGCGACCGCCGCGGCGGGAGCGCTGCTCGTGCCGGCCGCGATCCGCTCACCGCGCCCGGTCGCGGTCGACGCCTCGGCCTCGCCGACCGGGGTCGCACCGCCGGGGCTGCCGTCCGGCCTGCCGACCGGCCCGCTGCCCACCGGGCCGCTGCCGACCTTCCCGTTGCCCACCGGCGGTTTGCCCGGCAACGGGCTGCCGACCGGGTCGGTGATCGGTGGCCGACCGTCGGACGCCCTGGCCGGCTGGGCGCAGCAGGTCGGTGCCAAGGTCGACGTCCCGGCGGTCGCCATGCAGGCGTACGGCTACGCCGAGCTGGTGCTCGCCCAGACCAACCGCAGCTGTGCGCTGAGCTGGACCACGCTGGCCGCGATCGGAAAGGTCGAATCGGATCACGGCTCGACCAACGGGGCGCGGTTGGGGCAGGACGGCAAGGCGGTGCCCAACATCTTCGGGCTGCCGCTGGACGGGAAGGAGGGTCGGATGCGGATCATCGACACCGACCGTGGGGCGCTCGACGGGGACGCGACCCTCGACCGCGCCATCGGGCCGATGCAGTTCATCCCGACCACCTGGCAGGAGATCGGCGCGGACGCGGACAACGACGGCCGCAAGGACCCGCACGACCTGGACGACGCCGCCCTGGCAGCGGGAAACTACCTCTGCAAGGGCGGCCGAAACCTGAGCATTGCGGGCGACTGGTGGAACGCGATCCTCTCCTACAACGACGTACGGCGGTACGCCCAGGACGTCTACGACACCGCGAACCGGTACGGACGGGCCAGTCGGTCATGAAGTGATCGTCTCGATACGTTGGAGAACTGGACACTTCCCCCGGGCCTCTGTTAGCGGCAAGCTAGACAGGTGATGGTGCGCGAGTGGGACCCCAGGACCGCGTCGTCCGCCGAGATCGCGTCGCTGTTGGCCACGCTGAACGCGGTCCTGGCGGCCGATCTGCCGCAGGACCCGCCCTGGCGGGAGGCTTCGCTGCGGGAGTACCTCGCCGAGGTGATGCCCGGCGAGCGGCGGATCTCCTGGATCGCCCAGGCCGAGCCGACCGCCCCGGGCGACACGGGCGCGGTCCTCGGCCAGGTGCACGTACTCCTTCTGGGTGACATCGGCGTCCTCGAGGTGCTGGTGCACCCGTCCGTCCGGCGCACCGGCCTCGGCCGTGACCTGGTGCTGCGCGCCGCGCGCCGGGTCTACCAGGAGGGCTTCCGGTCGATCGGGGTCGAGGTCGTCGGCGACACTCCGGCGGTCGGGTTCTACGAGTCGCTCGGCTTCAACCGGGAGTACGTGGAGACGCGCAGCGTGCTCGACCTGACCGCTGTGGACTGGGCCGAGCTGGCCGAGATGGCCACCGGCATCAGCGCGGGCTACCAGCTGGAGTTCTTCCCGGGCGGGCCGCCGGACGACCTGATCGAGGCGTACGCGCGGGCCAAGGCCGAGGTGCGCGACGTCGACGACGGTGAGCTGCGCCCCAGCTCCTACGACCCGGAGCGGCTGCGGGACAGCCTCGACACGCTGCACCGGCGGGGCATGAAGCCGTACATCGTGCTCGCCCGGCACGAGCAGAGCGGCGAGGTGGCCGGCCTGACCGAGGTGGTGGTGCCGGCGCAGCACCCGACCCGCGCCGACCAGTACGACACGATCGTCGCGCAGGATCACCGGGGCTACGGCATCGATCGGGCGATCAAGGCCCGGATGCTGCTGGAGTTGCGCTCCGCCGAGCCGGAGCTGATCGAGGTGCAGACCTGGAACGCGCAGGCCAACGAGGCGATGTTGAAGGTCAACGCGGAGCTGGGCTACCGCCCCGACCGGGACTGGTGCGAATACAGCGTCGACGTCGCTGAGCTGGTGCACCGCTCCGATCCGCCGCGCTGAGAAATTCACGAAACTGTCCATTGGGGGATGGACGGTGGACAGTCGCGCACCTTAACGTGCGTTGACCCCCATCCACCCATCGTGGAGGCCTTATGCGCCCGCGCCGCTCAATCGCCGCGCTCGCGACCGCCACCGCCGCCGTGACCGTCACGGCGCTCGGCGTCGCACCCACCGCGGCCAGCGCCGCACCCACCGACCTGTTCATCTCGGAGTACGTCGAGGGTTCGTCGAACAACAAGGCGATCGAGCTCTTCAACGGCACGGGCGCCGCCGTCGACCTGGCGGCCGGTGGCTACCAGTTGCAGCTCCACTTCAACGGCTCCACCACGGCCACCACGATCGCCCTGACCGGCAGCGTGGCGGCCGGCGACGCGTTCGTGTTCGCCAGCGCCTCGGCCGGGGCCGCCATCCTCGCCCAGGCCGACCAGACCACCGGGGCCAGCCTCTTCAACGGTGACGACGCGATCGTGCTGCGCCGGGGCACCACGGTGCTCGACTCGATCGGCCAGGTGGGCGTCGACCCGGGCACCGAGTGGGGCGCCGGCGTCACCAGCACCGCGGACAACACCCTTCGCCGACTGCCGAACGTGGCCGCCGGTGACACCGACCCGTCGGACGCGTTCGACCCCGCCGCACAGTGGGCCGGCTTCCCCGTCGACACGTTCGACGGGTTGGGCGCGCACACCGTGGACGGCGGTGGCCCGGTCGACGTGCCGGCCACGCTGACCTGTGGCGGGCCGCTGGTCACCGCCGCCGGCACGGCCGCGAGCCGCGAGGTGACCGCCGCCGACCCCGACGACACGATCGTCGACCTGGCGGTGACCGCGATCAGCCCCAGCCCGGCCTCCGGCTCGATCACCCGTACCGCGTTCACCCCCGCCGACGGGGTGGGTGGCACCGCCCGCGCCACGGTCGGCGTGAGCGCCGACCTCGCCGCCGGGGCGTACACCGTCACCCTCACCGCGACCGACGCGGGCGGTGGCACCGCGAGCTGCGCGCTGGCCGTGCAGGTGACCCGGGAGCTGACCGTCGGCGAGGTGCAGGGTCCGACCACCGACACCGAGTCCGGTCCGAACGACCGGTCACCGCTCGCACCGGCGAGCGGCAACGGCACGAGCAGCACGCTGTACGACGTACGCGGCGTGATCACCCAGTTGACCCTGGCCCGTACGTCGGCCGGGGCGGAGCAGCACGGCTTCTTCCTGCAGAGCCGCGTTGGTGACACCGACGGCGACCCGACCAGCTCTGACGGCATCTTCGTGTTCATGGGCACGTTCACCTCGCTGATCGGCGGTTACGTGCCGACGGTCGGCGACGAGGTCGTGCTGCGGGCCCGCGTGTCGGAGTACTACAACTTCACCCAGCTCTCCGGCGCGTCGCTGGTCCGCCGGATCGGCGGCGGGCTGGTCGTGGACACCGCGGTCGCGGTGACCGACGCGGTGCCGCCGACCGTGCTGACCGACGCGCAGCGCTTCTGGGAGCGGCACGAGGGCTCCCGGATGCGCGTACGCGCGGGCAGCGGCGCGGTGAGCGGCCGGGACGTCTTCTCCTCCACGGCCGACGCGGAGCTGTGGGTGGTCGACCGCGACGACCCGCTGCTGGACCGCGCCGACCCGTACTCCCGGCGGGTCTTCCGTGATTCGCACCCGCTGGACAACGACCCGACCCGCCGCTTCGACGACGGCAACGGCCAACGGACGCTGCTGGGCAGCATGGGCGTGAAGGCCACCGCCGGGGACAGCGCCGCGCTGCTCCCGCCGGCGCACACCTTCGACACGCTGCGGGCGGACGCGGTGGGCGGGGTCTACTACTCGTTCGAGAAGTACGGCGTCCAGGTCGAGCGGGCGGAGTTCGCCGCCGGGGCCGACCCGTCGAAGAACAACCCGCCCAAGCCGGCCGACCGGTCGCAGGAGGTGGCCGTGGCCACCTACAACGTGGAGAACCTGTACGACTACCGCGACGACCCGTTCGACGGCTGCGACTTCGCCGGTAACGCCGGCTGTGTGGGCGTCGACCCGCCGTTCGACTACGTTCCCGGCAGCGAGGCGGAATACCGCGAGCAACTGGCCGCGCTCGCCGACCAGATCGTCAAGGACCTGCACGCACCGGACCTGATCCTGGTGCAGGAGGCCGAGGACCAGGACATCTGCACGATCTCCGGGGCGGCGCTGAGCTGCGGCGACACCAACAACGCCGATGGTGCTCCGGACAGCATCCAGGAGTTGGCGCTCACCGTGGCGGCGGCCGGTGGGCCCGCGTACGCCGCCGCCTATGACCGGACCGGCGCGGACGCCCGCGGGATCACCGCCGCCTTCCTGTACCGCACGGACCGGCTGTCGCTGGCGGCTGCGACGGCGAACGACCCGCTGCTGGGCTCGGCACCGACCGTCCAGTACCGGGCTGCGGGGCTGCCGACCAACGCCGACGTGCAGAACCCGAAGGCCCTCAACGCGGTGCTACCGGCGGATGTGGACACCTCGACCGGCCGGGACGGGAGCAACGTCTTCACCCGTGCTCCCCAGTTGGGCAAGTTCAGCGTGGCCGCGGCACCCGGCTCGACCGAGCGGTTCACCCTGTACGCGCTCAGCAACCACTACTCCTCCGGCCCGGACAGCCGGGTCGGGCAGCGGCGGGAGCAGGCGCGTTACGGCGCGGCGATCGTCACCGCGATCGAGGCGGCCGACCAGACCGCCCGGGTGGTCTACGGCGGGGACCTGAACGTGTTCCCCCGCCCGGACGACCCGATCGCCACCGGTGACCAGCCCACGCCGTCGGACCAGCTCGCCCCGCTCTACGAGGCGGGCCTGCACAACCTGTGGGACAACCTCGTCGCGGACGTGCCGGCCTCGGCCTACTCGTACAGCTTCGAGGGGCAGGCGCAGACTCTCGACCACCTGTTCGTGAACGACGCGTTCTACGGCGACCTGGTGCAGGTGCGGGCGGCGCACATCAACGCCGACTGGCCGGCCGAGTTCGCCGGTGACGGGTCGCGGGGTTCCAGTGACCACGACCCGCAGGTGGCCCGGTTCCGATCCCGGGCTTCGTTGAGCGTGGCCGACACGGCGGTGGCCGAGGGCAACCAGGGCACCCGGCAGCTCACCTTCACCGCCACCGTGTCTCGGCCGCTGTCCCAGTCGGTGCTGCTCTGCGCCGCCACCGTCGGCCTCACGGCGCAGGCCGGCTCCGACTTCGACCCGTACGCCGGCTGCAAGGTGTTGGCCGCCGGGCAGACGTCGGTGGCGTTCCCGGTGTCGGTGCGCGGTGACCGCAAGCGGGAGACGGACGAGAAGTTGACGCTGCTGGTGGCCGGCGTGCCCGGCCTGCGGCTGGTTGATCCACTCGCGGCCGGAACGATCACCAACGACGACTGAGGTTCGCCTCGATCGCGCTCGACCCAGGATGTGGTGGCCTCCTCCGACCAGGAGGCCACCACATCCTGCTTCAGCATGATCTTGCCCCGGGACGTAACACCGTGCCGCCGCCGAGCCAATGAAGGGGTGTAAGGACGGCCAACGAGAGGACGGCCTGTGACTATCCCGAGCCCAGGCGGGGATGGCCTGGCGGCCATCGGCGCGGACCCCGAGGCGTTCGAGCGGTTCTACCGGCGGCACGTCGAGACGATCAGCCGGTTCGTCGCCCGTCGTGTCGACGACCCCCACACCGCGGCCGATCTCACGGCCGAGGTGTTCCTCGCGGTGATCGACAGTGCGACCAGTTACCGGCCGGAGCGGGGCAGCGAGTTGGGCTGGCTCTTCGGCGTGGCTCGCAACGTCATAGCGGCCGAACATCGGCGGGCGACCCGACTCCTGCGGGCCAGCGGTCGCATAGCGGGACGACGGCTGCTCGACGCCGACGACATCGCCCGGATCGAGGAGCGCATCGACGCCGAGGCGCTGGCCCGCCGCACGTACCAGGCACTGCGCGGCCTGCCGGAGCGCACCCGCGCCCTGTTGGAACTCGTCGCCGTCGACGGCCTGTCCGTGGCGGACGCCGCCGACGCGCTCGGCATCTCCCCGGTCGCCGCCCGGGTCCGTGTGCACCGGGCACGTCGCGCGGTACGCCTCGCGCTCGCACAGTCCGAATCCGCACTCGTCTGATCGGAGGGATGATCACCATGACCCACACCCCACTGGGCAACTTCGAGGAACGACTCCTCGGCGAGTTGCGGGACCACGTCACGAACCAGACCTCCGACCCGGCGCCGACCGCGCCTCCCGTTCGTGCGGCCCGCCGAGGCCCGCGGTGGCGTACGCCGGGCTGGCGCCTGGCCGGGGTCGGTGGGCTGGTCGCCCTGCTGACCATCGGCGGGTTGGTGGTGCAGACGGTGGACGACGCGCCACCCACGGCGAGCGCGGCCGAGATCCTGACCGAGGCCGCGGATACGGCCCGGCAGCAGCCCGACCTGGTGGCGCGCCCCGGCCAGTTCCTCTTCATCGAACTGCGACTCACGTGGCGGGATCGGCCGGATGCCGGCCCGTATACCGAGGAACGGCTCCAGCGCTGGGTGCCGGTCGGCGACGACCCCACCTGGCAGCAGCGGCGGAGGCTGGAGAGCCGCCCGGACGAGTGGCGGACCGACAACGTCTCGCACCTGGCGCCGCCGCCCGGCTACTTCCAGGGCCTGCCCACCGAGCCGGAGCAGATGGCGCAGTACCTGCGGGATCACCCGATCCCCCTGGACCTGCCCGCCGGCGGGGACCTGGAGGCCATCAGGAACGACCCTACGACGATCTTCGGCGACGGAATGTGGATGCTTGAGGGGTACGTGCCGCCGCAGTCGCTCGGCGCGCTGTTCCAGGCGATGGCCCAGGTGCCCGGGGCCACCGTGTTGCCCGGCGAGGTGCGGGACGCGGCGGGCCGGCGGGGGGTGGCACTGCGGACGCCGGGCGTGGTGGGGGCCCACATCGACCTGATCTTCGACCGGGAGACCCACACCTACCTCGGCACCCGCCGTCTTGTCGTGCGGGATGGCAAGGAGTCGCCCTACACGAGCACCGCCGTCACCCAGATGGCGATCGTCGACCGCCCGGGGCAGCTGCCCTGATCCTCAGGGCGCGGCGATGATCGCGCTCGATCCTGGAAATAGTGGCCTCCCACGAGGACGAGGCCACTATTTCCGTGTTTCAGCGCGATCGGGCCGCCGTGGCCCGCGTGCGGGCGGGGCCGCTCAGTAACGCTGCCGGAGCAGGCCAGCGGCCTCGACGGCCCAGTAGGTGAGGATGACCTGCGCACCGGCCCGCTTGATCGAGGTGAGCGTCTCCAGCATCACCCGCTCGCGGTCGATCCAGCCGTTCGCGGCGGCCGCCTCGACCATCGCGTACTCGCCGGAGACCTGGTAGGCGGCGACCGGGACGTCCACCGCGGCCCGCACCGCCGACACCACGTCGAGGTAGGGCAGTGCCGGCTTGACCATCACCAGGTCGGCGCCCTCGGCGACGTCGAGCGCGACCTCACGCAGCGACTCCCGCAGATTGGCCGGGTCCTGCTGGTAGGTGCGCCGGTCGCCCTCCAGCGCCGACTCCACCGCCTCCCGGAACGGGCCGTAGAAGGCGGAGGCGTACTTCACGGCGTACGCCAGCACGGAGACGTCCTGGTAGCCGGCGGCGTCGAGCGCTCGGCGTACCACGCCGACCTGGCCGTCCATCATCCCGGACGGCCCGACCATGCCGACCCCGGCGGCGGCCTGGGCCACCGCCATCTCGGCGTACGCGGCCAGGGTGGAGTCGTTGTCGACCTCACCGTCGGGGGTGAGCAGCCCACAGTGCCCGTGCGAGGTGAACTCGTCGAGGCACAGGTCGCTCATCACCACCGTGGCGTCGCCCACCTCGGCCACCACGTCGCGGATGGCGACGTTGAGGATGCCGTTCGGGTCGATGCCGCCGGAGCCGGTCGGGTCCCGCTGCTCCGGCACGCCGAAGAGCATGATCCCGCCGACACCGGCCTGGACCGCCTCGACCGCCGCCTTGCGCAGCGAGTCCCGGGAGTGCTGGAGCACCCCCGGGAGCGACCCGATGGCGCGGGGCTCGGTCAGCCCCTCCTTGACGAACATCGGCACGACCAGCTCGGCCGGGTCGACCCGGGTCTCGGACACCAGCCGGCGGACCGCCGGATTGCGGCGCAGCCGGCGGGGCCGGATCTCGGGGTACGACATGGCAGGCCCTCCTCGAACGACTACCGGAAGCGCAAGGCGGTCGGGCCCTGCACCTTCGAGCCACGGCGCTGCTTGGCCGGCATGGCGGCCAGCTTCTCCCGCAGCTCGACGGCGTAGGCGGCGAGCGCCTCCACCAGGTCGGGCACCGAGGCGTGCGGCGGCTGGACGTCGACGCGCAGGCCGAACTCCGTCGCGGTCTCCGCCGTCTTGGGCCCAATGACGGCAACAACGGTCCGGGCGTGCGGCTTCCCGGCGATGCCGACCAGGTTGCGCACGGTGGAGGACGAGGTGAAGAGCACCGCGTCGAACCCGCCCGACTTGATCGCGTCGCGGATCTCGGCGGGCGGCGGAGCGGCCCGCACCGTCCGGTACGCGGTCACGTCGTCGACCTCCCAGCCGCGCTCGGTGAGCCCGGCGGCGAGCGTCTCGGTGGCGATGTCGGCGCGCGGCAGCAGCACCCGGCCCACCGGGTCGAGGATCTCGTCGTGCGGCGAGAACTCGGCCAGCAGACCCTCCGAGGACTGCTCCCCGGCGGGGATCAGCTCCGGCTGGATGCCGAACGCGCGGACGGCGTCCGCGGTGGCCTCACCGATGCAGGCGATCTTGACGCCGCCGAAGTGCCGGGCGTCGAGACCGTGCTCGGCGAACTTCTCCCAGACCGCGCGGACCGCGTTCACGGACGTGAAGATCACCCAGGCGTACCGGCCGTCGACCAGGCCCTTGACCGCCCGCTCCATCTGCGCCGGGGTACGCGGCGGCTCGACCGCGATGGTCGGCACCTCGCACGGGATCGCCCCGTACGCGCGCAGCCGGGCGCTCATCGCGCCGGCCTGCTCCTTGGTGCGGGGTACGAGCACCTTCCAGCCGTACAGCGGGCGGTTCTCCCACCAGCTCAGCTTGTCGCGCTGCCCCACGCCGACACCGACGGTGAGCACCACCCGGCCGGTGAAACCGAGCGCGGCGGCCACGAAGCTGTCCACGGTCGACGTGGTCGTGTACTGGGTCTCGCCGGTGCCGTCGCCGGTCACCCCGACGCCGGTGGTGCCGTCGACCCCGGCGGCGAGCAGTCCGTCGCGGACGGCGGCGAGGTCACCGGCGTCCACGGCGAGCGCGAGCGAACCCCGGCCGACGGCCGTGGCCAACGCCTCGAAGTCCAGCGCGCTGACGTCCTCGACGTCGGCGGCCGTACGCACACCCGGCAGCGGGACCCCGGCGTAGGTGGCCACACCCTCGGCCTGGCCGACACCGGGCACCACCTCGAAGTGGGCGGCGGTGCGGGCCACCGCCTGCACCTCCTTGACCACCGAGTCGTGCCCGAACGGGTCGCCGGCGACCAGGTGCACCGCGTTGAGCCCGGAGCGGGCCGCGGAGATCAGCACCTTCGCCACGTCCCCCGGCGCGCCCTCGGCCGGGGTGAACTCGGCATCGTCCCTGGCCTCGGCGCGAACGACGGTGAGCAACGACTCGGGGACTCCCCGGTCGTAGATCACCTGGTCGGCGTCGACCAGGGCGTCGTGGGCCCGACGGGTCAGCAGGCCCGGGTCACCGGGGCCAGCCCCGACGAACGCGATACGGCCGACGGGCTTACGGGTGCGGGTCATTCTGTGCTCCCAAATTGCTGGGTCCCCGGGCCGGTGTGTCCTTCGTGGCCGAGGATCGAGTCGGCGCCGAGGTCGAGGAGTTCGGCGGCGAGTGCCTTACCGATCTCCGCCGCGTCGGCGGGCGTTCCGGTGCGGGACAGCCGGAGGTCACGAGTGCCGTCCGGGCTGATCACCGCCCCGCGCAGGTAGATCTCATCGCCGGTCTCGCCTTCGGCGAGTTCGGCATAGGCGGCGACGGGTGCGCTGCACCCGGCCTCCAGGGTTGCCAGAAACGCACGTTCCGCGGTGACCGCGGCACGCGACGGTGCGTGGTCGAGCACGGCGAGCAGCTCGACCAGGTCCTGGTCGTCGACCCGGCACTCCACCGCCAACGCACCCTGAGCGGGAGCGGGCAGCATGAGCATCGGGTCCAGCGACTCGGTGATCACGTCGAGCCGGCCGAGTCGGGCCAGACCGGCCCGGGCCAGGACGACGGCGTCGAGGTCGGCCTCGGGGCCGAGCACCCGCCCCAGGCGGGTGTCGACGTTGCCGCGGATCGGGGTGACCTCCAGTTGCAGGCCGAGAGCGTGCAACTGGGCGATCCGACGCAGCGCTCCGGTGCCCACGGTGGCCCCGGGCGGCAGCTCGGCGAGCGTCCGGCCGTCGCGGGCCACCAACGCGTCGCGCGGGTCCTGCCGGGCCGGTACCGCCGCGATGTGCAGCCCACCGGCGCCAGCCGTGGGCAGATCCTTGTACGAGTGCACCGCGAAGTCGATCGTCCGGGCGGTCAGCGCGTCACGCAGGGCGGAGACGAACACCCCGACGCCCAGCCGGTGCACCGGCGCGTTGGAGCGGTCGCCCGCGGTGACCACCTCGACCAGCTCGACGGGGCGGCCGGTGGCGGCGGTCACCGCCTCGGCGACCTGGCCGGACTGGGCCATCGCCAGGGCGCTGCCCCGGGTGCCGAGGCGCAGGGGGGCGGTCATCGCGCACCTCCGGTGGGTGGGGTGGGCTCGGCGGCGTCGGCTCCGGACACCGGGTCGGTGCCGGGGAGCGCCGTGCCGAGGTCGGGGGTCAGCACGTCCGGGACGGTGTCCACCGGCGAGGTCTGCGGCACCTCGAGGTCGAACAGCTCGCGCAGCAGTGCCGCGTACTGGTCGCCGCCGGGTTCCGCGGCCAACTGGCGGACCTTGACGGTGGGCTGGTGCAGCAGCCGCTGCACGACCCGGTGCACAGTGCGGGCCACCTCGGCCCGCAGGTCGTCGCCGAGGTCGGGGCGACGCTGGGCCAGTCGGCGCAGCTCGGCGGTGACCACGTCGTCGGCCCGGCCGCGCAGCGCGGCCACGGTGGGTGCCACGTCGGCGCCGCGCAGCCAGGTGAGGAAGCCCTCCACCTCGCCGAGGACGATGCGTTCGACGGCTGCGGCGTCGGCAGCCGCCGGACCGTCGGCGAGCAGCGCCGCCATCCGGTCGATGTCGATCACCTCGACGCCGGGCAGCTCGGCGACGCCCTCCTCGACGTCGCGCGGAACGGCCAGGTCGAGCAGGACGAGCGGGCCCCGGGACCTGTCGCGTTCGGCCAGCGCCGCGGTGACCACCGACCGGGTGAGGACCGGTTCGGTGGACGCGGTGGCGGCCACTACGATGTCCACTGTGGAGAGGGTGTCGGCCAGCTCGGTCATCGGCGCGGCAGTCGCCCCGTACGACTCGGCGAGCCGGACGGCCCGGTCGGCGCCCCGGTTGCTGACGGTGAGCGGCCCGGCGCCCAGCCGGGACAGCGTGGCCACCCCGAGCGAACCCATCGCACCGGCGCCGACCACCAGGGCCGGGTGGCCGACGAGGTCGCCGTCGAGGTGCCCGGCGGCCAGCTCCAGGGCGGCGGTGACGACGCTCTGGCCGGCCCGGTCGATGCCGGTCTCGGCGTGGGCCCGCTTGCCGACCCGCAACGCCTGCTGCATCAGCTCGTGCAGCAGCCGGCCGGCCGAGTCGGCGCCGGTGGCCCAGTGGTACGCGTCACGCAGCTGGCCGAGGATCTGCGCCTCGCCCACCACCATCGAGTCCAGTCCGGTGGCGACCCGGAAGACGTGATCCACGGCCGCGGTGTCGTAGTGCACGTACAGGTGGCTGGCGAGCGCGGTCGGCGAGCTGCCGGCCTGCTCGGCCAGCACGGCGCAGACGTCACCGAGCCCACCGTGGAAACCGGACACGGCGGCGTAGACCTCCACCCGGTTGCAGGTGGAGACGATCACCGCCTCGGCCACGTACGGCTGGGCGACCAGGCGGTCCAGTGTGCGGGTCAGGTCGGCGGGGGGCACGGCCAGCTGCTCCAGCGTGGCGACCGGGGCGGTCCGGTAGGACGCGCCGACGACGAGCAGTTTCACGTGCCTATCGCCTCCTGGGTGTCGGTGGCCGCGAACCCGCCCGGCAGGGCGGTGAGAGCGGTGCCGCCGGTGGCGGGCAGCGCGGTCAGCGACGCCTTGCGGTGCTCGTGGAAGGACAGAATCTGCAGCTCGATGGCGAGGTCGACCTTGCGCACGTCGACCCCCTCCGGAACCGAGAGTACGCACGGCGCGAAGTTGAGGATGCTCGTCACGCCGACGGCGACCAGTTGGTCGGCGACCTGCTGGGCGGCGGCGGCCGGGGTGGCGATCACGCCGATCGCGAGGGATTCCTCCGCGGCGACCGTCGGCAGGTCGTCGACATGCCGGACTACCAGGCCGTTGATCTCCTCACCGACCCGGGAGGGATCGGCGTCGAGCAGTGCGGCGATCCGGAAGCCCCGGCTGGCGAAGCCGTCGTAGCCGGCCAGAGCGTGACCGAGATTACCCACGCCGACCAGGGCGACCGCCCGGCGTTGGGTGAGCCCGAGCACATACTCGATCTGCTCGATCAGCAGCGCGACGTCGTAGCCGACGCCCCGGGTGCCGTACGAGCCGAGGTGGGAGAGGTCCTTGCGGAGCTTGGCGGAGTTGACCCCGGCGGCGGCGGAGAGACCCTCGCTGGAGACCGTCTCGTGCCCGGTGTCGGCGAGGTTGTGCAGCGCGCGCAGGTACTCGGGGAGCCGAGCGACGGTCGCCTCGGGCAGATCCGGGAGCGCCGGTACGGCACCGGCGCGGCCGGGCGCGCCTGGGTGACGGTGCTGACTCATGAGACTCCGTGCGGTGCGATCCTCGGCCAACTCCGCTGGTCGGCCGTTTGTGGACTCCCGCTGGCGACCGAGATTGCCGGCTGTGCTAGCAGGGCGCGTCGGAGTCACAGCGTAGGCGCTTGTGAAGACGTGCACAAATCGCGATCTTGTCGCTGCGTGGCGCGACCTCACCAGCCCCTCCATTCCACAAGATCGATTGAACGGCCTGGTCCGCTCACCGCCCGGGCGATTATTGCTCAATCCCGACTTCTCTGACCAATCCCGCGCCGACCCTGCCGGGGGGCGTCCCGGCGGTGGTGGAGGCGACGCCGGCGGTGGTAGGGACAGCACTACGGCGGAGAGGCGGGGTTTCGGGATGGGGACACCGAGCCCAGATGCCTAGCCTTTGAGCATGACCGCCGTTGCCGCCACCAGCGACCGACCGACGCTGGCACCGAGCATCCCCCGCCAGCTCTTCGTCGACTCCGGGTACGTGCTGCTCGGCCTGCCCCTGGCGGTGGCCAGCTTCGTCGTCCTCATCGTCGGCCTCGCGGTCGGCATCGGCCTGGTGGTCACGGTGATCGGCCTGCCGATCCTCAGCGGCACCCTCTACACCGCCCGGGGGCTGGCCGACATCGAGCGGCTGCGGCTGCCCGCGGTGCTCCACCAGCCCCGGATCCGGCCGCACTACCGGCTGCCCGAGACGGGCGCGAACGCCTGGCGGCGGATCTTCGTGCCGATGCGGGACGCCCAGTCCTGGCTCGACCTGGCGCACGGCATCCTGCGGCTGATCGCGGCGGCGGGCACCTTCGTGGTGACGCTGTCCTGGTGGGCCGCGGCGATCGCCGGCTCGCTCTACTGGGCCTACGACTGGGCCCTGCCCCGGGCCGACGGCGAAGGTGATCAGGACCTGGCACAGCTGCTCGGCCTGGGCGACTCGACCACCGCCCGGATCGGCCTGTACACCGCGCTCGGGGTGTTCTTCCTGATCACCCTGCCGATCGTGGTGCGGGGCTGCGCGCTGCTCCAGGCCAGCTTCGCCAAGGCGATGCTGACCGGGGTGGCCGAGATGCGCGACCGGATCACGGTGCTGGAGGAGCAGAAGCGGGCCGCCGTGTCCGCCGAGGCCTCCGCGCTACGCCGGCTGGAACGTGACATCCACGACGGCCCCCAGCAGCGCCTGGTCCGGCTGGCGATGGACCTCAGCCGGGCCCGGATGCAGCTCGCCTCGGACCCGGAGGCGGCCGGCCGCACCATCGACGAGGCGGTCACCCAGACCCGGGACACGCTGGCCGAGCTGCGGGCACTGTCCCGTGGCATCGCGCCGCCGATCCTGGTCGACCGGGGCCTGCCCAGCGCGCTGGCCGCCATCGCCGGCCGCGGGCTGATCCCGATCGAGCTCCAGGTGGACCCGCAGCTCGGCACCCCGGCCGGGCGGCTCGACCCGGCGGTGGAGAACACCGCGTACTTCGTGGTGTCCGAGGCGCTGACCAACGTCGCCAAGCACAGCCGGGCCACCGAGGCCACCGTGGCCGTGGCCCGGCAGGGCACCCACCTGCAGGTGCTGGTGGGCGACGACGGGCAGGGCGGCGCGCACCTGGCGAAGGGGCACGGGCTCGCCGGCATCGCCGACCGGGTCCGGGCCGCCGGTGGCGAACTGGTGGTGGTCAGCCCGACCGGTGGCCCCACCGAGATCCGCGCCGAGCTGCCGCTGTGAGCGGTCCGACACCGCGCCGAGCCCGTACGGCGGGCCGGACGTGGTAGACAACACAGCCATGCGCATCGTGATCGCCGACGACGCCGTCCTGCTCCGGGAGGGGCTGGTCCGGCTGCTGACCGAGAGCGGGCACCAGGTGGTGGCCGCCGTCGGGGACGGCGACGCCCTGGTCGAGGCGGTGGTCGCGCACCGGCCCGACGTGTCGATCGTCGACGTCCGGATGCCGCCGTCGCACACCGACGAGGGGTTGCGGGCTGCGGTGGAGGCCCGCCGGCTGGTGCCACGTACGCCGATCCTGGTGCTCTCCCAGTACGTCGAGGTGTCGTACGCCGACGATCTGCTCGCCACCACCGGCGGCGCCGGCGGCGGGATCGGCTACCTGCTCAAGGACCGGGTCGCCGCGATCGACGAGTTCCTGGACGCGCTGCGCAGGGTGGCGGGCGGCGGCACGGTGCTCGACCCGGAGGTGGTCGGTCAGCTCTTCGCCCGGCGTCGCCGGGACGACCCGCTGCGCGAGCTGACCCCCCGCGAGCGCGAGGTGCTCGCCCTGATGGCCGAGGGGCGTTCGAACACCGCCATCGCGCGCGCCCTGGTGGTCAGCGACGGCGCGGTGGAGAAGCACGTGCGCAACATCTTCACCAAGCTCACCCTGCCGCCGGACACCGAACAGCACCGGCGCGTGCTGGCCGTCCTCACCTATCTGCGGAACTGACCTCCCGGGCCAGGGCCACCGCGTCGGTGAGGGTGTCGGCCACCGGGTGACCGGAGGCGCGCAGCCGGGCCGGGTCGGTGAACCCGCCGGTGTAGAGCACGGCACGGCCACCCACCGCGAGCGCCGCGTCCGCGTCGTCGATGGAGTCGCCGATCAGCACCACCGAGGCGCCGTCCATGCCCAGTTCGGCAAGGTGCTGCTGGAGCGACTCAGCCTTGTGGCCGCCGCCGACAGTGGCCCGCAGCCCGTCGACGCGGGTGAAGTGGCCGGTCAACCCGTACGTGTGCACGGTCGGGACCAGTTCCTCGTGGAACCACATGGAGAGCAGGCTCTGGCTGCCCGGCCAGGCGGCCATGGCGGCGCGCGCGTCGGCGGCCAGCTCGCAGGTGGTCAGCCCGGTGCGGTACGCGTCGTGGAAGATCTTGTCCAGTCGACCGAACTCGTCGTCGTCCACTGCCTGCCCGAGCACCTCGGCGTAGTACTCGGCGATCGGCCTGCGGAACCGCACCCGGTGCTCGTCCGGGGTGACCGTCGGCCCGCCCAGGCTCGCGAACACGACGTTGGTGGCGGACACCACCAGGCTGAGGTCGTTGAGCAGGGTGCCGTTCCAGTCCCAGACGAGGTGCGGGAGTGCAGAGGTCATCAGAGCACCATAGGCACCCGTCAGAGCTGCGGCGTGGTCAGGTCCCGCAGCAGCCGGTCCTCCTCGACCCGCCAGTAGCCGTGCTCCTTGCCGTCGAGCATCACCACCGGCAGCCGGTCCCCGTACTCCCGCTCCAGCCCCTCGTCGCCGGTGACGTCCCACTCGACCCACTTGTCGCCGGTGACCGCGACCACCCGGTCGAGCGCCGCCTTGGCGTCCTCGCACAGGTGACAGCCGGGTCGGGTGATCAGGGCGAGTCGGGCGTCACTGGCCATCGGTTACCTCCGTGCGGTCGGTCGGCGTCGCCGACCGGAGTTGGGTCTTGCGTACCTTGCCGATCGCCGAGTGCGGCAGGGCGTCGACGAACTCGACAGCGGTCGGGCACTTGAACCGGGCCAGGTTCCGTGCGCAGTGGGCGAGCAACTCCTCGCTGGTCACCGGTCGGCCCTGCACCGGCACCACGTACGCCCGCACAGTCTCGCCGGTCCGCGGGTGCGGCACACCCAGTACCGCCGACTCGACCACCCCGGGATGCCCGGCGAGCACCAGCTCGACCTCGTGCGGATAGACGTTGAACCCGTTGACCAGGATCAACTCGCCGAGCCGGTCGACCAGGAAGAGGTCGCCGTCCTCGTCGGCGTACGCGATGTCACCGGTGCCCCACCAACCCTCGGCGTCCGGGCCGCCCCGACCGTCGGGCCAGTAGCCGGTGAAGAGGTTGGGGCCGGACACCACGATCTGCCCCGGGTCGGTGCCCGGCGCCACGTCGGAGATGTCCAGCTCGTCCGGGTCGTCGTCGGGGACGGTCAGCCCGTCGCGCCACAGGTCCGTCCCGTCGGCGCCGACCAGGCGTAGCCGCACCCCGGGCAGCGGCCGGCCGATCGAACCCGGCTTGGCCACGCCGCCGACCAGGGTGGAGGTGAGCACCGGCGCGGTCTCGGTGAGGCCGTACCCGATGTGCACCCGATGCCCGGTGACCTCCGTGAAGCGCGCCGCGACCGCGGGTTCGAGCGGTGCCGCGCCGCAGACCGCAATCCGCACCGACGCGGTCGCCGCGCGGGCCGTGGCCGCGCCGGCCCAGGTCAGGAACATCGACGGTACGCCGACCAGCACGCTGACCCGGTGCCGCGCGATCTCGTCCAGCCCCGCCGTCGGGCCTGGCTCGTCGAGCAGCACACCGGTCGCGCCGTGGTGCACGACCGCGCCGAGCCCCGAGTTGAGTCCGTACGCGTGGAACAGCGGCAACGCCAGAAGAACAGTGTCGGTCGGCCCGACCACCGGCGGTTCGATCTCCGCGACCTGTTCGTGGTTGGCGAGCAGCGCCTGGTGCGAGAGCATCGCCCCCTTGGGCCGCCCCTCGGTGCCGGACGTGTAGAGCAGTACAGCCAGGTCGGTGCCGCCGCGTCGAGGGCGGGGTGCCGGTCCGGGCGCCTCGGCGGTCGGTGGCGTGCCGTGCACCGAGGCGAGCGCGGGCAGCTCGGCGGCCACGTCGGCGACCAGGCCTCGAACGTGGTCGGTGGCGATGAGCACCGACGCGCCGGAGTCGGCCAGCACGTGCCGTAGCTCCGGGGCGGTGAGGCCGGGGTTGACCGGCACGGTGACCAGCCCGGCGCGGAGGGCGCCGAGCCAGGCGATCACGAAGTCCGGTGTGTTGGGCAGCGCGATGGCGACGCGTGGCGGCGTACCGCCGGGGTCGGTGGGTGGCGCGGCGGCGGACAGGCCGCGGGCGGCGGCGTCCACCGCGGCGTCCAGTTCGGACCAGCTCACCGTGTGCTCACGCCAGTGCAGCGCGGGCCGGTCGGCGCGGTCGAGAGCCGCCCGGCGGACCCGGTCGGCGAGGTTCGGCGCGGGGCTTTCCGAGGCGTCCTGCACGGTGATCGAGTCTGGCACAGCGCACGGCGGCGGGCCACGCCCGATGATGGGGGCCACGCCCGGAGGACGACACGGCGGCAGTCCCGTTCACGGGACTGTCCGGTGTGCCACCGGCGATCCGATCAGGTCCTGTCGATGGGACGTGCGACGCCGACCACGGGCAGGTCTGCCGCCCCCGTCCGGTCGGCCGGAGCGGCGGGTCAGCCGGACGGGCGGCGCACCTCCGACCTGGGGATCCACCCTGGAACACCGGGCCGACGGAAAGTCAATCGCACACGACGGACAACCGGTCCGCCACCGGTGCGGCGGAGCGGGAAATACTTCCGCCTTGTGTAACGGACTTGCCACGCGCGGGTGACGTTGGCCCTATCATCACTCGGGTCGGCTCACCCCATTTGCCGTGAGTCGACACCCCTCAGCCCGAGGAGGCCCCCGTGCCTGTGAGCGCATTGGACCAGCACCTCCAGGGGAATTGCCGCCCGTCGGCAACTCCCGTGACCGTCCTGCCCGACCGGTCACCCGGTCGGTCCGCCCCGACGAGACCCAGACCGGCCCGCCCGGCGACCGACGGGACGGGGGCAACGCGGTGACCACCTTCGGTTACGCGGAACGCCCGGTCGGCCTGACCGGTCAACCCGCCCGCTCCCACGTCAACGAGCGGCCAGCGGCCCGTGCCCCATCGGACGAACAGCACGGCGGCGTCGTGCGGGGGGACGGCGCGTCGCAACGGATCCGCAGCCGGCCACACCACAACGAGCCACCGCCGCGACCCGCGGTGCCCGGTGGAAACGCGAAGCCGGCCGGCGGCCGGGTCGCCGTACCGTCCCGACCCACCATGCCTGTGCAGGGTCGTCGGATAAGCGACACACCGGCGGTCACCACCGACCCGGCTGCGGGTGAGACAGCGGTGATCCCGGCGGTGCCGGCCACCACCGCGACCACCCCGACCGGTTTCCCGAGCCGCCCGGACCCGTCCGACCCGGCGACCGAGGTCTGGACGCTGATCGAGCGGGCCCAGGCCGGCGAGTCCGAGGCGTTCGGTCTGATCTACGACCGCTACGTGGACACCGTCTTCCGGTTCGTCTACTTCCGGGTCGGCAACCGGCAGCTCGCCGAGGATCTCACCTCGGACACCTTCCTGCGCGCGCTCAAGCGGATCGGCAGCTTCACCTGGCAGGGCCGCGACCTCGGCGCCTGGCTGGTGACGATCGCCCGCAACCTCGTCGCGGACCACTTCAAGTCGGGCCGGTACCGGCTGGAGGTCACCACCGGCGACGTGCTCGACGCCGACCGGGAGGACCGGGGCCCGGAGGGCAGCCCGGAGGCGGCGGTGGTGGAGCACATCACCAACGTCGCGCTCCTCACCGCCGTGAAGCAGCTCAACCCGGAGCAGCAGGAGTGCATCGTGCTCCGCTTCCTCCAGGGCTTCTCGGTCGCCGAGACGGCCCGCGCGATGGGCAAGAACGAGGGAGCCATCAAGGCCCTCCAGTACCGTGCCGTCCGCGCCCTGGCCCGGCTGCTGCCCGACGGCTTCCAGCCGTAGTTTGTCACGGCGGGACCGACGGGCGTCGATCAACGTCCGCGCAGCTCAGAGTCGGTCCCGCCCGGTGATGACCATCACTTTCTGTAATTTCCGCTCCGCCAGGCCCGTAACCCGTGCCCCGTCCGCCGCGTTTCTCCGGGTGCGACCGGTGGATGTCCCGGCAGGCCCGGGTCACCGAGGTCCGACCGGCATGCCGGCGGCACCTCACCTCCGTGGTGTCACACTGCCGCCCGGTCGCTGGCAACGACGGCGGCCGACCGGCCGTGACCAGCGAGAGGAGGTGCCTGCGGTGGACAACACCCTCTTCTCCCGCCGGCGCGCGGAGCGCTTCGCGCAGCTTCTCGACGAGGCCAACGGCGCTCGACGACACCACGTGCGATCCCGGGTGGACGGCCAACTGGCGCCGCTCGTCGCAGTGGGCCAGCGGCTCAGCGTCGACCCCCCGGCTGTCGAGGTGGACCAGGACTTCCGTACCGGCCTGCGGGCGATGCTGCTCGCCACCGCCGAGCGGGAAGGGCTGGGCAGCACACCAGCGGCGGTCAGCGAACCGGCCGCCACGACCACCCGCGGGCGGCTACTGCCGGCGGTCACCGCACGGCGGGCCCGAGCCCGGGGCGCGATCCTGGTCGGCGTCGCCGCCGGGGCCATCGCCGTCTCCGGGATCTCCGCCGCCAGCGAGAACGCGGTGCCCGGTGACGCGCTGTACGGCATGAAGCGCTCCACCGAACGGGCACAGCTCGCCCTGGCCAGCTCCGACATCAGCCGAGGCCAACTCTTCCTGGACTTCGCCCGGACCAGAGTCGGCGAAGCCGCCAAGCTGCGCGGTGACCGGATCGGCTACAGCGCGGTCCTCGACGACATGGACGCCGACAGCCGGCAGGGAGTTCGCCTGCTGACCTCGGCCGCTGTGCAGCGGGCCGAGCCGGGCAGCCTGGACACTCTCAACACCTTCGTGTCGAGCCAGCGCCGGGCGGTACGCGGTCTGCTCGACGGGAGCACCCGGGTCGACCGGGAACGGACCCAGCGGTCGCTGGTGTTGCTGGACAGCATCCGGGAACGCTCGGACGACCTGCGCGCGGCGATCGCCTGCGGCCTGCCGGCACCGACCGCCAGCGACGCCCTCGGGCCGAACCCGAGCACCTGCCCCGGGGCCCGCTGACCCGCGCCCCCCATACCGCACATCCGACCGGCCGCGCCACAGTTCGCTGTGTGCCCGGCCGGTTGCCCGTCTACGGCGGATACCCTCGCAGGGGATCATCCGTCGTACCGGTGAGGAAGGGATTCGCGTGGCGCGTAGCCGTAAGGTGACGGTCAGCACCGACGCCGAGGGGCACACCGCAGCCTGGGCGGAGACCGACCTGGCCCCGGTCAGCGCACCCGACCCGACCGCCGCGGCGTTCTTCGACGTGGACAACACGATGATGCAGGGCGCGTCGATCTACTGGTTCGCCCGTGGTCTCGCCTCCCGGAACTACGTGACAACCGCCGACCTGGCCCGATTCGCCTGGCAGCAGCTCCGCTTCCGGCTACTGGCCCGGGAGCACGCCGGTGACATGTCAGTGGCCAAGGAGGCGGCGCTGGCCTTCGTCCAGGGCTGGCGGGTCAACGAGGTCGAACACCTCGCCGAGGAGATCTTCGACGAGATGATGGCCCCCCGGATCTGGGCCGGCACCCACCAGCTCGCTCAGCGTCACCTGGACGCCGGTCAGCGGGTCTGGCTGGTCAGCGCCGCCCCCGTCGAGATCGGCCGGGTGATCGCCGCCCGGCTCGGCCTGACCGGTGCCATCGGCACTGTGGCCGAGGTGCTGGACGGTGCGTACACCGGGCGGTTGGTGGGTGATCTGATGCACGGGCCGGCCAAGGCTGAGGCGGTCACCCAGCTCGCCGCCGTGGAAGGGCTCGACCTGTTCCGCTGCGCGGCCTACAGCGATTCGGCGAACGACCTGCCGCTGCTCTGCGCGGTGGGCCGGGCGGTGGCCGTCAACCCGGACGGCGCCCTGCTGCGCCAGGCCCGCCAGCACGGCTGGGAGGTACGGGACTTCCGCACCGGTCGCCGAGCGGTCAAGATCGCCGTACCGTCGACCGCGGCCGCCGGGCTGGTCGCCGGCGCGGTCACCGCCGGCCTGGCGCTACAGCGCCGCCGCCGTGCCGGCTGAGAGACCCTAGGGGCCGAACGGGTCGGGCCGTCGTTCCAGCAGCGTGTGCAGGGTCTGTTGGATGGTCTCCCGCACCTGGTCGGCGAGGTTGAAGACCACCAGCGGGTCGTCCGCCGAGTCGGTCAGGTGGGCGGTGGGGATCGGCGGGCAGAACTCGATCAGCCACTTGCTGGGCAGCGGCACCATGCCCAGCGGGCCGAGCAGCGGGAACGTCGGCGTGACCGGGAAGTAGGGCAGCTTGAGCAGCCGCGCCAGGGGCTTGATGTCGGCGAGCATCGGGTAGATCTCCTCGCCGCCGACGATGGCGACGGGCACGATCGGGGTGCCGGTGCGCAGCGCCGCGGAGACGAACCCTCCCCGCCCGAAGCGTTGCAGTTTGTAGCGGTCGGCGTAGAGCTTGCCGATGCCCTTGAAGCCCTCGGGGAACACACCGACCAGATCGCCGCCGCTGAGCAGCCGCTCGGCGTCCGGGTTGCAGGCCACCGTGCCGCCGGTCTTACGGGCCAACTCGGAGACCACCGGCATCCGGAAGACCAGGTCGGCGCCGAGCAGCCGCAGATAGCGGTGGGCGGGATGCTTGTCGTGCAGCGCCGCCGAGAGGATCAGGGCGTCCAGTGCCACCGTCCCGGAGTGGTTGCCGACCACCAGGGCGGGCCCGTCCACGGGGACGTGCTCCACTCCACTGACCTCGGTGCGGAACCAGTCCCGGTAGAGCAGCCGCAGCAGCGGGTGGAAGACCGCGTCGGTCAACTCCGAGTCGAAACCGAACTCGTCGACCTCGTAGTCACCGGAGAGCCGCCGGCGCAGGAACGCCAACCCGTTCGCGACCTTGCGGTCCCAGTGGTCCCCGGGCCGGTCCGACACCGCCGGCTCGGTGCCGCCGGGCAACCCGGCGTCGACCTCGTCCGCCGGCGTCGAGGTCGAGGTCGAGGCCTGCGGTTCGGCCGGGGCCGGCGGTGTGTTCGAGGCCGTCGGCGTCGGCGCGACCTGCGCGGCAGGTCGGTATCCGTTGCGCCGTGCCGGCTCCGCGTCCGGTGCGGGCACCTGCTGCGGTACGTCGAAACGCCCGACCGACTGCGGGTCGCGCCCCTCCTCGGGCCCACTCATGATGCCGCCTCGGTTCGCGACTGCGGGGCTCGCAGGACCGGCTGACTCCTCGCGCTCACGATGACCGCTCCCGGACCGCTGAACGGACCTGCCGGATGCCGTCCAGGACGAGTTGCTCGGCGGCGGCCAGCTGACCCCGGGTGACCACCATCCCACCGTGGTGAGCCCGGATGAAGTCCTCGAACGCCTCGGCGGTCGACCGGGGAGTGAAGCCGTACTCCTGCTCGAGCCGGCTGGTGTCGACCACCCGGCCGTGCACGAAGAGGTCGACCTGGTCCAGGCCGTAGCTGCCGAATCCCATGGTGCGGGCCAGCGCGGCGGCCCCGGACAGACCCGGCTCCAGCACCGGCACGGCGACCCGGCCGGCGCGCCGGATCGCCTGGGACAGCGACAGCACCCCGGGGCCGGCGACGTTGTACGTGCCGGGATGGTCCTCCACGATCGACCGGTGCAGCACTTCCAACGCGTCGTCGAAGTGCAGGAACTGGAGGCGGGGGTCACGGCCGAAGACGGTCGGCACGAACGGCTGCGAGAAGTAGCGGGTCAACGTGGTGTCGGCGGTCGAACCGATGAACGGGGCGAAGCGCAGCACCGTGGCGGTGACGTCGGATCGGCGGCGGCGGAAGCCGCGCACGTACCCCTCAAGGTCGAGGATGTCGCGGCCGAAACCGCCGCGCGGCACCTCGCGGGGTTCGGTCTCCTCGGTGAAGACCGCCGGATCCCGGAACGACACCCCGTACGCGGCGGTCGACGAGCGGACCACGAGCTTGCGCAGTCGGGGTGCCCGCTGACAGGCGGCGAGCATCTGCATGCTGCCGATGACGTTCTGGTCCTTCATCGCGGACCTGCCGCCGTGCTGCGGGTCGGGTGAGGTGACCAGCGCGAGATGCACCACCGCGTCGACGTCCAGGTCGGCGAGGAGGCCACCGAGGGACCCGCTGTCGACGCGGATGCGTTCGACCCGGTCCAGCAGGTCGGTGAACTCGGTGCCGGAGTCAGGTGCGTCGACCCCGATGACCCGTTCGATGCGCGGGTCGGCGGCCAGCCGGGCCGCCACGTGGGCGCCCAGGTAACGGCCCACTCCGGTGACGACGACGACCCCCGGAGCACCTGAGGTGCCACCGGGGGTCATCTGACGCACCTACGCCGGCAGGATGGACCGAGCCGGGACGACCACGGCCTGATCACCTGAGCCTCCGGAGGTCGACAGTTTGGCAAGTGACGCCGAACGCCGGGCACCGAGCCCGGCGGCGATCACTTGCCGAGACGGCGACGCTGGACGCGGGTCTTGCGCAGCAGCTTGCGGTGCTTCTTCTTAGCCATGCGCTTACGGCGCTTCTTGACCACCGAGCCCATACGACAGCCTTTCGATACAACGTGCGGGGCGGACCGGATGACACCACGCAGGTGGCGACGGCGACCGCTTGCGGACAACGGACCGGACCAGTCTGGGCGGCGGGGCGCACCGGTGGGGTCTCGGTCGGGCTCCAGGGTAGCCGCAGGGCGTCAGCCGGACCAACGCGCCCCCGCCGCGACCACCTCTGGTTCGCGACCGCGGGGCCCGCGAGCTCACTCCTCACGCCCACCGATGCCGTTCAGCCGGCGGTCGGAGGGCGGGGCGGTGGCTCAGGCGGTCTCCTGAAAGGCACCCCGGAGATATTCGTGCACCGCATGCTCGGGCACCCGGAATGACCGGCCGACCCGGACGGCGGTGAGCTCACCGCTGTGCACCAGGCGATAGACCGTCATCTTTGACACCCGCATGACCGTCGCCACCTCCGCGACGGTCAGGAACTTGACCTCCGACAGCCGCCCGTCGGACTGTGACCCGGCCATGGCTCACCGACCCATCCCATGCCCGGCGCGTGCCAACCCGACGGATGCTCCGGGCCGGGCCGGCGACGCGCGTGTTACCAGTACGGTAGCGGGGCGGTTGTGACCGGCGCGATCCCTTCCTGCAACTGATCATGCTTCGGTGGCCGGTTCACCCGATCCGTGCTCCCGGTATCTGCCTGTCCGCGTCCGTCGTCCGGTTGTCGCGGCTCTGCTCATTCGGTGCGCAGGGCGACCACCGGGTCGAGACGGCCGGCGCGCTGCGCGGGAACCACCCCGAACACGATGCCCACCACCGCCGAAACGCCGAAGGCGAGCGCCAACGACCACCAGGTGATCGCCGCCGGAATTGGCGACAGCGCGTCGACCAGCAGGGCGGTTCCCACGCCCAGCGCCATCCCGGTGAGCCCGCCGATCGTGGTGAGCAGCACCGCCTCCAGCAGGAACTGCACGCCGATGTCGCGGGGACGCGCGCCGACGGCCTTGCGCAGCCCGATCTCCCGGGTCCGCTCCCGGACGCTGACCAGCATGATGTTGGAGACGCCGACGCCGCCGACGAGCAGCGAGATGCCGGCGATGGCCGCCAGTACGCCGGTGAGGACACCGAGGATGTCGCCGAGCACGCCGAGGATCTGCTGCTGGGTTACGGCGCTGAACTCGGTGTCCGGGTGGCGGCGGTTCAGCTCGGCGACGATCCGTTCGCCCAGCTCGTCGATCCGCTCCCGGTCCGGCGCCTTCACCGCGATGCCGTCGACCCGCTGGGTGCCCCAGAGTCGTTGCGCGGCGGTCACCGGCACGTGCACCTCGTCGTCCCGGTCGACGCCGAGGCTCTGCCCGAGGGGTGCGAAGACTCCGATCACCCGGAACCGCACCCCGGCCAGCGCCACCTGCTGACCGAGCGGGTCCCGGTCGGGGAAGAGCGCACGGGCGACCGAGTCACCGAGCACCGCCACCCGTCGGCTGGTGTCCACGTCGGTGCCGGTGAGGTAGCGTCCCCGCGCCAGCGAGCGGGTGAACACCGCCGGGGTCGTCTCCAGGACGCCCTGCACGGTGGTGAAGTCGGAACGGGCGCCGGCCCGCGCGGTCGCCCCGGAGGCGACGGTGACCGCCACCCGATCGGGGTCGCCGACCACCCGGGTGACGGCGTCCACGTCCTTGAGGGTCAGCGGCGAGACGACCGGAGCGTTGCCCACCTCGATCCGGCCGGGGACGACCAGCAGCAGGTTGGAGCCGAGGCCCTCGACCTGTTGCTCGACCTTCTGTTTGGTGCCGGTGCCGATGGCCACCAGCAGCACCACCGAGGCCACCCCGATGATCACCCCGAGCATGGTCAGCGCGCTACGCAGCCGGTTGGCCCGCAGGGCGTCCAGCGCCACCCGCCACGCCTCGGCGACTCTCACGCCGTACCTCCGGGCCGCTCGACCTCGTGCGCGACCGCAGCGCCCTCGCGGGCAACGGCATCGCCCGGGGCGGCGTCGCGTGGGTGGGCTTCGGGCCGCTCGACCTCGTGCGGAAGGCGCCCGGTGGCTCCGGCGGCGCCACCGGAGCCACCGGACGGGTGCCCCGGACCGCTTCCGGACGCGGACCGGGGCTCCGCGCTGGGAGCGGGGACCAGTGTCGCAGGTCGACCGTGATCAACGGACGGCGGTCGATCATGAGCGGAGCGCGGGTCGGCGCTGTCCGCCACGACCACCCCGTCGCGCATGGTGATCCGGCGGTGGGCGCGGGCCGCCACCTCCTGGTCGTGGGTGACCATCACCAGCGCCACCCCCGACTCCGCGTTCAGTTGCTCCAACAGCTCCAGCACCGCGGCGCCGGTGACGCTGTCCAGGTTGCCGGTGGGTTCGTCGGCCAGCAGCACCGTCGGCTCGGTGACCAGCGCGCGGGCGATCGCCACCCGCTGCTGCTCACCGCCGGACATCTGGTTGGGCCGGTGATCCAGCCGGTGCCCGAGGCCGACCCGGCCCAGCATCGCCGCCGCCCGCTCCCGCCGCTGTCGGGCCGACACCCCCCGGTAGACCAGGGGCAACGCCACGTTCTCCACCGCCGAGGTACGCGGCAACAGGTGGAACGCCTGGAAGACGAAGCCGATCGTCTCGTTGCGCAGGGTCGCCATCTCCGGTGGCGCGAGGGCGTTGACGTCCCGCCCGCCGATCACCAGGCGGCCACCGGTGGGCCGGTCCAGCCCGCCGAGGAGGTGCATGAGGGTGGACTTGCCCGAGCCGGACGGGCCGACCAGGGCCACGTAGTCCCCCGTCTGCACGATGAGCGACACCCCGCGCAGCGCCTCCACCGACACCCCGTCGAGCTGGTACGTCCGGGACACGTCCACCGCCTCGATGGCCGGAACCCGCTCCCCTGCCGGCGGATCGCCGCGCGGATCTGCGGCGGCCGATCCGGTCACCGGACTTCCTGGCCGTCGCGGACCTGGTCGGCGCCGCGCACCACGATCCGGTCGCCGGGCTGCACGCCGTTGAGGATCTGCACGAGGTCGGACCCCTGGACGCCCACGGTCACCGGCGCCCGGCCCGCCTTGCCGTCACGGACCACCCAGACGGCGTCCCGGCCGTCGGCGGAGAACACCGCCGACGCGGGGACGGTTACCGCGTCGACGGCCTCGCGTACCCGCAGGTGCACGATCGCGTTCATGCCGGGGCGGGGCGTCGGGGCCGGCTCGTCCTCGGCCAGCTTCCCGGTGCCCAGCGCGAGGCGGACCCGGTAGGTGACCCCGCCCTGCGCGGAGCTGGTGGGCAGCACGTCGACCGAGCGGACTGTGGCGTCGTAGCTGGCGCCGGTGACGGCGTCCAACTCGACAGTGGCCGGCACGCCGGCCTTGACCAGCAGCACGTCGGTCTCGTCCACCTCGGCGAGCAGACCCAACTGCCCGGTGTCCACCACGGTCAGCACCGGGGTTCCGGCGGTGACCTGACCACCGACCGCGACCGCGTCGTCCACGCCGGCCGGCGGCCCGCCCTGACCGGCGGGAGCCAGCACGGACGGGTCGAGGCCGGCCGCCTGCGCGCCACCGGCCTGCTCCAACAGCCCGGCCAGACCGGCATTCGCACCACCGCCGGCCCGGGTGCCGCCGGGCTGCACCACCCCGGCGATCGGGGCGCGCAGGGTCAGCGCGTCGACTGTCGCCTTTGCCAGGTCGTACGCCTGCTGGGCCTGGAGCCGCTGCGCCGCGGAGAGCGCGCCGACGGCGGAACTCAACCCGTTGATCCCCCGCTGCACCGCCCGGACCGCCTGGTCGGCGCTGCGCGCGGCGGCCGCGTACTGGCGTTGCGCGGACGTCACCTGGGTGAGCAGCGCGTCGCGCAGTTGCGGGTCGGCGATCTTCTCGGCGGCCTTCCGGGCCGCGTCGAACGCCTCGTCGGCGGCCCTGTCGGTGCCACGCCGGCTGCTGGTCAGGCTGCCCGCTCCGACGCCTCGGCCGGCGCGCTTCGCGGCGGTCAGCGCCTCCGTGGCCTGACGGAGGCGCTGTTGCGCGCTCGGCGAGTCGACCACCGCCAGCACCTGACCGCGCTTGACCCGCTGTCCAGGTTGGACGCGCAGGCTGGACAGGGTGCCGTCGGCGGGAGCGGTGAGGGTGGCGGCGGCGCGGGCGGTCACCGTGGCGGGTGCGTCGATCACCTCGGTGACCGGGTTGCGGGCGGCCGACGCCAGCGCGAGATCGGGGCCTTCGTCGCCGCAGGAGGCGGCGGTGGTAGCGGTGAGGACGACGACGGCGGTCAGGGCGATGAGCAGGCGGGGCCGCATGGTGCTGGCGGGCCGTGACGACTGAGGACGGCGCACCCATCGATGGTACGGCGCACCTCCGCACCGCCTCCGGGCTGCGTCAGGCGGCGGTGGCGCGGACGTACGCCACGCATTCGTCGTGCAGCGTCGACCACTGCTCACCGAACGCCTTCTCGGAGGCCGCGTCGATGGTCCTGCCGTCGTGCACCACGGTCTTGAAGAAGGTGAGCAGCCGCAGCGGCCCGTACCGGTCGACGAGGTGCCGGACGGCCAGGTAGCCGATGCCGTAGCTGGCGGCTACCCGTTCGGCGGAGGCGTCGTCGGCGGGGTTGACGCCCTCCAACTTGCCGTCCCAGCCGCCCCGGACCATCTTGCGCACGTCGGCGATCCCCTCGTACCGGTCGACCGCCTGGCCGCCGGCACCGGCGAACTCGGCCAGGCCCTCGACCAACCACCAGGTGAGCTTGCCCGGGTAGCCGCGCTCCGGCAACGACGCCGCGTGGGTCAGCTCGTGCCGCAGCAGGTCGTCGGTGCCGCTGTTGGAGAGTCCTTCGGCGTTGAGCACCACCTCGTGGTGACCGCCGCCCACGGTGACCGCGTAACCGCCGGTCCATTCCGGGCGTTCCCCGCCGTACCAACGCTGCCACTCGGTGCGCCCGGCGTAGAAGATCCGGTATCGGTCCGGCGGTGAGCCGGTCACCGCGTACCCGTCGGCGACCCTCGCCGCCGCCTCGGCCTGCGCGAGCAGGCCGGGCAGCTTGCCGCGCAGCGCCGGGGTGGTGGCGACGATGGTCCGCGCGCCGATGGCGACCGCCAGGTCGCTGATCTCCCACGGTCGGGTGCCGGTCTCCACCGACTTGGATTCCTCCATGGCGACCATCCGGGGCTGGTCGCCGTTCTCCCGCCACCGGGTGCCGATCAGCACCGGGCTGGGCCGGCAGTTCGGCGTGACGAAGCAGTACTGGAAGCGCACCAGCAGCCGCCATTCGCCGGGCTTGCCGATGATCGGCACGGGCAGGCCACTCGGCTCGGCCCGCCAGCCGGTCACCTTGAGCTCGCGTAGCGCGGCGAAGCGCCGGCGCAGGTCGTTGTGGGCGGCGGGATCGGCGACGGCGAGGAACCCGGCACGGTCGCCGCCGAGGAGTGCCGCGGACTGCCGGTGGAGCTGGGCGGTGATCCGGTCGGACAGCCCTCTGGCCACGGTGGTGGCCGGGTCGTCGGCCGCCGAGGAACCGACCCGGCTGACAGTGGGGCGCGAGCCTGTCTCCCGGATCACTCCGACGACGAGCGCCGCCGGCAGGCCGCAGCCCAGCAGCAGGAGGACCACCACGAGCACCGTCCACAGCGGCCAGAGCCGCCGTGGTGCTGGCTGCTGCACCTCGTCAGTCACCCGCCGAAGGGTACGACCACTACCTGGATGCGGCGAGGCCGCCCCGGGCCGATCGGCCCGGCCGCTCGCTCACCCGCCGGTGCGCGGCCACGAGCGGAACGAGATGTCCATGCTGGCGACCAACTGGTGGTACGAGCGGTCGATGTCGCGGGGCAGACCGAAGCCGCCCGCGCCCTCCAGGGTCACGAATCCGTGCAGGGCGCTGCGCAGGGCACGGGTCGCGTCCACCGCGTCGTCGCCGGTGAGCCCGTACCCGCGCAGCACCGCGAAGATGGCACCCACGGCGCGTTCGCCCGCCTCGACGTGTTCCGGGTCGGCCGGGTCGGGCACCCGCTGCGTCGCCGGGTAGCGGCCGGGGTGCCGGAGGGCGTAGTCACGGTAGGCGTCCGCCAGGGCCCGGAGCGCGTCGCCACCGGAGCGGCCGACGGCGGCGGTGGTCATCTCGGTGGCCAGCTCGGCGGTGGCCAGGGCGGCCAGTTTCTGGGCCAACGCGTCCGCCCCTCGCACGTGCTTGTAGAGGCTGGGCAGCGCCACCCCGAGCCGGCTGGCGAGCGCGGCGAGGGTGAGCTGCTGGAAGCCGACCTCGTCGGCCAGCCGGGCCGCCTCCCGTACGACGGTCTGCTGGTTGAGGCCGACCCTAGGCACCGGCGCACACCGCCAGGAAGCCGAGCAACTCGTCAGCGGTGCGCTGCGGCCGGTCGGCGTGCGGGTAGTGGCCGGACTCCTCGATCATCCGAGCCTCGGCGGTGCCGAAGAGCCGCCGGGCGGCCCGCGCCTCGGCTCCCGGGTCGGGGAAGTCCGGGTCCTTGGACCCCATCAGCACCAGCACCGGTTGCCGCACCTGCGGGGCGCGGGCGGTCCAGTGCGGCTCGGCCGGTGCGATCACGCCGCGCGTCGCGGCCATCCGACCGGGCTCGCGCAGGTTGGCCACCATCGAGCGACGGTACGCGGCGTCGTCGGCGGGTCGGTGCACCGGGAACAGGGTGTTGTGGAACATCCCGAACAGTCGGGGGCTGTGCAGCACGGACCACATCGCCGTCCGCAGCAGCGGGTTGAGCTTCGGCTGACCGACGAACGCGCCGATCTGCACGATGCCGGTGACCAGCTCGGGCGCGTCGGTGGCGGCGAAGACCACCGCCGCGGCGGCGGACGAGCTGCCGACCAGCACGGCCGGACCGGCGTCGAGGTCGCGGACCACGGCCAGCAGGTCCGCGCCGACCTCCGCCGGGGCGTACGTGGGCCAGCCGGCGCTGGACTCGCCGTGCCCCCGGACGTCGACCGAGGCGACCCGGTGACCGGCGGCCACCAGCAGCGGCACGAGGTGCCGGAAGCTCGCCCTGTTCTCGCCCATGCCGTGCGCGAGGACCACCAACGGCCCCTCGCCCTGCACCTCGTACGCGATGTGTCCGCCATCCCGCCGCACCTGGCTAGTCATCATAGCTTCAAAGCTAAGCCACTTAGCCAACGTTGGCAAGCCTGATACCGGAAACGGGCCGGCAGCAACCCGAGGGTCGCCGCCGGCCCGTCGGCCGAACCGGAGGAACTACTTCTTGGAGATCAGGGCACGGCCGAAGAAGACCAGGTTGGCGGGGCGCTCGGCGAGCCGGCGCATCAGGTAGCCGTACCACTCGTCGCCGTACGGGACGTAGGTGCGCACGGTGTAACCCTCGCCGGCCAACCGGGCCTGCTCCTCGGGGCGGATGCCGTAGAGCATCTGGAACTCGAAGCGCTCCGGCCCCCGGTCGAACCACCGGGCCCGGTCCTCACCGATGGCGATCATCCGCGGGTCGTGGGTGGCCAGCATCGGGTAACCGTCGCCGGACATCAGGATGTTCATGCAGCGCACGTACGACTTGTCCACCTCACGGGCCGACTGGTACGCCACCGACTCCGGCTCCTTGTAGGCCCCCTTGCACAGCCGCACCCGCGACCCGGCCGAGGAGAGCTCCCGGCAGTCCGACTCGGTCCGCCGCAGGTACGCCTGGAGCACCGCGCCGGTCGACGGGAAGTCCTTGCGCAGCCGGCTCAGCACCTCCAACGTCGAGTCGGTGGTGGTGTGGTCCTCCATGTCGAGGGTGACGGTGGTGCCAGCCGCGTCGGCCGCCGCGCAGATCGCCCGCGCGTTGTCGTACGCCAACTGCTCGTCGAACATCTGGCCGAGGGCGGAGAGCTTCACGCTCACCTCGGCGGCCGGGGTGAGCCCAGCGGCGCCGAGCATCTTGAGCAGTTTCAGGTATTCGTCCCGGGTGGCGGTGGCCTGCTCGGGGCGGACGGTGTCCTCACCGAGGTGGTCGAGGGTGACCGCGAGGCCGTCGTCGACGAGCCCGCGGGTCGCGCGCAACGCGTCGTCGGTGGCGGCGCCGGCGACGAACCGGCGGACGACGTCCCGGGTGTACGGGGCAGTCGCGACGAGCCGCTCGACCTGGGATGACCGGGAGGCGGCGAGGATGACGGAACGGAGCATGAGCCGAGCGTAACGCCCCTGCCAGGGGCCCCGCCGAGGGGCGGCCGGGCCACCTCGGCCCGGGGGCGGGGCGGCGGCGGTGGCGCCGATCGGCTACAACGATGCCGTGGACCAACGCCCCCGCCGCCGACTCCGCTCGGCCTCCGTGCAGCTCGGCGCGCTCACCGCTCTCGCGCTCGCCCTCTCCGGCTGCAACATGACCTCGGACGACGACGATGACGACGACTGCGCCCTCGGGCCGGTCGGCGGCGGCGACACCGTCGCGCTGGCGATGCGGGTCCCCGACCCGGCCGCCGGTCGCACCGCCCCGGAGCCCGGCACCGCCGCCCTGCCCGAACGCGGTGGATTCGGCACCCACCTCGCCGCCTGCGGCGGCTGACGTGCGCCGCGAGACGGTCACACCGCGCACCGACTGGGACTCCACCATCCGGTCGCAGGGGCTGGTCTACGTCGACACCGAGCTGCCCGACGGCGGGATCATGTCGTACTGGGACGAGACCGCCGCGTACGCCTTCGACCTGGACGAGGTGCTGCGGCTGGAGGAGGCCACCGAGGAGCTGCACCGGATGTCGGTGGCCGCCGCCGAGCACGTGGTGGCGCAGCGCCGGTACGCCGAGTTCGGCATCCCGGAATGGGCGGCCGAGGCGGTGGCCCGGTCGCTGCGGGAGGCGCCACCGACCCTGTACGGGCGCTTCGACCTCGCGTACGACGGCACCTGGCCTCCGAAGATGTTGGAGTACAACGCGGACACCCCCACCGCGTTGGTCGAGGCGAGCATCATCCAGTGGTACTGGCTGGAGCAGACCCGGCCGGAGCTGGACCAGTGGAACAGCCTGCACGAGCGGCTGGTCGGCGCCTGGGCCAAGATCGGGGCGGGGCTGCACGACCCCCGGGTGCACGTGCTCTGGTCGAACGAGGAGGAGTCCGGCGAGGACCACATGACCGCCGGCTACCTCGCCGAGACCGCCCGGCAGGCCGGCCTGAGCGTCGAGCTCCAACCCATCCAGGACATCGGCTGGGACGGCCGACGCTTCGTCGACGCCGACGACAACCCGGTGACCACCTGCTTCAAGCTCTACCCGTGGGAGTGGATGCTGGCCGAGCCGTACGGGCCGGCGGCCCTGGCCCCGGGCACCCCGACCACCTGGATCGAGCCGGCCTGGAAACTGCTGCTCTCCAACAAGGCGCTGCTCGCGGTCCTCTGGGAGCTGTACCCGGGCCACGAATACCTGCTCCCGGCGTACCTCGACTCGCCGCGCGGCATGCCGGAGTACGTCGCCAAGCCACTGCTCGGCCGCGAGGGCGGATCGGTACGCATCGTCACCGCCGATGAGGAGATCACCAACCCGGGGATCTACGGCGACGAGGGCTGGTGCTACCAGGAGTTCCGGGCGTTGCCGCAGTTCGCCGGCAACCGGATGGTGCTGGGCTCCTGGATCGTCGACGGCGAATCGGCCGGCGTGGGTGTGCGGGAGAGCGCGAGTCTGATCACCGACGGCTACGCGCGGTTCCTGCCGCACTACATCGACGCGCCGCGCACCCGCTGAGTCGTCTACCGTTGGGGGCGTGAACTTCGACGCGTACGCCCGGACCGGCGTTGACCTGGTCAACGCCCGCCTGGACGACCTCGACGACCTGCGGGCCCTCTTCCCCGACGAGAACGCCTGGATGCGCGACGAGGTCGCGGACCGGGACGTGGCGATTTTCCGCCGGGCGCAGAAACGGTTGCGCGACGTCTTCGAGTACGGCACCTCGGGGCGGGACGCCCAGGCGGTCACCGAGCTGAACGCGCTGCTGGAGGCGTTCCCGGTGCAGCCGCGCATCTCCGGGCACGACTCCAGCGACTGGCACATGCACGTGACCAGTCGGGGCGCCTCGGTCAGTGCCGAATACCTGGCCGGCGCGGTCTGGGGGCTGTCGGTCTGGCTCTGCGAGTACGGCAGCGCCCGGTTCGGGGTCTGCGCCGACGAGCGGTGCGGCAACGTCTACCTGGACACGTCGTCCAACTGCTGCCGGCGGTTCTGCTCGGAGCGCTGTGCCACCCGCTCGCACGTCGCCGCGCACCGGGCCCGTAAGCGGGCGGCGGTCGGCGAGCAGGTCACTGTCGCCCCGCAGCCGACCTCCGCCGCCGATTCCCTCTCACCGGTCAGCTGACACCACTGCCGCCCGACAGTGGGCGGACGGGTCAGGCGTCGACCGGTGACGACGCGGTCAGGTGCTGGCGGGCGAACTCCAGCGCGGCGCGCAGGTCCGCCTCGCGCACCGCGCGGCTCTTCGCGCCCCGGGTGGCGACCTCCACCGCCACCGCCCCGGTGAAACCCCGGCCGGCCAGCGAGGAGAGCAACTCCCCGCAGGGCTGGGTGCCGCGCCCGGGCACCAGGTGCTCGTCGCGGCCCTCGCCGGTGCCGTCACCGAGATGCACGTGGGCCAGCCCGGCGCCCATCCGGTCGGCCATCTCCAGGGGGTCGCTGTGCGAGGCCGCGCAGTGCGACAGATCAAGGGTGTACGACGGGTAGCCGGCGTCGGTCGGATCCCAACCGGGCACGTACGGGACGAACTGCCGGCCCGCCATCCGCACCGGGTACATGTTCTCCACGGCGAAGCGCAGCCCGCTGAACCGGTCCGCGACGGTGGCCAGACCCTCGGCGAAGTTGCGCGCGTAGTCGCGCTGCCAGGTGAACGGTGGGTGCACCACGACGGTCGGCGCGCCCAGCGTCTCGGCCAGCTCGGCGGCCTTGCGCAGGCGCTCCCACGGGTCCGGGCTCCACACCCGCTGGGTGACCAGCAGGCAGGGCGCGTGCACCGAGAGCACCGGCACGTCGTAGTGCGTGGAGAGGCCGCGCAGCGCGCCCGCGTCCTGGCTGACCACGTCGGTCCAGACCATCACCTCGACGCCGTCGTAACCGAGCGCCGCGGCCAGTTGGAACGCCGCCGCGGTCGGCTCGGGAAAGACCGACGAGCTGGACAGGAGCACGGGAACGCGGGAAGTCACATCAGCCAGCGTAGCCCGGCAGCGCCGGGGGCATCGTGACGAGCGCCGGCAAAACGACCGAAAACGGCCGCCGGATCAGATCGGCTCCAGTTGATCGAGCCGGCGGAGGATGACACCCTCCCGCAACGCCCATGGGCAGATGTCCAGCGAGTCCAGATCCAGGCGGCGCATCACCGCCTCGGCGACCACGGCGCCGGCCAGCAACTGGTGGGCCCGACCCGCGCTGACCCCCTCCAGCTCCATCAGCTGCGCCGGTGGGATGTGTCGGATGAAACCGATGACCTGCCGCAAGCCGGCCCGGGTCAGGCTGCGTCGCACCCACAGCCCGGAGCCGGACGGGGCCGCCCCGGCCAGTCGGGCCAGGGTGCGGAACGTCTTCGAGGTGGCCACCGCCCGATCCCAGCCCACCTCCGTCATCTGGTCGACGACCTTGTCCAGCCGGCCGTCCACGTACTCCCGGAGCTTGTCGACGGCCTCCGCCGACGGCGGGGCCGCACTGGCCGGATCGACCCGCAGCCGCTCGCGGGTCAGCCGACCGGCCCCGAGTGGCAGGGAGACCGCGACGTCCGGGTCCTCGTCGATGCCGGCGGCGATCTCCAACGAGCCGCCACCGATGTCGAGCACCAGCAGCCGGCCCGCCGACCAGCCGAACCACCGCCGTACGGCCAGGAACGTCATTCGCGCCTCGTCCGCCCCGGAGAGCACCGCCAGGCGTACGCCGGTCTCGTCCCGGACCCGGGCCAGCACCTCGGCCGCGTTGGTGGCGTCGCGCACCGCGGACGTGGCGAAAGCGATCAGGTCGTCGGCCGCCAACCCGGTGGCCGCCGCCTTGGCCATGCCCACCGCCTTGACCAGGCCGTCCGCGCCCGCCTCGGTCAGCGCGCCGTCGGGGCCGATCTGCTCGGCCAGCCGGAGCACCACCTTCTCGGAGTGCGCCGGCCACGGGTGCGCGCCGTGGTGCGCGTCCACCACAAGGAGATGCACCGTGTTGGATCCGACGTCGAGGACACCCAGTCGCATGGTGAAGACAGTAGGCGCAACACGTTTGCGCGGCTCACCGGCCTGCGGACGTCACCGCGCGTAGGCTGGGCCGAGTGACGATGGAGCTCCGTGTACTGGTGGACGACCCGGGTGACCCGCGCAGTCGCGAGGTGCCCCTGGACTTCCCTCGGGAGTGGATCGAGTTCGCCGACCCGGCTGACGAGACGCACCTGATCCGGGCCGACCTGACCTGGTTGCTCTCCCGCTGGACCTGCATCTTCGGCAAGGGCTGCCACGGCATCATCGCCGGCCGGGCCGCCGACGGTTGCTGCTCGCACGGGGCCTTCTTCACCGACTCGGACGACGAGAAGCGGGTTCGCAACGCCGTCCGGCGACTCACCCCGTCGACCTGGCAGCATTTCCGGCGTGGGTTCAAGAACTGGACCGACGAGGACACCATCGACGGCAAGAACCCGGCCCGCCGCACCGCGACCCAGGGCACCGACGGTCCGTGCGTGTTCCTCAACGACGCCGACTTCGCCGGCGGTGGCGGTTGCGCCCTGCACGCCCAGGCGCTGCGCGACGGGGTGCACCCGTTGGAATACAAGCCGGACGTCTGTTGGCAGCTGCCGATCCGCCGCGATCAGGACTGGGTGAAGCGACCGGACAACAGCAAGGTGCTGGTCTCCACCCTGTCCGAGTTCGACCGGCGGGGCTGGGGAGCCGGCGGGCACGACCTGGACTGGTGGTGCACCTCCTCGACGGACGCGCACGTCGGCACCGAGCCGATGTACCTGTCGTACGGGCCCGAGCTGACCGCCCTGATCGGCGCTGCCGCGTACGAGCGGCTGGCCGAACTGTGCGCGACCAGGACGAAGCAGGGCATGATCGCCCCACACCCCGCCGACGAGGTCTAGCGGTCTCGGTAACGTCACTGGCTGCGACGCATCGTGGGGCCACTGACTTCAGCGGTCTCACGGACGAGGTCATCGGACGCACGCCACACTGCTGACTCGTCCACCTGCTGGCTCTTCTACAGAGCGAGCCCCCAACGGCCGCCGACAAGGAGCCGGTGCGTCGGGTGAGACGCCTTTGGAGCTGACTCGTTTACGGCATCGGCTCTGCGACGTCGGCCCTGCGGCGTCGGCTCTGCGACATCGGCTCTGCGACGTCAGCTCTGCGACGTCGGCTCCACGACATCGGCGGATGACTCGTCTGTGACATCAGCTCCAAAGGGCCGCGTCAACGGACTCGCCCCCGCCGCCCAGGGGGCTCAGCTCTCGGAGCTGGCCCGCCGCTCAGGGGCCGACAAGGCCGAAGGGGGCCCGCGTCGAGCGCAGGCCCCCTTCGGGTACGCCGATCACGGCTCGAACTTGTAGCCCAGACCCCGCACGGTCACGATGAAGCGCGGCGCGGACGGCTCCGGCTCGATCTTGGAGCGCAGCCGCTTGACGTGCACGTCCAGCGTCTTGGTGTCACCGACGTAGTCGGCGCCCCAGACCCGGTCGATGAGCTGGCCGCGGGTGAGCACCCGGCCCGCGTTGCGCAGCAGCAGCTCCAGCAGTTCGAATTCCTTCAGCGGCAGCTGTACGGCCCCGCCGTCGACGGTCACCACGTGCCGCTCGATGTCCATCCGCACCGGCCCTGCGGCCAGCGTCGGCGCACCCGCCTCGGCCACCTCCGGGCTCTGCCGGCGCAGCACCGCCCGGATCCGGGCGACCAGTTCCCGCGGCGAGTACGGCTTCGTGACGTAGTCGTCGGCGCCGATCTCCAGCCCGACCACCTTGTCGATCTCGCTGTCCCGAGCGGTGACCATGATGATCGGCACGGCGGAGCGCTGCCGCAACTGCCGGCAGACCTCGGTCCCCGACATCTCGGGCAACATCAGGTCGAGCAGCACGATGTCGGCGCCGGTCCGGTCGAACTCGGTGAGGGCGTCGGTGCCGGTCGCGGCGACCGAAACCTCAAAGCCCTCCTTACGGAGCATGTACGACAAGGCGTCGGAGAACGACTCCTCGTCCTCGACCACGAGAACGCGGCTCAACGGGGATTTCCTTTCCATTTGCTGTCAGACCTGCCGTAGCCCAGTCGGACCGGACTCGATCCCAACCGGCGGCAGTGTCGCCAGGAGGTCGTCCGGTGGACTGGCGGGCAGCCGGAGGGTGAACGTCGATCCACCACCAAGAGTGCTCGACACCTCGACCCGTCCGCCATGGTTGCTCGCAATGTGTTTCACGATCGCCAGACCGAGCCCGGTGCCGCCGGTGGCACGCGAGCGGGCCTGGTCGGCCCGGTAGAACCGCTCGAAGATCCGGTCGACGTCGGTGGGGGCGATACCGATGCCCTGGTCGGCGACGGCGACCTCGACGTGCTCGTCGTCGCCGCTGAGGGTCACCCGCACCGTGGTGTCCTCGCCCGAGTAGTTGATGGCGTTCTCCACCAGGTTCGCCACCGCCGTGGCGAGTTGGGAGTCGCTGCCGTACGCGGTGAGACCACGCGCCCCGTCCACGGTCACCGCGACACCCCGGGCGGAGGCCGTGGTGCGGGTCCGGTCGACCACCTCGGCGATGACCCAGTCCAGCGCGACCGGCTCCGGTGGCGGCTGCGGCTCAGCCCCCTGCAACCGGGTCAGCTCCAGCAACTCCTGCACCAGTCGACCCAGCCGGGTCGACTCGTGCTGGATCCGTTCGGCGAACCGACGGGCGGCCACCAGGTCCTCGGATAGGTCGGGTAGCGCGGCGTCGGCCGGTTCTGTCGCGTCCAGCAACGCCTCGGCGAGCAGTTGCAGAGCCCCGATCGGGGTCTTCAGCTCGTGGCTCACGTTGGCCACGAAGTCGCGTCGTACGCGGGTCAGCCGGTGCGACTCGGTCACGTCGACCGCCTCGACCGCGACGAAGCCGTTGCCGAGACCCATCGCCCGCAGGTGCACGCCGAGCGGGTTCTCCCCCGCACTGTCGCGACCCCGGGGCAGGTCCAGCTCGATCTCGCGTCGCACGCCGGTGCGTCGCACCTGGCCGGCGAGGGTACGGATCAGCGGGTGCGCGGCGATTGAGCCGGGGGTGCTGCCGGTACGCAGCAGCCCCATCGCGCGGGCGGCCGGGTTGATCAGCACGGGGACGTCGTCGTTGTCCAGAACCACGACACCGGCCCGGAGTGAGTCGATCGTCCGGCGGCCGAGCCCGGCCTGCTGCTCGTCGGCTATCGCGGGCCTCCCCCTGCTCCAGCGGAAGCGGACGCTCCCCGTCGACGTGGAGTGGCCGTTCCGCCTCGGCAGGAACCGGGGCAGCAGCAGACCGGCGGCCATCCCGGCCACCAAAGCCAGCGCCACCACGACCGCCACCGCCCACTCCACCCGGCGATCGTAGGGTCATTGTTAACCTGGCTACCACACAGAACGGGACGAACTACCCTCACTTACGGAAGTGTTCACCCCCACGTCTGACGTCGTTCACCGTGGTTCATCCGGGATCCGTTCACGCGCCCTACCGTTGGCGTCGCACCTGCTCAGCCCCCTGCGCCGGCACCCGTCGGCGGCGACCGACCACAGGACGTGATGATGCGCGACGAGTTCCGGGCCGACCTCCAGATCGTCAGCCAACTGCTGGTGGACATGGCGGAGGGCGTCCGCGCCGCCATGCGCCAGGCCACCCGGGCCCTGCTCACCGCCGACCGGCAGGCCGCCGAGACGGTCATCGAGCGGGACGCCGAGATCGACGACCTCTACCGGCACGTCGAGGAGCGGGTCTGTGACCTGCTCGCCCGACAGGCGCCGGTCGCCTCCGACCTCCGGGCGATGATCACCGCGCTGCACGTGGCCGCTGATCTGGAGCGGATGGGCGACCTCGCCGAGCACGTGGCGAAGACCGCGCTGCGCCGGCACCCCTCCCCCGCCGTCCCGGCCGAGCTGCGGACGGTCTTCACCGAGATGTCCGAGATCGCCGACCGGATGGCCGTGAAGATCGGTTCGGTGCTGGCGAAGCCCGACGCCGACCTCGCCGGCGAACTGGACCGCGACGACGACGCCATGGACGAGCTGCACAAGAACCTGTTCGCCGTGCTGCTCGGCGACGACTGGCCGTACGGGGTGGAGACGGCGATCGACGCCACCCTGCTGGGCCGCTTCTACGAGCGCTTCGCCGACCACGCGGTCAACGCCGGCGAGCACGTGATCTACCTGATCACCGGGGAGAGCGCGCCCAGCAGTAACTGACCGGCACGAAAGGGGCCCCCGCCATCGCTCTCGGCGATGGCGGGGGCCCCTTTGCTGGTGGCTCAGCGCCCCTGGTTGGCCACCGCCGCGGCGGCCGCCTTCGCAGCGGTCGGGTCGAGGTAGGTGCCGCCCAGAGTGAGCGGGCGCAGCTGCGGGTCGAGGTCGTAGCGCAGCGGGATGCCCGTCGGGATGTTCAGCTTGGCGATCGCCTCGTCGGAGATCTGGTCGAGGTGCTTGACGAGGGCGCGCAGCGAGTTACCGTGCGCGGCCACCAGCACCGTCCGGCCGGCCAGGATGTCCGGCACGATCGAGTCGTACCAGTAGGGCAGCATCCGGTCGACGACGTCCTTGAGGCACTCGGTGCGCGGCATCAGCTCGGTCGGCAGCAGCGCGTAGCGCGGGTCACCCACCTGCGACCACTCGTCGTTGTCGTCGATGGGCGGCGGTGGCGTGTCGTACGACCGGCGCCAGAGCATGAACTGCTCCTCGCCGTACTCGTCGAGGGTCTGCTTCTTGTTCTTGCCCTGCAGGGCGCCGTAGTGGCGCTCGTTGAGCCGCCACGACCGGCGCACGGCGATCCAGTGCCGGTCGGCGGCGTTGAGCGCCAGCTCGGCGGTGCGGATCGCACGGCGCATCACGCTGGTGTGCACGACGTCCGGCAGCAGGCTGTGCTCGCGCATCAGCTCGCCGCCGCGCCGTGCCTCGCCCTCGCCCTTCTCGGTCAGGTCGACGTCCACCCAGCCGGTGAAGAGGTTCTTGGCATTCCAGTCGCTCTCACCGTGTCGCAGCAGGACCAGCGTCCCGACGGTGGGCCCTTCGCTCGCAGTCATGCGGATCATCCTGCCTCAACCGCCGGACGGACACGCGGGCAGCCGTCGTGACGACCACCACGTGAAAAACCTGATGACCAGCGGATCCGGCCGCCACTAGGGTTGTAAGGCACGTCAGTCACATCGGTCATTACTTGCAAGCGGGGCGCCATATGCGGACGATGCGGAGTTGGTTCCGGGACACCACCGGCGGCCTACCGACCACCTTCTGGTACCTGTGGTCCGGCACCCTGATCAACCGACTCGGCTCCTTCGTCCTCGTCTTCCTCGCCATCTACCTGACCCAGGAACGTGGCTTCTCGGCCTCGCAGGCCGGCCTGGTGATCGGCCTCTGGGGTGTCGGCGGGGCGTTCGGCACGACCGCTGGCGGCACTCTGGCCGACCGGTGGGGGCGCCGGCCCACGCTGCTCACCGCCCACGTGGGCGCGGCGGCCATGATGCTCGGGCTCGGGCTGGCCCGGGATCTCTGGGCGGTGGCGCTGGGCGCGCTGCTGCTCGGCCTGTTCGCCGAGGCGGCCCGGCCCGCGTTCGGGGCGATGATGATCGACGTGGTGCCGGCGAAGGACCGGCTGCGCGCCTTCTCGCTCAACTACTGGGCTATCAACCTGGGCTTCGCCTGCGCGGCAGTCCTCGCCGGCCTCGCCGCACAGGCCGACTACCTGCTGCTGTTCGTGGTCGACGCGGCCACCATGCTGATCACCGCGCTGATCATCTTCAGCAAGGTTCCGGAGACCCGACAGGCCGGCCCCGCCACCGCCGTCACGGCAGCAGCGGCCCCGCGCGGCGCGCTGCGCACGATCCTCACCGACCGGGTCTACCTCGGCTTCGTGGCACTCAACCTGTTTGCCGCGCTGGTGTTCCTCCAGCACATCTCGATGCTGCCGATCGCGATGGGCGACGACGGTCTGAGCCCGGCCACCTACGGCTCGGTGATCGCGCTCAACGGCATCCTCATCGTGGTCGGACAGCTCTTCGTGCCCCGGCTGATCCGGGGTCGGAGCCGCTCGCACGTGCTCGCGCTGGCGTCCGTGGTGATGGGCGTGGGATTCGGACTGACCGCGTTCGCCGGCACCCCGTGGTTCTACGGGCTGACCGTGTTGATCTGGACGGTCGGCGAGATGCTGAACTCGCCCTCCAACTCCACGCTGATCGCCGAACTCTCCCCGGCCGAGCTGCGCGGTCGCTACCAGGGCGTGTTCTCCCTCTCGTGGCAGATCGCCGGGGCCAGCGCGCCGATCCTCGGTGGCCTGGTGCGCGAGCACGCCGGCAACGACACCCTCTGGTACGGCTGCGCCGCGCTCGGCCTCCTGACCGCGGTGGCCCACCTGGTGTCGGGGCCGGCCCGGGAACGGCGTGCCGCCGCGCTGCGCCGCTCCGGTGAGGCACTGGCAGCGGCCACCGCGTCCCGTTCGCCACAGCCCGCCGAGGCGTAACGAGTGGCGCGGCCGTGCCGGAGTTTCCTACTGTGCAAGGGAACAGTTAACAACCTGAACTGTCGGGAGGTCGGGTGCACGCCCTGCGGCGCTGGTGGCACGACACCGCAGGCGGATTACCCGCCACCTTCTGGTACCTCTGGGCCGGCCTGCTGATCAACCGGGCCGGCGCGTTCGCCATGCTGTTCCTCTCGCTCTACCTCACCGACGTACGCGGCGCGAGCGAAGGACTGGCCGGCACCGTGGTCGGCGCGTACGGAGCCGGCGGGGCGGCCGGCGTACTGCTCGGCGGGGTGCTCGCCGACCGGTGGGGACGCCGGGCGACCCTGCTCGCCGCGCACCTGGCCACCGTCGGCCTGATGGTGGCGCTCGCCTTCACCCGACCCCTGCTGCTGATCGCGGTGCTCTCCGCGCTGATCGGTGTGGTCCACTCGATGCCCAGCCCGGCGTTCGTCGCGGCGATCGTCGACGTGGTGCCCGCCGAGCGCCGCTCGCGGGCGTTCAACCTTCAGTTCTGGGCGTTCAACCTGGGCATGGCGGTCGCCTCGCTGCTCGCCGGGGTGCTGGCCGAGGCGAGCTTCACCGCGCTGTTCCTGGTGGACGCGGGCGCCACCCTGACCGCCGCAGCCGTGATCGCCTGGAAGGTGCCCGAAACCCTGCGGCTGGCCCGGCCAACGGCCGGCTCACCACAAGCCACAGGCGCGGCACCGAAATCCATCCGGACCCGCCGACCGGGACTGCACACCGCCCTCACCGACCGCACCTTCCTGGTCTTCGTCGGGCTCACCTTCGTGCTGGCCGTACTCACCATGCAGACGTCGACCATCATGCCGCTGGCCATGCGCGCGGACGGCCTGGGCCCATCGGCGTACGGGCTGGTGGTCGCGCTCGGCGGCGCGCTGATCGTGGTCGGGCAGTTGTTCGTGCCCCGGCTGATCGACCGGCACCGCAAGGACGTCGTGCTGGCCGCCTCCACGGCGCTGCTCGCGCTCGGTTTCGGGGCGCTCGCCATCGCCGACGAACTGGCCATCTACCTGGGTGCCGCAGTGGTCTGGACGGTCGGCTCGATGCTCGCCGCCCCGCCCAACGCGCAGATCAACGCGGATCTGGCGCCACCGCAGCTACGAGCGCGCTACCAGTCGGTCTTCTACCTGACGTTCCCCGCCGCGGCGTTCGTCGCGCCCACCCTCGGCGGGGTGAGCCTCCAGCACCTCGGCGACCGGCACTGGCTGATCGTGGGCGGGCTGGGTCTGCTGGCCGCGCTCGGGCACCTGCTCGCCGGACCACCCCGGGAGCGGCACGTCGCCACGCTGCGCCGGGCCGTCGACCCGGAGCGGACAACCACCGCAGACCGCGTACCGACCGGATAACCGACGCAAAGCGCCCACCACGTCCCTGAGGTCGTGGTGGGCGCCCGCCGGTGGGGCCGGCGGCGGCGGGCAACACTCACCCCCGTAAGCATCGCCCGCTCACGCCGCCGGTCCAAACAGGTGGGAACCGTCCCCCAACGGTTATTCCACCCGTCCCCTCGCGCCTCGTCTGGTGCGCGGATCTGATCGATCCGCCGCTCCCCCGAACGTTTCCAAACGTGGCGCGGTGCAATAAAGCTAGTTCGCCCGGATTCTGGATTCAACCCAGAACGGCTGTCTCGCCCGTCACAACTGGCGAGTATCCGCTGCTCCGGCCTCGTCCGTTGGCAACAGCCGGTTACCCGTCGGCCATTCCCGCAAACACCTCAACCGTCTTCCCGATCGGGTGACTCGGTCCGGAAGAAGTTGCTCTGCCGACCGTCGCGCAACTGTTCCTGATAAATCAGGTTCAGCCGCCGCAGGTCAAACGTGTAGAACCACTCATCCCAGGTGATCTCGCGAATCCGGCTGCTTTCCCGGTATCCGGGAATGTTGAAGGTCAACACGCCCGCCCGGCCATCCCGCTCGGTGCCGGCGATGGTCGCCGGCTTGGCCCCGCGTTCCCGGGCCCACCGCTGGATCACCTCGTGGTTCGCCGTGATCAAACTCCGTCCCGGCCGCTCTGGCCGGTCCGTGACCGACGAGATCACCTGCGAACTGCGGACCGACCGCCCCGTGCCCCGTCCAGTCCTGATCCCGCCGGCCGCCGTCCCGCCACCGGTCGACGGGGTCAACGTGCGCTTGGCCGCCGCGCTCTTGGCCGGTGCCGTGCGCTTCGCCGTCGTACGCTTGGCCGCCGCACTCTTGGCCGGCGCCGTGCGCTTCGCCGTCGTACGCTTCGCCGCCGCACTCTTGGCCGGCGTCGCGCGCTTCGCCGCCGGTCGCGCCGGTGCCTTCTTCGCCGGCGCCTTCCGCGCGGGTGACGTACGCGCCGTCGCTGTCTTACGGGCCGCCGTGGTCTTCCGCGCTGCGGCGGTCTTCCGGGCGGCGGTGGTCCCGCTCGCGGCCGTGCTCCTGCGGGCGGCCGTCGACGTCGCCGCTGTGGTCTTCTTCGCGGCGGTCGCCTTCTTCGCCGGCGCTCTCTTCGCCGCCGCCGTCGACTTCCGCCCGGCGGTCGCCTTCGTTGCGGCGGCCCGCTTCGCGGGCGCGCTCTTGTTCGCCGGCGCGGCCTTCGCGCGGCTCGACGCCGGCCGGGCCGCCGACTTCTTGGTGGCGGCGGCACGACCCGCCGACGCCCTGGTGCCGGCGGCCCGGCCCGACGGGCCGGTGCTGCTCCGACCCGCGCCGGCCCGCATCGAGCGCACCAGCTGTTTCACCAGCTCGGGCTTGCGCAACGCGGAGATCCCGGAGACCCCGCGTCTACGTAGCTGCCCGCGGATGTCGTCCACCCGCATCCGGGAAATCTCCGACTCGGAGACTCCGGGCGTACCCGGCGTCTGGTTGCCGGCCTGTCGCTTCGTCCTGGTCGCAGTCGCGCCGCGACCTGAGCTGTTCCGCTGAGCCATGGGACGCTCCGCTCCTTGGCACTCCGTCATCGGCGCGCGGGGGTCCCTTGCCGCACCGCGCGGTGCGGCATACCCGTCAGGAGCACTCCGAACCACAGTCAACTCGCCATGGTCGTGCTGGATCCAGGATCGAGTGGCATCGCCGCAGCGGCGACACCACTACTTCCTGGTTCGAGCACGATCATGGGGGCGACCCCGGGTACGGGGCGCAGGCCCGGGGCACCGGGCGCGGCGCGGCGCGGTGGGTCAGGTCGGGTCGGGGCCGGCGCCGGAGGGCTCGAAGAGGTGGGCGAAGGCGGCCAGGTTGGCGGTCGACTCGCCCCGCTTCACCCGCCACTCGTACTCGCGCCGGATCGAACTGCCGAAGCCGATCTCCAGCATCGTGTCGAACGACTCGTCGGCGTACGTGAGTACCGCGCCGAACAGGCGGTCCAACTCGTCGGCGTCCACGCCGGCCGGGTTGACCCGACCGGTGAGGTACACGTCGCCGACGGCGTCGGTGGAGAAGGAGACGCCGTACATCCGGGCGTTGCGCTGCAACAGCCAGGCCCACAGCTCCTCGCGGCGCTCGTCCGGCTGGCGCATCACGAACGCCTCGATCCGCAGCGCGTGCTCGCCGACGATCAGGTTGCAGATCGTCTTGAGCTTGTGGGTGCCCGGCAGCGTCACCGCGTACGAGCCGGGGCCGGTCGACTCCCAGGCCAGGTCCCGCTCGGCGCAGACCGACTCGATCAGGGTCGCAAGATCGCTCTTCGGGCTCACCGGACCCACTCTACGACCGACCCGGCTCGCGCACCGGGTGACGACGGCCCGCGGGTCACCAGGAGCAGGAGAGCGCCGGGTCACCCGCCAGGTCGGCCGCGAACCGGGCGCGGTGCCCGGCGATCGCCTCGCCGTAGACCCCGAGCAGACCGGCGACCGTACGGTCCCAGGAGAAGTGCCGGGCGTGCTGCTCGGCGCCTCGGGCCAGCACCGACCGCAGCGCCCGGTTCGGAAGCAGACTGCCCATGGCACGGGCCCAGTCGACCGGGTCGTGCCCGTCGATCAGTACGCCACTGACCTGGTCCCGAACGGCGGTGACCAGGCCTCCGACGGCGGCGGCCAGCACGGGCGTACCGCAGGCCTGCGCCTCCAGGGCGACCAGCCCGAACGATTCGTTGTGCGACGGCACGGCGACCAGGTCCGCCGCCCGGTACAGGGCCGGGAGGTCGTCCCCGGTGAGCGGCGGCAGGAACCGCACCCCGTCGCTGACCCCGAGCGTGGCGGCCAACTCGATCAGGGCGGTCGGCCGGTCCAGCCCACTGCCGCTGGGCCCGCCACAGATCACCACGGTCACCTGGTCGGCGAGCGCCGGATCGCGCTCCCGCAGCGCGGCGATCGCGCGGATCAGCACGTCGGGGGCCTTGAGCGGCTGGATCCGACCGACGAAGGCAAGCACGTACCCGTCGACTGGAAGCCCCAGCCGGCGACGGGCCTGGCGGGCCGCGGCGGACCTGTCGCCCGGCGCGGGCCGGAACCGGGCCAGGTCGACGCCCGGCTGCACGACGGACACCCGGGTCGGGTCGGCGTCGTAGCGGGCGAGGAGGTCGCTGGCCTCGACCCGGGTGTTGGCGACCAGCCGGTCCGCCTCGGCGACGACCTGCTCCTCGCCGATGACCCGCGCCTTGGGCTCCGGCCGGTCGCCGGCCGCGAGCTGGGCGTTCTTGACCTTCGCCAGGGTGTGCGCGGTGTGCACCAGCGGCACCCCCCAGCGCTCCTTGGCCAGCCAACCGACCTGGCCGGAGAGCCAGTAGTGCGAGTGGATCAGGTCGTAGTGGCCGGGCGGGCGGGACGCCTCGGCGCGCAGCACCCCGGCGGTGAAGGCGCAGAGCTGACCGGGCAACTCCTCCTTGGTGAGGCCCTCCAGGGGACCGGAGGTGATGTGTCGGACCTGCACTCCAGGCGCCATCTCGACCACCGGGGGGAGGTCACCGGAGGTGGCCCGGGTGAAGATCTCCACCTCCACGTTGGCCTCGGCGAGACGCCGGGCGACTTCGAGGATGTAGACGTTCATTCCGCCGGCATCACCCGTGCCGGGCTGGTGCAGGGGGGAGGTGTGTACCGACAGGGTGGCGATGCGGCGAGGCCGGGGCCACGGTCGGGCACCTCGCTGACGCCCGACACCGGTGTGCATTTCCGCCACATCCGCTCCTTCTTCACGGTTGATGCCGTCTCGCACGACCGGCGCTTCTCGGTCAACCTGTGCGCCGGATGTCATCTTCCCCATCGGGCTTCGGAAATTCCCCGGCGCGGCCCCTCGGCGTGACGGACCTCATCACCGAACGCCCGTCGATGGCTGCCCTACGCCCGGTCGGGGCGGGTCGTACGCCCGCTGTGACAATGTCGGGATGACCTCAGTCGCCATCGTCACCGGAGCGTCCAGCGGGATCGGCGCGGCCACCGCCCGCCGGCTCGCCGCCGAGGGCTTCCACGTGCTCGCCGCCGCCCGCCGCGCCGAACGGCTCACCGACCTGGTCGCCGAGATCACCGCCGCCGGCGGGCAGGCCACCGCCGTGACCTGCGACGTCACCTCGGACGAGTCGGTGGCCCGGTTGGCCGAGGCCGCCGCCCAGGCACCCGGGCCGGTCACCCTGCTGGTCAACAACGCCGGCGGAGCGCGCGGACTGGACCCGGTGGAGTCCGGCTCGGTCGCCGACTGGCAGTGGATGTACGACGTGAACGTGCTCGGCACCCTGCGGGTCACCCAGGCGCTGCTGCCGGCGCTGGAAGCCTCCGGCGCCGGCACCATCGTGGTGGTCTCCTCCACCGCCGGCCTGACGGTGTACGAGGGCGGGGGCGGCTACACGGCCGCGAAGCACGCGCAGACCGCCATCGCCGGCACGCTCCGCCTGGAGCTGTGTGGCCGGCCGCTGCGGGTCATCGAGATCGACCCGGGCATGGTGAAGACCGACGAGTTCGGGCTGGTCCGCTTCGAGGGCGACGCGGAACGGGCCGCCGCCGTCTACGCCGGGGTGCCGGGGCCGCTGGTCGCCGAGGACGTCGCCGACTGCATCGCCTGGTGCGCCACCCGCCCGGAGCACGTCAACATCGACCGGCTGGTGGTCCGGCCCCGGGCACAGGCCGCCCAGCACAAGGTGCACCGGGTCTAGCGAGAAGTGAGCCGGGTCTTCGAGCCCCGCAGTCGCGAACGGAGATTGGCCCGGAGGTCGACATGAGCCCTGCGGCGCGGCGCCGGCCGTTCGGCGTGGTCACCCGCGGCACGACGAACCCGAACCGGCTCCGTCGGGTGGACAACTGGATCGTCGCCACCTGCGCCGACCGGCTGTTGGCGGCGGACGATCCCCTGGTGGTCGACCTCGGCTACGGCGCCACCCCGGTGACCGCGGTGGAGCTGCGCGCTCGACTGGCGGCCGGGGTGCGTCCGGACGTACGGCTGGTCGGGTTGGAGATCGACGCGGCCCGGGTGGCGGCCGCGGCTCCGGCCGCCGACCCGCCCGGGCTGACATTCGCCCGGGGTGGGTTCGAGTTGGCCGGGCTCCGGCCGGTGCTGGTCCGCGCGTTCAACGTGCTGCGACAGTACGACGAGAGCGAGGTGGCCGAAGCCTGGCAGACGATGACCGCCGCGCTCGCCCCCGGCGGAGTGCTCGTCGAGGGCACCTGTGACGAGTTGGGGCGGCTCTCCAGTTGGCTGCTGATCGACGCCGACGGCCCCCGGACGCTGACCCTGGCCGCGAAGCTCACCACGCTGGGCAGCCCCGCCGAGCTGGCCGAGCGGCTGCCCAAGGCGCTGATCCACCGCAACGTTCCCGGTGAGCCGGTGCACGCGCTGATCCGCGCCCTGGACGACGCCTGGCAGGCCGCCGTCCCGTACGCCACCTTCGGCCCACGCCAACGCTGGCTGCACGCGGTGACCCGTCTCCGCGAAACCGGCTGGCCGGTCCTCGGCAACCCCACCCGCTGGCGCCAGGGCGAACTGACCCTCCCCTGGCCCCTCCCCTGACCCCGCACGGTCCACCCCGCCACGCCCACCCCGCACGCCCACCCCGCACGCCGATCTTGCACTTTCGGTTGGCGATTCGCCCTTTTGCAACCGTTGTGTCGCGACAGAAACTGCAAGATCGCGGGGGTGGGGGTGGGGGTGGGGGTGGGGGTGGGGGTGGGTCAGAGGGTGCAGTTGATGAGGACTGGCTCGGGGTGCAGGGTTACGCCGAAGCGGGCGTGGACCTGATCGCGGATGGTGCGGGCCAGGGTGAGCAGGTCGCGGGTGTGAGCGGTGCCGCTGCGGTTGGTCAGGGCCAGGGTGTGCTTGCTGGAGATGGCCACTCCACCCTCGCCGGGGTGGCCCTTGGCGAAGCCGGCCTTGTCGATCAGCCAGGCGGCGCTCACCTTGACCAGGCCGTCCGCCCCGGGCCAGGCGGGCGGGTCGCCCAGCTCGGCGGAGCGTTCCAGGAGCTGTTCGTACGTCGCGCGGTCGAGCACCGGGTTGGTGAAGAAGGAGCCGACCGAGCGAGTGTCCGGGTCGTTGGCGTCGAGCACCATCCCCTTGCCCGCCCGCAACCGCAGCACCACCGCTCGGGCGTCGGCCAGCGGCACCTGGTCGCCCACCTTGACACCGAGGGCTCGGGCCAGCTCCGCGTAGCGCACCGGCCCGGAGAGCGGAGACCTGGTGAGTCGGAAGTCGACCGAGAGCACCACCCAGCGGTCCACGTACTTGAAGATGCTGCCCCGGTAGGCGAAGCCGCAGTCGGCGGCGGGGATGACCTGACGGGTGCCCTCGACCCGGTCGTACACCTCGACGCCGGTGATCGTCTCGGCGACCTCCTGGCCGTACGCGCCGACGTTCTGGATCGGGGTGGCACCGGTCGAGCCGGGGATGCCGGACAGGCATTCCAGCCCGGCCCAGCCGTTGGTGACCGTGGCGGCGACCAGGTCGTCCCAGGGCTCGCCGGCGTCGACCCGTACGGTGACCGAGGTGGTGTCCTCGGCGATGACCCGCATGCCACGGGAGCGCACCAGCACGACGGTGCCGGGGAAGCCGGCGTCGCCGATCACCACGTTGCTGCCGCCGGCCAGGATCAGGACCGGCTCCGCCGCGGCGCGTACCGCCTGGACGAGTTCGTCGGCACTGCCGGCGGCCACGATCCGCTCGGCCGGCCCACCCGTTCGGAGGGTGGTGTAGCCGGCGAGTGGACCGGGGATGGCACGATCGGCGTCGGTTGTCGGCTGGGCGGAGGCGTCTGGCACGCCCTTCACCTTAGGCTGACAAGTAGCCGTGGCACCCACTGGTCGCCCGGCACCCCCGGGAGGATGGCGATGAGCAGACTGCAGGGCAGCAAGGATTTCTGGATCGGGGCGCTCCGGACGGAGGGTCCGGCTTTCGCGACAGCGGTGGCCGAGGCGCCGCCGGAGACACCGGTGCTGTCCTGTCCGGGCTGGACGGTCAACGACGTCACACTGCACATGGCCGGCATCTACCACTGGGTGTCGTCGTTCGCCGGTTCCGGCCAGACCAGCCAACCGCCTCGGCGGGAGAAGCTCGAGGCCGGCCCGGGGGTGAACGCGCTCCAGCTGTGGCAGCAGGGTTACGACCGGGTGATGACCCTCTTCGACGGGCTCGACCCCGAGGCACCGGCGTGGAACTGGGCCCCGCAGCCGAAGAAGGCCGGTTTCTGGCCGCGTCGGATGGCGCACGAGACGGCTGTGCACCGCTGGGACGCCCAGCTCGCCATCGGGGCTGGTGACCCGGTGGAGGCGAAGCTCGCGGCCGACGGGGTGAGTGAGGTGCTGGACACCTGGCTGCCGGCGGGCCGGCGGCAGGTGCCGGGTGACTGGCACGGGGTGGTGCAGCTCTGCGCGACCGATGCGGCCCAGGAGTGGTATCTGCGGTTGCGCGGCGAGGGGGTGGCGCTGCTCGACACCGCCACCATCTTCGACCACGACGATCACCACGCCCGCGCCCAGGTCAGCGGCACCGCCAGCGACCTGCTGCTGGCGCTCTGGGGTCGGGTGAGCTTCGAGACGCTGGACGTCGTCGGTGACCGCACCCTGTTGGACGGTCTGCGCACCGGCTGACCGATTCAGAACGATCGAGGGCGTCACCCCGGCGGGGGTGGCGCCCTCGTCGGCGTTCGGGGGATCCACCGCGCACCGGGCGCGCTGTGCCCCGGCGACCGTCCATCACGGGACCACAACACTGAGAGAGCGCTCTCTTGACAGCCCGTTGACGACCCACCACCCTGTCGTGAGAGCGCTCTCTTAGCCATCTGCCATCACCCGCCCGCCTTGAGAGAGGTCGATAACCCATGGCTGTCTTCCCGCGCCGCCGCCTCGCCGCGGTGGCCCTCGCCGCCACCACCGCCCTGCTCGTCACCGCTGGCTGCGGCGGCGGTGACGAGCCGGGCGACGGACCGGTCACCCTGACCGTCGACGTCTTCGGCCAGTTCGGCTACGAGCAGCTCTACCAGGAGTACATGACCGCGAACCCCGGCGTGAAGATCGTCGAGCGCGGCACCGGCACCAACCTCGACGAGTACTCGCCGAAGCTCACCCAGTGGCTCGCCGCCGGCCGGGGCGCCGGCGACGTGGTGGCCATCGAGGAGGGTCTGCTGGTCGAGTACAAGGCCAATCCGGCGAACTTCGTCAACCTGCTGGACCACGGCGCCGCCGACCTCAAGGGCAACTTCCTGGAGTGGAAGTGGAACGCCGGCCTGACCGCCGACGGCAAGCAGCTCATCGGCCTCGGTACCGACGTCGGCGGGATCGCCATGTGCTACCGCAAGGACCTCTTCCAGAAGGCCGGCCTGCCCACCGAGCGCGACGCGGTCTCGAAGCTCTGGCCCACCTGGCCGGACTACATCGCCACTGGTGAGAAGTTCGTCGCGGCCAAGACCGGGGCGTCCTTCCTCGACGGGGCGACCAACACGTTCAACACGATCCTGCTGCAGACCGCCGGCAACAGCAGCGGCTACAGCTACTACGACACCAGCGAGAAGCTGGTCGTCGACAGCAACCCGGCCGTGCGACAGGCCTACGACACCACTATGGACATCATCGACTCGGGCCTCTCCGGCAAGTACGGCTCCTGGTCGGAGGAGTGGGTGTCCGCCTTCAAGCAGTCGAAGTTCGCCACCATCGCCTGCCCCGCCTGGATGACCGGCGTCATCGAGGCCAACGCCGGCACGGGCGCCCAGGGCAAGTGGGACATCGCCCGGGTGCCGGGCAACGGCGGCAACTGGGGTGGATCGCACCTCGCCGTGCCCAAGCAGAGCAAGCACCAGGCCGAGGCGATCAAGCTGGCCAAGTTCCTGACCAGCGCCAAGGGGCAGATCGGGGCGTTCAAGGCCAAGGGTCCGCTGCCCTCCTCGCCGCAGGCGCTCGACGACCCGGCGATCACCGGTGCGACCAACGCGTACTTCTCGGGGGCACCGGTCGGCGCCATCTTCGGCACCGGCGCGAAGAGCCTGAAGCCGGTCTACATGGGCCCGAAGAACCAGGCCGTACGGACCGAGGTGGAGAACGCCGTACGGACCGTGGAGCTGGGTCAGCGCAGCCCCGCGCAGGGCTGGACCGACGCGGTGACCAACGCGAAGAAGGCCGCCGCCAAGTAGCCCAACCAGCGCGCGTGCGGGCGGACTCCGACGACCGGAGTTCCGCCCGCACGGCGGAAAGGAGTTTCCGGGCATGACCGTCCAGCTCGACGCCCGCCCGCCGGTCTTACCGGCACCCCAGCGTTCGCCAGGCCGGCTCAGCCGGCTCGACACCCGGTTCTCGCCGTACCTCTACATCGCCCCGTTCTTCCTGATCTTCGGCATCTTCGGGGCGTACCCGCTGGCGTACACCTTCTGGGTCTCGCTGCACGACTGGGACCTGCTCGGAGCCGACCACCCCTTCGTCGGGGCGGAGAACTACACCCGGCTGCTGGCCGACACCGACTTCTGGCACGCGCTGGTCAACACGCTGGGCATCTTCGTCATCTCGACCGTGCCGCAGTTGCTCGCCGCGCTCTGGCTGGCCAACCTGCTCAACCGCGGCCTGCGGGCGCGCACCGGTTGGCGGATGGCGGTGCTCGTCCCCAACGTCACGTCCACCGCCGCGGTGGCGATCGTGTTCGGGGTGCTCTTCGGCCGCGAGTTCGGCATGATCAACTGGTTGCTCGATCTGGTCGGGCTGGACGCCATCGGCTGGAAGTCCAACCGGTTCGCCTCCTGGGTGGCCATCTCCGCCATGGTCGACTGGCGGTGGACCGGCTACAACGCGCTGATCCTGCTGGCCGCGATGCAGGCCATCCCCCGCGACCTGTACGAGGCGGCGGCGATCGACGGCGCCAACCGGGCCCGACAGTTCTGGTCGGTCACCGTGCCGCTGCTCAAACCGACGATCATCTTCTGCACCATCATCGCCACCATCGGCGGCCTGCAACTCTTCACCGAGCCCCGGATGTTCAACTCCGGCACCAACCCGATCCGGGGCGGGCCGATGCGCGAGTCGCAGACCCTGACCATGTACATGTTCGAGAACGCCTTCGCGCCGCACTACAACTTCGGGTACGGCTCGGCGGTGGCCTGGCTGCTCTTCGCGCTCATCGCGATCGTCGCGGCGGTCAACGTGCTGATCCTGCGCCGGCTCGGCGGCGACCGACCGCAGAAGGGAGCGGCACGATGAGCCGACTCTGGCGGGCCAGCCCGCTCACCTACCTCGCCCTGGTCGTCGCCGCCGGCCTGTCGGTCTTTCCGATCTGGTGGATGTTCGTCGTCGCCAGCCGCAGCAACGACGCGATGGGCCAACTGCCGCCCCCGGTCACGCCCGGCGGCAACCTGGGCGCCAACATCGCCCGGCTCTTCGACAACCCCGACGCGTACTTCATGGCCGGTCTGATCAACTCGGCGATCGTGGCGACCACGGTCACCGTGTCCGTGGTGTTCTTCTCCAGCCTGGCCGGTTTCGCCTTCGCCAAGCTCAGGTTCCGTGGCCGCAACGCCATGCTGCTGGTGATCATCGCGACCATGATGGTGCCGACACAGCTCGGCGTGATCCCGCTCTACCTGCTCATGACCAAGCTGCACTGGAACGACCGGCTGCCCGCGGTCATCGTCCCGGTGCTGGTCACCGGGTTCGGGGTGTTCATGATGCGGCAGTACGCCGGCCAGGCCATCAGCGACGAGCTGATCGAGGCCGCCCGGATGGACGGCTGCGGCACCGCCCGGGTCTGGTGGCACGTCGTGCTGCCCGCCTTGCGTCCCGCCGCCGCCGTCCTCGGTCTGCTCACCTTCATGACCACCTGGAACGACTTCCTCTGGCCGTACGCTGTATTGAACGATCCGGCGAATCCGACAGTGCAGCTGTCCCTACGAGCACTGTCGGACGGGTACTACCAGGACATGTCGCAGGTGTTCACCGGAACGGCCATCGCGACGCTGCCCCTGCTACTGGTCTTCGTGTTGTTCGGCCGGCAGATCATCGGCGGAATCATGGAAGGTGCGGTCAAGGCGTGAACGAGCGGAGCGAGCCAACCAACCGGTCCAGCAACGAGATCCGGTTTCCCGAACACTTCCTCTGGGGGGCGGCCACCGCCGCGTACCAGATCGAGGGTGCGGCCCGTGACGACGGTCGCGGTCCGTCCATCTGGGACACCTTCAGCCGTACGCCGGGCAAGGTGTACCAGGGCCACACCGGCGACGTCGCCTGCGACCACTACCACCGGTACGCCGACGACGTGGCGCTGATGGCCGAGCTGGGTCTGCGGGCGTACCGGTTCTCGGTCGCCTGGCCGCGGATCCAGCCCGACGGCACCGGCCCGGCCAACCCCCGTGGGCTGGACTTCTACGACCGGCTCACCGACACGCTGCTGGACCGGGGAATCGACCCGATCGTCACCCTCTACCACTGGGACCTGCCGCAGGCCCTCGGTGACCGGGGTGGCTGGACCAACCGGGACACCGCCGAACACTTCGCCACCTACGCCACCGCGGTGTACGCCCGCCTCGGCGACCGGATCGACGTGTGGACCACGCTCAACGAGCCGTGGTGCTCGGCCTACCTCGGTTACGCCAACGGCCTGCACGCTCCCGGCGAGCAGGATCCGGCGGCGGCCTTCACCGCCGTACACCATCTGCTGTTGGGGCACGGCCTGGCGGCGCGGGCGTTGCGGGCGGCCGGCGCGCGCAGCGTGGGCGTCACCGTCAACCCGGCCGACGTACGCCCGGCCGACCCGCAGAGCGCGGCCGACGCCGCCGCGGTCCGCCTGGTCGACGGCCTGCACAACCGGATCTTCCTCGACCCGCTGCTGGCCGGCGGCTACCCGGACGACGTCCGGGAGCACGTGGCCCGGATCGTCGAGCCGACGTTCATCCGCGACGGCGACGAGAAGCTGATCGCCGCCCCGATCGACCTGCTCGGCATCAACTACTACGCCCCGAGTTACGTGGCCGGTCGGCCCGACGGCGCCGGCAACGGCGCCTATCCGGGCACCGAGGGCGCTGTGCACTTCCTGCCTCCGGCCGGGCCGCTCACCGACATGGGGTGGATGATCGAACCGGCGGGGCTCACCCGGCTGCTGGAGCGGATCGCCGCCGACTACCCCGGAGTGCCGCTGCTGATCACCGAGAACGGTGCGGCGTTCCCCGACAAGCCCGGCGCCGACTCGCCCGACGGGCCGGCGCAGGTGATCGACGCCGATCGCATCGCCTACCTCGACGGGCACCTCCGTGCGGCGCACGAGGCGATCTCCCGGGGCGTGGACCTGCGCGGTTATCTCGTATGGTCATTCCTGGACAACTTCGAGTGGGCGGAGGGTTACCGCAAGCGGTTCGGGATCGTGCACGTCGACTACCTGACCCAGCGGCGCACACCGAAGGCCAGTGCCCGGTGGTACCAGGAGGTGATCTCCCGGAACGGGCTGTGACGAGCGGGGGGAAAGCGCGATGACGACGGCGCAGCGGCCGACGCTCGAAGCGGTGGCAGCGCGGGCCGGAGTGTCCCGCGCCACCGTTTCCCGGGTGGTCAACGGCTCCACCACCGTCGCCGAACCGATCCGCGAGGCGGTCACCCGGGCGGTCGCCGAGTTGGGGTACGTCCCCAACCTGGCGGCCCGCAGCCTGGTCACCCAGCGCACCGACTCGATCGCGCTGGTCATGCCGGAGGCGGCCACCCGGGTCTTCTCCGACGACCAGGTCTTCCCCGGCATCATCCGTGGTGTCAGCCAGGAGCTGGAGGCGGCCGACAAGCAACTGGTGCTGATGCTCGCCGGCTCGCCGGCCGGGCACCACCGGGTCGAGCGGTACACCACCGGCCGGCACGTCGACGGCGTGCTCTTCGCGTCGCTGCACGGTGCCGACCCGCTGCCCGGCACGCTGGCCCGACTCGGCATCCCGGTGGTGGTCAGCGGCCGGCCGCTCGGCGACGTGCCCGTCCCGTACGTCGATGTCGACCACGTGGCCGGGGTGACCGCGGCCGTCCGGCACATGATCGACAGCGGTCGTCGACGGATCGCGACCATCGCCGGGCCACAGGACATGGTCGCCGGGATCGAACGGCTCAGCGGTTACCGCAGCACGGTCGCCGACGCGGGGCTGCCCGAGCTGATCGCCATCGGCGACTTCACCCGGGAATCCGGGTCGGCGGCGATGCGCCGCCTGCTCGCCGAGCATCCCGACCTCGACGGCGTCTTCGCCGCCTCCGACCTGATGGCGCACGCCGCCCTGCGGACGCTGCGCGAGGCAGGTCGGCGGGTGCCCGACGACGTTGCCGTGGTCGGCTTCGACGACATCGAGACCGCCGCCTACACCGAGCCGCCGCTGACCACCGTCCGGCAGCCGATCGTGGAACTCGGCCGCCGGATGACCCGCCAACTGCTCCGGCTGGCCGCCGGGGAGAGCATCGAACAGGCGGTCATGCTGCCCACCGAGCTGATCCGCCGCGCCTCCGCCTGACCGCGCCGGTGCGCCCGCCCGGCACCACGCCCGCCCTGCCCGCCCTGCAAGATCCGCACAGCTTCAGGGAAATGGTGGCCGCACGGCGCTCGGAGGCCCCTATAACCCTGATGTTGCTGCCTACTCCTCGTTGTGGGCGCGGGTTTAATGCGTCGCTCGGACGGGGGATCGTGGTTAGCCTCGCCGACATGCGGATCCGAACGGCGCAGCCGGACGACGCCCCGGCTGTGGTGGCCCTGCGGTCGGTGGTCTACCCGTACCTCGTGCGTGGGGTCGAGTCGACCCGAAAGATGATCGCCGAACCCCCGCCGGAGGAGGAGTGGACCGCCTTCGTGGCCGAGGTCGACGGCCGGGTGGTCGGCTGGGTGTCCGCCGAACAGATCGGCACGACGTCGGTGGCGAACGTCGGTGGCATCAACCTGCTGCACGTGCACCCGGAGCATCGGCGACGCGGCATCGGCAGCGGGCTTCTGGCGGCCGCTACCGACTACCTCCGCCCGTTGGGAATCCGCCGGGTGCGTGCCACGGCCCAACCGGAGGCACTGCCGTTCGCCCGTCGGCACGGCTACGAGCCCAGCCGCGAGGTGCGTTACTCGGCGCTCGATCTGAATCCGGCACCCGCGCTACCCGATCCACCCCCGGGCGTACGGCTGCACCCGATCGCCGACCTGGATCCTCGCCTGCTGTACGCGGCGGACGTGGCCTCGGCCGTCGACGAGCCGGGCGACGTACCGGTCGACAGCAAGAGCTATGAGAGCTGGCGGTACGACGTCTGGGACAACCTCGGCCTGGACAGGAGAGCCAGCATCGCCGCCGAGGTCGACGGGGAGGTGGTCGCCTTCAGCCTGGTGAAGCGGGACGGGGACCGGATGTGGTCGGACTACACCGGCAGCGTCCCGACATACCGGGGTCGAGGGCTGGCCCGGCTGGCCAAGACGGCCGCCCTGCATCGGGCTGCCGCGAACGGCGTGCGCATCGCGTACACCTCGAACGACGAGGCGAACGCGCCGATGCTCGCGATCAACGTCCGGCTGGGCTACCGCCCGGTGGCAGCCGAGTGGAGCTGCCTGGCCGACCTGACCTGATCAGCGGTCACACACGGGCCTTTGCGCCCGTCGGCGGGGCGTCGCTCCGGTAAGCGATATACCTCTGAGGCATAAACATGACTCTCAGGTATATGGCTCACCAGCGACACTCCCACCCGAACCCCTACGCGACGCCGTGTCAGCTGTTCTCGATCGGCTGGCCCATCGAGCGACGGGCCAGCAACGTGGCACCGGCGACCGCCGCCGGCATGATCAGCACGGCGCCGAGCGGAATCAGGAAGCAGAGGAAGACGGCCACTCCGAAGCCGAGCGCAGTCGGTCGGTCGGCCTTCAGGATCGTCCGGCGCTGCGGCAGCCGCATCCCCCGCCGGTAGAACGGTGCACCCACCAACTCCACGGCGAGGAACCACCCGCCCACTGCCGCCCCGATGACCGGGACGACCGTCTGGCCGACCACCGGGATGAAGCCGGCGACGAAGAGCGGGATGCCGACCAACGCCGCGAGCGCCACCAGCCGTACCGAGTCGGCGAGGCTGCGGCGCAGCGACGACCAGAAGGGCACGTCCACCGCGCCCTGCGTACCGCCGTACCGCTGCTCCACCCGCTCGGAGATCTTCTCGTAGAACGGGTCGCCGATGACCAGGGTGACAGCGGTGAAGGTGAGCACGCCGAGCAGACCACCGAGCCCCAGGAAGGCCAACCCGGCGATCACCCGGACCAGGCTGCGGCCGGTGCTCGACCAGTCGTCGGCGAACGGGGTGACCAGCGCGGCGAGATCGTCCACGAAGTACACGAGCGTCGCGAGCGCGGCCAGGAAGAGCACGCCGGAGATCAGCGCCGGCACGATGCCGAGCAGCATCAGCCCCGGGCTGCGGACGTAGAGGCCCAACCCGCGCAGGAGCAGCCCCGCCCCGGCGAGGAAGCGTCCGACGACCCCGGTCACCGGGCTGGCGATTCTGCTGGCATCCACGATCGAGCAGCCTAACCAGCCGTGCTCGGATCCGCCGGGCGGAGCGCTAGCAGCGACTCACCACGTACACATCAACCGGTTGACGGACGGCAGTGATCCACCGGGGACGCCGAGGTTCGTCGCCGACCGGTCGATTCGCCGGCGGGCCACCCCGACAACCCTTGAGGGGTAAGAAGTCAGCGGCGGCGGAAGGCGGCACGATGCCGGTCATCGAGGTGACCCACCTGAAGAAGCGGTACGGCGACCTGGTGGCGGTGGACGACGTGTCGCTCGTCGTGCAGGCCGGGGAGATCTTCGGCGTGCTCGGCCCGAACGGCGCCGGCAAGACAACCACAGTGGAGTGTGTCGCCGGGCTTCGTGTCCCCGACGGGGGCGGGGTGTCGGTCCTCGGGCTCGACCCCCGCCGGGACGCGGCCCAGCTACGCCAGCGGGTCGGGGTGCAACTCCAGGAGAGTCAACTGCCGGACCGGTTGCGGGTGGCCGAGGCGCTGGAGCTGTACGCCTCGTTCTATCGCGATCCGGCCGACCCGGCCGAGCTGATCGAGAGGCTGGGCCTCGGCGAGAAGCGGAACACCGCGTACAAGAAGCTCTCCGGTGGCCAGAAGCAGCGACTCTCCATCGCGCTGGCACTGGTGGGCAACCCGGAGATCGCCATCCTCGACGAGCTGACCACCGGGCTGGACCCACAGGCCCGCCGGGACACCTGGGGCCTCATCGAACAGGTCCGCGACAGCGGGGTGACGATCGTGCTGGTCACCCACTTCATGGAGGAGGCCGAGCGGCTCTGCGACCGGGTCGCGGTGATCGACCGGGGTCGGGTGGTCGCCCTGGACAGCCCAGCGGGCCTGGTGTCGACGGTGGCTCCGGAGCAGCGGATCCGGTTCCGACCCTCGGCTCCGGTCGACGACCGGCTCCTCACCGACCTGCCCGAGGTGTCCGCCGTGCAGCGAACCGGCAGCCAGGTGGTGGTGACCGGCACCGGTGAGTTGCTGCACGCCGTCACCTCGGTGCTCGCCCGGCACCAGATCGTCGCCGCGGACCTGCGGCTGGAGCAGTCCACCCTCGACGACGCCTTCGTCGAGCTGACCGGGCACCGGCCCGCCAACTGACAGGGAGCCAGCATGCACGCCTTCCGCAACATCCTGAGAACCGAGGCGCGCCTCTACCTGCGAGACCTGCCGACGCTTCTCACCACGATCGGGCTGCCCACCCTGATCCTGGTGGTGCTGGGGCTGGTCCCCTCGCTGCGCAAGCCGGATCCGACCTTCGACGGGCAGACCTTCGTCAGCTATTTCGCCCCGTCGCTGCTGGTGGTCACCCTCGCCATGGTCGGGGTGAACACGCTGCCTTCGGTGCTGGCCACCTACCGGGAACGCGGCGTGCTGCGTCGGTTGGCGACCACCCCGGCGCACCCGGCGGCTCTGCTGGCCGCCCAACTGGTGCTGGCCCTGGCCGGGATCCTGGCCAGCGCGCTGCTGCTCATCGTGGTCGCCCGGCTCGCGTTCGGGGTGCCGTTCCCCCGGCATCCGCTCGGCTTCACGCTGGCGTTCATCCTCGGCACGGCCGCCCTGCTGTCGCTCGGCCTGCTGGTCGCCGCCGTGGCCCGGACGACGAAGGCGGCACAGGCCCTGGCCGTGCCGCTGTTCCTGGTCACCATGTTCTTCGGCGGGGTCTACCTGCCCCGGTTCCTGCTCCCGGACGCCGTGGCGCGGATCGGCGACTACACGCCGCCCGGGGTGCAGGCGCTCCTCGACGCCTGGACCGGCACGTCGCCGCAGCCGCTGCACCTGGCGATAATGGCGGTGATCGCCGTGGCGGCCGGCGTCGGCGCGGCGAGATTGTTCCGCTGGGAGTGAGCGGAGATGCGATGACCTGCAACGGTGGGCACGACCGTCTGACCAGTTGGCGAGAGCGCGAGGCGGCCCTCTATCGCGTGTTCCCCTTCGGCGGGCTGGCCCTGGGCACTCTGCTGGCCCTCGTCGCACCGGCACCCGATCATCTCGGGGCGCTGCCCACCCTCGCCGTCGCCGTGGCGGCCGGATGCTGGGTCGCCTGGTTCGTCACAGTGCACCCCGGCTGGCAGAGCCGCCGCAAGCTGATGGCCGTCTACTACGCCGGGCTGCTCACGTTCGCGGCCGCGCTGGTGGCCGCCAGTCCGTGGTACGGCTTCTTCGCCTGGATCGGTTACATCCACGCCTTTCCGGTGCTGCCCGGACGCTGGCGGGTCGCCGGCGTCGTCACCACGGCCACCCTGGTCGCCACGTCGCAGGGCGGCGGCCTGTCGGTGGTGGCCTCGCACCTGCCGCTCTGGCTGGTGCTGGTGCTGTTCAACCTGGTGGTCGCCGGCTCGGTGACCTGGTTCGCGATGGTCGCCGAACAGGAGGACGCCAAACGCAAGCGGTTGGTGGCGGAACTCGGCGAGACCAACCGCCAACTCACCGAGACGGTCAGCGAGAACGCCGGGCTGCACGCCCAACTGCTCGCCCAGGCCCGGGAGGCCGGCGTGCTGGACGAACGGCAACGGATGGCGCGCGAGATCCACGACACCCTGGCGCAGGGGTTGACCGGCATCATCACCCAGTTGGAGGCGGCCGAGCAGACCCGCGACCGGTCCGCCGACTGGCGCCGGCACGTCGACAACGCGCTCGCCCTGGCCCGGGAGAGCCTCACCGAGGCCCGCCGTTCGGTACAGGCGGTCCGTCCGGAACCGTTGGAGACGGCCCGGCTACCGGACGCCCTCGTCGAGCTGGGCGGGCGCTGGTCGGCTCTGAACGGGGTACGGGCCGACGTGGCCACCACCGGCACACCCCGCCCACTGCACCCGGAGGTCGAGGTGACCCTGCTACGGGCCGCCCAGGAGGCGCTGTCCAACGTGGCCCGGCACGCCGCCGCGTCACGGGTCGGGCTGACCCTGTCGTACATGGCGGACGTGGTCACGCTTGACGTCCGTGACGACGGGGCGGGTTTCGACCTCACCGACCAGCCGCTGCCCCGTGAGCCGGGCGGCGGGTACGGGCTGACCGCCATGCGGCAACGGGTGACCCGGGTCGGTGGCGAGTTGGCCGTCGAATCCGAGCCGGGCAGCGGCACCGCCATCTCGGCGTCCGTCCCCGCGCTACCCGGAGGTGCCGGTTGACCGCCCCGGTTCGACTGCTGATCGTCGACGACCATCCGGTGGTGCGCGACGGCCTGCGGGGGATGTTCACCGGCGACCCCGACTTCGAGGTGGTGGGCGAGGCGGCGGACGGTTCGGAGGCGTTGGTCCTGGTCGCGACGCTGCGGCCGGACGTGGTGCTGATGGATCTGCGGATGCCCGGCATGGACGGGGTGACCGCCATCGGCAGGCTGGCTCGCGCCGGCAGCGCCGCCCGGGTGCTGGTGCTCACCACCTACGACACGGACGCGGACGTGCTGCCGGCGATCGAGGCCGGTGCGACCGGTTACCTGCTCAAGGACACACCTCGGGAGGATCTGGTCCGGGCGGTCCGGGCCGCGGCCCGGGGCGAGTCGGTGCTCGCGCCGAGCGTCGCCGGCCGGCTGATGGGCCGGCTGCGGGCTCCCGCCGAGGAGCCGCTCAGTCAACGGGAGCTGGAGGTGCTCACCCTGGTGGCCCGGGGTGCCTCCAACCGGGAGGCGGCGACCCGCCTGTTCATCAGCGAGGCGACCGTCAAGACGCACCTGCTGCACCTGTACGCGAAGCTCGGGGTCAACGACCGGGCCGCCGCGGTGGCCACCGCGTACGACAGGGGATTGCTGACGCCCGGCGGGCGGTGAACGGCACCGGGCAGGATGGGCGGATGCGCGCGTCCCGACTGATCTCGTTGTTGTTGCTGTTGCAGTCGCGCGGATCCATGACCGCTAGCGAGCTGGCGCGGGAGCTGGAGGTTTCCGAGCGGACCGTCTACCGGGACGTTCTGGCGCTCTCCGCGGCGGGCGTGCCGGTCTACGCCGACCGGGGGCGGGCCGGCGGTTACCGCCTGCTCGGCGGGTACCGCACCCGACTGACCGGACTGACCCGGGACGAGGCGGAGGCGCTCTTCCTCGCCGGGCTGCCCGGGCCGGCCGGCGAGATGGGGCTCGCCGACGCTGTCGCGTCCGCCGAGCTGAAGGTGCTCGCCGCGCTGCCACCCTCCCTGCGCGACGCGCCGGCCCGTACCGGGCAGCGGTTCCACCTGGACGTGCCGGGCTGGTTCCGGGAGACCGCACCACCGCTCTGGCTGCCGGAACTGGCCCGCGCGGTCTGGGGCGACCGGGTGGTGGAGCTGCGCTACCGACGCGGCGACCGGGAGGCGACCCGCCAGGTCCAGCCGTACGGCCTGGTGCTCAAGAGCGGGGTCTGGTATCTGGTCGGCCGGGTCGGCGACGACGTGCGCACCTACCGGGTGGACCGGGTCACCGGGGTCGAGGTGGGCGACGAGCACTTCGACCGCGACGAGGGCTTCGACCTGGCCGGGCACTGGCGCGAGCAGGCCGGGTCGTTCCTGCGGACCATGCTGCGGGCCGAGGTCACCGTCCGGCTGAGCCCCGCCGGCCTGCGCCAGCTCCGGCACCTGGTCGATGCCCCCTTCGTCTACGACGAACTGGTCGCCGCCGCCAGCCCACCCGACGGGCAGGGCTGGGTGGTGGCGCGACTGCCCGTCGAGTCGGTCCAGGTGGCGTACCGCCAACTGCTGGGGCTGGGGCCCGAGGTGGAGGTACTCGACCCACCCGAGCTGCGGCAGTTGTTCGCGGAGAGCGCCGACCGGCTCTCGGCCCTCTACCGGTAGCCGGTCACGTCCGCCGGCTTGCCGGCGTCGACCACCTCGGTGATGTAGCGGAAACCCTCGGGTTGGCTGCCGTCGAGGTCGGTGAACCCGTACACCTTGGACAGCGTGCCGGCGTCGACGGATTTACCGTTCCAGCGGGCCTTCTCCTCGTCGGCGGCGAGCGCGGCCACCGCCCGGCCGACGAAGGCCGGGGTCTCCGAGATGAGGAAGTTCGGATCGGTGGCGGCACCGTCGCGCCAGTTCTCCTCGGTCACGCCGAAGTGCTCCAGCATCGCCTCGGAACGGATCCAGCCGGGGGTGAGCGCCACGGCCGTGCAGCCATGCGGCTTCAGCTCGTGCGCCTGGCTGAAGGCGAGCCGGTTGACCGAGACCTTGGCCAGGTCGTAGAAGACCGACAGCCGATAGTTCTCGTCGTTGTACGCCTTGGTGCCGTCGCCCATCTCCACCACCAGACCACCGGGCTTACGGATCAGCAGCGGTAGGGCGAAGTGGCTGGTGATGATGTGCGTGTCGACGGCCAGTCGCAGGGTACGGAAGCCGGCGTCGAGCGGCTGCTCCCAGACCGGCTTGTCCCAGGTGACCAGTGGGTCGCCGCCCCAGATGTCGTTCACCAGCACGTCGAGTTGACCCTGCTCGGCGTCGATCCGGGCGACCAGGTCGCGGACCTGCTCGGGCACCAGGTGGTCGACCTGAACGGCGATGCCGGTGCCGCCGGCCGCGCTGACCAGATCGGCGGTCTCCTCGATGGTCTCGGGTCGGTCCATCTCTGAACGGCCGGCCCGGGTGCTGCGACCGGTGGCGTAGACCGTGGCACCGGCCGCGCCGAGTTGAACGGCGATCTGCCGCCCGGCACCACGGGTGGCACCGGCGACGAGCGCGATCTTTCCTGTGAGCGGTTGTGTCATGCCTGCGACGTTGTCAGGAATACCTGACAGCCGACGTCCGAATTCGGTACTCGATCTAATCGACCAGTCGGACCCGGACCCGGCGGTTGGCCCGGCCCTTGCTCTCCACCTTGACCACCTGGACCTTGCCGATCTGGGCGGTGGAGGCGACGTGGGTGCCGCCGTCGGCCTGCACGTCCAGCCCGACGATGTCGACGATCCGGACCTCCTGCTCATCCGGCGGGATGAGGTTGGACTGGGTACGGATGATGTCCGGCAGGGCCAGCGCCTCGGTGCGCGGCAGCACCCGGGTGGCGACCGAGCGGTCGGCGGCCACCTCGGCGTTGACCAGCTCCTCGATGCGGCTCTTGAAGTCCGGCGGCACCTCGGGGAGGTTGAAGTCCATCCGGGCCTCGCCCGGCTCCATGGAGTTGCCGGTGACCAGCGCACCGAAGTCGCGGAACACCACACCGCAGAGCACGTGCAGCCCGGAGTGGGTACGCATCAGCCGGGTGCGGCGCTCGTCCTCCACCGCGCCGACGACAGCGGTGCCGACCGGCGGCAGCGGGTCACCCTCGGCGGGGATCAGGTAGGGGTCGTCGCCCTTGCGGGTGCCGACGATCCGGGTCTGCACACCCTGCCAGAGCAGGACGCCGTGGTCCGGTGGTTGACCACCGCCGCCCGGGTAGAACGCCGAACGGTCCAGGACGATGCCCTGCTCCGCATCGGAGTGCAGGACCGTGCACGTCCATTCGCGCACTGTCGGGTCGGCAAGGTCCAGCCGGTGCGTCCGGCCGTGCTGTGTGACGCCCATGACAGGGCAGGTTACTCGTTCAGGAAGCCGGAGATGCGGTCCCGCAGATCGGCGCGTTCCGACCAGAGCACGCCGGGCCGGTCGTACACGTGCAGGGTGGCCTCGGGCAGCGCGGCGGCGAGCCGCTCGGCGACCTCGACCGGGTGCAGGTCGTCGCCCGCGCAACCGATCACCAACGCCGGCGCGGTGACCGCCGTCAGGTCACCGATCTGGCGCAGCGGGGTCTGGTCGGTGAGCGTGGCCAGACCGTCGGCCAGACCGTCCCGGAGCAGTTGGTCGAGCCGTTGTCGCAGGTAGGCCCAGCCGGCCGGGGTGTTACGCACCGCCGGGGGCAACTCCAGCGTGACGATGTCGGCGACCGCCGAGGCGTCCCCGCTCTCCACCGCCTCCAACAGGTCGGTGACGCGCTCCCGGGCGAGCGGCCCGCGTGGCTCGTCGAGGACCGCCGGCAGGAAGAAGACCAGCTTGTCGAAACGCTCCGGGCTTTCCACGAGGAGTCGGCAGAGGGCACCCGCGCCGAGACTGGCGCCGAAAGCCCGGCTGGCGCCGCCGAGGTCGGCGATCGCCCGCAGATCCCGGGCCAGGTCCAGGTAGTCCCAGGGCCCGTCCGGGGCTTCGGAGCGGCCGTGCCCGCGGAACTGGAAGAACACCTTGCGGCCGTTCACCCCACTGCCGAACGGGCGCGTGGTGGCGATGCCGTTGCCCAGCCCGTGTGCGAACACGGTGACCGGATCACCGGTGCCGGTGACCAGCCGCTCCAGCCGTACGCCGTGCGGGGTGGTGACCAGCTCGGTCTCCGGCTCCGGCAGCGCCGGCCGGCCGGTACGCGGCCCACCCGGCCCGGGCCCCCAGGTGCGGGGCCCGCTGTCGGGTGGGGGCGGCCAGCGAAAACCTCTCACCAGAACCCTTTGCCGTCGCTCAGGTCGCGCAGACCGACCCGTACGTCGAGCAGGTAGATGAGCGCGGCGGCGATGCCGATCAGTCCGAAGAGGCTGATCGGACCGAACCCGAGCAGGGTGAGCACGAGGCAGACCGCCAGGATGGCGATCCAGCCGCCCTTGGGCAGCGTCCCGATGGCAGGGAAGGCGTCGGAGCGCTGCGTGACGGCGTGCACCAGCGCGACACCCTGGATGATCAGCGCGAAGACGAGCAGGATCAGCTCGATCACGTAGCGGACTTCGAACGCGAAGATCGGCGCGGCGTTGGCCATGTCGGCCAGTTTATGTCCACGACCCCGGCTACGTCCGACAAGGACGCCGCCGGGGTCGTCGGCCCGACGAGCTACTCGGCGGCCGGGCGGGTCCGCTTGGTGGCCCGGGGGAGCTTCGCCGACGGGGTCTCGGCCGGCTTGGCAGCCTTCGGCGCGCGGGCGACCTTCTTGACCGCGGCCGTCTTGGCCTCGGCGATCTCGGCCACGTCGGCCGGGGTCGGCACGTCGGCGGGGGCCGCAGCGGTGGGGGCGGTGGCAGCCGCGGTGGTGGCCGGCGTCACGGCCTCGGTGGCCTCGATGTCGGCGTTGACCGTCTCGGCGGCCTCCAGCACGCCGGCACCGACGACCCGCTCGCCCCGGGCGACCAGCGCGCCGTACGCGGCGAACGCGCGCTCCTGGGCGACCTGGGCGCCCGCGACCACAAGGGCGGCGTTGCGGGTCGCGGCGGCGCGCAGCTTGTCGATGTCGGCCACCTCGCGCAGCTTCGCCAGGTCGGCGGTCTCGTTGGCGGTGCGCAGCGTCTCGGTGGCCTTCTGCTTCAACTCGAAACCGGTCAGCACGGCCCGGCCACCCAGGTCGGCGACGACCCGGGTGCTGAGGACGCCGACCACGGCCGGCAGCTTGCGCAGCTGCTCGATGGCCAGCTCACCGGCGCCGGCTGCGGCGTAGATCGGGGCGGGGATGCGGTTGGTCTTCGGCTCGCTCATGACGTCTCCTCTTCGGCCGCCTCGGCGGCCTTCTTCTTCTGGGGGATGCTGGTGCTGCCCGGGGCGGGGGCGGTGCCCGCCTCGGTGACGGCGACCGACTCGAGCACGGCCTCGGTCGGGGTGCCGCCCACGGTGGTGGGGCCGGTGGCGGCCACATTGGCCAGGTTCGCAGCCTGGCTGGCGGGCTGGTCGGCCTGCGCCGCCTCGGCTTCGGCCTGGGCCTCGGCCACCCGGGTGTTCTCCCGGCGGAACGTCTCGTAGATCTGACTGAGCGACTGCTTCTGCGCCATCGTCAGGTCGGCGTCCACGGCGATCGCGGCGAGCACCCCGTGGCCTTCCTTGTCGTCGAGCAGACCGGCGCGCAGGTACATCGCCGGCGTGGAGACCCGCAGCGCGCTCGCCAGTTGCTGGAGCACCTCGGCGCTGGGTTTGCGCAGGCCGCGCTCGATCTGGCTGAGGTACGGGTTGCTGACCCCCGCCTGCTCGGCGAGCTGCCGAAGCGAGATCTTGGCGTTGCGCCGCAGATCGCGGATGAACCCGCCGACGTCGGGAAGGTCCTTGGGTGTGGCCATGGCAGCGACGCTAACCGCCCGCGCTAGCTCTTGCAAGCAAAACGCTAACCATAGTTAGCAAGGTCTCAGAACCCCGTTTGCGCGCCGCTCGGACGATCCGTACGGTCCGTCCGTGCACAAGATCACAGTCAATGGAGCAAGCATCGCGTACGACGAGGCCGGCACCGGTTCGCCCGTCGTCCTGCTGCACGCCGGAATCGCCGACCGGCGGATGTGGCGAGGGCAGGTGTCCGCCCTCGCCGCCCGGCACCGGGTGATCGTCCCGGACCTGCGCGGCTACGGAGACTCGGAGCTCCCGCCCACCCCGTTCACACACCACGACGACGTGGCCGGGCTGCTGGACGCGCTCGACCTGCCCCGGGCCGCCCTGGTCGGCTGCTCCTTCGGCGGAGCGGTCGCCATCGACACCGCGCTGGCCCACCCCGACCGGGTGAGCGCGCTCGCGCTGTTCGACACGGCGGTCTCCGGCAACGAGTGGTCCGACGAGGCGAACGAACTCTGGGACAGCCTGGTCGGCGAGGTCGACCCGGACGACTTCGTCGCCGGCGCGGCCGGTGAGGTGCGGTTCTGGGTGGTCGGCCCGCGCCGCCAGCCGGAGGACGTCGACCCCGAACTGGTCGCGTTCGCGCAGGAGATGGACCAGCGTGCCCTCGCCGCCGAACTGGCGCTCGGTGCGGTCGAGGTGGGAGAGCTGTCGCCACCGGCGATCGGTCGTCTCGGTGAGCTGAAGATCCCCGTCCTGGTCACCGCCGGCGCCGCCGACGTGCCGGACATCAGTCGGCTCGCCGACCGGATCGCCGCCGAGGTCCCCGGCGCGGTACGACTGCCCGACGTGCCGGACGCCGCGCACCTGCTGCCGCTGGAGCGTCCGGAGCCGGTCAACGCCGCACTGCTCGACTTCCTGAGCTAGCCACCACCGCCGCCGACGGGCCTGACGTCGCGACGAGCGCTGTACCTCAGAGTCATATTCATACCTGTGAGGTATGGCGCTCGTTCCGGAGTTGGTCGCCGGGTCGGGCAGCCGGAGCACCGACCGGCGGACCGGTGGTCTCACCAGAGCGGGCGGACCGCCCCGACCGGGACCCCGCCGCCGAAGAGCGGCACCTCGGCGTACTCGGTCAGCACCGGAGCGTCCACGCCGAGCCGGCGCAGCGCGGAGACCAGGACCGGCATCCGGGCCCGGTCGGCGCCGTCGTCGATCTTCAGTGCGACGGCGCCGACGCCCGGCAGCGCCACGGCGATCACGCCCTCGGCACCGACCTTGGCCAGCAGCCCCGGGACACCCCGCATCAGCCGGGTGTCGTCGGCCTGGGTGCCACCCACGATCTCCGGGTACGCCCGCATCGCGTCCGCCACCGTGCGCGGCACCGAGCCGGGCTCGGCGTCGACCAGTCGTAGGTACGCCCCGGCCAGACCGGCCAGCGACACCGCGAGGACCGGGGCGCCGCAACCGTCGACCCCCACCGCCGCCGCCTGCTCGCCGGTGAACTCCTCGATGGCGGCCCGCAGCCGCTGCTGAAGCGGGTGCTCCGGCCGCCAGTAGCCCTCCCGGGACCAACCGGCGGCCTCGCAGGTCAGCAGCATCCCGCTGTGCTTGCCGGAGCAGTTCATCTGCACCCGGCTCGGGCCGCCACCGGCCCGAAGCACCGCCTCCCGGGCCGCGGCCCCCACCGGCAGGTCGGGTGGGCAGTGCAGCGCCGACGCGTCCAACCCGGCGCGCTCCAGCAGCGCACCGACCCGGGCCCTGTGGAATTCCTCGCCGGCATGGCTCGCCGAGACCAGCGCCACGTCGGCCGGGTCGGTCAGGGCCAGGCCGGCCCGGAGCATCCCGATCGCCTGCATCGGCTTGCTGGCCGAGCGGGGGAAGATCGGCGAGGTCACGTCCCCGGCGGACGCCACCGCGACACCGGCGGCGTCCAGCACCACCACCGAGCCCCGGTGCGCACCCTCCACGAACCCGGACCGGACCACCTCGGCGAGCGGCGCGCCACCCTCGTACGTCTTCGTCACGCGCTGGACGGTACCGACGGTCCGGGGGTGCCCGGCGGCGGGGTGACCAGGAGGTCCACCGCCCGGGTGACAGGGGCGCGGGACAGACCCGGCCTTACAGCCCGAGCAGCTCGCGGGCCTCGGTGGTGGTCAGCGGCGGGCGCTGAGCGAGCTGGGCGAAACCCACCGCGCGGGCGACCAACTGCATGTTGGACTCCACCGGGCGGCCCTTCGCGTACGTCACCGTGTCCTCCATGCCGACCCGCAGGTGCCCGCCGGCCGACAGCGAGGCCAGCAGCACCGCGATGGTGCTCCGGCCGACGCCGGTGGCCGAGAAGGTGGTGCCCTCGGGCAGGTCCCGCAGCATCCGGTGGGCCGCGACCAGAGTCTCGGTGTTGCCCGGCATCCCGCCCGGGACGCCCATCACGAAGTCGACGTGCACGTGCCCGCCGGCCGGCAGCCCGTACTTGCCGAGCAACCGCTGCAACGCGGACAGGTGGCCGAGGTCGAAGATCTCGTACTCCGGCACGATCCCGCGTTCCTGCATCCGGGTGTGCAGGTCGACGATGAACTCCCAGCGGTTGAGGAAGACGTCGTCGCCGAAGTTGACGGTGCCCATGGTGCAGGAGGCCATGTCCGGACGGGCGTCGAGCACGGCGAGCCGGGCGGCCTCCGGGTCGGTCACCGCGCCACCGGAGGAGAGCTGCACGATCAGGTCGGTGCTCTCCCGCAGCGCCGCCACCGTGTCGGCCAGTCGCACCGGGTCGAGCGTCGGCCGGGCCTCGTCGTCGCGGATGTGGACGTGGATCACGGCGGCGCCGAGTGCCTCGCACTCCTTGGCGGTGAGCAGCAACTCGTCGAGGGTCACCGGCAGCGCCGGCACCTCCGCCTTGGCCGACTCAGCGCCGGTCGGGGCCACCGTGATCAACGTCCCTGTCGTCATGCCGGCGATCCTAGACGGCCCGCTCAGGACGGGTCGATCGCCGCCGCGGTCTCGCCGATCAGCAACGCGGCGTCGTCCGGGACGTTCCGCTTCAGCACCGCGAGAGCGACCTGGCCCAGTTCGTGGTGCAGCACGGCGGTGCCCACGAAGCCGACCGCCCGGCCGTCGAGGGTCACCGGCGTACCGGCCACCGGCGGCTGATCGGTGGTCACCCCGTCCAGATGCAGCAGTACGAGGCGACGCGGCGGCCGGCCCATGTTGTGCACCCGCGCCACCGTCTCCTGCCCCCGGTAGCAACCCTTGTCCAGATGCACCGCCGGGGCGATCAGGTCGACCTCGGCCGGAATGGTCCGGTGGTCGGTGTCCACCCCGACCCGGGGCTGCCGGGCGGCCACCCGGATCGCCTCGTACGCCCACAGCCCCGCGACCGGCACGCCGGCGCCGCGCAGCTCCGCCACCACCTGGTCCATCGCCGACCGGGGCACCAGCAGGTCCACCCCGAGCGGACCACGTCGGGCCCAGCCGCCGATCGGCAGCGGTCGTACGTCGTACCGAGCGCTCGCCCGGGATGGCACGGCACCGTGCGGGAACTTCGGACCCGGCACCGCGACCACGTCCGGTGCGGCGAGCCCGGTCACGCCGAGCGTGCCGAGCGCCTCCATGGCCGCCGGCCCGACCAGCGACAACAGCGCGCGTTCGGCCGTCGCGTCGCGTGGCTCGACCTTGCTGAAGAACCGCATCTTCTCCAGGTAGGTCAGCAGGCCCTGGGTCGCACCGGGCTCGGTGTCCAGCCAGGTGGTCTCGCCGTCCTCCGCGACCATGGCGTGCTGCTCGATGTGGCCGTGCGGGGACAGCACCAGCAACTCGGTGCCCTCACCGGCCGCCAGCGCGTTCAGGTGCTGCGAGGTGACCGTGTGCAGCCAACTGGCCCGCTCTTCCCCGGGCACCGCGATGATCCCTCGATGCGACCGGTCGACCAGACCGACAGCGGTGTCGAGGGTGCGCTGCTCGCGCAGCGGGTCGCCGTAGTGCGCGGCCACCCCCCGCACCCCGGCCGCGACGTGCGCCGGATCCGGTTGGTCACGGCTGGCCTCGTCGATGCTCTCGACGGCCACCGCACCCGCGATGTCGATCATTTTTCGTCCCCGTTCTCGCAGCGTACGCAGACGCCGAAGAGTGACACGTGCCCGATGTCCACCCGGAACCCGCGCTGCGCGGCCAACTGGTCGGCGAGGGGGCGGAGCAGCTCCGGATCGATCTCGTCGATCGCGCCGCACTCCCGGCAGACCAGGTGGACGTGTTGGTGTTCACCGGCGGCGTGATAGGTCGGTGAGCCGTGCGACAGGTGCGTGTGGGTGACCAGACCGAGTCGTTCCAGCAGCTCGAGCGTGCGGTAGATGGTGGTGATGTTGACGCCGGCGGCGACCTCCCGGACCGCGGTGTGCACCTGCTCCGGGGTGGCGTGGCCCAGATCGAGCACCGCCTGGAGGACGAGCTGCCGCTGGGCCGTCAGCCGCAGCCCACGGGCCCGCAGCATTTCCGCGAGGGAGGATTCGGACACCGTCCGATCATAGTTCGGCCACCAGGCTGTTCCCCGCACCGCGATCGATCACCGCTACGCTCGACGGTCATGGTGAGGTCGTCCGTCGGGAAGAACGCGGCCGACCCGACCGCGCGGATCGCCGTCCTGGGTCGTGGCCCGGTGCCGCCCGGCGACCCGTTGCTTCGCGGTGACGACCTCGGTGTGCTGCACGGTGACGGCCTCTTCGAGACCATGCACCTGCGGGGCGGCCAGCCGTGGCTACGCGACGAACACCTGGCCCGCCTGGCCACGGCGGCCGCCGCCGTCGAGCTGCCCCTGCCCCCCACCAGCGCGCTGATCGACCTGCTGGATCAGGTGCGGACAGGCTGGCCAGCCGCTGAGGAGGGGGCACTTCGGTTGGTCTGCACGCGAGGCCCGGAGGCCGGCGGTCAGCCCACGATCTACGCCACGCTCGCCCCGGTGCCGGCGGCCTCCCGGGCCGCCCGGCGGGACGGAATCACAGTGGCCACCCTGCCGCTGGGGCTACCCGCCGCCGCCCGTAGCGGGCTGACCTGGCTGCCGGCCGGCATCAAGTCCACGTCGTACGCGGTCAACAGCGCCGCCCGCCGCTGGGCCCGCCGGGCCGGCGTGGACGACGTGCTCTGGATCTCCTCTGACGGGTACGCGCTGGAGGGCCCCACCGCCAATGTGGTGTGGCTCACCGGCGACACGCTCTGCACGGTGCCGGCCGCCAGCACCGGCATCCTCGCCGGCACCACCGCGGCCTGGCTGCTCGCCCACGCGAGCGAGCTGGGCCTGAGCGCCGCCGAACGGATGGTCAGCACCGCCGAACTGCACGCGGCGGACGGCGTGTGGTTCACCTCGTCACTGCGCGGAGCCGCCGAGGTCCACACGCTGGACGGGGTACGACGGGCTCGCTGCCCGCGTACCCCTGCCCTACAGTCCCTGCTGGGTTTCCCCGTCTAGCCGGCCACCGACCGTCGAGGTCAGCCGCCGACCCGGACGAGTCGGGCGGAGAGGTGCGGACTGAGCCCGTGCCCCATGGCGGCCATCTCCTGGGCGTAGAGCAGCGCACCCTCGACGATGCCGAAGAGCCGGTGCCCGCCGGTGACCTCCTTGGCGGTCGGAGTCCGGATCACCGCGTCGGTGGCAAACTCGAGCTGCGTGCCGGTGCGCTTGCCCAGGTGCAGCTCCATCACCCCGGTCGGGGTGGTCAGCAGCGCCTCCAGCTCGTCGGTCGCCCGCCCATCCACCAGCACCGGTCGCCACCAGCCCACCTCGCGGCCGGCCGGACGGACCGGCTTGCTCTGCTCGTCGAGGATCCACGCACGCGACTCGTAGTGCAGGAACGGTCGGCCGTCGTGGCTGATCCGGATCTCCTGCGCGTAGTCGAAATCCTCGATGGTGGGGAAGCCGCCCTTGCCCCGACCGCGCCACAGACCGATGTACGGCAGCAGGGCATCCAGCGCGGGGTGCAGCTTCGGCCCCACCCGCAGGTCGTGGCTCTCCTCGAACGGGTACTCCTCGACCGGCGGCGCGTTCAGCCACGGCGGCTGCAGCGGGTTCTCGCTCACCAGCGTCCTCTCGAAATGCGTACGGCAAGGTAGACCAGGCCACCGGCGAGCCCGCCCAGGCCAGCGACCAGCAGGCTGACAAACCCGATCTCGGTAACCATCCCGGCCATCCTATGCTGGGCCACATGGCCCGCACTCTCGTCGTCAAGGCCACCGCAGGGGCGGACGCCCCGGAGCGGTGCGCGCAGGCATTCACCGTCGCCGCGACGGCGGTGGCGGCCGGGGTGGACGTCTCGCTCTGGCTGACCGGTGAGTCCACCTGGTTCGCGCTGCCCGGTCGCGCCCAGCAGTTCGACCTGCCGCACTCCGCACCCCTGGCCGAGCTGTTGCACGTCATCCTGACCAGCGGCCGCGTGACCGCCTGCACGCAGTGCGCGGCCCGACGGGAGATCGGCCCGGACGACGTACTCCCCGGGGTCCGGATCGCCGGTGCCGCGGTCTTCGTCGAGGAGGCGTTGGCCGAGGGCGCGCAGGCACTCGTCTACTGACCGCACGGCGGCGGTGGGTCGATCCGAGCGGAGTGCCGATACCGACCCGACATCTCGGACGGCTGCCTACGATTCGGATGTGACCGAGGCGGCGGAGAGATTCTTCGAAGCGCTGCCGTCGCGTGCACCCGACGTCCTGGGCGGCCTGGCCGACGGCACCCTCCAGATCGACCTCGGCGACGACGACCACCGCACCGAACACTGGCTGGTCCGGATGCGGCCCGGGTTCGTTGAGGTCAGCCGGGGCCGCGGCCCGGCCGACGCCATCTGGTACAGCAGCGCCGCCCTCTTCGACCGGCTGATCAGCGGCGAGGCCCAGGGGGTCGCGGCGGTGCTGCGCAACGAGAGCACGTTCAGCGGGAACGTGGTGCTCTTCCTCGCCTTCCGCCGGTTCTTCCCGAACCCGCCCGGCACCCGCGACCCCCGCGAGACGGCCCGTCGAGCAGCCGGGCGACTCAGGTGAGGGACCTCGTCAGCATCCTGGACGGCAACACCTTCCTGGTCAGCGACCGGCGTGGAGACATCGAACCGTCCTACGACTTCCCCACCGGGCTGTTCTCCTTCGACACCCGCTTCCTGTCCACCTGGGTGCTCACCCTGGACGGCGAACGGCTGCACGCCCTCTCCGTCGACGACGCCGAGTCATACCGCACCAAGTTCTTCCTCGCCCCCGGCGAACCCACGCACTATCTGGACGCCAAGGCGTCGGTGATCCGCAGCCGGGCGATCGTGGGCAGCTTCGAGGAGGAGCTGACCGTGCTGAACCACCTCGGCGCAGAGGTCGAGTGCACCCTCCGGATCGAGGTCGGGGCGGACTTCGCCGACCTGTTCGAGATCAAGAACTCTCGGCAGAAGCGGGGCCGCACCACCGTCACGGTCGCCGAGAACGAGCTGCGGCTGACCTACCGGCGGGAGGCGTTCCACCGGGAGATGGTGGTCAGCACCACCGCACCGGCGCAGGTCGACGAGACCGGGATGACCTTCCGGATCCGGATCGCCCGCAACGACAGGTGGACCACCCGGCTGCACGTGTCCAGCGTCGTCTACGGGGCCCGGGGCGAGGACATCCGGGCCACCCTCCCGTACGGCGGCAGCCGCAGCGCGGACGCCATCCGGGCCGAACAGCAGGAGCTGATCGACCGGGCGCCGAAGCTCGGCTGCGACTGCGAGCCGCTGGCCGGGGCGTACCGGCGCAGCCTCAACGACCTGGCTGCGCTGCGCTACGAGTCGATCGCCCTGGGCGTACGGCTGATCGCCGCGGGCCTCCCCTGGTTCATGACCCTGTTCGGCCGGGACAGCATCATCACCTCGTTGCAGGTGCTGCCGTTCCTGCCGGAGCTGGTCCCGCCGACCATCCTGATGCTGGCCGGACTTCAGGGCCAGCGGGTGGACGACTTCCGGGACGAGGAACCCGGCAAGATCCTGCACGAGCTGCGGTACGGGGAGACCGCCGGCTTCGAGGAGCAGCCACACTCGCCGTACTACGGGTCGGCCGACTCGACGCCGCTGTTCATCATCCTGATCGACGAGTACGAGCGGTGGACCGGTGACGCGGCACTCGTCCGCAAGCTGGAGTCACAGGTCCGCAGGGCGTTGGAATGGATCGACACCTACGGTGACCTGCTCGGCACCGGCTACCTCTGGTACCAGACCCGCAACCCGGAGACCGGCCTTCACAACCAGTGCTGGAAGGACTCCTGGGACGCCATCTCGTACGCCGACGGTCAGCTGCCCGGCTTCCCCCGGGCCACCTGCGAGTTGCAGGGCTACGCGTACGACGCGAAGGTCCGGGCCGCCCGGCTGGCCCGGACCTTCTGGAACGACCCGGACTTCGCCGACGAGCTGGAACGACAGGCCGCCGACCTCAAACGGCGGTTCGACCGCGACTTCTGGATCGCCGACCGCGAGTACTACGCGCTCGCGCTGGACGCCGACGGCCGGCAGGTGGACGCGCTGACCTCGAACATCGGGCACCTGCTGTGGAGCGGCATCGTGGACGAGTCGCGCGCCGGCAAGGTGGTCGAGCACCTGCTCGGGCCACGACTGTTCTCCGGCTGGGGGGTGCGGACGCTCGCCACGGACGAGGGACGGTACAACCCGATCGGCTACCACGTGGGCACCGTCTGGCCGTTCGACAACTCGATCATCGCCTGGGGGTTGTGGCGGTACGGCTTCCGGGAGGAGGCGGGGTTGCTCTGCGACACGATGCTGGCCGCGTCCCGGTACTTCGAGGGTCGGCTGCCGGAGGCGTTCGCCGGTTACGCCCGCGACCTCACCGACTACCCGGTGGAGTACCCGACCGCGTGCAGCCCGCAGGCCTGGTCGACCGGCACCCCCCTGCTGATGCTGCGGGTGATGCTGGGACTGGAGCCGCAGGGCGAGCACCTGATCATCGACCCGGCCGTGCCACCGGGGATGGGCCGGGTCGAGCTGCTGGACATCCCCGGCCGGTGGGGCATGGTCGACGCGCTGGGCCGCAGCCGTGGCCCGGACGACGGCTGACCTGAACGGGCCAGCTCAGCCCGGGCAGCCGACGGTGGCGGCCAGTCGGGTGGCGTCCGGGCTGATCTCGGCCAGCACCGTGACGACACCGCTGCGGTACGCGTACGCCGGGGGTTGGTCCAGCAGGGGGGCGTTGCCGGCCAGCGGGGCGAGTGCGGCCGTCGAGGCCGCCGGGCCGGGACCGTTCGCGGACCATGCGGTACGGGCGAGCCCGCCGCCCGGGCAGGGCGCGGTGACCAGCTCCGCAGCGGCGTCGCCCGGCCCGTCGAGGGCCCGCAGCGCGGCGGTCAGCGCGGCGGTCTCCGGGCCGGCAGCGGTGGCCAGGGCCGGCGTGTAGCCGGCGCCGACCGGCCGGCAACCAGTGTCGACGACCAGTCGCACCCGGCCGTCGACGGTCGGCCGGCCCTCGACGGCCACGAAGTCTCCGGCGTCGGCGCGCAGCTCGGGACCGTCCACGCCGGGCCCGACTCCGGCGCGCCAGCTGGCCGGCAGCCGCTCGGCGATGCCGACCAGCACGGCCCGCTCGTCACCGGTGGCCGCGAGCACCCCCACCTCGCGCCGCAGCCTCGCCCCGTCGGCGAACGGGGTCACCCGACAGCCGGACGCGACCCGCGCGGGGCCCAGCTCCAGCAGACCGGCCGCACCTGCCGCGCGGGCCAGCTCGCCGACCGCCCGGTCAACCACCGGGCCGGCCTGATCGAGGGAGCGCTGTTCGCGCACGGTCGGCGGGTCGTTCCGCACCGATGTCCAGGTGAGCCCGGCCAGCAGCACCGCCCAGGCCACGGTCACGGCCAGCAGCCAACGCCGCCGCGACCGGGCCGGTGTCGGCGCGGCAGGGCCGGCCGAAGAGGCCCAACCCGTCTGCACAGCACCGCTCACCCGGCCATGGTGTCACGCGCCCGCCGCAGGGCCGGCAGCGGAGGCGGTCGGCCCGACGGAGCGACCGCGGGTCAGTGGCCGTTCAGCCGGGGCGGCGGGTCGAGCCGGTAGCCGACGCCCCGCACGGTGTGCACCTGCGGTCCGCCCGGCAGGCCCCGCAGCCTGCGACGAAGCCGTCTGATGGTGGATTGCAGCGCTGCGGTGTCCGCGCCACCCAGCGCGGAGACGCAGAGCCGTTCGTAGCTCCACACCACCAGCGGTGGGCCGATGAGCAGGGTGAGCAACACCCGTTCGGTGGGGGTCAGCGGGAGCACCTCGCCGCGCCAGGTGACCCGGTGTCCGGCCCGGTCGACGACCAGCTCACCCCACTTCACCAGGCCCCGCGCCTCGGTGAGCGGCAGAACTGCGGGACTGACCGGCGCCGGGCCCGTCGGCGACGACAACAGCTCGCGTAGCTCGGTCAGATCGGAACAGCTGTGCACCGGGGCGCGCCCGTCGAGTTGGCTCAGCACCCGCTCCCGAAGCGACACGTCCGTGCCCACACAGAGGACGATGGGGACCGCTTCGTCGGACCCGCCGCTTTCATCCCTGAAATCCACCCGTAGATAGTGACGCATGCCGATGGGTTTCGGCACCCGCCCCGGCGTGCCGGCGCGCTACGAAGAAACGACCGGGGCCAGCCACCCCCGGGAGGGTGACCGGCCCCGGTCGATCAGAGCAGTGGGTCAGGCGACGGTGACGGCAACCTCGTTGACGCCCCGGCCGGCGGTGACAGCGGTGTCGCCGTTGCCGTGCCGGGACAACGCCCGCAGCGTCCAGGAACCCGGCGCGGCGAAGAACCGGAACTGCCCGGCGGCCGAGGTGACCACCTCGGCGGTGAACTCACCGGTCGAGTCGAGCAGCCGGACGTACGCGCCCGGCACCGGCTCGGCCTCGGCGGAACGGACGATGCCGGTGATGACGGTTTCCTTCTCCAGGTCCAGGCTGGCCGGCAGCGGCGCGGCCTGGTCCGGTGCGGCGCAACCCGCGGCGGTGGGAAGAGTCATGATCAGGCCTCCCCGGGTTCGTCGCCGAGCGCGACCGGCACACCGACCAGCGAGCCGTACTCGGTCCAGGAGCCGTCGTAGTTCTTGACGTTGCGGTGACCCAGCAGCTCCTGGAGCACGAACCAGGTGTGCGACGAGCGCTCACCGATCCGGCAGTACGCGATGGTCTCCTTGCCGTCGTCGAGCCCCGCGTCGCCGTAGATCTTGCGCAGCTCGTCGTCGGACCGGAAGGTGCCGTCCTCGTTGGCCGCCTTGGACCACGGCACGCTGATCGCGGTGGGGATGTGGCCGGCCCGCTGCGCCTGCTCCTGCGGCAGGTGGGCGGGGGCGAGCAGACGACCGGCGAACTCGTCGGGGCTGCGCACGTCGACCAGGTTCTTGGTGCCGATCGCGGCGACGACCTCGTCGCGGAAGGCCCGGATGGAGGTGTCCGGCTCCTGCGCGACGTACTGCGTCGCCGGGCGGGACACCGCGTCGGTGACGAGCGGGCGGGCGTCCAGCTCCCACTTCTTGCGGCCGCCGTCGAGCAGCTTCACGTCACGGTGGCCGTAGAGCTTGAAGTACCAGTAGGCGTACGCGGCGAACCAGTTGTTGTTGCCGCCGTACAGGATGACGGTGTCGTCGTTGCTGATGCCCCGCTCGGAGAGCAGCGCCTCGAACTGCGTCTTGTTGACGAAGTCCCGGCGGACCTGGTCCTGGAGGTCGGTCTTCCAGTCAATCTTGATGGCGCCGGCGATGTGGCCGGTCTCGTAGGCCGAGGTGTCCTCGTCGACCTCGACGAAGACGACGCCCGGGGCGTCGAGGTTCTTCTCGGCCCACTCGGCCGAAACGAGTGCGGTGTCGCGACTCATCGAATCACTCCCTGGTGAGGATGGATGGTGAGCCAACGCGCGCGAATCGATAGGTGTAACTGTCGCACCACGCGCGGGACCCAGCGGAAGGACGGGATCACGGGTTCGTGCGACGGCGCCGCTGCCGGGCGTTCGGTGGGATAACCGGAGGGTGCGAGAACCCTGTGCCGGTGGCCGCCGTCAGGCGGCCGGAGACAGCCCCGCCGTCAGATGACGGGGCGACACAGGCAGGTGGCCACGCGGCACAGGTCGACCGCGCGCCGTTTGGTGAGGTGGGTCCCCATGGCCAGGGAGCCTACCAGCCAGTGACCGTGCTGCCACTGGGCCGACCACCATCCGGGAATCGCCGGGATCGCCGAGGATTTCGGCGTCCCACCGCGCCTCCGGCGTCAGCCAGCGGAGTTGATCGGCACGTTCTTGGCGTCGGCGGTGACCGCCAGCCCTTCCGGCAGTGGACGGACCTCCCGGACCGCGAGCTGGAACGGCAACTCCGGCAGCGGCACATCAATGGAGATGCTCTTGGCGTAGTTGCTCAGGAAGGCCCGCGCCAGCGGCAGGTTCGGCAGACCCGCGGCGTCCAGGTCGTTGAATCGCAGGGCGACCGCGCCGTTGTCGGCGACGGTGACGTCGGCGGTGCCGCTGATGGTGAGTTTCTGACCGAGGATGTCGGCCGGGGCCTTGACGGTGAGCTTGCCGTTCTGTTCGCCGAGGGTGAGACCCGGGCGGTTCAGCAGCGCGGCCAGACTCTCGTAGCTGATCGTGCCGGCACCGTTGACGGTGTCCGCCACGACGTCACCCTGGCCGGTGCGCAGGGTGTCCAGCGAGGCCCGAACGTTGCGGGCGGTCACATCCAGCACCGGCAGCCGGACGGCGTCGCCCTCGACCGAGGCCTGCACGTCCCGCAGGTTGATGGTGATCCGCTGGTAACGGCCATCCAGCACCTGGGTGAGGAACGGAGTTCCGCCCACCTCCACCTCAGGTGGGGCGGACTGCGCGCCCTGCTTGGCGATCTCCTGGCGTACGCGGTCGCCGATCATCCGCTCGGCGACCCCGACCGCCACCCGGTCGGCGATCACCAGCAACCCCGCCAGCAGCAGGAGCAGCACGAACAGCCCGATGAGCAGCTTGCGGCCACGCCGTCGGGGTCGCGCCTGGTCCACCGGATAGTCCTGCGCCACGCCGCCTCCTGTCTCCGCCCGTCGCACCGCGACGGGTCGTTCGTACCGACGCCGCAGGGCGGCGCACCCGTAGGTACCCGACCGGCTCAGCGCTCAACCGTTGCTCAGAGGAAGAGCATGCACATGGCGTACGCGGCGGGCGCCGCCAGGGCGAAGCCGCCGAGCGGACCCTGCATGTGCCGGGCCACCCACATCGTGGGCGGTTCGCCGGCCATCAACCGGCCCGCCTCCGCGTACCCCACGGCGAGGTCGGAGAGGACGGCGGTGACCGCCGCGACCAGGCCGATCACGGCGGCCCGGGTCGGTGTGAAGGGAGCCACCAGGTAGCTGCCGAGAAGGGCGCTGGTCAGCGTGCCGACCATCGCGCCGGCCACCACGCCGGCGGCACCCCGGGGCACCTGCGGGGCGAGCCGGGGCCACGGCAGTACGGCGTCGGTGAGTCGGGCGACGGTGAGCGCGACACCGCTCGCGGTCAGGCAGACGGTGATCGCCTGAGTGCCGGCCGGGATCCGGCTGAGCACGATCAGGGTGCCGAAGGCCACCACCCCCACCACGATGAGCAGCGTGGCGCCGAGGGAGTCGGTGACCCGGACCCGGTCGACGCGACGGACCAGCTGGCCGAGCACGGCGGCGAGGAACCCGCCGGCGGCCAGGTAGCCCAGTGGCGCCAGGCCGGCGACGTCGGTCTGCACCGCGGCGATGTCGGCCAGCGCCGCGACCGCGGCGCTGATCCCGGCGACCACCAACAGCGCGGGCGGACGCATGGCCATCGTCCAGGCGAGCACGAACAGCAGTTGGACGCCGAAGATGATGAAGGCGAACGGCAGCCGGTGACCGGGGCCCGACGTCTGCGCGCCGAGCACCAGGCCGACACCGAGCAGCGCGGCGAAGCCGGCGATGGTCAGCGACAGTTGACGGTGCACCGCGACCGGGGGGATGACCTCCTCTTCCGGCTCGTCGACCTCGTCTTCGGATCGTCGGGCCGGCTCGCCGGCGCGACGGGCACGGCGCGGCCCACCCCGTTCGCGGCGGTCGCCATCGGTGGTGGCCGGACCGGTGCGCGGCGCGGGCGGTTGGCCGCGCGTCGCTGCGGCGGCCGGACCCGGTTGGGGCCCTGCGGGCCACGATTCGCGGCCGGCCTCGGGCGAGGTGGAGGGAAACACGACCCGATCGTGCCAGACCGACGGCCCGACGCGGTGGTCACGGGTTTCAGCGACGTTAAAATCCGGGCCACGATCAGGGGCAAGGTAGACAAACAGGAAATGGCCTGACGGCGCGGCCGAGGCGATCGGTTAGGCTCAACGCGTTACCCGCCCGTCAGCGACGCCGGGACCACGCAATTTCTCAGCGCACTCCTTGATGAGTGCGACTGGTCGCGTGCGGCCTCGCGCCGCCGGGACGGAGGTGATCGTGGAGATCCTGTTGCTGGTGACCGCACGCGCAGGAGAACCGTCGGCTGTGCTGCCGGCGCTCGACCTGCTGCCGCACTCGGTCCGCACCGCGCCGCGTGATGTTCGCACCCTGGTCGCGGGCCCCAGCCCGGACGCGGTGATGGTGGATGCCCGATCGGAGTTGAGCGAGGCCCGGGCGACCTGCCGGATGTTGCACGCCACCGGACTCGGCGTGCCGTTGGTCGCGGTGGTGACCGAGGCCGGCCTGATCGCACTCAACGCCGACTGGGGCGTCGACGACGTCATCCTCGCCTCGGCCGGCCCGGCCGAGGTCGAGGCACGGCTGCGACTGGCGGTGGGCCGGCTCAGCAACGCGACCGCTGGCGCGGGTGGTTCGATCCGGGCCGGCGAGCTGACCATCGACCCGGACACCTACGCGGCCAAGCTCAAGGGCCGCCCGCTCGACCTCACCTACAAGGAGTTCGAGCTGCTGAAGTTCCTGGCCCAGCACCCGGGTCGGGTGTTCACCCGGGACCAGCTCCTGCGCGAGGTCTGGGGCTACGACTACTTCGGCGGCACCCGCACGGTGGACGTGCACGTCCGACGACTGCGCGCCAAGCTCGGCTCGGAGTACGAGTCGATGATCGGCACCGTCCGTCAGGTCGGCTACAAGTTCGTCGTTCCGCCGTCGCGGTCGCTCCCCGAGGCGGAGCACGCGCCCCTGCCGGTCTGATCCGGAGGCCACTCCGGGCGATTTCCCATATGCCCTTTTTGCGCAGCTTGGCGGCTCTATTCTGACTGCCGGGTTTGTCGGAGAAAGGGGCGACGGTGCGCGCACTGAACACGGGGGCGACGGGCCGGCGTGACCGGCAAGCCAGGCGGAAGTCGTGACGCGGGGCAGCTCCACCGCGCGGGCCGCGGGAATCGTGACGCTGGTGGTGGCGGGGCTGCTCGGCTCCGCGTACGTGCTGGGCCGCAGCCTCGTCCCCGACCAGACACCCAGGCAGTCCACCGGTGTCACCACGAGCGCCGACGGGCCGCACTACGCCGACCAGCCCGGCGTTGGCGAGCCGGGCGGAGCCCCGAGCGCCAGCGCGAGCGCGGCTGGGACCGGCCCCGCCGAGGCCGGCCAGGACGGGTCCGGACGGGACGCCGGAGGCGACAACCTGTTCGGCGCGCACGCCACCACCGGCACCCCGCGGCTCGCGCTGACCTTCGACGACGGGCCGGACCCGCGCTACACGCCGCAGGTCCTCGCCCTCCTGAGCGAATACGACGTGCGCGCCACGTTCTGTGTGGTCGGCGAGAACGCGCAGAACCACCCCGACCTGGTCCAGTCGATCGTGGACGCCGGGCACACCCTGTGCAACCACTCCTGGCACCACGACGTCGGCCTGGGCGCACGGTCGGCCGACGCGATCCGCTCCGACCTGCTGCGCACCAACGCGGCGATCCGGGCGGCGGTGCCGAACGCCCCGATCGTCTGGTACCGCCAGCCGGGCGGAGCCTGGACGTACCCGGTGGTGTCGGTGGCGCGGCAGCTCGGCATGACCCCGCTGCACTGGTCGGTGGATCCGTCGGACTGGGAGCTACCCGGCGCCGCCAAGATCACCGCGACGGTGCTGAGTCAGGCCGAACCGGGCTCGGTGGTGCTGCTGCACGACGCCGGTGGGGACCGGCAGGGCACGGTGGAGGCGCTGCGCCGGATCCTGCCCGACCTGACCGCCCGGTTCGAGCTGGAGGCACTCCCCACCGACCCGACGTGAGCCGCGGCTTTACGGCGACGCTCCGGGCGTCACGACACGCAACGGATACGGTGGCGGGATGAGCAGCGCGGAGCCGACCAGCGACCAGGTGACCCGGAGCGACCAACTGGCGCCGGCGGAGATCGCCGACGTACTCGCCCTCGCCAGCGCCGCAGGTGACGTGGACGGAGCGGACCCGCTCGACGAACACGTCCTGCTGCGGCTGCGCGACGCCGACGCCCCCGCCGTGCACCTGATCGCCCGCGCCGACGACGGCACCCTCACGGGGTACGCGCACCTGGACACCACCGACCCGGTCGGTGGGATCGGGGTCGAGCTGGTGGTGCACCCCGCGTACCGGCGACGGGGCACGGGGCGGGCGCTCGCCCGGGGTGTACTCGCCTCGGCCACCGGGCCGCTGCGGGCGTGGGCGCACGGCGACCACCCCTCGGCCGCCGCGCTCGCCGTCGACCTCGGCTTCGCCCGCGCCCGGGTGCTCTGGCAGTTGCGCCGGCCGTTGGCGGCCCCGCTGGGTGAGCCGCGCCTGCCCGACGGGGTGGCGCTACGCGCGTTCCGGCCCGGGGCGGACGACGCGGCCTGGTTGGCCCTCAACGCACGGGCCTTCGCCGAGCACCCCGAACAGGGCCGGTGGACGTCGGACGACCTACGGGTCCGCCTCGCCGAGCCCTGGTTCGACCCGGCGGGCTTCCTGCTCGCCGAGGAGACCGAGACCGGCCGACTGCTCGGTTTCCACTGGACCAAGGTGCACGAGCGGCCGGGGTCGGCCCGGATCGGCGAGGTGTACGTCCTGGGGGTGGAGCCGACCGCGCACGGTGGCGGGCTCGGCCGGGCCCTGACCACCGCCGGGCTGGCACACCTGCGGGACAAGCGTGGCCTCGACCGGGTGATGCTCTTCGTGGACGACTCGAACACCGGGGCCGTCGCGCTCTACGAGCGGCTGGGCTTCGCCCGCTGGTCCGCGCACATCAACTACCACCTGGGCTGACCGTCGGCCGTCGCTCCGACCGCGTCACCGACGGGTAACGGCCGAGCGTCGGCGGGATAACGCCGAACCGGAAATATACCCATACTTCCGACAGGCGTACCCGGGTTCACTTAACGGACAACTCACCCTCGGCAAGCGGTCACCTCAGGGGCCGCACGTGTTCACCTTGCGTTCACTTGCGACCGGCGAACCGGCTACCTGGCACTTCTAACTTTCGTGTCAGCCGGTCAGTGCCGGTCCTCGGGCCCCGGGATCGGGGCGCCAAGTCAGACGCGAAGGGAAACCCCTCAGGTGAAGCTCCAGCGGTACGGCACTATTGCCTGCCTCGCTCTTGCCGCGACGCTCGGCCTCAGTGCATGCGGCTCGGACAACAACGAGCCCGCCTCCGGCGCGAGTGCTTCGGGCTCGGCCGCCGCGGTCGACTGCGCTACCGGCACGCTGAACGCCCAGGGCTCGTCGGCCCAGAAGAACGCCATGGCCGAGTGGATCAAGGCGTACCAGCAGAAGTGCCAGGGCACCACGATCAACTACGAGGCTTCCGGCTCGGGCGCCGGTATCCAGGCGTTCATCGCCGGGACCGCCGACTTCGCCGGTTCCGACTCCGCGCTCAAGCCGGAGGAGCAGCCGCAGGCCGACGCCAAGTGCGTCGGTGGCAAGGCCATCCACCTGCCGATGGTGATCGGCCCGGTGGCCGTCGCCTACAACGTCAGCGGCGTGGACAACCTCCAGCTCAAGCCGGCCACCCTGGCGAAGATCTTCGCCGGCAAGGTCACCAAGTGGGACGACGCCACGATCAAGGCCGACAACCCGGACGCCAAGCTCCCGGCGACCACGATCCAGACCGTCCACCGTTCGGACGAGTCGGGCACCACCGACAACTTCACCAAGTACCTCTCGAAGACCGCTGAGAGCGACTGGGCCCTGGGCAACGCCAAGGCGTGGAAGGCCCCGGGCGGCACCGGCGCCAAGGGCTCGGACGGCGTGGCCAGCCGGGTCAAGGGCGCGGACGGCTCCATCGGCTACATGGAGTGGTCGTTCGCCGAGAACGCCGGTCTGAAGATGTCGAAGATCGGCAACGGCAACGGCGAGTTCGCCGCGCTGACCGCCGAGGCGGCCGGCAAGACCATCGCCGGCGCTGCCGTCGAGGGTCAGGGCGACGACCTCAAGCTGAAGATCGACTACAACACCAAGGAGGCCGGGGCCTACCCGATCGTCCTGGCGACGTACGAGATCGTCTGCAGCAAGGGCCTCGCGGCCGACAAGCTGAAGCTGGTCAAGGGTCTGCTGGGCCACGCCGCCAGCGCCGAGGGCCAGGCCTCTCTCACCGAGCTGGGCTACGCCCCGCTGCCGGAGACGGTCCGCACCAAGGTCGAGACCGCGGTCAAGAACCTCTCCTGACCCGATTCCACACCTCCGCAACCGAATCGAGCGAGCAGATGGGTGAAACCCCTCACCGCTCGGCCGACGCCGGCACCGGCGGGACGCGCGTGACCCAGAGTCACGAGTGGCCCGCCGGTGCCTCGGCGCGTGTGGCCGAGGCACCAGTCAGCACCCGTTCCCCGGGCGGCACCGGGCTGGGCGGCGGCGGCGCGCTGCCGCGCAGCCGTAAGTTCGGCGCCGAGCGGGCCTTCCGCGGTCTCACCCTGGCCGCCGGCACCGCCGTTCTGGTCATCATCGCCGCCATCGCGATCTTCCTGGTCGCCAAGGCGGTGCCGGCCCTACGCGCCAACACCGAGAACTTCTGGTCCTACGAGGGCTGGTCCCCCAACGAGACGGAGCCGAAGTTCGGCATCGGTGCGCTCGCCTTCGGCACCGTGCTCAGCTCGGCGCTCGCACTGCTCATCGCGGTGCCGGTGGCGCTCGGCATCGCGCTCTACCTCTCGCACTACGCGCCGCGCCGGCTGGGCACCGCGCTCGGCTTCCTGGTCGACCTGCTGGCCGCCGTACCGAGCGTGGTCTTCGGCCTCTGGGGACGGGACGTCTTCAGCAGCCCCGTCCGGGACTTCTCGGTCTGGCTGAACCAGCACTTCGGCTGGATCCCGCTCTTCGGCGGCGACGGCCCCTTCGGGGCGTCCGTCATGCTCGGCGCGCTGGTGCTCGCGATCATGGTGCTGCCGATCATCACCTCGCTCTCCCGCGAGGTGTTCCTCCAGACCCCCACCGCGAACGAGGAGGCCGCCCTCGCCCTGGGCGCCACCCGCTGGGAGATGCTCCGGACCGCGGTGCTGCCCTACGGCCGTCCCGGCATCATCGCCGCGATGATGCTCGGCCTCGGCCGGGCGCTCGGCGAGACCATCGCCCTGGCGCTGACCCTCGGCATCACCTTCGGCATCTCGTTCAACCTGATCCAGAACGGCGGCAACACCATCGCCGCCAACATCGCCAACGCGTTCGGCGAGGCGAACGAGACTGGCCGTGGCGCGCTCATCGCCTCCGGTCTGGTGCTGTTCACCATCACGCTGATCGTCAACATCACGGCGCGGGCGATCATCTACCGCCGCCGGGAGTTCACGGAGTCGGCCGCATGACCACAACCGCCACCTCCCACCGCACCCGGCCGCCGGCCCAACCCGACTCGCTGCGGGCCAAGCGGCTGCCCTGGTACGCCGCCCCGGCCATCGCCGTGGCGGCCCTGGCGCTCTCCGCCGTGCTCGTCTACGGCACCAGCATCGGCGGCCCGGTCCTCGTGGTCGTCCTCGGTGCGATCCTTTACCTGGTCGGGCTCTTCGCCGCCGCCAACGCGGTCGAGGGGCGCCGGTCGGCCCGCAACCGCACCTGGAGCGCGCTGATCCACTCCGCCTTCGTGCTGGCGGTACTGCCACTCGTGTCGGTGGTCTGGACGCTGATCAGCAAGGGCGCCGACCGACTGGACGTCAACTTCTTCCAAACCTCGATGAACAACATCGGGGCCCGGGACGCCAACGGCGGCGCGTACCACGCGATCGTCGGCACGCTGGAGCAGGTCGGCATCGCCACCCTGATCACCGTCCCGCTCGGCGTTCTCTGCGCGATCTACATCGTCGAGTACGGGCGCGGCAAGTTCGCCTTCGCGATCCGGTTCTTCGTGGACGTGATGACCGGCATTCCGTCGATCGTCTCCGGCCTCTTCGTGCTGGCGTTCTGGGTGCTGATCGTGTCGCCGTGGTTCAACGACGGTCGGCCCAGCTTCTCCGGCTTCGCCGCCGCGCTCGCGCTGAGCGTGCTCATGCTGCCCACCATCGTCCGGTCCACCGAGGAGATGCTCCGCCTCGTACCGGCGCCACTGCGCGAGGGCGCGTACGCGCTCGGCGTACCCAAGTGGAAGACCATCCTGCGGGTGGTGCTGCCGACGGCGCTGCCCGGCATCGTCACCGGCGTCATGCTCGCCATCGCCCGCGCGGCCGGTGAGACCGCGCCGGTGCTGCTGGTCGCCGGCGGTGGCGCCGCGATCAACACCAACCCCTTCGAGAACAGCCAGTCGTCGCTGTCCCTCTTCGTCTACCAGCAGGCCGGCGACGCGTCGAAGTACGCGCCGGCACGGGCGTGGACCGCGGCACTCACACTGGTCGCCCTCGTGCTCATCCTGACGATCGCGGCGAAGCTGCTGGCCCGTCGCAACAGGCTCAGCCGATGAACCCCGGAGGTACCACCATGGCCAAGCGCGTCTCCGCCTCGAACGTCACCGCGTACTACGGCGGCTTCAAGGCAATCGAGAACATCAACCTGACGGTCGAGCCGAAGACGGTCACCGCCCTCATCGGGCCGTCTGGTTGCGGCAAGTCGACGTTCCTGCGGTCGATCAACCGGATGCACGAGGTGCTGCCGGGGGCCCGGGTCGAGGGCAGCCTGACCATCGACGACCAGGACATCTACGACCGGGACGTGGACGTCACAGCGGTCCGGCGCACCATCGGCATGGTCTTTCAGCGGCCGAACCCGTTCCCCACCATGAGCATCTTCGAGAACGTGGTGGCCGGGCTGAAGCTCAACGGGGTCCGCAAGAAGTCGATCCTGGAGGACGCGGCCGAGAAGGCCCTGCGCGCCGCGAACCTGTGGGGCGAGGTCAAGGACCGGTTGGGCAAGCCCGGCGCGGGCCTCTCCGGCGGTCAGCAGCAGCGGCTCTGCATCGCCCGGACCATCGCGGTCGAGCCGCAGGTCGTCCTGATGGACGAGCCGTGCTCCGCCCTGGACCCGATCTCCACGCTGGCGATCGAGGACCTGATGTTCCAGCTCAAGGACAAGTTCACGATCATCATCGTGACCCACAACATGCAGCAGGCAGCACGTGTCTCGGACCGGACCGCCTTCTTCTCGATCGAGAAGACCGGCGACCCGGGCCGGCTGATCGAGTACGACAACACCCAGAAGATCTTCAGCAACCCGAGCGTGAAGAAGACCGAGGACTACATCACCGGCCGCTTCGGCTGAGCCGACCACGTCCGGTCACCGGCGCCCCGCCTCCCGGCGTGGGCGCCGGTGCCATGTCCCGCTCTGCGGCAGGGCCCCTGGTCAGCCCAGGACGAAGCGGGGTTCGCCGTCCGGGGGCAGGTCCAGGCGCGGGGTGACCGGGCTGGCGGCGTCCCGGTCGGCCGCCGCCCGCGCCACCCCGGCCAGGTCGCCGGCCGCCGCCACCTGGGCCAGCGTGACCAGGGTCGGTGGCAGCATGGTCAGCTCGCCGGCCTGCGCGCGGGCCAGCGCGTCCGCCGGGCGGATCCACAGGGTGTGGTCAGCCTCGCCGGAGACGTCGCGGGTCCGTTGTCCCGCCGGCAACAGGGCGACGAAGAAGTACGTGTCGAAGCGGCGCGGCTCGAACTCGGGAGTGATCCACCGGCTCCACGGCAGCAGCAGGTCCGACCGAAGGGTGAGCTGACGGTCGGCGAGCAGCGCCGCGAAGCCCAGTCGCCGTCCCTCCAGGTCCTGCCGGGCCGCCTCCCAGTCGTCGCCGCTGACGTCGCCCACCACGGTCTCGGAGTTCGGGCCGGCGAGCAGTACTCCGGCCTCCTCGAAGACCTCCCGAGCGGCGGCGCAGACCACCGCCTGCGCGGCCTGGTGGGCCACCCCCAGCCGGTCCGCCCACTCTCCCGGCGTCGGGCCGGCCCAGTCCAGGTGCGCCTCCGAGTCGGAGCGGTCCACCCCTCCTCCGGGGAAGGCGTACATCCCGCCGAAGGTCATCGCGGCGACCCGGCGGATGACGTACACCTCGAAGTCGGCGTCGGTCGGACGCAGCAGCAGCACGGTGGCCGCGACCCGCGGCGTGGCCGGGGTGCCACCCTCGGCCTGGAACCGGCGGGCGTGCTCGACCAGGGCGGCCGGGGCGGCGAAGCCGGCACTGTCGATCGTCATGCCCGCGAGCCTAGTTCCCGACAGCGCGATTGCCTTCCGCGCGCCAAGCCACGAAGCGCTCGGCTCGGTCGGGGCCCGGTCGCCGACATGAGCGGTATACCTCTGAGGCATATTTATGACTCAGAGGTATACCGCTCGTCAGGGTGGCAGGCCCGAGCCGCGCGCCGGTCGGGGCGTGGTCGCGGTCGCCGCCAAACGAGATGGCGTCGGGGGCAGGGCGCATGGCCGGGCAGTGCGAACCGGGCCCCAGCGACCCGGGCAGTGCGGGCTGGGACAGCGCAGGCCGGGCGGCGGGCGGTTCACCTGGCTCGGCTAGCGTGCCGGCATGACTCGTTGGGGCATCCTGGCCACCGGCCACATCGCCAGCCGTTTCGCCGAAGACCTCCGGCTGGTGCCGGACGCCGAGTTGGTAGCGGTGGGTTCCCGCGCCGCGGAGAGCGCGCAGCGCTTCGCCGACACGTACGGCGCGAAGCGCGCCTACGGCTCCTGGGTGGAGTTGGCCGCCGACCCGGAGGTGGACGCGATCTACGTGGCGACCCCGCATTCCGCGCACTACGAGGCGGCGATGACCTGCCTCACCGCAGGGCGGGCGGTGCTGTTGGAGAAGCCGTTCACCCTCGACCTGGCCACCAGCAGCGAGTTGGTGGACACCGCCCGCGCCGCCGGGGTCTTCCTGATGGAGGCCATGTGGATGCGGCTGAATCCGATGATCCTGCGGGTGGTCGAGTTGATCGCGGACGGGGCGATCGGCACGGTGACCGGCGTCCGGGCCGACTTCGGGGTGGCCGGGCCGTTCCCGCCGGAGCACCGGATGCGCAACGCGGCGCTGGGCGGGGGCGCCCTGCTCGACCTGGGGATCTACCCGATCAGCCTGGCCCACCTGCTGCTCGGGGTGCCGCAGCACATCCGGTCCTGGGCGCAGCTCGGCCCGGAGGGGACGGACGAGAACACCGGCATGCTGTTCGGCTACGACACCGGTGCGCTGGCCACCCTGAGTTGCGGCATGGTCGGGTTGAGCGGGCAGACCGCCTCGGTAACGGGCACCACGGGGCGGATCGACCTACCGGAGCCGTTCTTCCGGCCGGGTTCGGTGACAGTGCACCGGGCCGGCGCGGAGCCGGAGACGATCGTCGCTGACGGGGCCGGCAACGGCTACCAGTACGAGGCGATCGAGGTGCAGCGTTGCCTGGCCGCCGGCCTGACCGAGAGCCCGGTGGTGCCACACGCCACGACCCTTGAGGTGATGACCCTGCTGGACACGGTCCGCGAGCAGATCGGCGTGCGCTACGTCTGAACAGCGCAAGGGCCCCCGGCCACGGCGAGACCGTGACCGGGGGCCCTTGCGGAAACTCAGCCGAAGAGCGGCCGGACCAGCAGGTACGTGACGCACGCGATGAGCGCGGCGGCCGGGAACGTGATGATCCAGGCGAGCACGATGTTGCCGGCCACGTTCCAGCGGACCGCGGAGAGTCGCTTGGTCGCGCCCACACCCATGATCGCCGAGGTGATGGTGTGGGTGGTGGAGATCGGTGCCTTCAGCACCAGCGCGTTGAAGTAGAGCACCGCGCTGGCGACGGTCTCGGCGGCGAAGCCCTCCGGCGGACCCAGGTCGATGATCTTGCGACCGAGGGTACGGATGATCCGCCAGCCGCCGGCGTACGTGCCGAGGGCCAGCATCGTCGCCGAGGTCCAGAACACCCACCCCGGGATGTGCGTCTTGCTCTCCTGGAAACCACCGGTGTAGAGCGCCAGCACCACGATGCCCATGGTCTTGGCGGCATCCTGCATGCCGTGACCGACCGACATGGCGGCCGCCGAGGCGGTCTGCGCCCAGCGGAAGCCCCGGTTGAGCTTGCCCGGCTGCCCCTTCCGAAACAGCCAGAGGATGGCCAGCATCAGCAGGTAACCGAGGGTGAGGCCGACGATCGGCGACAGCACCATCGGCAGCAGCACCTTCTCGCCGATGTTGCCCCACTGCACGATGCCGCCGGTGGACAGCAGGGTGGCGCCGACCAGGCCGCCGAAGAGCGCGTGCGAGGACGACGAGGGCAGACCGAAGTACCAGGTGATCAGGTTCCAGGCGATCGCCCCGAGCACCCCGGCGAAGACCACCCCGAGGCTGTTCACCCCGGTGGGGAGGGTGACCAGACCGTCGCCGACGGTCTTGGCCACGCCGGCGCCGAAGTGGGCGCCGACGAAGTTGCCGACCGCGGCGAGCCCGAGGGCGATCCGCGGTGTCAGCGCCCGGGTGGAGACGCTGGTGGCGATCGCGTTGGCGGCGTCGTGGAAGCCGTTGGTGTAGTCGAACGCCAAGGCCACCGCGATCACCGCCAGCACGGCGATGAGTTCAGGGGACACCGGCTCAGGACTCCTTGACGGCGATGGTCTCGACGGTGTTGGCCACGTGCTCGAAGGCGTCGCAGGCGGCCTCCAACTCGTCGGCGACCTCCTTCATCTTCAGCACCGTCAACGCGTCGTACTCACCGGAGAAGAGCCGGACGAGCAGCTGCCGGTTGATCCGGTCGCCCTCGTTCTCCAGCCGGTTGCACTCGATCCAGTAGTCCTCGAGATCCTTCATCGACTTCAGCCGGGGCATCGCGTCGGCGGTCAGCTTGGCCTGCTGGTCGAGCACGTTGACCATCTCGTGCAGCTCGCGGGGCAGCGCCGGAAGCTCGGTCAGCCCGTACAGGTAGAGCAGGTCGCCGACCGCTTCCAGGTGGTCCATCACGTCGTCCAGCAGCGAGCCGAGCCGATAGATGTCCTCCCGGTCGAACGGGGTGATGAAGGTCGAGTTGATCTTCTTGTACAGCTCGTGGGTGATCTGGTCGCTGTCGTGCTCGACCTCGGTCAGCCGCTCGCTGACGGACTGCACGTCCACGCCGGGCAGGGCCAGCTCGTTGAGCAGCGCGGTGCCCCGGACCAGGTTCTGCGCGGCCCTGGTGAAGAGCTCGTAGAAGGCGCCCTCGGTGGGGCGGAAGGAAAACTTCACAGCACAGACCTCGTCGCGTCGGTGGAAGGGTGGCGGTGCCCGAGAGCGCCCGCTCGGTGAATGCTAGAAAACGGCAGAACCGGGAATTCGCCGGCCCACCCCTGGCCAGGCGCCATTCACCGGTCGTTCACCTGCCGTTCATCTCGGCCGCCCCACCCGCACCCACGCCCCCAGCCAGCAGGCGCTTCCGCTCCCGCGCCACGTCGAAATCGGCAGCCGGATACCCCAGTTCGAGCGTGTCGAACGTCTCACGCAGCAGGTGTGCCACCGCCCAGTCCCGGTACCACTTGCGGTCCGCCGGCACCACGAACCAGGGCGCGGCGTCCGTGCCGCACCGGCTCAGGGCCTCGGCGTACGCGGCCTGGTAGTCGTCCCAGTGCCCCCGGGAGTCGATGTCGGAGGGGTTGTACTTCCAGTGCTTGCGCGGGTCGGTGAGCCGGTCCATCAGGCGCTTGCCCTGCTCGGCGTACGAGATGTGCAGCATCACCTTGATCAGGGTGACGCCACCCTCGGTCAACTCCCGCTCGAACGAGTTGATTTCGTCATAGCGGGCTCGCCAGGTCGTCTCCGGCACCAGCGAGCCGACCCGGGCGATCAACACGTCCTCGTAGTGCGAACGGTTGAACATCCCCACGTACCCCGGCGGTGGCAGCTCCCGGCGAATCCGCCAGAGGAAGTCGTGCCGCAACTCCTGGCGGGTCGGCGGCCCGAACGAGCGGATGTGCAGGCCCAGCGGGTTCATCGCGCCGGCCACCCGCTTGATCGTGCCGTCCTTGCCGCCGCAGTCCATGGCCTGGAGCACCAGCAGCACCCGGTGCGCCGGCCGTTCCGACCCGGTCTTGGCCATCGCGAAGAGCATCTCCTGCTGCCGGCCCAACTCCTCGCCGACCAGCTCCACCTGCTCCCGCGCCCAGGTCTTACGGTGCTCGCCACCGCCCGCCGGGCCCGGCAGCCCGGGCATGGACCGCGGGTCGATCGCGCCGAGATCCACCGGCGCGGTGACCCGCAGCAGTTCCCGCATCGAGCCGCCGTCCGGCGCCACGATCTGGCCTTGCTGGGGTGCGCTCATGCACGGATCATCACCCACCCGCCGCCTTTCCGCCCGCCGAGAGCCGCCTCCTGGATTTCGGCCCGCTGCCCGGCCCCGCGCCGCCTCCACCGACCGGCGGCATCGGTCGGCCGGGCCGGGTGCGGGCTGCCGGCGCGCCCCCTCGGCGGGAGAGGATGGGGGCCGGGACGCCGACCGGGAGCGGGGTGGTGGGTCGTGCGGGAGCTGGCGACGGAGTTCGAGGCCGAGCGGGGCCGACTGCTCGCGGTGGCCCACCGGATGCTGGGCAGCCGCAGCGAGGCGGAGGACGCGGTGCAGGAGACCTGGCTGCGCTACGCCGGGGCACTGGCTGACCCGGCGGCCCGCGCCGAGATCCGGGACCTGTCCGCGTGGCTGACCACGACCTGTGCCCGGATCTGCCTGGACGTGCTCCGCTCGGCCCGGGTCCGCCGGGAGGCGTACCCGGGGCAGTGGCTGCCGGAGCCGGTGGTGAGCCCGTTGGGCGGCCGGTCACCGGCCGACGGCTACGCACCCGACCCGGCCGAGCGGGCGGTGCGCACCGACCAGGTCGGCACGGCGCTGCTGGTGGTGCTGGAGCGGCTCGCGCCGGAGCAGCGCGTCGCCCTCGTGCTGCACGACGTGTTCGCGCTGCCGTTCGCCCGGGTCGCGGGGGTGCTCGGCACCACCGAGGCGGCCGCCCGGCAGCTCGCCTCCCGGGCCCGACGGGCGGTCACCTCGCCGGACGTACCCCGGCACACCGCCGACCCGGCCGAGCAACGCCGGGTGCTCAAGGCGTTCGTCGCCGCCACCGAGTCCGGCGAGCTGGACGAACTGCTTCAGGTGCTCGCGCCGGACGTGGTCTTCGTCGGTGACTCGGGCGGGCACTTCCCGGCCGCCCGCTGGCCGGTGCTCGGCGCGGACTCCGTGGCTCGCCTCACGCTCGGCCTGTTCGGCCGGACCGGCCGGTACGTCGGCCGGGTGCTGGCTCGGCCCGTGCTCGTCGACGGCATTCTCGGGCTACAGCTGGAGACGACGCACAGCGACGGGCGACCGATCCGCCTGGTCACCGCGTTCGCAGTCGACCAGGGCCGGATCACCGCCATCTACAACCAGCTCAACCCGGAGAAGCTGACCGACCTGCCGCCGCTGGACGCCGACGACGACGGCTGGCCGCCACGCTGGTGAGCCGGCCCGACCGGGCGTGCGGCCTCAGACCACCAGAGCCAACCACTTGCGGTACGCGGTGGCGAACGGCTCGGTGCCGTCGCCCAGGGCACCGAACAGCCGCTGTGCCGCGGCCTCAGCCTCGACCACCACGTCGTCCGGGTAGCCGAACCGGACCCGGTGCTCGGCGAACTCGTCCTCGTCGAGCAACTCCACCAGGCCGGTGGCCCGACGCCGGACGACGTCCAGGTCCAGGTCGATCAGGTGGACGGTGTCGTCGGACTCCCAGTGGGCCGGCGTCGTGATGTCGCAGTAGACCTCGCTGGTGCGGGGCGGGGGGTTGAACATGGCCGTCCACCAGGCGCGATGCGGCACCAGCAGCACGAACGGGATCTTCTCCACCGAGGGCCGGCCGTGGTAGACCGACTCGGTGCCCTCGGGCACGCCGAGCCAGATGCCGAGATCATCCTCGGTGAGCCGGCGGGCCGGGTAGTCGCGGTGGGCGCTGCCGTCGTACTTGCGGTAGATCACGCGGACCATGTCGCTCGGCATGATTCGCACCCTAACCGATACAGCCCAACGCGTCGTAGCGCGGCCGTAACCGGACGGGGTCGGCCGCAACGCCCGCCCGGTCGGCATCGCGCCACGCGGCGGATGGGCGCGGCCGGTGTCGGCGGCGCCGGGTACCGTCGCACGGTGACTCCGCCCCGCACCGCCACCGGTTCCGCCACCCCGTCGGCCCGTGCCAAGGGCCGGCGGCGGGGTGCCCGACCCAGTGGCACCGAGCTGCTGGCGGCGGCGGTCGGCGCGGTGCCCGGCGGGGCGGAGCGTCCCGGCCAACTGCAGATGACCACGGCGATCGAGGAGTGTGTGGCCGGCGGCGAGCATCTGCTCGTGCAGGCGGGCACCGGCACCGGCAAGTCGCTGGCCTACCTCGCGCCGGCGCTCACTGTGGACGGTCCGGTGGTGGTCTCCACGGCCACCCTGGCGTTGCAGTCCCAGTTGGTCGACCACGACCTGCCCCGGCTCGCCGACGCGGTCGAGCCGGTGCTCGGCCGTCGGCCCACCTTCGCCGTGCTCAAGGGCCGCCACCACTATCTCTGCCTCGCCCGACTGGACAACTCCACCGAGGAGGAGCCCGAGGACACCCTCTTCGACGCCCCCGCGGCGCGCCCCGGCGGCGGGACGAAGTGGCTCGGCGAGGCGGGCCGGCTGGGCAAGCAGGTCGAGCGGCTGCGCGACTGGGCGGAGAAGACCGCCACCGGCGACCGGGACGAGCTGGACCCGGGCGTCGACGACCAGGCCTGGCGGCTGGTGTCGATGCCGGCCCGCGAGTGCGTCGGCGCGGCCCGTTGCCCGTTCGGGCAGGAGTGCTTCGCCGAGGCGTCGCGGGCCCGCGCCCGGGAGGCCGACATCGTCGTGACCAACCACAGCCTGCTCGCTGTCGACATGCTCGCCGACCGGCACATCGTGCCGCCGCACAAGCTGCTCATCGTCGACGAGGCGCACGAGCTGGCCGACCGGGTCTCCTCCGCCGCCCAGGCGGAGCTGGTGCCGGAGCTGATCGACCGGACCACCCGGCGGGCCCGTACGCTGCTGCGCCCGGAGACCGCCGAGGCGCTCACCGCCGCCGGCGACGCCCTGGCGGTGGGGCTGGCCGAGGCGCCGGCCGGACGGATCACCGCGGGGCTGCCGACGCCACTGCGGGAGGCGTGCACGCTGCTCGACGCGGCGACCCGCTCCGCCCTGGACGCGATCGGCGACGTCAAGGCCGACGACCCCGACCCGGTCCGCAAACAGCAGGCCAAGGCCGCCCTGGACGAGCTCTCCACCACCGCGCAGCGGCTGCTGGAGGAGGGCGACCACGACGTGGCCTGGGTGGAGAAGAACGACAGCGGCAACCGCCGGGCACTGGTGGTCGCGCCGCTGTCGGTGGCCGGCACCCTCGCCACCCACCTGTACGACGAACGCACCGTCGTGGCCACCTCGGCCACCCTGGCGCTGGGCGGCCGGTTCGACACGGTCGCCCGCGCCCTCGGGCTGGACGCGCCACCGCCCGCCCCGCCGAGCCCTGCCGCGGCCGCGCTGGCCGCCCGCACCGGCCCCGGCCGGCCGGCCGCCGAGGCGCCGGGCCGTCGCCTCGCCGGCGACGTCGCCCCGAACGCCGTCGTCCCGGCCACCGAGGGCCCCGGGTGGCGGTCACTCGACGTCGGGTCGCCGTTCGACTACGCCCGGCAGGGCATCCTGTACGTCGCCGCGCACCTTCCCCGCCCCAGCGTCTCCGGGCTGCCCGAGGCTGCCGGGGAGGAACTGCTCGGGCTGGTCGAGGCGCTCGGTGGTCGTACTCTCGGGCTCTTCTCCTCACGGCGGGCCGCGCAGCAGGCGGCGGAGCTGTTGCGCGCGCGGACCGACCTGCCGGTGTTGCTCCAGGGCGAGGAGGCGCTGCCGCTGTTGGTGCGTCGCTTCCGCGAGGAGCGCGCCAGCTGCCTGTTCGGGGTGATGTCGCTCTGGCAGGGGGTGGATGTGCCGGGCGACGCCTGCCAGCTCGTCGTCATCGACCGGCTGCCCTTCCCCCGCCCGGACGAACCGCTGGCGGCGGCCCGCGCGGCGGCCGTGGACGCGGGCGGCGGCTCCGGCTTCTCGGCGGTCAGCGTGCCGATCGCGGCGGTGAGGCTGGCTCAGGGCGTGGGCCGGCTGATCCGGGCGACCGGCGACCGGGGCGTGGTCGCGGTGCTCGACTCCCGGCTGGAGACGGCCCGGGGCTACGGGCCGTTCCTGCGCCGCTCGCTGCCTCCGTTCTGGTACACGACCCGCCCCGAGGTGGCCCGGGGTGCCCTGGAACGCCTGGCCAAGTCCTGACCCGCTGGGCAGGGCCAGGATCGCGCTGCAACACGGAAAAAGTGGCCTCCCGCTGCCGGGAGGCCACTCTTTCCGTGATCCTGCGTGATCTGGCGGGACGCGCGGGTCTAGGGAGCCTGGGAGGCGACGACCACGGCGTCGGGCGGGGTGTCCGGGACCCTGCGGGCGGCAAGCCGGCGGACCGCGGTGTTCAGCACCGCGATGAGCGGCACGGAGACCAGCGCGCCGGTGATCCCGGCGAGTACGACGCCGGCGGCGATACCGATGATCACCGCGAGCGGGTGCAGGGCGACCGCCCGGCCCATGATCAGCGGTTGCAGCACGTGCCCCTCGATCTGCTGTACGCCGATCACCGCGCCAAGGATGATCAACGCGGTGACCGGGCCGCTGTCGACGAGGGCCACCAGCACCGCCACGCCGCCGGAGAGCGCCGCACCGACGATCGGGATGAACGCGCCGAGGAAGACCAGCGCGGCCAGCGGGAAGGCGAACGGAATGTCGAAGACGACCAGGAAGATGCCGATGCCGACCGCGTCGATGAAGGCGACCAGCACGGTCGCGCGGACGTAGGCGCCGAGCGTGTGCCAGGAGGCGCGGCCGGCGTCGTCGACCTTCCACCGGGCGGCCACCGGCAGCAGCCGGACCAGGAAGCGCCAGATCCGGTTGCCGTCGCGCAGGAAGAAGAACGTCGCGAAGAGCACCAGCAGCGTGCCGGTCAGCACCTCGGCCAGCGTCGCGGCGGTGCTCAGGGCGCCACTTGTCAGGTTGGAGGTGTTGGAGTTGATCCAGGCCTGCGCCTCGTCGATGTAGCGGTCGAGCTGAGTGTCCGAGAGGTGCAGCGGCCCCGTCTTCAGCCAGTTCTGGATCTGCCGGACACCCTCCGACGACTTCTCGCTCAGCTCCGGTACGCCGCGAATGAATTCGTTGACCACCAGCGTCAGCGTGCCGATCACCGCGACCAGGCCGCCTACCAGCACCACCGCCGTCGCCAGCGACCGAGGGAACCGGGCCCGCAGCAGCCAGCCCACCGCCGGGGCGAGCAGCGCGGAGAGCAGCAGCGCGATGGCCAGCGGAATGATCACGATCTTGATCGTGCCGACGATCCGCAGCAGGGCCCAGGCCACCACGCCGATCACGATCAGTCGCCAGCACCACGCGGCGGCGATCCGGAGCCCGTGCGGAACGTCGGCGTCGTCCCGGCTGGTGGTGGAGCTGTGCAGGTCCACCGGAGGTTCCGCGCCGTAGACCGTGGCGCTCGGCGGCGCGGTCGGCCCCGGCACGGCCGGCGACGCCACCCGGGCCTCCTCCGACGCGTCGTTCAGTGCGTCACTGGAGACGCCCTCGTCGGCGCGCGCCGACTCCTGTCGTGACTGGTAGGCGCGGCGAAGCCGCCCGCGTACCCGCTCGAAGCGGCTCAAGCGCACCTCCTGGCAGAAAACCCGGCCCGCCGACGGCGACAGGTCGGACAGCATACGTCCGTTCCCGACACCGTAGGGCGGTTCCGCCACACAATGCCCCGACCACCTTCGGCGTAACCACCGGCTGGCCACCGTCGGCCACACGGTAGCGTCTGCGACGTGACCGCCGACAACGATCTCGACGCCGGCCTGCCGATCCGCCTGCTGCACGACCGTGTGCTGGTGCGGATGGAGGGCAGTGAGGGCGAACGCCGCTCCACCGCTGGCATCGTCATTCCGGCGACCGCAGCGGTCGGCAAGCGCCTCGCCTGGGCCACCGCGGTCGGGGTGGGGCCGAACGTCCGCGCCATCGTCTCCGGCGACCGGGTGCTCTTCGACCCGGACGAGCGCTCCGAGGTCGAGCTGCACGGCCGCGGTTACGTGCTGCTGCGGGAGCGGGACGTGCACGCCGTGGCCGCCGAGCGGATCGAGAACGACTCGACCGGCCTCTACCTCTGACGCACCTCCCCCGGCCACCAGGGCCCGTCGCGCACCGTTTGCCCAGCCGCACGACGGGAAGCCATCCGGCGACCGTGGCCCTGGGGAGGGACGATGCCGGTATTCGTGAAGAAGCTGTTGACCTGGGGCAGTGTCGCGTTCCTGATCTACTTCATGGCCTTTCGGCCGGACGGCGCCGCGCAGATGTTCCGGGCGATCGGGGCCGCGCTGATCGCGATGTTCCAGGGCCTCGGTGACTTCCTCACCTCGCTGATGACCTGAGCGGCACTGCCGGTCTGCTGTCAGGCGTCGGCCGCCAGGCCGTAGCTGTCAGGGGTGCGTCGGCGGCCAGGGAGACGCCGGGCGCAGGCCGGGCCAACCGGGCGGGGTGTAGCCCACCGGAGCCGGTGCGGGAGCCAGCACCACCGGGATCGGCACCACCGGCTCGTCCGGCGCGTCCACCACGCGCTGCGTGCCGTCCGGGAAGCGCAGGTGGTAGCGGCTGCCGTCCCAGACCCCCGCCGGGGCCTGCGGGTCCCGACCCACGAAGAACGACCGGTACTCGGTGATCGCGTCCAGCAGCTCCCGCTCCTCGCGGGCGGTCCGCTCCTGATCGGCGGGCTTGCGGTCCAGGCCGCGCAGCGCCCCGTCGCGCAGCAGGGCCAGCCGGGTGGCGGCGGACTGGTAACCCCGCATTGACCGCACCCCGGCGTCGCCGGCCACCCGCCGCGCCCAACTGCGGGCGGCGTGCCGCCGGCCGAGACTGCTCAGGGCGGCCACCTCGGGCGGGCTGAGCCACCCGGCGCGGACGTAGTCGGGCAGGACCCGCTCGGTGAGCCGCCCCTCCCAGGCGCGCAGCCACAGGGCCAGCCCCACGGTGCCGAAGAAGACCGGCACCATGAGGCCCAGGAAGCCGTACAGCATGATCATGGCTTCGCCGGTGGCCTGGGTCAGCGTGGGCAGCAGGTTCCACGTGCCGTGCAGCATCATCGCCAGCAGCAGGCCGGCGATCGGGGCGAGCACCCGGATGCGCCGGTCGGCCGTCCGGGAGGCGATACCCAACCCCACACCGGTCATCGAGGTGAAAAGGGGATGGGCGAACCCGAACAGCAGGATCCGCAGGATGAAGATCGCGATGACCTGCTGGATGCCGGTGGCCGGGCCGTACCGGTCGGCACCGGACGCGTACCCCAACCCGCCCAGGTAGAGGATGTTCTCCACCATCGCGAAACCGACCGCGGCGAGCCCGCAGTAGACCAGGCCGTCGGTGATCCCGGACCACTCGCGGCGGCGGAACACCAGCAGCAGGATCGGGCCCAGCGCCTTGGTCAGCTCCTCGATGAACGGCGCCACCAGCACCCCGGTGAGGGCGGACGGCAGGCCCCAGTCGGCGAAGCGGTTGGCCGCAAAGTCGTTGACCGTGAGCGAGGCGGCGGTGGAGACGAACGCCCCCCAGGCGAAGCAGAAGATCAGATACTTCAACGGCTCCGGTTCGTACCGGTCCAGCCAGAGGAAGCAGGCGACCAGCACCGGCACCGGCAGGATGGCGGCGACCACCCCGATCAGCAGTGCCTGCACACCGAGCGACTGGCCGAGCGTGAAGACCATGAAGACCGCGCACGCCGCGATCAACAGCACCACCCCGGCCAGCACCAGGAACCGCCGCCAGCCCAGTCGGCGCAGCGGCATCCGGGGCGTCTCACCCATGGGCGGGCCGGCGGGCGCAGGCGGGGCGGCGGGCGACGGCGGCAGCGGTGAACCGGGCGGGGTGTCGGCCATGCGGTCAGCGTAGCCATCCGCCGCCGGCTGGTTCGGTCGCATCGGTAGCCGCTATGCTGCCGGCAGGTCACGAGTGCCAGCGTTCAGCCCCGGCTTGCTGGCCGGCAACCCTCGTCGAGTTCGCGGTGGGGTGCCCCGGGTGATGACCGGGCCCAGCCCGATCGGTGTGCTGGGCAAGCGCGGACCCCGTCCCGATGCCGCACCCGGGGTCCCTGACCCCGGAGGTTCCGGCGTGTCCGTCACTCTCGTCCCCTCGCTGCCCAGCCTGTCCACCGTGCCGTCGGCGCCGTCCGCGCCGCTCGACGTCCTCGGCGTACCCGGCGAGATCAACCTGGACTACGCGGCCAGTGCGCCGTGCGCCCGGGCCGCCGCCGACGCGGTGGCCGAGCTGCTGCCCTGGTACGCCAGCGTGCATCGCGGAGCGGGAGCGCTGTCGCGGCGCTGCACCCTCGCGTACGAGCAGGCCCGGCAGACGATCGGTGACTTCTTCGGTGCTCGCGCCGACGATCATGTGATCTTCACCCGCAACACCACTGACGCCCTCAACCTGCTGGCGCGGGCCGTGCCGGCCGGCACCACAGTGGTCACGTTCGCAGGCGAGCACCACGCCAACCTGCTGCCCTGGCCGCGCGGGTCGGTGCGGCTGCCGGTGCCCAGCGACCCCGACGGGGCGGTACGCGATCTCGCCGCCGCCCTCACCGAGCTGCGCCGGGGCAGCAACCCTGCGTTGCCGGTGCTGGTCGCGGTGACCGGTGCGAGCAACGTGACCGGTGAGCGGTGGCCGGTGGCTGAACTGGCGCGGGTGGCGCACCGGCACGGCGCCCGGATCGTGCTCGACGCCGCGCAGCTCGCCCCGCACGCCCCGGTCGACCTGCTCGCGCTCGACGTCGACTACCTGGCCGTGTCAGGCCACAAGCTGTACGCGCCGTTCGGCGCGGGCGTGCTGATCGGTCGGGCCGACTGGCTGGACGCCGCCCCGCCCTACCTGGCCGGCGGTGGGGCCACCAGCCACGTCGGGCCGGCCACCCACGACGTGACCTGGGCGACCGGCCCGGCGCGGCACGAGGGCGGCACCCCGAACCTGCTCGGCGCGGTCGCGCTGGCGGCGGTGTGCAGGGCGCTCGACGAGGCGGACCAGGGCGCGCTGGCCGCCCACGAGCAGGCCCTGCTGGCCCGGCTACGGACCGGCCTGGCCGCCCTGCCGCACGTCGTCGAGCTGCGCACCTTCGGCCCGGACGCGCCCCGGGTCGGCATCATCTCGTTCGTGGTCGCCGGATGGGACTCCACCGAGGTGGCCACGCGGCTGGCCGCCGAGCACCACATCGGCGTACGGGACGGGTTGTTCTGCGCCCACCCGCTGGCCCGGCGTCTGCTCGGCGAGGCGGCGGCGCGTACCGGCCGGCGGGACCTGCCGCCCACCGCGCTGCGGGCCAGCATCGGGCTGGGCAGCACGGCCGCTCAGGTGGACCGGCTGCTCGCGGCGCTGGCCGAGCTGGGCTGAGGCCCGCCCGGCGGTGGCCCCCGCTCAGCCGACCGGCGGGGCGGTGGGTGGCTTCGGTGCCTCGCCGGGCTCGGCGGGCTCACCGACCGGGCGCTCCTGCTCCCCGAAGGCGGTGCGGATCCACCGGTTCGCCTCCTCCTGCTCGATCCCGGAGGCCACCAGCAGGTCGCTCGCGGTCGTGCGGATCTGGGCGATCACCACGCTGCCGGAGAAGCCCACCCCGGCGCCGTACGCCCGGCCGGCCTCGCTGACCGCCCGCAGCGACCGCTCCCGGGCCTTCTCCGGCTCCTCACCGGCGGCGAACTCGTGCTTGAGCAGCCGGACCGCTTCGGCGAGGTGACCGACCGCGTCCGGCATCGGGTCGGGCACCGGTTCCTCGTCCTCGACCAGCGTGACGGACCGGCGGATCAGCGTGCCGCTGTTGCGCATCGCCCGGTCGATCGGCTCGGCCGCCTCCGCGTAGTGGGTCAGTTCGTCGCGGCGGTGCCAGCGGGCCGGGGAGAGGGTGGCGGTCTCCTTCGCCCCCTCGATGGCCTCGCCCAACGTGGCCAACTCCTCCTTGTTGTTGCGCAGCCTCTCCAGTGCGCCCTGGATCGCGGCGCGGTCCCGGTTGCGCAGCCCGTCGGCGGTGGCGTCGAGTTGGGCGGCGAGCAGGTCCAGGGCGGGGCGGGCCGCCCTGTTGATCACTCGGAGCGGGTTCAGTGGCAGCAGCACCGCCGTGACCAGCAGTGCGATCCCACCGCCGAGGAACGCGTCGACGAAGCGGGGGATCTCCAGGTTCTGGGTCGACGGGCTCAGCGTCACGATCAGCACCGCCGTGGCCGCCGCCTGGATGACGATGGCCACGCTCGCTCCGGCGAAGATGGTGAGCAGGATCGCCACGGTGACCACCAGGCCGAGCTGCCACGCCCCGGTGCCGAGCAGGTAGATCAGGAGGTCGCCGACGAACACCCCGACCCCCACCCCGACGATCAGCTCCACCGTCCGGCGGAACCGCTGACCGACCGACGCGGCCAGGGTGCCGACCGCGGAGATCGGCGCGAAGACCGGTTGCGGGTTGCCGAGCACCTTGTGCGAGATCAGGTACGCGAGCCCGGCGGCCAGCCCGGCCTGCACGGCGAGCCCGCCGGCCATCCGTACCCGGTGCAGCCGATCGTGCAGGGTGGCCCGGCTGCGGTGGCGCAGTTGTTCGGTGGCCTCGGCGATCCGCGCGCCGTCGATGTCCACCAGACCCTCGCGCAGCGCGGTGCGTCGCACCATCGGAGGTCGCTTGTCCCGGGCCACGGCCATGGGCGCGACTACCCGTGGTGGGCCCGCGCAACCCTCCCTTCCCGCGCGTCGCGGGGCGATGCGGCAGACTCGGGCGGTGGTTGATCTGTTGGAGCGGTGGCTGACTGCGGCCCGGGGTGCCGGCGCGAGGCCCGACCCGGATGTCACCACGGCCGGCGAGCAGGTGATCGCCCGGTGGCGTGAGCCGCACCGGCACTACCACACGCCGGCCCACCTGACGGCGGTGCTCGATGTGGTGGACCAGCACGCCGACCTGGCCACCCGGGCCGACACGGTCCGGCTGGCGGCCTGGTTCCACGACGCGGTCTACGACCCTCGGGCCGCCGGCGACACCAACGAACGGGACAGCGCCGCGCTGGCCGAGAGCGTGCTCACCCGGCTCGGGGTGCCGGCGCCCACGGTGGCCGAGGTGCGCCGGCTGGTGCTGCTCACCGCCGGGCACACGGTGGCACCGGGCGACCGGGACGGCGCGCTGCTCTGCGATGCGGACCTGGCCGTGCTGGCCGCGCCGCCGGCCAACTACGAGCGTTACGCGGCGGCGATCCGCCGGGAGTACGCCCATGTGCCGGAGCCGGCCTTCCGGGCTGGGCGGGCCGCCGTGTTGACCGGCCTGCTGGCACTGCCCGCGCTGTTCCGGTCGCCACCGCTGGCGAGCCGGTGGGAAGAGCCCGCCCGGGACAATGTGCGCCGCGAGCTGACCGCCCTCACCGGGGCGCCGGAGAACGCGGGTTGACCAGGTGCTTCGGCCGACGCAGGTCGGCGGCGCGGAGCAACCGGACCAGCTCCCGACTCGGCACCACCTGGGCACCGAGCCACACCGCCGCTGCGAACCGGTCGGCCGGTATGTCGTAGTGGTCCCGGTCGAAGCCGCGCCGGGGCGCGCCGAGCGCCTCGGCGAAGACGTGCAGCTCGGCGTACGAGACGTCGCTGATCAGGTGCGACCAGAGCCGACCACGCCACGGCCAGGCCGGCCGGTCCAGGTAGAGCATGGTGCCCAAGTTATCCCGCCCAGTCGATCATGTTGATGATCGCCGGTCGGCGACCTAGCCTCGGCTGCATGGCCCCCACCGCGCTCCTCGACGACCTGCGCGCCGCGCTCGGTGACGACGCCGTGCTCACCGACCCCGACCTGCTGCGCATGCACCAGCGCGACGAAGCCGACCTGTGCGCCGCCGGCGTCCCGCTGGTGGTGACCCGCCCGCGCGACACCGAGCAGGTGGTCGCCGTGATCCAGGCGGCGGCGCGGCACGGCGTACCGGTGGTGCCGCAGGGCGCGCGGACCGGGCTGGCCGGCGCGGCGAACGCGGTGGACGGCGCGGTGGTGCTCAGCACCGTCGCGATGAACGAGATCCGGGAGATCGACCCGGTGAGCCGGATCGCGGTGGTCCAGCCGGGGGTGGTCAACGCGACGCTGGCCGGTGCGGTGGCGAAACAGGGCCTCTGGTACCCGCCGGACCCCGGCTCCTGGGAGTCGTCCACGATCGGCGGCAACGTGGCCACCAACGCCGGCGGCATGTGCTGTGTGAAGTACGGAGTGACCACCGAGTACGTGCTCGGCCTGGAGGTGGTGCTCGCCTCCGGTGAGGTGCTACGCACCGGCCGGCGTACGGCCAAGGGGGTGGCCGGTTACGACCTGACCCGACTGTTCGTCGGTTCGGAGGGCACCCTCGGCGTGATCACCGAGGTGACCGTGGCGCTGCGGCCCGCCCCGGCCGAGTCGCTGACCCTCGTGGCGGTCTTCGGATCCACCGCCACGGCCGGCGCGGCGGTGGCCGAGATCGCGGCTCGCGGGCTCACCCCCAGCCTGCTGGAGTTGCTGGACCAGACCCACCTGCGGGCGATCGAGGCGTACCAGCCGATGGGGTTGCGGACCGACGCGCAGGCCCTGTTGCTGGCCGCCGCCGACACCGGCTCCCGGGCGGCGGACGACCTGGCCGTGCTGGCCGAGGTGTGCGAGGCCGTCGGCGCCGACGAGGTCTACGCGGCCACCGACGCGGTGGAGGCGGCGGCGCTGCTCCAGGCCCGCCGGCTGGCCCACCCGGCCATGGAGAAGTTCGCGGCCGAGGCCTACCCGGGTGGCAACGGCGGTCTGGTGATCGACGACGTGGCCGTGCCGCGCGGCGCGCTCGCGGCGCTCCTGGACGGGGTCGCCCGGATCGCGGCCGAGTGCGAGGTGCCGATCGGCGTGGTGGGGCACGCCGGGGACGGCAACATGCACCCGAACATCGTGGTCGACCGGGCCGACCCGGCGAGCGTGGAGCGGGGTCGGCGGGCCTTCGACGAGATCATGCGGCTTGGCCTGGATCTGGGCGGCACGTGCACCGGCGAACACGGAGTGGGGCTGCTCAAGCGCGACTGGTTGGCCCGGGAGATCGGGCCGGTCGGTGTCCGGGTGCATCAGGCGATCAAGTCGGCACTCGACCCGGCCGGCCTGCTCAACCCGGGCAAGGTGCTGTGACCGGCTGCGGTCAGCCCTTGACCTCGGCCGGGGTCGCCTGGGTGAGCAGCAGCAGGATCTCCCCGGCGACCGGCGTGAGTTCCTCACCCGGGCAGTCCTGCGAGGTGATCAGCCCGGCCGAGGTGATGAGGCTGGACGTCAGCGCGTCGATGCAGGTTGTCCGGTACCGCCGGGCCTGATCGGTCTCGTCGGCCAGCGCAGGGTTGGCGAGCAGCACCTGGAGCCGTTCGGTCAGCTCCGGTGCGAGGGTGCCCCGGGAGGTCACGCCGTCGCCGGCGCAGTCGATGCACTGCCACGCGCCGTTCCGCTCGACGCTCAGGGTGCGCATCGGCCCGTCTTCGCCGAGCCGCTGGAGCAGGCTGACCTGACCGGCGGCGACCGTGGTGGGGATCTCCAGCTGCGAACCGCCACCCGCCGTGCCGGCCGTCGGTTGCGCCACCGGGGTGCGCGGCTTGTCGCCGTCGAAGAGGGAGCACCCGGTCAGGGCGCCGACGAGCGCGACGGCGAGCAGGGGTAGGAGCAGACGAGGGCGCGCGCGGGGTAGCACGCGCGGAAACCTACCCCACCGTAGGTAGCGTTCGAAACCACCATCCGGGCCGGTATCGATGGTTACCCATCGGTAACGTCGCAATTCGTCATCGAGCGGACGAGCGCAGCTCCGCCTGATCGTCGTCACCCCGGTCGGCCGCGTAACCCCGGACGTCCGGAGCACCGAGGCGGGCCGCGTCCGCCGCCGCGTCGTCCGGCATCAACTGGGACTGCCGCTCCGCCTCCACCCGGGCCCGGTAGTGCTCGACCTCGCGGGCCCGGGTGGCCGCGTCCCAACCGAGCACCGCGCCCATCAACTCGGCGGTGTGCTCCGCCGACTCCAGCCCCCGGTGGCTGGTCTCGAACGAGATCCGGGTCCGCCGGGTCAGCACGTCCTCCAGGTGCAGCGCGCCCTCGGCCCGCGCCGCGTAGGCGACCTCCGCCGCCAGATACTCCGGAGCACCAGCCAGCGGGGACGCCAGCAGAGGATCGGCGTCGACCAGCGCCAGCAGGTCCAGGGTGAGGGTGCCGTACCGCTCCAGCAGGTGCTCCACCACGCCCACCGGCACGCCGTGCCGGCGAGCCAGGTCGGCCCGGTCCCGCCACATGGCCGGGTACCCGTCCGCGCCGAGCAGCGGCAGGTCGGCGGTGCGCGACGAGCGGGTGCCGCCGAGCCGGCGAGCGGCCCGGTCGACCACGTCGGACGCCATCACCCGGTACGTCGTGTACTTGCCGCCGGCGACCAGCAGCAGCCCGAGCATCGGCTCGAAGACCGCGTGCTCCCGGGAGAGCTTCGAGGTCGAGTCGGCCTCGCCGGCCAGCAGCGGCCGCAGCCCGGCGTACACCCCCTCGATGTCGTCCGTGGTGAGCGGCCGGTCCAGCACGGTGTTGACCTGCTGGAGGAGGTAGTCGATGTCGCGGGCCGAGGCGGCCGGATGGGAACGGTCCAGCCGCCAGTCGGTGTCCGTGGTGCCGATGATCCAGTGCCCGCCCCACGGGATGACGAACAGCACCGAACTCGCCGTACGCAGGATGAGCCCCGTCTCGCCGGTGATCGCCGAGCGGGGCACCACCAGGTGCACCCCCTTGGAGGCGCGCACGCGGACGCCGGGCCGCAGGCCAACGTCGTTGAGCATCCGGGACATGTCGTCGCTCCACACGCCGGTGGCGGCGATGACGGTGCGGGCCTGCACCTCGAACTCCGCGTCCGGCGAGCCCGGCGGCGCCTCCAGGTCCCGGACGCGGACGCCGGTCACCTCGCGCGCCTGCCGGATCAACCCGACGGCGCGGGCACTGCTCACCACCGTGGCGCCGAGGCTGGCCGCGGTCCGGGCCAGGGTGACCACCAGCCGGGCGTCGTCGACCTGCCCGTCGTAGTAGCGGATCGCCCCGGCCAGCGCATCGGGCCGCAGGCTCGGGAAGATCCGCCGGGCACCCTCCCGGGTCAGGTGACGGTGCAGGGGCATGCCCCGGCCACCGCCGAAGATCCCGGCGAAGGCGTCGTACGCGGCGACCCCGGCGCCGTAGTAGGAACGGCGGAAGACCCGGGCCGGAAGGTCCCGCAGGCCCCGCCCGGCCGGCAGCGGCACCATGATCGGCACCGGGCGTACCAGGTGCGGCGCGAGCCGGGTGGCCAGCAGGCCGCGCTCGGTGAGCGCCTCGTGGACCAGGTGGAACTCCAACTGCTCCAGGTAGCGCAGGCCACCGTGGATGAGTTTGCTGGACCGGCTGGAGGTCCCGGCGGCAAGGTCACGCGCCTCGACCAGCGCCACCTTCAGGCCACGGGACGCCGCGTCCAGGGCGGCACCGGCTCCGGTCACCCCGCCCCCGATGACCAGCACGTCGAAGCGCTCGGCACGCAGTCGACGCAGGTCGGACGCACGGCGGACCGGTGAGAGCTGACCGGCGACGGATCGGGAGATATTGGGGTCGCGCACCCGTCCACCGTAACCGTCGAGCTGCCGTGTCGACATTCGCCGCCCGCTCCGCACCGCGCCTACCTGCTCCGAAGCGCACGACACGTCCGGCCACCCGATCCCGGCCAGGATCCGCACGGTTCTTCGAAGCGCCGGAACCCGACGGTCGGGTTGAAAGCCTTCGTCGTAGTCGTAAGGTTCTCGGATGCACGGTCAACCTGCGCAGCCCGGCTTCAGCGACCGCAGTTCCCCGTGGCCGGTGGTCGCGGCCGTGCTGGTCGGCTGCTGGACGGTTGCTGTCACCGTGGGCACCCAGACCGGTGGCTGGCTCACCGACCAGGTGCTGCTGGGCTTCGGACGGGACCGGCTCGGCTGGCTCTGGCCGGTGCTCGGCCTGGCCGCCGTCGTGCTGGCCGGCACGCCCGCCCTGCTGCTGGCCGTCCTGCCCCGGTCGGGCGCGGTCCGGGCCACCGGGCGGGCCTGGTTGATCGGGGCACTCGCACTCGGCGTGCTCACACTGCTGCGGGTCGTACCGCCGGTGCACCACGAGGCGTACCTCGCCGCGCTGGCCGGCGCCGCGTTGCTCGGCGCGCTCGCCGTGCGCTGGGCGGCGCGCCGGTGGGCGTACCCCGGGCTCGTCGGCCCGGTCCGCGGGCCGGCACCCTCCGGAGACAGCGACGTGACACGGCCCGAGGCCACCGGAGACGACGACGCCACACGGTCCGCGACCACCGGGAACGCGGAGCCGGTCGGACGGCGCGTGCGCCGATCCGGCCCGGTGCCGTTGCTCGCGGTCGCCGCCGGGTTGGCGCTGCTGCTGCCGTGGGCCTGGCTGGGCGCGCTCGGCGGCCTCCTGGAGACCGCGCTCGCGCTGCTGGCGGCCGCCGCGCTCGGGGTGCTGGCCGCGACTCTGCTGGACGCCCCCTTCTGGGCCCCGTTCGCGGTGGGGCGCCCGCCTCGGCCGGCTCGGCTGGTGCTGGTGGGCGGCCTGGTCGCCGGGGTGGCGCTGCTGCTGCTCGCGGCCGGGGCCGGGCAGTCCGGCGCGCAGTTGCCCGCGCTGCTGACCCTGCCGCCGGTGGGTTTCACCCTGGCCGCACTCTGGGCGGCGACCTGGCGGCCCGCCGCCGATCCGGCCGAGGCCATCCGCGCCGGCCGAACGGCGACCGGCTGGCTCGTGGGCCTGGCCGCGCTCGGCCCGCTGGCCTTCACCGACCCCGAGGAGATCAGCCTGCTGCTGGTCGGCACCCGGGACATCCCGTTCTGGGTGGCAACCGCCGCCGGCGTCGGGCTCGCCGTCGCGGTCCTGGTCGCCGTCGGGTACGCGGTGCTGCTCGCCCGGCCGACGGCACGCACCCCGAACCGGCGGGTCGCCGCGGTGGCGGCCGTGGTGCTGCTGGTGGCGTTCGGGGCGGTCGACCTCGGCCCCGGCCAGCCGGGTCTGTACGGCGAGCGGCTGTTCGTGGTGCTGCGTACGCAGGCCAACCTGAGCGATCTTCCGGCCGCCGCGCCGGGTCGAGCGGGACGGGACGCCCGCGCGGCGGAGGTCTACCGGCGGCTGGTGACGACCGCCGAGCAGAGCCAGGGCGACCTGCTGCGAGGGTTGAACCGGCTGCGTCTCGACCCGGTGTCGTACTACCTGGTCAACGCCGTCGAGGTGGACGGCGGCCCGGCGGTGCGGGCCTGGCTCGCCCGCCGGCCGGAGGTGGCGCGGGTGCTGGTCAGCCAGCGCCTGCGGCCACTCCCGGCCCCGGCCGGGCAGAACCGGGGCACCGCACCCAAGCCCACCGGCCCGCAGTGGAACATCAGCCAGATCGGTGCCGACCGGGTGTGGTCCCAACTCCGGGTCACCGGCACTGGCATCGTGGTCGGCAGCTCCGATTCGGGGGTGGACGGCGGCCATCCGGCGCTACGAGCCGGGTTCCGTGGTGGGGACGACTCCTGGTACGACCCGTGGGACGACACCCGGAGCCCGACCGACCAGGGCGGGCACGGCACCCACACGGTGGGCAGCGCGGTCGGGCGGGACGGCATCGGGGTGGCGCCGGACGCGCAGTGGGTGGGCTGCGTCAACCTGGACCGCAACCTCGGCAGCCCGGCGCACTACCTGGACTGTCTCCAGTTCATGTTGGCGCCCTTCCCGGCCGGCGGCGACCCGTTCACCGACGGCCGTCCGGAGCGCGCCCCGCAGGTGCTGACCAACTCGTGGGGCTGCCCGCCCATCGAGGGTTGCGACCAGCGGGTTCTGCGGCCGGCCACCGCCGCCCTCGACGCCGCCGGGATCTTCGTGGTCGCCGCGGCCGGCAACACCGGCCCGTGGTGCGCGTCGATCGACGATCCGCCCGCCCCGTACCCGGACGTGCTGACGGTGGGTGCGGTGGACGCCCAGCGGCGGGTCGCCGAGTTCTCCTCGCGGGGGCCGGTGCCCGGCGGCTCGGGTAAACCGGACGTGCTGGCACCGGGGGTGGGTGTCGTGTCGGCAATGCCGGGCGGCACGTACGCCGCGCTGGACGGCACGTCGATGGCGACCCCGCAGGTGGCCGGGGTGGTCGCGCTGATGTGGTCGGCGAACCCGGCGCTGGTCGGCGACGTGGCCCGGACCCGGCAGATCCTGCGGGACACCGCCACGGCGGCGACGCCCACCTACCGCTCCGACAGCCCCTCCGACGCCTGCGGTGCGCCGTCGAACGTCACCGGTGCCGGTCAGGTCGACGCGTACGCCGCCGTTCGCGCCGCCCAGCAATAGGCAGGTTTCCTTCCTGAAGTGCTGAGCCGGGGGTGCGACCCGACACTCGGTGATCTAGGGTCGGCGACCATGGACGCCGAGATCACCGTCACCGAGCTGACCGCCGACCTGGCCCCCAGCGTCGTACAGCTCTGCCAGCAGGCTCTCGACCTGCCCGAGGACGCCGCCGAGGCGGCTGCCATCGTGGACGTGCTCTGGGCCCGGGCCACCGCCGACCGGCCGGTGGTCGGGCTGGGCGCGTACCGGGGTGCGGACCTGGTGGGGGTGCTGATCTGTTCGGTGTCGTCGACCGAGCCGGGGATCGGGCACGTGGACCTGGTCGCGGTCCTCGCGGATCAGCGGCGTCGAGGCGTCGGCCGGGCGCTGCTCCAGCGAGCCGAGCGGGTCCTCGCCGAGCGCGGGGCGACCGAGGTGTTGCTGGCCGGAAACCCGCCGTACTACGCGTGGCCGGGAATCGACGTCCGCTACACGCCGGCCGTCTGCGCCGCCCTCGCACTCGGCTACCAGCAGGACCGGACCGCCTGGAACATGACCGCGGACCTGTCGTACGACGGGTCGCCGGCACTGCGGTCCACCGAGGCGACGGAGCAGCGGCTGGCCGACCAGGGCGTCACCGTACGCCGGGCGGAGCCGGCGGACCTGCCGGCGCTGACCGCGTTCGCCCGGTCCACCTTCGGCGGAACGTGGGACGGCGAGTTGGCCGGGTCCGTGGGGCGCGCCGACGCCGGTTGCCACCTGGCGGAGCGGGACGGCGAGGTTCTCGGCTTCGCCGCGTACGGGTCGTCCCGGCCGAGTTGGTTCGGGCCGATGGGCACCGCGCCGGCCGTGGAGGGGTCGGGCATCGGTGGGGTGCTGTTGCGGCGCTGCCTGCGCGACCAGCGGGCGGCAGGGCTGGGCCGGGCACAGATCGGCTGGGTAGGGCCGGTGCCGTTCTATTCGGGCAGCGCGGGTGCGTGGATCGAGCGGGTCTTCTTCCTGTACCGGCGAACCCTGTCCAGGTCATAACCGGGGCAAACAGGACATAGATCCATTCGCCCGCGTGGGCCATCGACGCCCCCTACCGTTTCGGTAGAGGAGGCAGCCATGACCACGGATGACAACCAGACCGAGGACGGCACGCCGATCACTTGGAAACCGGTGGGTGAACTCCCCGGCCAACTGCCGTTCGACCGGCTCGACTACGGCGACGCCGAGCAACTGGCCGAGATGACCACCGACGGTGAGCCGTCGGTGGCCGAGGAGCCGCAGGAGATGGTGGACGCGCCGATCCAACTGCTTCCGCCGTACAACCGGGCACAGAAGCGGCGCAACCAGCGCCCACTGCCGACCTGACGACGAACGGGGCGGACCGCGTCAGCGGCCCGCCCCGTTCGGTGTCGGAACTGGACTCAGAAGTCCATGTCCCCGCCACCCGGGCCAGCCGGGGCAGCCGGGGTCTTCTCCGGCTTGTCCGCGACAACAGCCTCGGTGGTGAGGAAGAGCGCCGCGATGGAAGCGGCGTTCTGCAGCGCCGAGCGCGTCACCTTGGCCGGGTCGATGATGCCCGCGGCCAGCAGGTCGACGTACTCGCCGTTGGCGGCGTTCAGACCGTGACCCGCTTCGAGGTTACGGACCTTCTCCACCACGACGCCGCCCTCAAGGCCGGCGTTGACGGCGATCTGCCGCAGCGGGGCGTCCAGCGCGACCTTGACGATGTTCGCACCGGTCGCCTCGTCGCCGACCAGGTCGAGCTTGTCGAAGGCGGTCTTGCCGGCCTGGACCAGCGCCACGCCACCACCCGGGACGATGCCCTCCTCGACGGCGGCCTTCGCGTTGCGAACGGCGTCCTCGATGCGGTGCTTGCGCTCCTTGAGCTCGACCTCGGTGGCCGCGCCGACCTTGATCACCGCAACGCCGCCGGCCAGCTTGGCCAGCCGCTCCTGCAGCTTCTCCCGGTCGTAGTCGGAGTCGCTCTTGTCGATCTCGGCCCGGATCTGGTTGACCCGGCCCTGGATCTGCTCGGCGTCACCGGCACCGTCGACGATGGTGGTCTCGTCCTTGGTCACCACGACCTTGCGGGCGCGGCCCAGCATGTCGAGGCTGGCGGCGTCGAGCTTGAGGCCGACCTCCTCGCTGATGACCTGGCCACCGGCGAGGATGGCGATGTCGGTCAGCATGGCCTTGCGGCGGTCACCGAAGCCCGGCGCCTTGACGGCGACCGACTTGAAGGTGCCACGGACCTTGTTGACCACCAGGGTGGCGAGGGCCTCGCCCTCCAGGTCCTCGGCGATGATCAGCAGCGGCTTGCCCGACTGCATGACCTTCTCCAGGATCGGGAGCAGGTCCTTCACCGACGAGATCTTGCTGTTGGCGATCAGGATGTACGGGTCGTCGAAGACGGCCTCCATACGCTCCGGGTCGGTCATGAAGTAGGCCGAGATGTAGCCCTTGTCGAAGCGCATACCCTCGGTGAGCTCCAGCTCCAGCCCGAAGGTGTTGCTCTCCTCGACGGTGATGACGCCTTCCTTGCCGACCTTGTCCATCGCCTCGGCGATGATCTCGCCGACGGTGCTGTCGCCAGCGGAGATGGAGGCGGTGGAGGCGATCTGCTCCTTGGTCTCGACGTCCTTGGCGAGCTTGGACAGCTCCTCCGAGACGCTCGCGACCGCGGCCTCGATGCCCCGCTTCAGGGCCATCGGGTTGGCGCCAGCGGCCACGTTGCGCAGGCCCTCGCGAACCAGGGCCTGGGCCAGGACGGTCGCCGTCGTCGTGCCGTCACCGGCAACGTCGTCGGTCTTCTTGGCGACCTCCTTGACCAGCTCAGCGCCGATCTTCTCGTACGGGTCCTCGAGCTCGATCTCCTTGGCGATGCTCACACCATCGTTGGTGATGGTGGGGGCACCCCACTTCTTCTCGAGCACGACGTTGCGGCCCTTGGGGCCGAGGGTCACCTTTACGGCGTCGGCGAGCTGGTTCATGCCCCGCTCGAGGCCGCGGCGCGCCTCTTCGTCGAACGCGATCATCTTGGCCATACGGCGTTGTCCTCCTGGACACTCACGGGCCACCCGAGATGTGTGCCCCGGATGGGCCGCCTGGTGTACGCACCTTGGGACGTCGCCACCTGGCGACGACGACGTCCTTCGGCCGGGCCGGATAGCCCGCGACGACCGGCCATGTGCCGCCCCGGCGTCTCCACGCCGGTGCAACCTGGCCCCACCGTCCCGACCATTGGCACTCACGGTATGCGAGTGCCAATGACTTGTTTAGCACTCTCCCCTGCCGAGTGCAAGCACGACGCCGCCGCTCAGCCGAGTTCCGCGGCCAGTCCAGCGGTGTTCACCGGCGCCTCATGGGCACGCTGCTCGGCATACGTCACCAGCAGACCGATCATCTGAGCGAGGTGGGCCGGCAGGGCCAGCACGGCGGTGATCCCGATCACCACCACCGTCCCGGCGGCGGTACCCGCCGAGGAGAACGGATCCGTTCCGAGGGCGGAGGTGCCGATCCCTTCCAGGCCACCGGGGACCAGGGTGCCGACGAGCACCGCCACGGCCACCAGGGCCACCCGTCCGAGCAGCAGGCCGAGCCGGTCGTGGAACATCCGGAACGATCGACCGATCGGGTTGTGCCGTTCGAAGAGATAGACCGGACCGGCCATGCTCAGCGCGAAGGCCAGGTAGATGCCCGGCAGCACGCAGAAACAGACACCGACGCCGATGAGCAGACTGACCAACAGGGTCCAGCCCCACAGCCCGAGTGCCCGACGCAGGCCGTAGCGCAGCGCAGACTCCAGGCTGGCCGGCTGACCGGCCGCCTGTTTGGTGATCACCCAGGTGCCGGCGGCCCACCCGACGGCCTGCACCAACCCGACCACCAGGCTGCCGCCGATCAGCAGGACCAGGAGGCTCAGCAACTCGGCGGCGAAATTGTCCGGCAGCGCGGGGGTCGACGTCGATTCGGCCTGGGCGGCCCACTTCGCCGACGGGTCCAGCCCGAGGGAGACCACCGAGAGCACCGCCGCCGGCAGCACCTGGGTGAGCAGCATGATCGGCACCAACTGCCGCCAGCCCCGACGCAGCGCTCCCCCGCACCGGTTGAACCAGCCGCCGATGCCGGCACCGGGCGGCGTGACCAGGGCGTCGTGCGGGTCGAACCCGTAACCCGGCGGGTACCAGCCGACCGGCGGCCCCGGATACCACGGCTGCCCGCCGTAGGGACCCGACCCGGGCGGGTAGCCCCCGGTGGGCGGGAACACCCAGCCCTGCGGCGGCGGGGCCGCACCCCAGGCACCCTGCCCGGGATCCCAGCCGGGCGGCGGACCGGCGGGGCCGGCGGACGGGCCGGCCGGGGGCATGCCCGCCCCCCAGCCGGGCGGCGGACCGGCGGGGCCGGAGGGCGGGCCGGCCGGGGGCATGCCCGACCCCCAGCCGGGCGGCGGACCGGCGTGGCCGGGGCTGCCGGCGGGCGAGGACGGATCGGACGGGTCCGGCTCCCCCGACCCGGGGGACGAAGTGGGCGGGGGCGGCTGGTCGGTCATGAACGCTCCTCACATCGGCTGGAACGGTTCACGATCTTCCCGGCTGCGCGCCCCTGCCGCAGCCCCGACCCGCGGGGCCGATCGGCCAGGAAGCTCAGCCGATGACGCGTACGTGCTCTGCCTGTGGGCCCTTCTGGCCCTGGGTGATCTCGAACTCGACCCGCTGACCGTCGTCCAGCGCCTTGTAGCCGTCCATCTCGATCGCGGAGAAATGGACGAACACGTCCTGACCGCCGTCGACGGCGATGAAGCCGTAGCCCTTTTCGGCGTTGAACCACTTCACGGAGCCCTGTGCCACGGTGCACTTCCCTCACTCTGCGCGGCGTTGCCTGACTCGGCGCACGGCACGGCCGGGCGCCCCGGACCACCGACTCAGCGATCGATGACCGCCGTTGAAGCAGGTGACCGAAATCGCACGCTACACGAGGAGTGACGGCCGCGCACGGCCACAAATCAGACACACTTCGGGGCGTCCCGGCCACGCTGACCGGCCGGATTCTGGAGCCACCGGATTCGCCGGCGTCATTCCGAATGGGGGCAGGCCGCAGGGCCGCCCCCGAGATGACGGCGATCGGGCCCAGCTCGTGAAACGCCATCCCTGCCCTGTGGTAGGCATGCGGACATGACCACCGACATGGGCTCGCCGGCCGCACGGCTCGCGGAGATCCGCCGGGTCCGGCCGGAGGACGCCGCCCGGATGCGGGCGCTGCGCCTGGAGATGCTGGCCGACGCGCCGTTGGCCTTCCTGGAGACGCTGGCGGACGCGGCGGCCCGACCGCACAACGAGTTCGCCGCCCGGGTCACGTACACCTCGGCCGGTGCCGGTAACGCGCAGTTCGTCGCCGACCCGGGCGGCCGACTGGTCGGGCACGCCGGTGGTACGACCCACCCCAACGAACCGGGGCTGACCGTGATCTACGCCGTGTACGTCACTCCGGCCTGGCGCGGCAGTGGCCTGCTCGGCGAGCTGATCGACGGGGTGGCCGCCTGGTCGCGGGCCTGTGGCCGACCGGAGCTGATGCTGGAGGTGGTGGTCGGCAACGACCGCGCCTACCGCGCCTACCAGCGCCTGGGCTTCAAGGACACCGGGGTACGGGTCCCCCACCCCACCGTCCCAGCCCTCACCGAACTACAGATGCGCCGACCAGCCTGACTCACAAGGCACCCAACCCGCCGCCGGTCGCGGTACGACGGCGCCGCCGGGGAGATCGCGCCAGGCAGGGCCGGTCCCGGTGCGCGGCGCCGCCGGGGAGATCGCGCCAGGCAGGGCCGGTCCCGGTACGCGGCGCCAGCCGTGATGATCACGCTCGATCCAGGATGTAGTGGTAACCCTCCGACGAGAGGCCACTACTTCCTGGATCGAGCACGATCATGGGTGGAGCGGAGGCTCCGGGCCGGACACGTCGACGACCACCGCGCCCACGGCGGGTTTCCGGGGCAGCCCGACCCGCGCAGGGATCAAGCCTGACCGCCCGGAGCGGGTCGGGCTGCCCCGGAAACCCCAACCGAAGGGACGGGGCCGCCGCCCCGGAAACCCCCAACCGCAAGGGACGGGGCCGCCCCGAACCCCCAACCGCAAGGGACGGGGCCGCCCCGAACCCCCAACCGCGAGGAACGGGACCGCCCCGGAAACCCCCAACCGCAACCAGGGTCAGACGTGCCGCCGAGACTGCACGATCCGGAACCGGTTGGCGACGTACGCCCCGTCGGTCAGCGCGGAGTTGGCCGCCGCGTTGGCCCCGCTGCCGTGGAAGTCGGAGAACGCCGCCGACTGGTTGACGAAGACACCGCCGGTGAGGTTGCAGGACAGGTGCACCCCGACCTCGACCGCCACCGCCTCGGTGGCGTCCAGCACGGCCTCGTCGGTCGAGTAGACCCCGGCGGTGAGCGCGCCCTTCTCGCCGACCGTCCGGCGCAGCAGCTCCAGGCTGTGCGTGGTGGAGTCGGTCGCGATGGCGAACGAGATCGGCCCGAACCATTCCCGGCCGTACGTCTCCGCGTCGTCCGCGGTCAGCTTCACGATCGTCGGGGTACGCACCACCGCGTCGGCGTAGAACGGGTGGGCCACGGCCCGCGACTCCAGCACCGGCTCGCCGACCTTGGTCACCTCGGCCAGCCGCTCCAGCACCCCGTCGTTGACGATGGCGCCGGTCAGCTCCACACCTCGGGCCGGGTCGGCGGTGAGCTTGCCGACTGCGGCGGCGATCCCGCCGGCCACCTCGTCGAAGCTCTTGTGCCCCTGGTCGGTCTCGATGCCGCCGGCCGGGATGAGGATGTTCTGTGAGGTGGTGCACATCTGCCCGCTGTAGAGGGTCAGCGTGAACCCGAGGTTGCGGCACATGCCGGCGAAGTCGTCGGTGGAGTCGATGACGACGGTGTTGAGGCCGGCCTTCTCGGTGTAGACCGATGCCTGCCGCGCGTGCGTCTCCAGCCAGTCGCCGTACTCGGTGGAGCCGGTGAAGTCGACGATCCGGACGGCCTGGTGCAGGGCCAGGTCGCTGGCGAGCTTCTCACCGGGCGCCTCGGCCGCCAGCATGATCAGGTTCGGGTCGAACCCGGCCTCGGCGAGCACCTCCCGGGCGTACTTCACGGTGATGGCCAGCGGCAGCACCGCACGCGGGTGCGGCTTGACGATCACCGGGTTGCCGGTGACCAGGGAGGCGAACAGCCCGGGGTACGAGTTCCAGGTCGGGAAGGTGTTGCAGCCGATCACCAGCGCCACCCCACGCGGCACCACGTGGAACGTCTTGGTCATCCGCAGCGGGTCACCCTTGCCGGCGGCCTTCTCCCAGCCCGCCGTGCCCGGGTGCCGGGTCATCTCGGCGTACGCGTACGCCAGCGCTTCCAACGCCCGGTCCAGCGCGTGCGCGCCACCGGCCTGGAAGGCCATCACGAACGCCTGCCCGCTGGTGAACTGCACCGCGTTGGCCAGCTCGAAGATGTGCTTGTGCAGCCGGTCGAGGATCTCCAGGCAGACGCCCACCCGGGCCTGCGGGCCGGCGTCGCGCCACGCCGGCAGCGCGGCGGAGGCGGCGTCGACCAGTTCGCCGGTGCCGGCGTGCGGGTAACGCACCGCCAACTCCACCCCGAACGGGCTCGTCTCGGTGGCGACCCGGACGTCCGCGCCGGGCTGGTCGAGCGGGAAGTCACCGCCGAGGTACGCCTCGAAGGCGGCCTTGCCGTCGGCGGCGGCGGTCTCGCCGTACACCCGGGGGCTGGGGGATTCGGGATAGGCGGACCAGTAGCCCCGCTCCGTGATCGCGGTCAGCGCACGGTTGAGGGTGTCGGCGTGCCTGTCGTACAGGGGATGCGGGGTCTCCGTCATGCCCGCCATCATGCCGCAGTCGGGTTCGGGTGCAGAAGCGCCAATGACCGACAACACCGGGGTTGCCGACGGCGGCAGCGGGTAACCGCGGGCCTTCCGGCCAGGAGAGCCGGCCACGGGAGGGCTGCGGGTGAGGATCACCGAGATCCGGGTGCACGGGGTCGCCGACAAGGGGCCCGAGACGATCCTCGACCGACCGATCGTCGCGCGGGTCGCGGGAGACGACAACGCCGGCTTCTACCGGCCCCGGCCCGGCTACGGTGCACCCGCTGACCGCGACGGGGTGACGCTTGAGGCGTACCGCTGGAGCAGGCTGACCGGCGGCACCGCGACCCGGACGTTTTCCCTGGTCCTGCTCTTGCCGTTCATGCTCAGCAACATCGCGGTCTGGATGCTGCCGGTCACCGGACGCGGCGGCCGCGTCGCGCGGGCGCTGTGCCGGCTGTTGGCCGCGACGATGACCGCTATGTACGTGCTCTCCACCGTCGGGGTGTCCCTCGACCTGATCGCGTGGCAGTGCGCGGCCTACCCGAGGTGCCTGGAGGGGCGGCGGGAGCTTTCCTGGCTGGGCGACGTGCCGCCCGGGCAGCGACTCGCGCTGCTGGCCGTACCGCCGATCATCGCCATCGTCCTGATCTGGCGACTCGGTGCCCGGACCTGGCAGCTCCCCGAGGACAGCGACCACGCGCCCGGCGTGGGTGCGGACCGGCTCGACGCGCTCGCCTTCTGGGACACCCGCTCGCTGCTGCGTCGCCTGCGGTCGGTCCACGTCGCTGTGGCGCTGGGCACGCTCGACCTCAGTCTGCTGCTGGCTCTGACGCCGCACGACGCCACAGCGCCCGGCTGGCTGCTGCTGGCTGCGGACGTCGCACTGCTCGCCGCCGCGGTGGTGCTGCTCTGCCGGCCGGCGATCGAGCGGCGCGGAGAGCAGAACCAGCGGAGTTCGCGCACGATCCGCTGGCTGGCCGTCGCGCTCACCGCGCTGACCCTGGGGTACGCGTTGCTGCCCCGGCCGCCGTGGAGGGCCGAGGGGATGTTGCCGGGGTACGGGATGCTGGTCGCCGGGCTGTTCGCCGGGCAGGTGGTGCTGCTCGCGATGCTCGGCCTGGTGGTCGTGGTGCAGCGCCGTTCCCTTCCCCGGCCGCTCTTCCTGCTGGCCGGGCTGGGCGCGCCGGTGCTGACAACCGTCGCGATCGGGTTGGGCGTCGCCTACGACTCGGGCCTGACCTACGGGCTCGCCGAGTATCTGGACCGTGGTTCCAGCCCGACGCCGGCAAGGCCGCTGCCGCCTGGTGCGCCACCGCTGTCGCCGCCGACCGCCTTCCGCTGGGCCACCCTCGGCTTCTCCCTCGCCGTGCTCCTGGTGGTGGTGACGGCCCTGCTCGGACCCCGGATCGGCCGGGATCGTCGCCGCCGGGAGGCCGAGGAACTGGTCCGGCGGGACTATCCGGAAGCCTCCCGGGCGGCCCCGGAACGGGTCCGGGCCGTCCGCGACACGATCATGCGCGCCCGACTCACGGATCGGCTCGGGCCGCTGCTGGCCACCGCGTACGTGGTGTTGGCGCTGCTCACTCTCGCGGCGGCCGGGCTCTCGGTGATCGGTCCCGGCCCGGGTGCGCTCGCGCTGCGGCTGGGCGGCGAGCCGCTGGCCCGTCCGGTGATCTTCGTGACCGACCTGGGCGCCCTGCTGATCGGGCTGTTCGCCACGGTCCTCGCGGTGATGGGACTCGTCGCCTACCGATCCGGCGCGATCCGGCTGGTCGGGGTGCTCTGGGAGCTGGCCACCTTCTGGCCGCGTGCCGCGCATCCGCTCGCCCCGCCGTGCTACGTCGAGCGGGCGGTCCCGGAGCTGACCCGCCGGATCGGGCAGCTCACCGCCGACGGGAACGCGGTGCTGCTGTCCGGGCAGAGTCACGGCAGCGTGCTCGCGGCGGCGACGGTCCTTCAACTCCCGGACCGCTGCCGCCGGCGGGTGGCCCTGCTGACCTACGGCTCCCCGCTCGGCAACCGGTACCGGCGAATCTTCCCGGGGTACGTCAGCGACGAGATGTTGCGCGAGGTCGGCGGCCGGTTGGCCTGGCGGTGGATCAACCTGTGGCGGTACACCGACGCGGTGGGCGGAGCGGTGTTCGTCCCGTACGTCGACGGACCCGACGACCCGGCCGCCCGGGTCGACCGTCGGGTACGGGATCCGAAGGGGCTGCTCATCCCACCGACCGACACGGTGCCCCCGCCGGTGCAGGGCCACCGGTTCACTCCCGACGACGACTTCCACGCCGCGGTCGGCGAGTTGGTCGAGCGCCTGGAACGGACGGCCGAGTGAACTGTCGGCTCAGAGGGTGAGCTGCCAGTCGGTCCAGGAGTCCACCGGACGGAAGCCGAGCTGCTCGTTGATTGCCACCATGTAGCTGTTGCTGGCGGCGTTGATGGTGTCGATGCTCCGCACCGCCGGCTCGTGGGTGAGCAGGTGGTGCAGGTTCTCCGCCTTGGCGATGAGGCCGAGCCGGTGCCCACGGTGTGCGGGGTCGACGATGGTGATCTGCTGGAAGGCGTGCCAGTCGGCGGAGGCGCCAACCTCCAGCAGCGTCCAGGCGACCAGCCGGCCGGACGCCTCGTGTCGCATTCCGAGGTGGTACCGCCGGCGGCCCTTGGCCTCCAGGGCCCGATCGGTGCCGCGGATGCGCTCGGCGTCCACCTGCTCCGGCTCCCACTGCATGTCACCAAGCGGCGCGTCCATCATCAGCCGGCCGTCCAGGTAGGCGATGTCCGTCAGATACTCCTCCGGGGTGGCGCCCTGCCAGCACACCGATCGGTACCCCTCGGCCCGGGGCTGGGCCTCGACGAGTGCCGCGCGGAGCGCGACCCGGTCGATCTCGGCGATCTCCAGCCGGCGACGCACCTCGACCAAGGCGGCCTGGGCTCCGGTCGACGCGGCGAACGCAGCGCCCGCCACGTTCCGGGCCGGCCCGTCGGGCAACGCGGAGACGGTCAGCCCGACGACCCGCTTGCGGCCGTGCTCGCGCAGCAGCCGTACGCCGTACTCGTGCAGTGCCCGACCGACGCCCCGGCGCCGCAGCTCCGGACGCACCTTCAGCTCGACGGTGGCGTTGTCGGTGTTGTCGAGCTGCGGCAGGTCCAGTTGCAGGAAGCCGGCCGGGACACCGTCCAGTCGGGCCAGCGCCCAGAGCGTCCGGGTGCCGGGCAACGGCGTGTGGAACAGCGCGTCGAAGCGGCGCCGGCAGAAGGGCGGCAGGTCCGGCAGATCGGCGTCGTTGACCGCCACCCCGATCCGGTACGCCTCGTCGACGGAAGTCCGGTCGGCGCCGTCGAACGACGCGATGGTGATGCTCATGCCGGTGAGCGTGCACCGTACAAAAGCGATCGGGCCAGCGAATTACTCGCTGGCCCGATCGAACGTGGTCGGGAGGGACACTCGCACAACGCCTCCGGCGTTGGGTCGCAAGAACTTCAAAAGTCTTCGGCGAAATGCCCTCCCGCACGGAGCATCTTGCGCCGTCCGGTTCCTGCCGTCAAGTCCGTAGCGGCGGGTTTTCCACACTCACAGCGAAAACCCAGTTACCGAGTGATCGACTCGCGCCTCGGTCCGAGCGAGCCCGTCAGCCGAGGAGGCCGGCGTCGCGGGCGGCCCGCAGCGAGGGCTTGATGTGGTGGGTCGGCCCGACCTGGCCGGCCACCGCGTCGATGGTCTTCAGACCCTCGCCGGTGTTGAACACGACGGTCTCGGCCGTCGGGTCGAGCCGACCGGACTCGACCAGCTTGCGCAGCACGGCCACGGTGACCCCACCCGCGGTTTCGGCGAAGACCCCGGTGGTACGGGCCAGATCGCGAATGCCCGCGCGGATCTCGTCGTCGTCGGCGTACTCCATCCAGCCGCCGGTCCGGCGGACCGCCTCCAGGGCGTAGAGGCCGGCCGCCGGGTCGCCGATGTTGAGCGACTTGGCGATGCCGGTGGGCTTGACCGGGACGATCGTGTCGGTCTCGGCGTGCAGGGCCACGGCGATCGGGTTGCAGCCGGCGGACTGCGCGCCGAAGACCTTCCAGCCGTCGGCGGGCGCCTCGACCAGGCCGATCTCCACCAGCTCGGAGAACGCCTTGTCGATCTTGGTGAGCAGCTCGCCGCTGGCCATCGGGATGACCACCTGTGCCGGGATCCGCCAGCCGAGCTGCTCGGCCACCTCGTAGCCGAGGGTCTTGGAGCCCTCCGCGTAGTACGGCCGGACGTTCACGTTGACGAACGCGGTGTCCTCGAATTCGTCGGTCTCCACCAGCTCGCCGCAGAGCCGGTTGACATCGTCGTACGAGCCGTCGATGGCGACCAGTTCGCCGCCGTAGACGGCGGTGGTGATGACCTTGCCCTGCTCCAGGTCGCTGGGGATGAAGACCACCGAGGGCACCCCGGCGCGGGCGGCGTGGGCGGCCACCGAGTTGGCCAGGTTGCCGGTCGACGCGCAGGCGAACCGGCTGAACCCGAGCGCCTTGGCGGCGGTGAGCGCCACCGAGACGACCCGGTCCTTGAACGAGTGGGTGGGGTTGGCGCTGTCGTCCTTGACCCAGAGCGGCGCGGTGATGCCCAGCTCGGCGGCGAGGTGCGGGGCCGCCACCAGTGGGGTCAGCCCCGGGTCGAGGGTGACCCGGCTGGCCGGGTCCTGGCCGGCGGGGAGCAGGGCGGCGTACCGCCAGATGTTGTTCGGGCCGGCCTCGATCTGCTCGCGGGTGACGGTGGCCAGTGCGGCGGTGTCGTAGTCGACTTCCAGCGGGCCGAAACACTCGTAACAGGCGTGCTGCGCGGCGAGCGGGTAGCGGGCCGAACAGGCACGGCAGACCAGGGCGCGGGCGGGGCTGGCAGAGGTGTCGATGCCGGAGGCGACGAGCGTCGACGTCATGTCGAGAGTCCTCTCATCTTTCCCCGCATCGCACGGTGCGGCGGGGACGGAATTGGCACCTGCCCCGCGGGTCGCTCAGCGGTGAGCGCGCAGGGTGGTTGCCGGGGCGTCGTCGGGCCGTATCCCTCAGCCCCTCTGGATGAGGTATTCAGTTGTGCCGTCGAGTCTAGGACAACGCTGTCGGTCGTTGCTACCGCAGATCCCACGGTGTGAGCCGACCGCCGGCATCCCGGCCGGCGGCGCGCTGCTGGTCAGCGCCGGCGTCGACGCCCGAGGTAGAACGCCACGGCCCCGAAGACGGCCAGTACGGCCACGAGAACCCAGCCGGCGGTCGCGATGGCGCCGCCCGTGGGCCGTCCGCTGCCGGCGAGCAGCCAGACCGCACCCGCCACGACGAGAAGCGCGACCAGGACGGACACCATGGTGACCACGGCGCGCTGCGGGGGCGTCATCGCTGCCGCCGCGGTCGGTCGGTGCCGGGCATCGCGGCCCCCGGGTTGGCCAGGATCTCGGCGACCGAGCGGCCGCCGATGGTCAGCGACCCGAGCAGGGCCGTGCGGGCCTGCTCGGCTTCGGCCTCGGCGGCTCGAATCGCATCGCGGACGTGCTCGCCGAGGGTGAGGTTGTCCACGGCGCGGCGGGCCTGCGGCGTGATCCGTACGTCGAGCAGTTGACCGCCCACCCCGACGGTCGCGATCACCGCGCCGTCGCCGGCCGCGGCCTGGTACTGCTCGCCCGCCGGTCGCTCGACGAAATCCGCCGCCGACTCCATGGCGGCAGCGATGTCACGGCGGATCGCCCGCAGGGCATCGGGGTTCATCGGGCCCTCCGGGCGGCGGTGCGCAGGGCCTCGGCGGCCGGCGCGGGATCGTACGTCTGCGGGACCGGCGCGGGAACGTCGACCGCAGCGGGTTGCCCGGAGACCTCGGCGATCGTTGCGGTCAGGGCCTGGGCGGCGCGCATCCGCGCGTCACCCACGGCGGTCACGCACGCCGCCCCGAGGGCCTGCGCGTCGAGGTCGCGGACCGCCTGCGGGCTGAGGTAGACGTCTTCGACCCGGCCGGCGCCGGTGGCCCTGACCACCACTGTGCCCGTGTCGTCGGTGCCCTCGTAGACCGCCTCCTGCGCCTCGGTGATCCGGGCGAGGACCCCGTTGAGCTGTTCGGTCATCGCTCGCAGCGACCCGCCGGTCAGGGCCGCGCGTTCCGCCTCGCGCGCCGCGCGTTCGAAGGCTGGTACGTCGCTCATTCCTTCACCCACCCCTTCGGCTCGGCGATGCGAACCCGGACCTGCTCGGGCAACTCCAGACTCGTGGTGTCGATCCGGTCACTGTCGCTTGTGAACATGTTCTCCAGAACGCTGAAGGCGTCGCCGACGTCACGCCCCGCCGTCCAGACCTGCTGCACGAAGGTCAGCACGGCGGTCAGCGTCGTGATGGCGAACGCCGCCCACGCCCCGACGATCGCCCACTGCACGGCCGGCGTGTAGGGGCCGGAGGCGTAGGCCACACCGGCCGCCACCAACGCCGCGCCGGTGACACTGATGTAGCTGACCAGGTTCGTCGTCAGACCCCACCACATGTCGTCGCACATGTTCCGTACGTTGCTCGCTGCCTGTGCGATCGCGTCGAGTGCGGGCTCGATGCGCGTTTCCAGGAAGGCCTTGAACGCCTCGGCGCCCTGATCGGCCCAGTAGGTGTCGACGTCACCACGCGCCCGGGTCAGCCCCGCCTTGCACTGCTCGAACACATCGCTCATGTCGTTCCACGCCTCGGAACCCTTGTCCCACGGGTCCGGCGTGCGGATGTTGATCTCGACAAGTGCGGTGAGGCCGGCCACCACCGCCGGGCCGCCGCCGGTGGGCCAGACGGCCGCTGCGAGCGCGGTGCCGAGGATGCCGACCAGGACCCACAGGTTTTCGGTGGTGTCGCCGTCGAGGCGGTCGGAGTAGAGCGAGGAGTCGGACATCGCGGCTCCGTTCAATCCTGGTATGTGAAGTTCTCGCCCCGCACCCGCTCCTGCTCCTCGTAGTGGGTGGCGATGGTGGTCAGTGCGGTGCCGATCGAGTCCATCGTCTTCTGGAGCGCCGCGGCGACGTCGTCCACGCCCTGCCGGACACGCTCGTAGTCGTCGGGCAGGTTCCAGGCGAACATCGGGAAGGCGTCCCGCGGCAGTGTCAACGAGGCGATCCTGGGCAGCACCGTGTCGGCGAATGACTTCGCGTCCGCGCTGATCGCCTGGCCCGCCTTGCGCATGGCCTCGGTTTCGAGCGACGTCACAACGGCCCCCTCACCGGGCATCGACGGATCGATGGAAACGGCTGGTCCTGGCGGTTCATCCTGCCACGGATGGACCACTGGAGGTGCCCCTGCTGCCGCCGCCCGGGTCGGCGGTTCAGCGGGCGCTCACCGCCACCGGGTCGGTCACCGCGACCGGGTCCGTCACCGCGCTCGGCCGGGGCAGCGACGTGGTCCGGGGCCGGGCGGCGAGGTTCGCGGCGATCAGGGCGGCGATCGTGATGGCGGCCCCGACCAGTTCGACGGGCTCCGGGCGGTAGCCGCGGGCGATCTGCACCGCGAAGGTGGTCACCGGGACCAGGTTCATGAACAGCGCGGCGTTGGCGGCACCGAGTCGCTGCACGCCGGTGTTCCAGGCCAGGACCGCGATCACGGCACCCACCAGCACGGCGTACGCCAGTTGCGGGGAGACCGCCACGAGGTCGGCGGCGGCCGGCGCGTGCTGCCAGCCCACGGCGTCGGCGCCGACGCTCAGGACGAGCATCGCGGCCGTGCCGGCGAGCGCGGTCAGGGTGGTGAAGCGCAGCGGCGACCACTCGCCGAACCGGCTGGCGCCGTGCGTGTAGATGCCCCAGCCCAGCACCGCGCCGATCATCATGAGCCCGCCGAGGCCGAACTGGCCGAGCCCGGCCAGACTGCCGCGCGTGATCACCAGACCGACGCCGAGGAGCGCGACCAGGGAGAGGGCCAGCAGCAGCGGCTTCGGGCGTACGCCGTCGCGGGCCCAGCGGACCAACTGGGTGATCACCGGAGTGGTGGCCACGAAGAGGGAGATCTGCTGCGGGGCGGCGTGTTCGAGCGCCAGGTTGGTGAGCAGGTTGAAGCCGGCGAAGCCGACCACTCCGAGCACCACCACCTCCAGCGCCCGGCCACCGTGCCGCAGCGCGCCGACACCCTCGCGGAGCAGCAGGATGGCGACCAGTACGACGGCGGCCAGCAGGTAGCGCGCGGTGGTCAGGTTGAGCGGGTCGACCCGGTCGAGCGCGCTGGCCAGGATCGGGAACATCACGCCCCAGCCGAGCACGGCGACCAGTGGGTACGCAGTGGCGCGGGATCGCATCGGCAACTCCAATGTTCGAGTATCGTCGAACCAACGACACCGACCATAGGGCGTCGTTCGATAGTTGTCGAACAAGGGTTACACTGGTCACATGGAGCCGCACGAGCCCGACCTGACCGCCGTACCGGTCACCAGCGTGTTGGCCGCACTCGCCGACGACGTGCGGCTACAGATCGTCCGGGCGCTCGCCGAGGGCGGCGAGTCCGCCTGCGGCAGTTTCGACTTCGGCGTCTCCAAGGCGACCCGTAGCCACCACCTCAAGGTGCTGCGCGAGGCGGGGCTGACCCGGACCCGGGCCGCCGGCACCAGCCGACTGGTCCGGCTCCGACGGGACGAGCTGGACAAGCTCTACCCCGGCCTGCTGGACGCGGTCCTCACCGAGCGCCCGCCGGCCTGACCCCGCCTCACCCCCCGCCCGTCGGCCGACCCGGGCACGTCGCCGAAGCCGCCTCGTCGAGGCTTCGGCGACGCGTGGTTCGGGTGCGGTCAGACGGACACCGCGTCGGGCTCGGCCGTCGAAGCCGATGCCGAGAGGGCGTCGGTGCGACGCCGGGCGAGCAGCGTGTCGAGTGCCCAGGCACCCGGGCCGAGAGCCGCGACCAGCAGGAACGCCCAGCAGAAGAGCGCCGCCCGCTCACCTCCGTTGTGCAGCGGCAGCAGAGCATCCGGCTGGTGCACCACGAAGTAGGCGTACGCCATCGAGCCGGAGGCGAGCAGCGCGGCGGGTCGGGCGAAGAGCCCGACCAGCACCAGTACGCCGCAGACCAGCTGGATCAGGGCGGCCCACCAGCCCGGCCAGGTGCCGAGCGGTACCGCCTTGCCAGTCATCGGGTTGCCGCCGAACAACCCGAATACCGAGGACAGTCCGTGCAACGTGAACAGCAGGCCGATCACGATGCGGAACAGGGACAGGGTCGGCCCGCCGAGCCGAGAGACGTTCATGGCACCTCCATCGAAGAGAGTGGATGAGTCTCGTCGATCCTGAGGCATGGAGACATCGAAAGTCATAAGTTCCTTGCTGGTGGGATAATCCCTCGTGAAAACGGTGTGAACGAGGACGCCCACACCCTCCCCCGGGTGATGCCGCAAACGATTCAGCTCCAAAGGCGCAGCAGGAGAGGTTGCCCACCGGCGCAGGAAGAGCCGGCGAGGCCGGGGCCGGACGGCGGCGTGTTGCCCAGGTGGGCGAGGATCAACAGATGATCACCCGCGACACGGCAGCACGGCGACGCATCACCGCGACGGTCGCGATGACTCTCGTGCTCGGCGGCTGCACTCCCGACCATCGCGGCCAGTCCGGAGATCCGAGCCAGCCACCGCCCGGGCCGAGGGCGCAAGCGGACCCGACCGTCGGCACCCAGCCGCCCGCCGAGTGCCCGACGAGCGGCGTTCGGATCCGGTCGACCGGCGGGGACGCCGCGATGGGCCTGCGCGCCCTCGGCCTGGAGCTGGTCAACTGCGGCGAGCACCCCTACCAGCTCAACGGGTACCCGGTGCTGCACGTGTTCGACGAAGCGCGCGAGCCGATCATGCTGCGGGTGGTCAACGGCGCCAAGGAGATCACCTCGGGCTTCGACCAACCACCCCGGCAGGTCATCCTCGCCGCCGGGGAGCGGGCCACCGCCGTGGTGCTCTGGCGCAACCTGGTCACCGACTCGACAGTGGTGGCCACCAACGGCGAGTTCCTGACGGTGGCGCCCGCCGCCGGGCAGCCGGCCGACGAGGTCGACCCGGACGGGCCGATCGACCTCGGCAACACCGGCCGGATCGGCGTCAGCGCCTGGAAGAAGGCCGACCCGTCCACGCCGGTGCCGACCCGGCCGGCCCCGCCGCCGGCGCCGAGCGCGGTGCCGTCGTCGGTGAGCCCGCCCGACAGCCGGCTGTGAGCCGACCCGCTACGACGTGATGTCCTTGCGGGTGAAGCGCCAGAACGCCAACCCCCAGAACAGCGTCGCGTAGCTGATCGCCGAGATGCAGCCGCGCACCACATCGTCGGTCTGCACCGGAGTCGACAGCAGACCCAGCCAGGCGGTGCTGAAATGGGTGGGCAGGAAGTCGCGCAGCGCGCCCAGGGCGGTGATCTGGTCCAGGATGCTGGACAGGATCCAGAGCAGAACCGCACCACCCACCGCGCCCAGCGCGGCGTCCGTGATCACCGACAGCAGGAACGCCAGGCCGGCCACCACCAGCAGTACGACCGCCAGGTAGCCCAGCACGGCCAGCAACCGGAGCAACCCCTCGGTGGGTTCCAACTCGGCGGCGACAGTGCTGCGCAGCGGCGACCAGCCATAGCGCAGGGTGCCGGCCAGCAACGCGGTGCCGGCCAACAGCAACAGAGCCAGTCCCGAGTACGCGAGCGCGACCACCAGCTTCACCGTCAACAACCGCGCCCGGGGCACCGGGATCGCCAGCAGATACCGCAGGCTGCCCCAGCTCGCCTCGCTGGCCACCGTGTCGCCGCAGAACAGCGCGACGACCACCACCAGCAGGAACGATGCCGACACGAAGATCGAGAACAGGGTGAAGTTGAGCCCGCCCGAGGTGGCCAGCTCGACCAGGCTGGCGAACTCGTTGCGACCGTTGTCGTCGTCGCCGCCCGAGTCGAACTGGAACGCGATCAGGATGATCAGCGGCAGCAGCACCATGAACCCGAGCGCCAACTGGGTCCGCCGCCGGGACGCCTGCCGACGGAACTCCGCCACGAACGGCATGGTGGCCGACGGCCGGTAGCCACGGGCCTCACCCGCGTCAGTAACAACCATCACCGGTCACCGCTTCCCCGAGAGTTCTCGCCCACCAGGGCGAGGAACGCGTCCTCCAGGCGCCGCCGGGGCACCACCCGGTCCACCCCGATGCCGGCGCGCACCAGCTCCGCCACCACCTCGCTGCGGGCCGTGCCGTTGGTGTCGACCACCAGTTGGCCGTCGCTCTCCGGCAACACACGGACCCCGTGCAGCCGGTCCAGGACCGCCCGCGCCGCCACCGGGTCGGTGACGTCGAAGAGCACGCTCGGCGACTCGCCCACGATCTCCTCCACCGGCCCGGACGCCACGATCCGGCCCTTGTTCACCACCACCGCGTGCGTGCACGTCTGCTCCACCTCGGCCAGCAGGTGACTGGAGACCAGCACCGCCCGGCCGTCCGTGGCGTACCGCTGGAGCACCCGGCGCATCTCGGCGATCTGCGGCGGGTCGAGCCCGTCGGTCGGCTCGTCCAACACCAGCAGTTCGGGGAGACCGAGCATGGCCTGGGCGATGGCGAGCCGCTGGCGCATCCCGTGGCTGTAGTTCTTGATCCTCCGGTGCACCGAGTCACCCAACCCGGCGATCTCCAGCGCCGCGTCGAACTGTGCGTCCTCCCACGGCCGCCCGGTGGCCCGCCAGTACGCCTTCAGGTTGTCCAGACCCGACAGGTGCGGCAGGAAGCCAGGCCCCTCCACCAGCGCCCCGATCCGGGACAGCACCGGCGAACCGGGCACCAGCCGACGACCGAAGACGTAGATCTCCCCGGCGGTCGGCTGGGTCAGCCCCATCAGCACCCGCAGGGTGGTGGTCTTGCCGGCACCGTTCGGCCCGAGCAGACCCACGACCTGACCGGGGTGCACCTCGAAGTCCACGTTCGACACGGCGACGAAGCCGTCCGCGTACTCCTTGCGCAGCGCGCGCACGGCCAGCGGGGTGTCCGCGTACTCCGGGTGCACCGACCGGTCCTGGCGGCGGTGCCGGCGGCGAACCAGGGCGACGACCACGACGAGCCCGATCACGATGGCGGCGAGCAGGCCGGCGAGCACCCAGCGCCAGATCGTCGCCGCGGTGGGGATCGGCTCACCGCTGACAGTGGGCAGGCTGACCGCACCGTCCGCGGCCACCGTGTAGACGGTCGGCGCGGCGGGAGTGGTGTACGCCTGGTCGGAAGTGGCCACCACCAGCCGCAGCCGGTGCCCGGCCTCCACCCGGCGGACGATCCCGGGCAGCGTCACGGTGACCGGGCGGGCGTCCTGCACCTGCTGCGGTAGGCCGGTGAGCCGGATCGGGGCGACCAGGCCGTTCGGCAGGGTGGCCGCCCCCTCCGGGTCGACGTCGTAGAGCTTCACGAAGAGCACCGCCTCGCCGGTCGGCGACGCGGCCCGCACCGTGACGGTGGGCGCACCGGCCACGTCCACGGCCTCGGTCAGCGGGGCGGACTCGAACTGGGCGTGCTGGCCGGGCACGTCACCGGCCACGCCGTCCAGCAGCGAGGCGAGCCCGCCCGCGAACGGGATCGAGGAGATGGCGGCCGGGTTGCCGTTCGGCGGGTTCGCGATCGGCTGTGCCGGGCCGGCGACCGTCACCTCCCGGCGGGCGTTGCCGGTGAGACCGGGGTAGTCGGCGCGGCGGAAACCCGTGGCGACGAGACCCCGGTCGAGCGCGTCGAAGCCGGCGATGCGCGACCAGGTGAAGTCGTCGCCGGGCGGGTCGCCCTCACCCTTGACGTAGTGGTCGAGCCACTGGACGGTCAGGAACTTCACCCGGTCGGAGTCCGAGCGGGGTCCACTGCCACCGTCGTGCCCGCCGGTGAACCAGGCGACCCGTACCGGAGTGCCGGTGGCGGCGATGCCGCGGGCGTTCGCGTCCGCCTCACCGAGCGGAAAGAGGGTGTCCGCCTCGCCCTGCACCAGCAGGGTGGGAGCCTTGATCCGGTCCAGCACACCGGCTGGGCTGGACCGGCGCAGCAGGTCCACGGCGGCCTGGTCGGCGCGGCCGGTGGTGGCGATCCGGAGGTACGCGGCGCAGACGTCGGCGGCGAACCGGCCGCAGGACGGGTCCGCGGCACCGGCCGGGGCGCCACCGGGACCGGTGCCGGGGCCGGCACCCGGCCCGGGGCTGGGCGGGCCGGCCGACGCCGGTGCGCCCTGCGGCTGGGCGGCGGTCGCTCCGGAGAGCCCGGCCGGGCCGGAGCCCACGTTGCCGCCCCCGCCGAAGAAGAGGCCGGCCCAGCCCTTCTTGAACACACCCTCGGTCGGCGCTCCGCCGGTGCTCTCCGGCAGGAACGCGCGGGACAGGTCGTTCCACGTGATCATGGGCACGATCGCGTCGACCCGACGGTCCTGGGCGGCCAACAGCAACGCCAGCCCACCGCCGTACGAGCCGCCGACCACACCGACCTTCGGGTCGCCGGCGGCGTCGGTGCGCACCTCCGGCCGCGCGGCCAGCCAGTCCAGCAGCCGCTCGGCGTCGCGTACCTCGTAGTCCGGGTTGTCCAGGTGGATCTCACCACCGCTGCGGCCGAAGCCCCGCGCGGTCCAGGTGAGCACCGCGTAGCCGCGCCCGGCGAACTCCTCCGCGTCGGAGCGCACCGACTCCTTCGTGCCGCCGAACCCGTGCGCCAGGAGCACCGCCGGCACCTTCCGACCGGACGAGGCGTCGTCGGGCAGGTAGAGGGTGGTGTCCAGGTTCACCGGTTGGTCACCGGACGGTCCGGAACGGACGGTGAGCATCGCGCTCTCGGTGCGTACGCCCGGTCCCTGAGGCCACACCGCCCAGGTCACGGCGGCGGCCAGCAGCACGACGGCCGCCGCGGCGGCGATCGCCCGGCGGCGGGTGGGAAGGGCACGCCGGAACCACGCGGCCGGCGACGGCGATGTCATGCGGCACACGGTACGGCCCGCAGCCTGAGCGTTGGCTGAGATCCGCCGTACGTCCGTCCGGTTGCCCCGATCGGTGCGCTGTGGGGTGCGAGCGCGCATCGATCGACGCGGCACAGTGAGTTGAGTTCGGATCCCGTGAATTCCGATCTTCCGCGGATATCCACCTCGATCCCTCCATGTCACACCCACAGCTGACACAGAGCGTGCCGGTAACGCGGACAAATGGTGACATGGCTCGAAGTGACGCGAACCTGACTGACCGAGTTAGGTCTGCCCAGGCGGGGGTTCGATTAGTTTTCCGGTCCGGTGCACGGGACTTGTCGGCCAGCCCGACGCCGCGCCGATCAGCGCCCCACGCCGGAGGAGACACACATGACAGTCCCCGCGCCGCGGGCCCGTCGACGGCCGTCCACGCTGGGCCGGCTGCTGCCCCTGCTGCTCATCGGAGCGCTGCTGGCACCGTTGGGCCTGCTCGTCACGTCGAACTGGCGGCAGGTCACCGACGATCGGGACCTCGCCGCCCGGGAACGGCTCGGCGTGCAGTACCTCACCGCTCTGGCGGCGGTCACCGACGCCCTCGTGGAGGCCCAGTCCAACGCGGTCAACGGCCGCCCCGTCGCCCGGGAGGCGTTGAACGGAGCGGTCGAGAGGGTCGCCGAGGTGGACGCCCGCATCGGTGGGGAACTGCTCAGCCAGGAACGCTGGGCCGGCGTGCGGGCCAAGCTGGAGGCGCTGCGCGGCCGCAGCGCCACCGACCCCGAGGCCGCCTTCACCGCTTACGGCGAAGTCTCCGACCTGCTGCTGGCCCTGCACCGGAAGGTCCGGGAGAGCTCCGGGCTGGTCCGCGACCCCGAGGCCGACTCGTTCTTCCTCCAGGACAGCGCCGGCCAGGAACTGCCTGAGGCGGTGGTGGCCGCCGGCAGGCTGGCCGACCTGGCCACGTTGGTCTCCCGCCGGCCGGCCGCGGAGCAACCGCGCGGCCTGCTGGAACTGACCGGCCTGCGGGTGTCCGCCCTGGCCCCCGCCGCCGATCTCGTCGACAATCTTCGTTCGGCGGTGGACGGTTCGGAGAGCACCGACCTCGGTGCCAACGTGCTGACCCCACTGGACACCTACCAGCGTTCGGTGGAGGCGCTTGCCGCGTACTCCCTGCCGGGCAAGGACACCGGCGTGGTCAGCCCGGGCCAGTTGAGTGCCGCGGCGCTCAACTCGCACCGCTCCGCCCGCCAACTTCAGCCGGTCATCCTCACCGAACTGGACGCGGTGCTGGCCGAGCGCATCGACCGGCTCGACCGGGACCGCTGGCTGACCGCCGGGGCGGGTGTCGTCGCCGTCCTGTTGTTGGGCTGGCTGGCCGCGTTGCTGGTCGCCGCCGCTCGCCGGGCCCAGCGTCGGGCCGCCCTGGCCGCGACCCACGCGGAGAGTCCCGACACCCCGCCACACCGCGACCCGTGGCAACCGCCGGCCGACGAGCCGCGCGCGCTGCAACCGGTCGGCGCGGCCCGTGACCCGGAGACCGCACAGTGGGGGGCGTTCGATGCTGCTCGGTAGGCTCCGGATCCGCGGCAAGCTCGCGCTGCTCGTGGTGATTCCGCTGCTCAGCATGGTCGGCCTGGCCGTGCCGGTGATGCTCGACCGGGTCGCCGCGGCACAGCGGGCCGGCGACACCGCCGAACGGGTCCGGCTCGCCAGCCGGGTCGGCAGCCTGGTCCAGGACCTCCAGCAGGAACGCATCCTCTCCGTCGGCTTCCTGCTCGGCCGGGTCGAACGCAGTGAGCTGGTCCGTAAGTCCGCCGACGTGGACGACCGGGTGGCCGACCTGCGGGCGGCGCGGAGCGACGCGCTGACCGACCAGGTCGACCGCGCCCTCGACGGCGTGTCCGGCCTCATCGACCTGCGCACTGCCGTCCTGGCCCGGGCCGCCAACCCGGGTCAGGTGATGGACGCGTTCGGCCCGGTCAACAAGGGGATCATCGAGTCGCTGCGGCTGGTGGTCGGGGTGGACACCGACACGCTGCCGGGCCGTCAGGTGCTCGCCCTCGACGGGCTGCTCCGCGCCGACGAGGGCCTGGGCACCTGCGCCACCCTGAGCCTGCTGGTCAAGGCGATCGGCACCCCGGACACCACCGCCGGGTACGTGGCATGCATCGCCGCGCTCATGGTCGACAACTCGCGCTTCCGCAGCCTGATCACGCCCGAGCAGCTCACTGTGGCCCAGCTCAACGACGCCGCCGTGGCCGCGCGTACCAGCCCGGACTTCCTGGTCAGGAGCGCCCGGGATCCGGCCGCCGCGGTCCGCGACGTGCCGATGGAGGCGCTCTTCCCGGCCGTCCGCACGATGATCCGGCTCGGTCAGTTCGTCGAGAAGAAGCTGGTCGCCGACGTGCTCGCCGAGGTGACGGCCGAGCAGCGGCGGGCGCTGACCGCCGCGTACCTGGTCGGTGCCGCGGCGGCGTTGATCCTGATGCTGGTGGTGCTGCTCAGCGTGGCGGTGGCGCGGACGGTGGCCCGACCGCTGACCCGACTCACCCGCTCGGCCGACCGGGTCGCCCGGGTCGCCGAGGCGGAGCTGGTCCGGGTCACCGACGACGAGGCGGAGAGACCGCAAGCGGTCCGGCTGGAGCCGGTGGACATCCGCGCCAACGACGAGATCGGCGACCTGGCGCGGGCCTTCGACCGGGTGCAGAACACCGCAGCGCAACTGGTCGAGCGGCAGGTCGCCGGCCGACGCAACGTGGCGCAGATGTTCGGCCACGTCGGACGGCGTACCCAGAACCTGGTGGGTCGGCAGATCGCGCTGATCGACCGGTTGGAGCAGCAGGAGGCCGACCCGGGCCGCCTGGAGCACCTGTACCGCCTCGACCACATCTCCAGCCGGTTGCGGCGCAACGCCGGCAGCCTCGTGGTGCTCTCCGGCTCGGCTGGGGCCGACGCGCACACCGCGCCGGTGCCGCTGGCCGACGTGGTCCGGTTGGCGCTCGGTGAGATCGAGGACTACACCCGGGTGGAGGTGCAGGTGCCAGCGGGCGTCTCGGCCGCGCCGGCGGTGGTCGGTGACCTCGTCCTGGCGCTGGCCGAGCTGATGGAGAACGCCACCGTCTTCTCCCCGCCGCACACCAGGGTGCTGGTGGCCGCCGAGACGTCCGGCCTCGGCGCGCGGATCACCGTGGTGGACCACGGCATCGGCATGAGCGAGCAACGCCTGGCTGAGGAGAACGCCCGGTTGACCCGCCGGGAACGACTCGACCTGGCCCCGACCGAGGTGCTCGGTCTCTTCGTGGTGGGCCGGTTGGCCCGCCGGCACGGCTGGCAGGTTGCCCTGGCCGCCACCGGCGGCGGAGGGGTGACCGCACAGCTGGAGATCCCGTCGACGTCGCTGGTGCTGCGCCGCGCCGACCGCGCCGGGGCCACCGTGGCCCGCGCCGCGGTGCCGGACCGGGACCGGCGTACGACGGCGACGCCCAACCCCGAGCAGGAAGCGCTGCCCAGCGCGGTGGCCGTCGCCGTGCCGGCCCGCTTCGACTCGGACCTGCTGAGCCGGGCCACCCGCAGCCTGGACGCCGGCCCGTCCTGGAACGCGTTCGGTCGGGGCCAGCCGGAGCAGGCCGTTCCCGAACCCCAGAGCCCCGAACCGGTGGGCAAGCCGGGCGGGCCACGGGTGCGGCAGCGTGTTCCCGGAGCGACGCTGCACGCCACCGCCCCGACGACCCGGCCGGTGGACGCCACCGGCGCGGACCCCGCCGCCGCCCGCGCGCTGGTCGAGGCCTTCCAAGCCGGTGTACGCCGCGCCGAGCTGCATGCGGCGCCGGGCCTCGACGGCACGACGGCGCGGACGGCCAGCGACCCGTCCGCCGCCGCCGGGGCGGGCGTGGTGGACTTGGGCGCGACCGTCGACCTGCCCAGCACCCCGGGAGGCGCCGGCCCCACGGTGCCGCGTGGTGGTGGCTCGACCGATGCCGCGCCGGAGCGGCCCCGGTTGAGTCGGCGGGTGCCGGGAGCGAACCTCACCGCCATCCCGGTCTGCCAACCGCCCAGCACCCACCTCGGTGACCCGGCCGAGGTCCGCGACCTCATCAGCGAGTTCGAGGCGGGCGTCGCCCGCGCTCTCCGCGAAGTCAGCCCCGACCACCGGAACGAAGAAGGATCATCACGGTGACCAGCCCCTTCCTGCACGACAATGTCGACCAGAGTCAGCCCAGCACCAATGGGGACCTCAGCCCGGAGGCCCGTACGTTCAACTGGCTGCTGGACTCCTTCACGTCCAGCACGGCCGGGGTCCTGGAGGCGATCGCGGTCTCCTCGGACGGTCTGCTGATGGCCATGTCGGCGATCAAGGACCGGTCCAACGCGGAGCGGTTGGCCGCCGTCGTGTCCGGAATGACCAGCCTCGCCGGTGGGGCCGCCAGTTGGTACGCCCTCGGCGGCCTGAACCGGGTGATCGTCGACATGGCCGACGGCTACCTGCTGATCAGCGCGATCAGCAGCGGTTCCGTGCTCGGGGTGGTCGCCGACCGTTCGGCGAACCTGGGCACCGTCGCGTACGAGATGACGCTCTTCGCCGGGCGGGCCGGTGGCGCCCTGACCCCGCGACTGATCGTCGAGTTGAAGAACGCCGTTCAGCAGTGACCCCCGACGTCGCCGGCGAGGATCCGGATCCGGACCCGAGGGTTCGGATCCGCCCGTACCTGCGCACGTCACCCCCGACCGGGGTGAGCGCGGCGGCGACACCGGCGCTGCCCGAGCCGGAGCCGGACGGGGACCAACCGGCCGGTCCCCGTCCGTTCGTGCTCACCTCCGGGCGGGTTGCGGGTGCCGACCCGGCGATCGGGCTGGAGACCCAGGTGACCGTCCGGGTGGACAGCGGCTGGTGGGCCGGCCCACCCGGCGCCCTGCTGGCACCGGAACTTCAGACCATCATCGCGCTCTGCGCCGAGCCGATCTCGGTGGCCGAGATCTCGGCCCGCGCCCGACTGCACTTCGGCGTGACGCGGGTCCTGGTCGGCGATCTACGCGCCGCCGGGCACCTGGACGTGCACGTGACCGACACCGACGACGCTGTCGACCCCGATCTCATCCTGCGAGTGATTGATGGACTCCGTGCGATCTCCTGAATGGCCTGTCGCCCCGCTCGGCGGGGTCGCCGCGAACAGCGCCGCCGCCCGTTACGGCATGTCCCCGGGCACCGGGCCGATAGTCGGGCGGGCGAGCCCACCGCCGGCCGCACCGCCTCCGTACCGGCCCTCGTCCGGTGCGGGGTCGATCCCTTCGGCCGGTAAGCCGGCCACACCGCCGATCCCGGTCAAGATCCTGGTGGCCGGTGGGTTCGGGGTGGGCAAGACCACCACCGTGGGTGCGATCTCCGAGATCGCGCCCCTGACCACCGAGGCCGAGATGACCACCGCCGGGATCGGCGTGGACGACCCGGGTGCCCGGTCCACCAAGACCACCACCACGGTGGCGATGGATTTCGGCTGCGTGACGATCGACCGCAGCCTGAAGCTCTACCTGTTCGGCACGCCGGGGCAGACCCGGTTCGGCTTCATGTGGGACGACCTGGCCCGGGGAGCGCTCGGCGCGCTGGTGGTGGTGGACAGCGCCCGGCTCGACGACTGCTTCCCGGCCATCGACTTCTTCGAGCGGGCGGGGCTGCCGTTCGTCGTCGGGGTCAACGCCTTCGACGGGCGACTGGCCCTGGAACTCGGCGAGATCCGTTGGGCGCTGGCCATCGGTGATCATGTACCTCTGGTGCAGTTCGATGCCCGCGACCGGCTCTCGGTGCGGGACGCACTACTGGTCGTCCTGGACCGCGCGCTGGACCGCGCTACCCGGGACAGGAAGGCCTGAGCCGACCAGCTCCGGCCGTGGCGGGAAGAGGTGATCTGGTGAGGGGCGACCTGGACGAGACGCTGGCCCGGCTGGCCCGACGTGAGGAGGCGTCACGCCGTCGGGCCGCCGACCGTGACGACACCACCGCACCGTCGAGCCCGCCCGGGCTCGGCGGCGACACCCGCAACGCCCGGTCGGGCCGGCACGCGGGGGTGGAGACTCCGAACGAGGTGGCCGGATGGGGGCCGGTCGAGGAGGTGGCCGAGGCGATCCGCCAGGTCGTCGGGGCCTACCCCGGGCTGGCGGTGACCGTGCAGGTGGAGCACGCCGGGCGGACGTACCCGATGCGGGTCTCCTGGAACGGGCCTGCCGTCACGGTCGGACCGGTTCCCCCGCCGACGCCGGTGGAGCCCCCGCCGGCCTGGCCGCTCTCCGGCCGGACGGTGCCCGCCTGGGCACCCGGTCCGGACGGGTTGGCCCCGGACCCGGCGGCCCGGTTGGCCGAGCTGATCCGACGCGACCCGACGCTGTTGGACGAGCTGGATCCGCGCCGCTGACCGGCGGGGCTGGCTGCCGGCGGCTACGGTCGGGCAGTGGCGCAACCCGACCTGACCTTGACGGCGAGCCTGCGGCCGGCGGCGCTGGACGCCCGACGGGGCATCGTGCGCCTGCACCCGGAGGCGCTGACAGCGCTGGGGCTGCGCCCCGGCGACCCGGTCCGCCTTGCCGGCCGCCGGGAGACGGCCGGGATCGCGGCGGCGGCCGGGCCGGGCGCGAGCAGCGCCCTGCTGTACGCCGACGACCTGACGTTGGGCAACCTGGGTCTGCGCGACGGCGGTCAGGTGCGGGTGAGCCCGGTGCCGTTGGTCTCGGCGAGCCGGGTCGTCCTGGCCGGGCCGGTGGGGGTCATCGCGGCGGTCAGCCCGGAGATGCTCCGGCTCGCCCTGCTGGGCAAGGTGCTCACCGCCGGGGACGACGTGTCGCTGCTGCCGCAGGACGTGCTGCCGGACGCCTCGGTCCGCAGCCTGGTCGAGGCGGCGCGGCGCAGCCTCGCCAACACCGTCGGCTTCGCCTGGACCAGCACCCTGCTCAGCGTGGTCACCGTCGAGCCGGCGGCCGGCGCGCTGGTCACCATGGGCACATCGGTCGCCTGGGAGCACGGTGCGACGACCCACGGCGGGCCCGCCCCGGTCGGTGCCGCGTCGACAGGGCCGGGTACGAGCGCCGACGCCGTTTCGACTGAGGACGCGCCCGACGTGGACGAGCTGCCCGGGCTGCGGGCCCAGGCCGAGGAGCTGACCGAGCTACTGGACCTCGGTTTCCACCACCGGGAGGTGCTGGGCCGGCTCGGCACCACCATCTCGTTGGGGGTGTTGCTGGTCGGCCCGGCGGGATCCGGGAAGTCGGCGCTGGTCCGGGCCGTGGCCGCCCGGGTCGGTGCCCGCGTCCACCCGCTGTGGGCGCCGGAGGTGGCCGCGCTGGCCAGTCAGGCCGCCGCCGAGCGGTTACGCGTCGCGGCATCGGCGGCCCGGGCCGAAGGGCCAGCGGTGCTGCTGGTCACCGACGTCGAGGCGCTCGCCCCCGCGGACGATCCCCCTCCGGTGGCGACGGTGTTCCGTCAGGTGCTCGCGGAGAGCATCCGCGCCGGCGTCGCCGTGGTCTGCACCTCCGGCCGGCCGGAGGCGGTCGACCCGGCACTGCGCGCCCCCGACCTGCTGTCGCTGCGGATCAGCGTCCCGCTCCCGGATCAGGCGCTGCGCCGCGAACAGCTCACCGTGCTGACCCGGCAGGTGCCGCTGGCCGACGACGTCCGGCTGGACGAGGTGGCCGCGCGCACCCCCGGGTTCGTCGCCGCGGACCTGGCCGCGCTGGTCCGGGAGGCCGGGGTACGCGCGGCGCTGCGGCAGAAGTCCGCCGAGACGCCGACGGTGTCGATGGCCGACTTCACCGCCGCCCGGGAGGTGGTCCGGCCCACCACGATGGCGGCGTCCACACTGGATCTGGCCTCGGTGACCCTGGACGACGTGGGCGGCCTGGACGAGGTCAAGCAGACGCTGACCGAGTCGGTGCTGTGGCCGTTGACCTACCCGGACACCTTCGCCCGGCTCGGCGTGCAGCCGCCGCGCGGCGTGCTGCTCTACGGGCCGCCCGGCTGCGGCAAGACCTATCTGGTCACCGCACTGGCCGGGTCGGGGCGGGCCAACGTGCTGTCGGTCAAGGGGGCCGAACTGCTCTCCAAGTGGGTCGGTGAGAGCGAACGCGCGGTCCGCGAGCTGTTCCGTCGGGCCCGTGAGGCGGCCCCCACGCTGATCTTCCTGGACGAGGTGGACGCGCTGGCGCCGGTACGCGGCCAGGCCACCGACGGGGGCACCACGGACCGGGTGGTCGCCGCCCTGCTCACCGAGCTGGACGGGGTGGAGACGCTTCGCAACGTGGTGGTGGTCGGTGCGACGAACCGGCCGGACCTGGTCGACCCGGCGCTGCTGCGGCCGGGTCGGTTGGAGCGGCTGGTCTACGTGCCGCCGCCGGACGGACCCGCCCGCGCGGAGATCCTGCGGGCCGCGTCCCGGCAGGTGCCGCTGGCACCGGACGTCGACCTGCCCGCTCTCGGTGACGAGCTGACCGGCTTCTCCGCCGCGGACTGCGCGGCGCTGATCCGCGAGGCGGCGCTGGCCGCGATGCGGGAGTCGCTCGCCGCCGCCACGGTCACCGCCGAGCACGTGGCGACCGCACGGGCCCGGGTACGACCGTCGCTGGACCCGGCCCAGGTCGCCGGCCTGGCCGCGTACGCCGCCGGCCGCACGTGATCAGACCAGCACGACCTTTCGTCGCGCCCGGGATGTTCCTAAGGGAGGAGCGGACCGAGCGGACCGAGGTCCAGGTTCAGGTCCTCCGGCGCCAGCCCGAAGTGTTCGCGTAGGCCGATCATCTGCTCCTCCAGGGCCATCAGCGTCACTCCGATGCGCTCCACCTGCTCCTCGGTGAGGTCACCGAGATCCACCCGACGCAGCGCCTGCCGCTCCATGAGCTGCCGCAACAACTCGACGACCGTCAGCACCAGGCTCGCCAGCCCTCGCTCGACCGAGTCCCGGTCCACGGCGATCCGGCGGTCCAGCGGAGTCACCCGCGGCGGCTGCCACGACTCCGAGCCCAGCGCGGCCGCCAGCTCCGCCGCCTCGTCCCGGCCGGTCATCCGGCATCCTGCGGCTGGGTCAGCGTGCCGACCGACGCGACAAGCGCACGCAGCGAGATCCGGACCAGGTCCACGTCGGCGATGGCCAGCGTGATGTCCCCGCTGATCACCACGCCGGTGGCAAGCACCCGGTCGAGCAGGTCCACCAGGGCGACCGGCCGGTACGCGAACGGGTCGTCAGCGCTGTTGGGCGCGAGCGAGGTGGTCACCCCGGCTCCCGTACGGTGAACGCGGGCTCCGGCCGTTCCGCGACGAAGGAGTAGGCCGGCCACGGCCCGGTCAGCTCCAGGTGGAGACCCGGATGCCGGTCACCCAACACGCCGACCAGCTCGGTGAAGCGGGGCAGCGCCGCCACGTCGACCAGGTACGCCCCGTTGAGCACCATTGGGGTGGAAGCACCTGACAACCGCCGGTCCTGCGGCGCGTGCCGCCGGCCCGCCACCGCAAGCTCGCACAGGGCATCGTGCACCGTGTCCGCGGCAGCGCTCACCACCTGCTGGCGTTCCTCCCGGGCGGTCAACTGGGCACGCCGACGGCGCAGATAAGCCGTCCCCACCCCGCCGCCCCCGGCCGTCTCGGCGCTGTCGGTGGCCGTTTCCCGGACCAGGTAGCCCTTGACGCCCCACTCGCCGCGACCGGTCAGCCGGTCCAGGGCGGCGAGCAGTTCGGCACGACGGACGGTGAGAGAGCCGGCCACCCGCTCGTCGTCGGTGTGCACGGTGGCGAGCCGGGCCGGCACCACCGGACCTCGCCGGGCCAGCGCCTCGACCACCGCATGGTGTGCCCGGGCGGCCCGCTCCAGCCAGGCCAGATCCTCCAGGTTGCGGCGTAGTGGCTGTTCGCCGTACTCGTCCAGCGGTGCGGTGCTGACCACCGCGACGAGTCCGGCGGCGGACACCGCGCGGACCGGTCCGCCGTCCATCCCGCCAATCGCTGCCAGGGTCGCCGGCTCGGCGTCGCGGACCACGCCGTGCAGCCAGGCCCCGGCGGCCGGGGCGGGCCGGTCGGCGGTCACCTCAGCCGTCGATGTCATCCCACTCCTCCATTTCGGCGTCGCGGCGGCGGGCCCGAGCCGCCCTCCGGGACCGCCGCTCCACTTCGACCTGCTCGGGGTCACGAGGACCCGGCTCAAGAGGGGGACGAGCCCGCGAGCTGAGCCATGGGTCGTGCTCCCACCAGTCGATGCCGATCTGGCGCGCGGTGTCGACCGATGCGATCACCAGACGCAGCTTCAGGGTCAGCAGCTCGATGTCGAGCAGACTGACCCGGATGTCGCCGGCGATGACGATGCCCCGGTCGAGCACCCGCTCCAGGATGTCGCCCAGGTTGGCCGGCTCGTGGCCGGCGGGCAGGACCTGGCCGGAGTTCTGCACCACCGACGGTGGCTGTGCAGCGGTCATCTCAGCCCACCTCACCCTTCCCACGTTGGTAGCGCCGCACCCGTCGATAGCCGAGCAGGTTTCCCTCGATGTCCAGCTCCACTTCGTAGAGGCCGAGCAGGTCGATCGAGTTGGGGATCCGGCGCGCCTCCACGACCTCCACCCCGACCAGCCAGCCGTCCTCGGTGGCCTCCACCGACGCGGCGACGGACGGCTCGCGGCCGGTCAGCTCGACCAGTTGCCGGAGCCCAGCCCGGGCCGCCTCGGCCGCCGACACCGGCTGCACGTACTCGTCGTCGGGGTAACCCTCGGCGGCCGGGTCACGCCGCCGGGCCCGGGCGTCGTCGGTCATGGCGCACTCCTTCCTGGCGGGCCGGGCCGCGCCGCGCCGGGCGTGATCGCTCGGCCCGGCCCGCACCCCCGGTCAGCCGGTCCAGCACCCGCTGCTCCGCCCGGTCGCGTTCCTCGTCGCTGAGTTCGCCGGCCATTACGGCGGCGTCCAACTCCTCCAGCTCGCGACGGACGTTGACCGGGTTCCGCTGCCGCGACTCGGCTTCCCGGGCAATCACCCCGACCACCGCGGTCAGCCCGCGCACCGGCGCGTACGGCAGGGTCAGCAGCGCCCAGAGCAGGTCCACTGGTCACCCCGCCAGCTGGTGCGCGGCGACGAAGTCGTACGGGGCGAGCGGCCCGAGCAGCCGCAACCTCAGCAGGCCCCGGCGGTCCTGCGCGTACTCCTCCAGCGCGTCCACCAGCGCGGCCTCACGGTCGGTGTCCACCAGCAGGGCCACATGGGCGGCGTCCATCTCGTGACTGGGCGGCCGCAGTTGCGTGGAGACGACGAACTCGGCCGAGGCGTCGAGCAACGTGCGGTTCTCCGCCTCACGGCGCAGCTCCACCGCCTGACTGATCAACTCCCCCAGCCGGATTCGCGGCTCACGGGTGGCCGCCTCGGCCCGGCCACGCACCTGCTCGGCGAGCCTGGCCGCCGCCGGGTTCTCGTCGAGGATGCCGCGCAGCAACGTCCGCTCGTCGAAGCGCCCGTGCACGACGTACTGCACCCGGCCCTCGAACTCGGCCAGCGCGGCGGCGAACCGGTCGTGGTGCGGCCGCAGCAGGTCGAGCACCGCGTCCGGGCCGGTGACCACGGTGCCGAACCGCACCGGCAGCACCGGCGCCACCGCGGCCGTCCCGTCCAGCAGGTTCTGGTACGCCCGCAGGTCCGCCGACCGGCCGAGCGGCCCGTCCAGCGGCACCGCGCTGACCAGGGCGGCAACATCCCCGTGCCGGATCACCGTCACCTCACCGGGCGGGTCGCCGACCCCGGCGGCGTCGGGCGTCGCCTCCACGTCGGCCGGCACCAGCCCGTAGACGAAGAGGCCCGTCTCGTCCGCCATGTCAGCCCCTCCCCAGGTCCCGTACGTTGCCGCTGAGGTCTCCGACCGACCCGGTGACGTCCCGCACCGCGCCGGTGACACCACCGAGGAGACCGGACAGCCCTCCGTCCTCGTCCGGGGCGATGTCCAGCCGCTCGACCGCCTCGGCGAACCGGAGATACGTCTCGATGCTCGCCACCACCACCCTGGCGTTGATCTCCACCAGGGGGATACCGACGACTCCGACCGTCACCTGCGCGTCGATCACCACGCCCTTGTCGAGCACGGTCTCCACCACGTCGGCGAGGCCGCCGGCGGAACCCACCCGTTCGAGGGCGCCGCCGACGGCGTCATCGCCCGGTACCAGCGTCACTCGTCCTCCTCCCGGCGGCGACGCACGACCGGGCGGCGCGGCTGCTCCGTTCCACGTCGGACGGGCGGCCGGGGCCGCTGCGGCTCCTCACGCGGCTGGGTCCCCCGGGCCCGGTCCGGCGCCCGGCGACGGGGTGGCGGCGGCTCCTCGTCGGGCTCGTCGGCGTACCCCTCGTCGTAGCCGTCCTCGTATGCCTCGTACTCCTCGTCGTACTCCGGCTCGGCCGGTCGACGGGGCGGCCGTTGGCGCAGCCGCCCGGCGGGCCGGCGGCGCGGCTCCTCGGCGAACTCATCGACCTCCGGTTCGACCCGCGTGCCGCCGCGCCGCTCCTGACCCCGTTCGCGCTGTTCCTGCTCCTCGCGCAGGCCGGTCTCGTGGTCCTTGACCACCTGCGAGTCACGGATCTCGCCGCGCCAGCCCTCGACCTGGTCCGGGTCGAGCGCCACCTCGGTCATCACGTGCCGGACGAAGTGCTTCAACTCCAGCCGCACCCGCCGGCCCTGGGCGCGCCACAGGTTGCCGGTGTGCTCGAAGAGTCCCTGGGGGTGGTACTCCAGCACCACGAGGATGCGGGTCAGGTCCGGGGTGATCTCGTGGAAGCTGACGGTGCCGTCGACCGAGCCCTTCCCACCCTTGGAGCGCCAGTGAATGAGCTTGTCCGGCACCTGACGGACGATCGTCGACTCCCAGGTCCGGTGCGACCAGAAGACCTGCGCCTTCCAGGTCATCTTCTCGTCCGAATCGTTCTCGGCCTGCTCGACCTTCTTCATGAAGCTGGGAAAGTCGCCGAACTGCGTCCACTGGTTGTAGGCGGCCCGTACCGGCACACCGACCTCGATCGTCTCGACGATGTTGGTGACCTTCTTCTTGGCGCCGCCCTTGCCGCCCGCGCGGCCGAGAGCCGACATCACCTTCTCCTTACCGCCGGCCACACCGGCATGCACCATCGCCTTCAACGGTGAGCCGCCCTCGGCCAACTTCTGCGCGCCGGTGGCGGCGGCGATCAATCCGGGCCCGCCACCCTGACGCGCGTACTCGCTGAGCCGGCCGGTCGCACCGGTGATCCGCTCGGTCACCACGCTCACCGCGCGGTCGCCAATCGCACCGGCCAGGTTGCGGACCTCGTCGGCCAGTTGGCCGCGCAGCTTGTCTCCGAGTCCTGCTGGGTTCGCCGCCATGGTCACCGCCCCCGCCGTTGCTCGGCCGCTGCCTCGCCGCGGTCGTCGTCGGTCGCGCTGCGGCCGCCGTCCCCGCGAGCGCCGTTGTCGTCGGCGCCGTTCCAGCTGACCGCACCGCCCTGATCGCCCGAGCGGCGGCGCAGGGTGTCCGCGGAGTCGCGCAGCCGTCCGGTGAGCGCATCGATGCCACTGCCTGCGGCAGCATTCGCGGCGGCTCGACCGGCGTTGACCAACGGCCCGCCGAGCCGACCCAGGTTGCTCAGTTGGGGGGACGACTGCAACGCGGCGCTGCCCCGCTTGAGCAGACCGCCCGGGTCTCGGCTCGCCCGGCCGGCGGCGACGGCCGCGGCCAGGGTCAGCGCCGTACGCAACTTGCGGCGACGGCCCAGCAGGTAGCCGAAACCCACCGCCAGCCCGATTCGTGTTCCGGTCTTCATCAGGTCTCCCTCGCTCCCCGGTGGGTCCGGACGCCTGCCCGCTACGGGCCGGAAAGGGCTACCAGGGAAGAGCGCGACCGTGCCCTCGACCAGACGTCCCATATCTGCGGACCCGGCGGGCAGTACCCGGCGGCATTACTCCGAAACCGCTACGACGAATTCCTTGGACGTCGAAAAAAAGGCATTCGGAAAGCCGGCACCGGGAGGCCGAAATCGGACACCATGCAGGTCACGAGCAGGGAGAATGCCAGGAGGGCGAAACGTTACAGTCGCCGTCAGAAAGCGGGAAGGGTCGAATCGAGGCATATTCTGGCGCGTACCTTGCCGCCATCTTCGCGCAGTTTCGCACCGCATTTTTCGAGTACGGTCACCGCGCCGATGTTGTCCGGGGTCGTCTCGGCGACCACGGCCCGCATGCCGGCCCGAGCGGCGGCGTTCAGCAGCTCCCGTAGGGCGGCCGCGCCGATTCCCTGCCCGCGTGCGGACCGGCCGAGCCACATCCCGGTCTCCACCGTGCGCGGCTCGTCACAGCGCGTCATCCGGACCATGCCCATCACCTCGCCGCCGACGAGGATGGCGTACATCTGCGAACCGGTCGGGCCGTCCAGCCCGCCGAAGCTTGCCCGGTGGAATTCGCGGAACGCCTCGCGACGGGCGAGCGACCAGCCGGCGGGGGCCTCGACCGGGGGCATCACATCACCCGGCTCTGCCTCCGCAGCCGCTACGGAGAGCAACGGCTCCAGGTTCCGTTCGTCCACCGGCTCCAGCCGGACCGCACCCGCCACGTGCCGCAGTCTGCCGCCCTCATCGGCCGAAGTCCACCCCATTGGCCATCCACTGGCGGTCCGGACAGCGGTACCGGCCGGTCGGGCGGCTCGGGTGTTCCACATCACGCTCTGTTGTCACCCAACCGGGTGTCAGTGGACCAGAACGCCTACCCGAACTCGCAGAACACCACCGAGGCGTCGTCGGTGGACTTGTGTCGGCGCAGCCGATCGGGATGGTCGCGCTCGGCGTCCCGCACCCGGTCGATCAACGCGCCCGGACCGTCGACGCTCAGCAGGTCCAGCAGACCGGCCCAGTCGGTCAGCGCGAACTGCTCCACCGCGCTGGACGCGCCGTCACTGAGCAGCGCCGCCCGCCGTAGCGCCCCCGGACCGCGCCGGGGCGCGGTCCCGGTGACCGCGTGGAACGCCGCGTCCGGGTCGGAGGCCGCCACCCAGTAGCCGTGGGTGCGGTTCATCCGCTCCCGCTGGACGCTCACGGCGTGCCGGAACCGGGTGACCGGGTCCGCCGCGCCGCCCGGCACGACGGCCACCGTCTCCCGCAGCTCCGCCATCGCCGCGTCCAGCCGGTTGTCGGTGACCACGCTGACCTGCCCGCCGGCGTCGAGGACCAGTGGGCTGTCGCAGAGCACCAGGTAGTCCACCTGGTCGCCGCAGTCCCGCAGGAGGCAGACCGTGCTGGACGGGGTGCCCGGATGGTCGAGGTCGCACTGCCCGCCGTGGTCGGCGCGTACGGCGAGGATGGCCGCGGCCAGGTTGCTGGTCAGCCGGGCGGCCGGGCGTACCGCCTCGGCGACGCCGATCCGGGCGGCCAGGTGCCGGACGTACCACTCGGGCCCGTGCACGCAGCCGGTCTCGAAGCCGTCCGGCACCGTCGCGCCGTCCAGGACACCGACCAGCGGGCCGAATCGGAAGACCAGATCCTCGTTGACCAGCCGACCCGGGGCTGGCGCGGACGCGGAGCGTACCCGCATCACCGGCGCCGGCCCCGGCGCACCGAACGGATCAGCGCTGTCGAAGGTCGTCGGCGGCCGCATGCGTCTCTCCCTGCACCTGCCCGGCGGCCGAACGGCCCTGGTCGCGTATTGCGGACACGCCCTGCTGGGCGCTGGACCGGACCGACTGCGCCGCCTGCTGCGCAGGCTCCCGCAGGTTGTCCTGCATCTGGTGGCCGACCTGGCTCGCCTGGTCGCGCAGCTGATCGGAGTGCTCACTCACCATGTTCCGCGCACGCCCGGCGAGTTGCCGCTCGCGCCCACTCGGCGGGATCAGCGAGGCGGCCAGCAGACCGACTCCGAAGGCGACCAGGCCGGCAGCCACCGGGTTGCCCTGGGCCTGCTCGCGGGACTGGTGCCCGAGCGAGCGCGCCTCGTCCCGCACCGAACCCATCGCCTCCCGAGACTGGTGCCCGAGCGATCGGGTCTCGTCGCGAACCGCGCCGGCCGCGTGCGACATCCGTTGGCTGGCCTCTTGCCCCATGTGACTCGAGCTGCCCATCACCTTCTCCTTCGCTCGGGTGAACGCGCCGCGGGCCTGCCCGACACGGTCACCGGCGATCCGACGCGGGTTGACCTTGTCGGTCAGTGCGTCGACATCATTGCTCAACTCGTTGCGGGTGGTTTCGATCTCCCGCCGGATTCGATCCGGATCACTGGACATGACCTGTTCCCTCCCGACTCGTTCACCGACCCCGCAGGGCGTCCGGCAGCTCCCGGGCAGTCTGCTGCGTCCGGGGCAGAACCGCACGAGCCCGCTTCAGCTGGGTCCGGGCGTTGATGAAGAGACCACCGGCCACGGCGGCCCAGATGACCGCGACGATCAGCGCCGCCCACCCCTGGTCCATCGTGTTGGACAGCCCCCACCAGAGGGCGTACGACACGAAGAGCACCGCCAGGAACCCGGCCAGCCCGGCGCCGCCGAACATACCGCCGGCCTTGCCGGCCTGGCTGACCTCCTCGCGCAGCTCGGCCTTGGCCAGCTCGACCTCCTTGCGCATCAAAGTGGAGACGTCCCGGGTCACTTCGCCCAGCAGTTCGCCGACCGAGGCCTGGGCCCGTTCCTTCTCCGGGGCGCTCATGGCGCCACCCCGCCGGGCAGATCCGACTGCTCCCGACCGGTGGCCGAGACGTTCTGCGCCCGTGCCGTCCCCACGTACGGCTGCTGACCGGTGTCCGCCGGTGCGCCCTGCGTTGGTGACGGAGTACCGGACGCGCTGCCACCCTGACCGCTGCCCGAGGACGGCGTGGTCAGACCCCGGGTGAGCCGCCCGACCAGCAGCCCGGCCACCGCCGCGCCGGCGAGGAACGTCGCCGGGTGCTGCCGCGCGTACGTGCGTACCTCGTCGAGCACCTCGCTGGGCTCGCGCTCGTCGAGCCAACCGGCGGCCTGCTGGGCGGCGTCGGCCGCCTTGCGTACCACTTGACCGGCCAGCCCGGAATCGCCGTCCCGTTCGGCCATCGAGCTGAGGTTCTGACCCAGGTCGCGCAGGCCCGAAGCGGCCCGCCGCTGCTGCGCCTGCGCCTGATCACGAAGCTGCCCAGTGGCCTGGCCGGTCAACTGCTGGGCCTGTCGCCGCGCCTCTGCGGCCACCTGCCCGCCCTGTTCAGCGGCGGTGTGGGCGACCTGACCCCCGGCCTGCGCGGCCTGGTGGCCGACCCGGGATGCCTCCTGGCGGGCCTGCTGACCTCTACCGCTCGGTGCTCCGCTCTGGTTCGTTGCCGTCATACCCCGCTCCCTCCTTGAGACCGAGGTCGCGTAGCAACCTCGGAACGCCTCCCGCCTACCCGCCAGGCCAGCCGGCATGCGGCCATGCCGGCCGGGCTGGCGCGGAAAGACCGGCAGCGAAGGCGTGAACGAAAGGAATCGGAGGAACCAGCCGCCAGGGCGCAAGGGCGAGTAAGGCGGTCAGCGGCGGCGGTTACGGGCGCGCGACGAGCGCAACCGGCGGAGTCGGCTGATCAGCACGGGGTCGGCGGCGAGGGCTGCCGGATTGTCCAGCAGGCCGTTGAGCAGCTGGTAGTACCGGGTCGACGAGAGCCCGAAGGTGTCCCGGACGGCCTGCTCCTTGGCACCGGCGTGCCGCCACCACTGCTGCTCGAAGGCGAGGATGGCCCGCTCCCGCTCGGTCAGCCCCGCTGCGGGATCAGCGGGCTCAGTGGGCTGCGTCGACTCGTCGGCGGCAGGCGCGTCGGCGGTCTCGATGGGCGGCGCCGGTCGGGGATTCGGGACGGTCGGCCCGGCAGCATCCACGGCCTCACCCGGACGAGCGTCGATGGACGGCTCGGGGGCGGCCGGGGTGGTGTCGGCGGACATGTCGTTCAGCCTAGTCAGCGGCGACCAGGGACGCAGTAGGCGGCGCGGCCGGTTCGTACCGCCGGGAACCCCGACGGCCGGACCGGCCGCGCCGCGTCACTTCGGTCGGGTCAGGAGATGTCGCGGCGACGCATCGCCCAGAGCGCCGCCCCGAGGATCACCACCACCCCGACCGAGAGCAGGATCGAGGACTGCTGCCAGGTGATGTCCATCGTGGCCGGCTTGCACTCCCCGTAGTAGGTAGCGTTGCAGGAGTTCCAGTCCTGCAACGTGACCGTCTTCGTCATCCAGGCCAGCACGTACGTGGGCAGCAGCCAGGCCTCGGCGAACCGCACGCTCGCCATGGACAGCAGGATGCCGAGGCCGAACTGGCCGACCACCATCACCGCCACCACGCCACCGAGGGCCATCGCGGTGTGCCGACCGAGCGAGGCGAGGGCGAAGCCGATGGTGGTGAGCACCAACACCAGCACCACGCCGCGTACGCCGGTCAGCACGAACGACTGCCAGACTCCCGAGGTCATCTTCTCGGTGCTGCCCCGGAAGTTGGCGACCGCCCAGAACCCGGCGAACCACAGCACCGCGGCCGGAAGCGTCACCGCCAGGATGCCGGTGAGCAGCGCGGCCAGCTTGGTGAGCAGTACGGTGAGCCGCTTCGGTCGCCAGAGCAGCAGGTTCATCATGCCGCCGGTGCTCCACTCGGCGCCGACGAAGGACGCGCCGATGACGAACCCGACCAGGGCGAGGATCGCCGCGAACGGGATCAGGGTCTCGGCGAACGTCTCCTTGAAGTCGAACGTCGACGGCAGGAACCAACTCGCCTCGATCTGGTCCCGGGGCGGCGCCGTGATCATCGAGCAGTCGTCCGGGTAGCGGCCGTCGGTCGCCGTGCCGGCCGTCTTGGCCTGCTCACACGCGGCCCGCTCCTGCTCGCTCCAGCGCACCTGCTCCTGGTACTGCTGGTCGGCCTGACGCTCGGCCTGGGCGAGCTGGCCGGCGTCGATCTTCTGGTTGGTGAAGAACACCCCGACCACCACAGCGGCCAGCACCAGCAGGCCGAGCAGTGTCATGTAGCGGGTGAAACGCCGCTTGCTGAGCCGGCGCAGCTCGGTACGAAAGAGGCTCACGCGCCCCACCCTCCTCCAGCGGGACCGGGCTGACCCGTCCCACCGACCTTCATGGACTCGTCGACCTGCCGGTGCTGACCGGGTACCGGCGCGGTGGCGGTCAGTTCGAGGAAGACGCTCTCCAGGTCGACAGCGATCGGCGCCAGCTCACTGACGTAGAGGTTCTTCTCGGCGAGCAGCCGGGTCACCGACGCCGGCTTGTCGACGCCGGCCAGCATCAGGTGGTCCGGGTGACCGGTGACCCGGATCCCGGCCTGGGTGAGCGCCTCGGTGGCCACCGGCAGGTCGCTGACCGCCTCCAGCCGGATCCGGACCGCACCGGACGAGTGCTGCGCGAGCACCTCGTCGACCGGACCGAACGCGACCCGCCGGCCCAGCGAGATGATGGTGACCGAGTCGCAGATCAGCTGGATCTCACCGAGGATGTGGCTGGACAGCACCACTGTCATTCCGGACTCGGCGAGCGTCCGCATCAGCGTGCGCATCTCCCGGATACCGCCCGGGTCGAGGCCGTTGGCCGGCTCGTCGAGGATGAGCAGCTTCGGGTTCTTCAGCAGGGCCGAGGCCACGGCGAGCCGCTGCTTCATGCCCAACGAGTACGTCTTGACCCGCTCGCCGGACCGGTCGCGTAGCCCGACGAGTTCCAGCACCTCGTCGACCCGGACGGCCGGCACCTCGCCCGCCCCCGCGAGCAGGGACAGCGTGTCGCGGGCCGTGAAGTGCGGGAAGAACTGCGGGCTCTCCACGATCGCGCCGACCTGACCGGCGACCGTGGGCAGCGCGTCGGGGACCTCGTGCCCGAGCAGCGCCATCCGGCCACCGTCGGGTCGGATCAGGCCGAGCAGCGTACGCAGCGTGGTGGTCTTGCCGGACCCGTTGGGACCCAGGAAGCCGTGCACCTGCCCCGCGTCGACCCGCATGTCGAAGCCGTCGAGCGCGTTGCGGGTGCCGCGTCGACGACTCTTGTACGTCTTACGTAGACCTTCGATCTCCAGGACAGCTGGCAAGCTGCACCTCCCCCGATGGGTGGGCGTGACAGCCGACACCATACGCGGTATGCAGGAGCGCGCAATACGCGGTATGCATCGACGCGCCGATCGGGCTAGTTCATCGACGGAGCGTGACCTCTCAGGCGCAGATGACCTGTACGCCGGCAGCGCGGAACGCGTCCACCACCTCGGGCGCGGCACCGGAGTCGGTCACCAGCGTCTCCACCCGCTCGACCGGGCAGATCCGGGCGAAGGCGTGACCCCCCAGCTTGGACGAGTCCGCGATGATCACCACGCGCTTGGCGCGGGCCACCATCAGGTTGTTCATCGCCGCCTCCCCCTCGTGGTGGGCGGCGGCGCCGAGCTGCGGGTCGATCGCGTCCACGCCGAGCAGGGCGACGTCCAGGGTGACCTCGCGCAGCAGCGCCCCGCCCAGCGGCCCGACCAGCTCGAACGATTTCGGGCGCACCACGCCGCCGGCCACCACGACCTTCATCCGGGATCGGACCAGCAGCTCGTTGGCGATGTTCAGCGCGTTGGTCACCACTGTGAGCTGGGCACCCTCGGCGCTGGTGTTGAGATCCGGTCGCACGGCGAGCGCCCTCGCCACCTCGGTGCTGGTGGTGCCGCCGTTCAGGCCGACCACGGTGCCCGGCGTGACGAGCGCGGCGGCGGCCGCCCCGATCCGCTGCTTCTCGGCCGAGTGCTTGGCGGTCTTGTAGCGCAGAGGCAGGTCGTACGACACGCCGTTGGCGACCGCGCCGCCCCGGGTCCTCGTGATCATCTGCTGCTGTGCGAGCTGGTCGAAGTCACGCCGGATGGTGGCCTGGGAGACGTCCAGCCGCTCGGCTGCCGCCTCGACGCTGACCCGGCCGTTGTCGGTCAGCATTTCGAGCAGGGCGTTCCATCTGGCGTACCGGTCCACCGCGGGGGCCCTCCCAGCAACTGCACGGACGGTGATTGATTGCGTGCACACTAGTGCGCGAAACTAGGCTGGCGCAAAAGACTGACCTGCGCGATCGGCCGGCCGGTTGCCATGGTCACCCGCGTTCGCGCAGAATAACGCGCGAAATGCGGGTCTAACGAGCCGTATTGCGCACCGATCGGCCCTGCGAGGAGTTTCCCATGGCGTACGTGGACGCGGAGATCGCGAGCCAACCCGACTGCTGGCGGGAGGCGGCCAGCCTGGCCGAGGTCGTACGCGGTGACCTGCCGCGCCCCGGGGAGCGGGTCGCCGTCGTCGGTTGCGGCACGTCGTGGTTCATGGCGATGGCGTACGCGGCCCGCCGCGAGCAGGCCGGCCAGGGTGAGACCGACGCGTTCCAGGCGTCCGAGTTCCCCGCCGGCCGCCGCTACGACCGGCTGATCGCGATCACCCGCTCCGGCACCACCACCGAGGTGCTGGAACTGCTCGCCGCGCTGCGCGGACGGACACCCACCACCGTCATCGTCGGTGACCCCACGTCCCCGGCGGTCGAGCTGGCCGCAGCCACAGTGGCCATGCCCTTCGCCGACGAACGGTCGGTGGTGCAGACCCGCTTCGCGACCACCGCGCTGGCCCTGCTCCGGGCCCAGCTCGGCGACCCGGTGACCGCACTCGCCGCCGACGCCGAGGTGGCGGTGCGATCCCCGCTGCCGATCGACCCGGCCACCATCGAGCAGGTCACCTTCCTCGGTCGGGGGTGGACGATCGGGCTGGCCCAGGAGGCCGCGCTGAAGTGCCGCGAGGCGGCCACCTTCTGGGCCGAGGCGTACCCGGCGATGGACTACCGGCACGGGCCCATCTCGGTCGCCGCGCCGGGCCGGCTGGTCTGGGCGTTGGGTGAGCTGCCCGACGGGCTGCCCGAGAACGTGGCCGCCACCGGCGCGGCCTTCGTGCACAGCCGCACGCACGGCTGGCGCACGGTGCTCGGCAGCTGGTCCGCCGGCCGTACCCCGGTCGACCCGATGGCCGACCTGATCCTGGCCCAACGCTTCGCGGTCGCGCTGGCCACCAGCCGGGGCCTCGACCCGGACGCGCCCCGCCACCTGACCCGGTCCGTGGTGTTGGCGTGAGCGACCGCGTGGTCGTTGCGCTGGACGTCGGCGGCACCGGCATGAAGTGCGCCCTGGTCCGATCGGACGGAGTCGTGGTGCGCACCGAACGGCACCCCACCGACGCCGCACGCGGGCCGGCCGCCGTGGTCGGCACCATCCTGGAGGTGGCCGGCGGGCTGGCCGACAAGGCTCGCGCCGACGGGCTCACCCCGATCGCGGTCGGCATCGCCGTGCCCGGGGTGGTGGACGAGGCACGCGGCGTCGCGGTCTGGTCGGCGAACGTGGGCTTCCGGGACCTACCCCTGCGGGAGCTGACGGTGCAGCGGCTCGGCCTGCCGACGGCGCTCGGCCACGACGTGCGTGCCGGTGGCCTCGCCGAGGCCCGGCTCGGCGCCGGCCGGGGCACCGGGCATGTGCTGTTCGTGGCGATCGGCACCGGCATCGCCGCCGCGCACGTCGTGGACGGCACTGCCGTCGTGGGGGCGCACGGCGCCGCCGGGGAGATCGGCCACATCCTGGTCCGGCCCGATGGTCCGCGCTGCGGCTGCGGTCGCCCCGGCTGCCTGGAGGCGATCGCGTCGGCGGCCGCGATCGGCCGCCGCTACGCCGAACTCGTCGGCGAGAGCGCAGACGTCCCCGTGACGGCGGCGGAGGTGGCCGAGCGGGCCGCAGCCGGCGAACAGCTCGCCGGCCAGGTCTGGCAGGAGGCGGTCGAGGCGCTCGCCGATGGCCTCGCCAGCGGGCAGGCGCTGTTCGACGTGGCGACGATCGTGCTCGGCGGCGGCCTGGCCCAGGCCGGGGACCTGCTGCTGACCCCGCTGCGGGCGGCGCTGCACGAACGAATGACCTTCCACCGGGAGCCGCACCTGGTCGCGGCAGCCCTCGGCGACGAGGCCGGTTGCCTCGGTGCCGCCCTGCTCGCCCTGGACGCCATGGGTGTCCGTGACCATCAGGAGAAGCGATGACCGTACGGGTGAACGGCCGGGTGGTGACCCCGACCGGGGTCGTCCGACAGGGCTGCGTCGAGTGGGACGGTGATCGGATCACCGCGGTGGCCGAGTATCCGTCGGTGCGCGACGGGCACTGGATCCTGCCCGGCTTCGTGGACATGCACACGCACGGCGGTGGCGGGCACACCTTCACCACCGGGGACGCCGGCGAGGCCCGCGCGGCGGCCGACTTCCACCTGGCCCACGGCACCACCACGCTGCTGGCCAGCCTGGTCAGCGCGCCCTTTCCACTGATGCGTACGGCCACCGAGGCGTTCGCCCCGTTGGTCGACGAGGGCGTGTTGGCGGGGATCCACTTCGAGGGGCCGTACCTGTCGGCCGCCCGCTGCGGCGCACAGAACCCGGAGTACCTGCGTGACCCGTCGACCGACGAGCTGACCGAGCTGATCGAGCTGGGCCGGGGCGCGATCCGGATGGTCACCCTCGCCCCGGAGCGCGACGGCGCGCTGGAGGCGATCAAGCTGCTCACCGCGCAGCGGGTGGTCGCGGCGGTGGGCCACACCGACGCCACGTACGAGCAGACCCGCGCCGCGGTCGCCGCCGGCGCGAGTGTCGGCACCCACCTGTTCAACGGGATGCGGCCGGTGCATCACCGTGAGCCGGGGCCGATCGTGGCCCTGCTCGACGCGCCCACAGTGATCTGCGAGCTGGTTGCCGACGGGGTGCACCTGCACGACGGCATGCTGACCTTCGTCACCGCCACCGCCGGCCCGGACCGCGCCGCGCTGATCACCGACGCGATGGCCGCCGCCGGCATGCCCGACGGCGAGTACGAGTTGGGCGGCCAGGCCGTCACCGTCGCCGACGGGGTCGCCCGACTCGCCCGCGACGGCGCGATCGCCGGCAGCACGCTGACCATGGACGCCGCGCTGCGGCACGCCGTGAACGCCGGAATCCCGATCGCCGACGCCGCCCGGATGGTGGCCACCACCCCGGCGCGGGCCATCGGCCTGGGTGACCGGGTCGGGTCCCTCCAGGTGGGCCTCCGCGCCGACCTGGTGGTGCTCGACGACGACCTCAACGTGGTGCGGGTGCTGCGCGGGGGCTCCTGGGTGGAGTGACGGCGGCGTCTCCCTCGCCGCTCGCATCCGCCGGGGGTCGCGGCCGGGCCGCCCTGGCAGGGTCCGATGTGTACGCCGCATTGCCTTTGAAGCTGAATCGTTTACGACATCAGCTGCAAAGGCATCTACCGCACACTCCCCGACGGCACCCTGCGACGACAATTCCGCCTCGGCGAAGCGGGGCGGCACTCCGGCCGAATGAACGTCGGAGCAGGCGGAGGCCCCGCTCAGCCGACGGCGGGGACCTCGACGCCGAGGACGGCCTGCTCGTCGGGGCGGTGCACCAGCACGTCCGACAGGTACGACTGGACCGCGTGGCGCATCCCGACGTCCCGGCCGGCCTTCTCGGAGAGCAGCCACTTGTGCTCGATGATCTGGGCGAACAGCTCCTGCGGCTCCAGCTTGCGGCGCAGGTGCGCGGGGACGGCGCGGACCACCGGCTCGAAGACCTCGGTGAGCCAGCGGTGCGCGGCCTGCTGCTCGTCGATCAGGTCGCTCTCCGCGCGGTAGGCGTCCAGGTCGTTGAGCAGCTTGCGGGCCTGGTTCTCCTCGGCGTCCAGCCCGGTCAGCCGCAGCAGCCGCCGGGTGTGGTAGCCGGCGTCGACGACCTTCGGCCGAACCAGGAACCGCCCGTCGTCGATGGACGACATGGCCACCTCGGCGACGTCGAAGCCCAGCTCGTTGAGGCGGCGGATCCGGCCCTCGATGTCGTGTCGCGCCTCCCGCTCGATCGCCTGCTCATAGGTGATCTCGTGCCAGAGCCGCTCGTAGCGCTGCACGACCTCCTCGCAGACCACCTCCGGGTCGATGGACTCGTGCAGCAGCCCGGCGGCCTGCAGGTCCAGCGCCTCACCGAAGATGTTCACCCGGGCGATCTCCAGGTCTTCGCCACGCTGGCCGTTGGAGAGCGAGTTGTGCAGGGCACCCGTCTCCGCGTCCACCAGGTAGGCGGCGAAGGCTCCCGCGTCCCGCCGGAACAGCGTGTTCGACAGCGAGCAGTCGCCCCAGAAGAAGCCGGTCAGGTGCATCCGCACGATCAGTGCGGCGAGCGCGTCGAGCAGCCGGCTCATCGTCTCCGGCCGAAGTGTGTGCGAGAAGAGCGCCCGGTACGGCAGCGAGAACTGCAGATGCCGGGTGATCAGCACCGATTCGAGCGGCTCCCCGTCCTCGGTCTGCCGGTCGGCGACGACCGCCACCGCCTCGACCGAGGGAAAGTCGATCCGCTCCAGGGCCCGGAGCAGGTCGTACTCCCGCTCGGCGATCCGCTCGCGGGTCTCCTTGAACGCGTACACGTAGTCGCCCAACCGGACGAAACGGACGACGTGCCGGGAGATGCCCTGCGGCAGCGCCACCAGGTGTTGGGCAGGCCACTCCTCCAGCGGTGTCGACCAGGGCAGGTCGAGCAGCGCCGGGTCCACGAGGGCAGACGTGATCCGCACGGGCACAAGCATGACGCCTCGCCCCCCGCATCGCCTCACATCGTGGTTGGGCCCACAGCGCCGCACACCCCGGCCTCGCGTCGGGCCGGTAGCGTGGTCGCGTGCTCAATCCCACAGCGGTACGACGTGACCTGCGGCTACGGCCCGTCCGCCCGGCCGGCTGGTGGTTCGACGCGCTCCTGCTGGTCGGTCTGGTCGGGTTGACGGTGGCGCTCGCCGCCGACCAGCTCTTCGGATTGGACCGGGCGGTCGCCGACTGGGCCGGCGGGCACCGACCGACCGCCGCGTACTGGGTCGCCCGGGTGCTGAACTTCCTCGGCCAGGGCACTCCGCTGACGTTGATCGCCGCCGGGCTGGGCGTGCTGCTGGCCGTCCGGCTGCGGTCGGTGCGGCCGATCCTGCCTCCGGTGGTCGCGTTCGTGCTGACCAACCTGACGATCGGCCCGCTCAAGATCTGGACCGCGCGGGCGGCACCGAGCGCCAGCGTGAAGGAGCCGTTCCTGACGCCCGAGCAGACCCTGCCGCTGTTCCACGACGACCTGCCGGTGCAGTTCGCCCAGTCCTACCCGTCGGGGCACGTCGCCAACGCGATCGTCTGGTACGGGGTCATCGCGATGCTGCTCGCCCCGCTGGCTCGCAGCTTCGGCCGCCAACTGCCGGCCCGGCTCGTCACCGTGATCCGCGTCGTGCCGCCGCTGGTCGTCCTCACCACCACCACCTACCTCGGCTGGCACTGGCTGACCGACTCGGTGGCCGGGCTGCTGCTGGGCCTGCTCCTGGACCGGCTGCTGCACCGGGCACCCTGGGACGGCGTGCCGCTCCCCGGCCGGTTACGCGGATGGGATCGGCCGTTCACCTCGTACCCCTAGGGTTCTGGTTCGTGGATCAACTGGCGCGGCGGCTGGGCGTACCCGATGCGGTTGTCATCGGGTTGGGCTCGATGCTGGGTGCGGGCGTCTTCGTGGTCTTCGGCCCGGCGGTGGCGGCGGCCGGCGGTGCCGGCCTGCTGCCCGCGCTGGCGTTGGCCGGCTTCGTCGCCTTCTGCAACGCGACCAGCTCGGCGCGGCTCGCGGCCCGTTACCCGGAGTCCGGCGGCACCTACGTCTACGGCCGGGAGCGCCTCGGACCGTTCGCCGGGTTTCTGGCCGGTTGGGGCTTCGTGGTCGGCAAGACGGCGAGCTGTGCGGCGATGGCGTTGACCGTCGGGGCGTACCTCTGGCCGGGCCAGGCTCGGCTGGTCGCCGTCGGCGCGGTGCTCGCGGTGACCGCGGTGAACCTGCGTGGCATCGGCAAGACCGCCACCGTGACCAAAGCGTTGGTCGCGCTGGTGCTCGCAGTGCTGGCACTGGTCACGGTCGTCGGCCTGGTCGGTGGGCCGGTGCAGTTGGACCGGCTCGGCGAGCCCGGAGGCTCGGCGCGGGGCGTGCTCACCGCCGCCGGGTTGCTGTTCTTCGCCTTCGCCGGGTACGCCCGGATCGCCACGCTGGGCGAGGAGGTGCGCGACCCGCAGCGGACCATCCCGCGCGCGGTGCCGCTGGCGCTCGGGGTGGTGCTCGTGATCTACCTGGTGCTGGCCGTGGTCACCCTCGGCGTGCTCGGCGCCGACCGGCTGGCCGATTCCGCAGCGCCCCTGGTCGACGTGGTGACCGCCGCCGGGCTGCCCGGCCTGGCGTGGGTGGTCCGCGCCGGTGCCACCATCGCGGTCGTCGGGGTGCTGCTGTCCCTGGTCGCCGGGGTCGGTCGGACCACCCTCGCCATGGCCCGCCGCCGTGACCTGCCCGGCGCGTTGGCCGCCGTCCACCGGGTGCACCAGGTGCCGCACCGCGCCGAACTGGCGGTCGCCGCCGTGGTGATCGTGGTGGTGCTGCTCGGTGACGTACGCGACGCGATCGGCTTCTCCAGCTGCACGGTGCTCGTCTACTACGCGATCACCAACGCGGCTGCGCTCACCCTGGGCCGGGACCCGGACCGGCGGTTGCCGGTCCGGGTGCTCGCCGGTCTGGGGCTCCTCGGTTGTCTGCTGCTGGCGGTCAACCTGCCGCTGGGCAGCGTTCTCGCCGGCTTCGGTGTGCTCGCCGTCGGTGCCGCCTTCCACACCCTGCGGGCTCGTCGCCGACCCTGACATGCGGCCGCAGTCAGCGGCTCAACCGCTGGTAGCGGCGCACGGCCAGCGGGGCGAACGTCGCGATCAGCAGCACCGGCCACAGCACCGCCAACACCATCGCGTGCTCCGCCGGCCAGGAGTCGCCACCCAGGCCCGGGTTGCCGAACAGTTCGCGGATCGCCGCCACGGTTGCCGACAACGGGTTCCACTCCGAGATCGTCCCGATGACCGGAGGCATCAGCTCGGGCGACACGAAGACGTTGGAGATCGCGCTCAACGGGAACGCCGCCGGAAAGACGATCACGCCGACCGTGTCCGGGTTGCGGACCAGCAACGCCAGGTAGATCCCGACCCAGGTGATCGCGATTCGCAGCAGCAGCAGGAGACCGACGGCGAGCAACGCCTTGCCGACACCCTGTCGCCACTGCCACCCGACGAGCAGGCCACACACCAGGAGGGTGGACATCTCCAGCAGGGCGCGCAGCAGGTCGGCGGCGCTGCGACCGGTCATCAGGGCGGACCGGGCCATCGGCATCGACCGGAACCGGTCGACCACACCCCGGCTGAGGTCCAGCGCCACGCCGGTCGCGGTGGCCCCCAGCCCGTACAGCATCGTCATCACGAAGACCCCCGGCAGCAGGAACTCGCGGTAACTGCCACCGCCCGCTACCTGCATGCCGCTGCCGAACACGTACCCGAAGACCAGCACGAACATGATCGGCAGCGAGAAATAGAGGATCAGCTCCTCCGGCGCGCGGACCACATGGGTCATGTTCCGCCTGGTCATCGTCCAACCGTCAGCGATCACAGTGGTCATGCCACGTCCGCCTTTCGTCCCGCCGCCACGGGCTCACGGGCCTCATCCGGCCGGTGCCCGGTCAGGTGCAGAAACGCCTCGTCCAACGTCGCGCGCCGCAGGCCGATGTCCTCGACCGCGATCCCGGCGTCGTCCAGCGCGCGCACCACGTCGACCAGGCCGGCGACGCGATCGACCACCGGCACACTGAGCCGTCGGACCTCCGGGTCGAGTTCGGGCTCCGCACCGCAGATCGGCGCGACGAGGCGGGCCGCCTGGCTCAGCTCGGCCGCGTCGCGGACCACCACCTCGATCCGGTCGCCGCCGGTCATCGCCTTCAGCTGGTCCGGTGAACCCTCGGCCACCACCCGACCGGCGTCGATCACCGAGATCCGGTCGGCGAGCTGATCGGCCTCCTCCAGGTACTGCGTGGTGAGCAGCACCGTGGTCCCGTCCGCCACGAGACCGCGCACCAGGTCCCACACCTGGTTGCGGCTGCGCGGGTCCAGGCCGGTCGTCGGCTCGTCCAGGAACAGCACGCGCGGCCTGCGGATCAGGCTGGCGGCGAGGTCCAGTCGGCGACGCATCCCACCCGAGTACTCACCGGCGGACCGACTCGCCGCCTCGTCGAGCCCGAACCGTTCCAGCAGCTCACCGGCGCGTCGGCGGGCCTCCCCTCGGCCGAGCCGGAACAACCGGCCGAACAGCTCCAGGTTCTGCCGGCCGCTGAGGATCTCGTCGACCGCGGCGTACTGCCCGGTCAGCCCGATCCGGGCGCGCACCTCGTCCGGCCGGCGCAGGACGTCGTACCCGGCCACGGTGGCCCTTCCCGTGTCGAAGCGCAGCAGCGTGGTGAGGATCCGTACGGCCGTCGTCTTGCCCGCGCCGTTCGGTCCCAGCAGTCCGTGGACCGTGCCGGGCGGCACGGTCAGGTCGAACGTGTCGAGCGCGCGGGTCGGGCCGTAGCGCTTACCCAGACCCTCGGCGACCACCTCGAATGTCGTCATGCCCCCACGGTGCGGCCGGGCGCTGACCGGTCACGCACCGTCCGCTGACGGCGGCGCACCGGGCTTCTCCGCCTCGGTGATCTCCTTCAGGACGAGAATGATCTCCGCACGGGCGGCGTCGCCGACGTACCAGCCGGTGAGCCCGCCGGCCAACGCCTCCTCGCAGAACCGCCTCGCGGCGGCCAGGTCCCCGCGCACCCGGGCCACCTGGGCGAGGCCGAGCCGGGCGCTGGCCACGAACTCGGGCGCGCCGCTGCGCTGCGCGAGGAGCAACGCACCGGCGAAGTCGTCGTGCGCCCCCGCGAGGTCACCGGCGCGCAGCCTTGTCTCGCCCCGGGTACGCAGCATGTCGGCCTGGTCGACGGCCGACCCGAGCGCCTCGACCAGTCCCATGGCCTCATCCATGTGGGCGCCCGCGGTCTCCGGATCGCCCTGCCAGGCGGCCAGTTCGCCGAGCGCACCGAGCGTGATCATGGTGCCCCACCGGTCCCCGGTGCCGCGGAAGCCGTCCAGCGCGGTGGCCAGCGCGGCCCTGGCCCGGTCCCATTGGTCGCTCCACATCAGCGCCGAGCCGCTGCCCATCGCGCCGAGTGCGTTGATCCACGGGTCCGGGCCGACCAGCCGTCGCAGCTCCCCCATCAGCTCGTCGACATCCTCGGCACCGCCGGACGGCGGTCCCGTCGAGATTCCCGACAGGTACAGCAGGAAGGGCTGGCGGGGCGGCCGGTCGAGGCTGCGGATCACGGACCGCTGCGTCCCGAGGGACGGCAGAGGGCCGGAGCCGGCGAGCGAGGCGTTGTAGACGCAGAGGGCGAACTCCTCGCCCAACCCTGGCGGCGCCTCGGTGCCCAGCAGTTCGAGGACGTCCGCGGCGAGCCGCGCCCCCTCCCCGCGCATGCCGCGCAGCCACCAGTAGAACGACAGGGCCGCGACCATTCCGGCCGCATCGGACGCGTCACCGGCCGCGGTGGCCCGGCGCAACGCCGCGTGCAGGTTGTCCCGCTCCGCGTCGAGCCGTCGCAGCCAGTGCAGTTGCTCCGCGCAGCGGAGGTGGTCGCTGGCGGTCCAGGCGAATTCCAGGAAGTACGCGGTGTGTGCGCGACGGAGCAGGTCGGCCTCGCCTGCCTCGGCGAGACGTTCGGCGCAGAAGGCCCGCACCGTTTCGAGCATCCGGTACCGGCCGCCGGCCATCTCCACGAAGGACTTGTCGACCAGAGCGGTGAGCGCGTCGACGAACTCGGCGGTGGGTAGACCACAGACCCGCTCGGCGGCCTCCAGCGTGGCCCCACCGGCGAAGACGGTCAGCCGTCGGGCCACCTTCCGTTCGGCGTCGTCGAGCAGATCCCAGCTCCACTCGACCACGGCTCGGAGGGTGCGGTGTCGCGGCGACACGGCCCGGTTGCCCGTCGACAACAGCCGGAACCGATCGTCGAGACGGGCTGCCACCTCGGCGACGGACAGCGCCCGCAGCCGTGCGGCGGCCAACTCGATCGCCAGTGGCAGGCCGTCCAGGCTGCGGCAGATCCGCAGCACCATCTCGACGTTGGCCGGCGTGACGGTGAAGTCGGGAGCGACGTCGGCGGCCCGTTGGGCGAAGAGGCCGACCGCCGCGTACTCGTCGGCGGCCAACACGGACGCGCCGAGCGGCGGCACTGTGAGCCCGGACAGCGGGCACAGCGCCTCACCGGCCAGCCCGAGCGGCTCCCGACTGGTGGCCAGGACGCGCAACGCCGGGCATGCGCTCAGCAACCGGGCCGCCAGCCGGGCCGCGTCGACGAGGACGTGCTCGCAGTTGTCGAGCACCAGCAGCAGTCGCCGCTCGGCGAGCGCCTCGACCAGCCGATCGGTGGTCTGCCAGCCCGACTCGGCCGGGGCGCGCAGGCCCGCGTCGCGCAGGCCGAGCGCGCTCAGCACCGCCTGCGGAACGTCCGACCCGTCGGCCAGCCCGGCCAGCTCGACGAAACGGACCTCCCCGTCGACCCGGCCCGCGGCCTCGATCGCCAGGCGCGTCTTGCCCGCGCCCCCGGGGCCGGTGAGGGTGACGAGCCGGCGAGCGCCGAGCAGGTCGCCGACACGCTTGAGCTCCTCCTCGCGCCCGACGAAGGTGGTGAGTTGACTCGGCAGCACCGGTTCGGCCGACCCGCGTTCCTCACCGCGCAGCACCGCCAGGTGGACCGCGGCCAGCTCCGCCGATGGGTCGACGCCGAGCTGCTCGGCCAGCGTGTGCCGGGCGTCCTCGAACTCGGCCAGCGCCTCCGCCGGCCGACCGAGTGCCGCCAGGGCACGCATGAGCTGGCCCCGCGAGCGCTCCCGGAGGGGATGCGCGACGACCAGCTCCCGCAGCTCCGCGATCAGCGCACTCTGTGCGCCCAACGCCAGGTCCGCCTCGACCCGGTCCTCGATGGCGGCCAACCGCAGCTCGTCCAGCCGGGCCGCCTGCGCGGGCGCGCCGGCTGCGCCGATGGCATCGGCCAGGGCGGGACCACGCCACAGCTCCAACGCCTCACGCAACACCGCCGCCGCCCGGTGCCAGTCGCCGTCGACGAGCGCGCGACGTCCGGCCTCGGCGAGCCGTTCAAACCGGTACGCGTCGACATCGTCGGGGTCCACGGCCAGGCGATAACCGGCCGGGTGAAACTCGACCGGGTCGTGCTCGGCGGCCAGGGCCTGGCGCAGCCGCGACACCTGGGACTGGAGCGCGTTGGCCGCACCCCGGGGCGGATGCTCCCCGTACAGGCCGTCGATCAGGCGCTCCGCGGAGACCACCCGGCCCGCGTCGAGCAGGAGGAGCGCCAGCAGGGCGCGCAGCCGCGGACCGCCCACGGGGACCTCTCGCCCGTCGGCCAGTACCACCTGGGTCGGCCCCAGGATGCGGAAACGCATGCCATGGATTGTCGCCCACTGCCGGCCGGTTCTGGCCGCGCCGGGTGGCGTCAGCTCACCTCGCCGGTGCCGTCATGCCGGCGGGTCAGCTCGAATTCGTCAGGTGGGCCGCCGTTTGTCGCCGAAGAGGCGGCCTCGGCGGGAGGAACGGGATGCGCCGCGCCGGGTGCGGACGCGGCGACCCCGGAGTCCGTCGGGCCGGACACCGGAGGAGACGCCGCCGCCGGGGTCTTCAACCCGCCGGGGACCCCGCCCGGCCGAGGGACCGGGACCGGGTGGGCCGGCGGGGCGCACTGCCGCGTCAGCCAGTCCAACCCGCGCCGCCGGGCGACGACGGTCAGCCGGTCGCCGGCGAAGATCACCTGCCGGGGATCGAGGTCCTTCCACCAGATGGTCTTGGCGCCGCCCGCCGGGGTCCGGGCGATCAGCCGGACCTGCCCGTCCCGGTTGACCACACCCAGTGGTCGACCGTCCAGCTCGGAGCCGGCGGCGACCGGCACCTCGGCAACCGGCAGCGCGTGCCGGTCGACCGGGATGGTGCTGATCACGGCGCGTTCGGTGAGCGCCCCGATGAAGGCCGGGGCGGCCAGGTAGGAGACCGAACGGGACACCCCGAGCGCGAAGGTCTCCTCCACCCGTTCGGCGAAGTCACCGTCGAAGAGCCGAAGCACCACGCGCAGGTCGGCGCGGAGGTCGCGGGCAGCGAGCGCCGCCTCCAGGTTGGCCACGTCGTCGGTGGACGCCACCACCAGCGCCTGGCAGTCGGCCACCGAGGCGGCGACCAGCGTCTCCGGCAACGCGGCGTCGCCGACGATCAGCGGCACCTCCAGTTGGCGGGCCAGGGCGGCACCGCGCGGCTCCGGATCCTTGTCGATCGCCACCACCTCGACGTCGTACTCGCGCAACTGCGCCATCACCCGGGTGCCGACGTTGCCCAGGCCGATCACCACCACGTGCCCGACCCGCGCGGGTTGCAGGCGGCCGGTGTGCAGGGCCAGCCGGGCGTTGACGATGCCGTCCACCACGACGGCGGTGATCAGTGGGATCAGCGCCAACCCGGCCAGGTTGAGCACCACCTGCATGATCTGGGCGTCCGCCGCCTTGGTGGTGTCCGGGTCGGCGCCGCTGAGCGTGGTGACCAGCGTCAGGTACAGCGCCTCCAGCGGAGAGACGTCCTCGGCCCGGGAGATCAGCGCCCCCAGCACCGCGATCAGCGCGAGCACCGCCATCACCGCTATGCCGATCTTGCGGGTGGCGAAGCCGCGTACCGCCCCCATCACCACCGCGACCGGACGACGCCGCCGACGTGCCCGGACCAACCGGCGGGCGGCGACCTCGGTGCCCGGTGGCTGACCGGTCGCCTCGGCGAGCACCAGGTCGGCGCCGGCCTGCTCGGCCGGCAGCAGCTCCACCCCCTGCACCTCGCTGAGGTGTGCCAACGCGCAGACCACGTCCTGCGGTCGGACGTCGGCCCGCCGTGCCACCCGCAGCGTCTTGTCCCGGTGTTGGAAGGAACTCGGGTCGACCTCGTTGAGCGCGGCGGCCACGAAGGCCGGCGCGGCCATCTCGGCGTCGGAGAGCACCTCGACCGGGGCCTTGAGCAGCTTGCGTACGCCGTCCGCGAGGGTGCCGTTGAACATCCGCAGCACCTGGCGGACCCGCTGGTCGACAGCCTGGGCGCAGAGCGCGGCGTGCAGGTTGCCCACGTCGTCCTGGTGCAACAGGGCCAGCCCGGTCGCGCCGGCCAGACCGGCGGCCTCGAAGGTGGCCACGTCCAGCCGATCCGAGCGGACCACGCGGACGCCGCGCAACCCGGCCACGTCCGGCCCGTTGCTGCGGTAACGCTCCGGCACCACGACGGTCACCCGGGCGCCACCCGTCGGCAGCTCGGATTCGAGCATCGCCCGGGCCACGTAGTAGGCGAGCGCGTCCTTGCCACAGATCACGTAGTGCGGGCGCGGATCACCGACTGACCGAAGCCGCCAGTTCCACTCGACCGCCCGTCGCGCCCGGTCCCGCCACGGCTCCGCCATGCCCGGATCGTAATCAGCACGGCCACGGTGGGCGACCCCGTCCGGATCATCCCGTGACCAGGTATGTCCGCTCCGGCGACGGGTAGAGCAGCGACATGCAGACGTTCCTCCCGTACCCGGGCTTTCTGGCCAGCGCCCGCACGCTGGACCAGAAGCGGCTCGGCAAGCAGCGGGTGGAGGCCATTCAGGTGCTGCGTGGACTCACCCGACCCGGGTACGGCTGGCGCAACCACCCGGCGGTGAAGATGTGGGCCGGGTACGAGGAGGCACTCGTCCGCTACGGGCTGGACATGTGCGCGGTCTGGACCGAGCCGGGGCGGGCCGACACGTGCGCCACCACGATGACCGTCGACCTCGCCGCCGCCTGCGGGGCCGGCGTGATCCGGACCCAGGACGAGCTGGCCCGAGCCGGTGAGCTGCCACCGTGGCTCGGCCGCGACGACCTGCACCTGAGTCACCGCTCGTCGCTGCTGCGCAAGGATCCGACGCACTACCGCCCGTTGTTCGGCGACGATGTGCCGGAGGATCTGGAGTACGTCTGGCCGGCCTCCGACCGTCCCCGCCGTTGCTTGCCAGCCGACTGATCCAAGGTGGGGCAGACTGGGCCCATGGCGCTGTCGCAAGTGGTAGGTCGGCTGATCGGCGTACGGCCGCACCAGGTGGACCCGGGCGGCGGTGGCGCCGACCGGGTGCCGCGACCGACCACGGCGCTCGTGGTGGGTGGCGGCATCGCCGGGATGTCGGCGGCGGTGGTGCTGGCCGAGCGGGGTGTGGCGGTCACGGTGCTGGAGGCGGCACCCACCCTCGGTGGTCGACTGGGCGCCTGGCCGGAGGCGCTCGCCGACGGCAGCCAGCAGAACGAGCACGGCTTCCACGCGTTCTTCCGGCAGTACTACAACTGGCGGTCCATCCTCCGCCGGATCGATGGTGACCTGGGCTTCCTCAAGCCGATTCCGGGCTACCCGATTCTCAGCGAGCAGTGGCCGACGGAGGAGTTCGGCAGGTTGCCACCCGCGCCGCCGGCGAACCTGCTGGCGCTGCTGCTGCGCAGCCCCAGCCTGCGCCTGGCCGACCTGCGCCTGATGGACCGGGACGCGGCGCTGCCGCTGCTCAGCTACGACCCGGTACGCACCTACGCCGACCTGGACGACACCACAGCCGACGAGTTGCTGGCGTCGCTGCGACTGCCGGACCGGGCGCGGGCGATGCTGTTCGAGGTCTTCTCGCACTCGTTCTTCAACCACGAGGCGGAGATGTCGGCCGCCGAGATGGTCGCCCAGTTCCACTTCTATCTGCTCGGCAACCCGGAGGGGCTGGCCTTCGACTGCCCCGACGAGGACTACGCCACGGCGATCTGGGAGCCGCTGACCCGGCACGTGGAGAAGCACGGCGGCCGGGTCCTCACCAGCTGCGCCGCCACCGGGGTGCACCGCGACGCCGAGGGCTGGCGGGTGACGACCACCGACGGCGGCAGCCATCCGGCGGGTCACGTCGTGCTCGCCGTCGACCCGCCGGCGCTCGCCGCACTGGTGGCGGCCTCCCCGGACCTGGCCGAGCAGGCACCCGAGCTGGCGGCACGGATGCCGGCCTTCGGCACCCCCGGCCCGCCGTACGCGGTGGCGCGGTACTGGTGCGACGGGGACGTGGCCGCCGATCGGGCGGTGTTCAACGGTGTGTCCCGCCAGCCCACTCTGGACTCGGTGACGCTCTACCACCGGTTGGAGAACGAGCCGCGGCGCTGGGCGCAGCAGACCGGCGGGTCGGTCATCGAGCTGCACGCGTACGCCTGCGAGCCCGGCGTGCCGGCCGAGGAACTGGCCGAGCGGATGCGCCGCGAGCTGGTCGCGCTCTGGCCGGAGGCCGGCGACCTGCGGGTCCGCGAGCTGCGGGCCCGGGTGGAGGCGCAGGCGCCGGCGTTCACGCCGGGCAGCCACGCCTGGCGGCCGGGGGTACGCACCGACGTGAACGGCCTCTACCTGGCTGGCGACGGCATCGCCACGGACTTCCCGAGCGCGCTGATGGAACGCTCGGCGGCGACCGGGATCATCGCCGCGAACCACATCCTGCGCGCGGAGGGCGGCGCGGCCGAGCCGGTGCGCTCGATCCGACCGCGTGGACTGCTGGCCGGCCGCACCGGGCCAAATCGACAAAACACAACATAAGCCACCGTACGCTGCCGTACGCTCGAATGATCAACCGTCGATCGGCCGGGCGGGAGGGCAGCGGGAGATGTCACCACTGCACCGCGCCGGCGCGGAGAACGGTTCGTCGATCGACGAGATCGGCCGCGACGACGCGTACCCGCTGATCCGCGACGAGCGCGCCTGCATCGTCACCGCGCTCCGGCTGGGTTGGTGGATGGCGGACGCCTACCACCACGGGCAGCACGCGGAGCCCCAAGCCTTCGTCGAGGCCCGCCCGGCCGTACCGCCGGCCAAACTCTCCAACCTCACCGAGATGTCCGCCCACCGTCGGATGCGGATGTACCTCGACGGGGTGGACGTCGCCCTGGCCCAGATCGCCGACCTCACCCGGCACACCGGGCCGGTACCCGACACGTCGGCCGCCCGGGCTCTGCTCCCCGACCTGGGCCTGCCCGACCCCGCCGACCCGGTGCCGCTGCTGCTCGCCCTCGACGACCTCAACGTGGAGGTGCTGCGCTGGGCGATGGCCGCCAACCATCGGGTCGGGCTGGCCTACCGACTGGGCCGTTCAGTGGCCGACACCGTTCGAGCCGGCGACGTCACGCAGTTGCTGCGCCAGTTCGGCGGCCGGCAGGTCCAGATCAGCAGGTGGCTGGACGAGTTGGCCAGCGTGCTGCCGCCGTACTCGGCCGCGGTGGTGCGCCGCTCGCTGGCCGCCTGGGCGAGCGCTGTCGACCGCGCCGGCCACGGGGACCCGGCCGAGCCGACTCCCGCCACCCTGAGCCGGGCGCTGCGCGGTCAGGGTGACCTCTGGCGCGACGTGCTCACCGGCGGCCTGCACCCGCGCGACCTGCTCGACGAGGAAGACTACGCGGTGATCGCCAGGAACCTGATCATCCGGGACCGGCGGCTGGTGGCGCAGGCGGCCCGGGGCATCTTCTGGCCGGTGCTCGTACCCCTGCTGCTGGTGCTCTTCGCGGTCGTCGGGGTGAGTGCCGCCGCGGCCGCCGGCTCACCGACCACCCGGGCCACCGTCGCCCTGGTGGGCCTCGGCGCCGGGCTGGCCGCGATCTGGCGGTCGGTCTCCGGGCCCGCCCTCGCCGTCGCCGGTGAGGTCAACCGGCCGCTGCTGGACAGCGAACTCACCGCACGGATGGCCCTGCGGCTGAACCGGCCGCTGACCACCGCCCAGGTCTCGGCCAAAGCGGCTCCCCGCACCCGTCGCCAGCGGCGTCCCGACGAGGCCAGCCGATCGAAATACGTTGCTCGCGTCTCCCGGGTCGACCTACCGTGAGCGCGCAAGGTCAACCACCACCGCGGGAGCAGCTCATGACGACGTGGCACGTCAGCGCCGTGCTGTCGACGCTGCCCGGTGACGGTTACCGAGCGGAAGGTCCCTGGGCGGGCCGGCCCGACTGACGCGTATCCGTACGCGCTGAGCCGCCCCGTCCGACCGCCGGACCGGGCGGCTTCTTGCTGTCCGTTCCTCATCGCCTTGTTCGTCGTCGCCTTGCTCGTCGTCGCCTTGTTCGTCATCAGCACGGAGGGAGATCCCGGTGGACGCCGTCCTCGTCATCAACGCCGACCTCGGCCCGCTGCACCGGGTCACCGTTCAACACGCCGTCCGCATGCTCTGCCGTCGGGTGGCCGAGATCCACGAGGCCGAGCCGGACCGGGTGATCGGGGTCTTCCCGATGCCCCGGGTGGTGCGGCTGGTCCGTTTCGTGGTCACCCGGTGGAGGTTCAGCTCCGGGCCGGCCTGGTCGCGCGCCGGTGTGCTGCGCCGCGACGACCGGTGCTGCGCGTACTGCGACGGCCCGGCCTCCACCATCGACCACATCCTGCCCCGCTCGCGCGGCGGCCGGAACACCTGGCGGAACACCACCGCCGCCTGCTACGCCTGCAACCAGCGCAAGGGGGACCGGACGCCAGCGGAGGCGGGCATGCCGCTGCGTCGGGAGCCGGTGAACCCGGGCTGGGCGGCGCTGGCCGGGCGGTGACGGACCGGCCGGCGGGAACGGGGGGCCGCGTCCCGGATACGTCCCGGGCGCGGCACCCGCCGGCCCCCGATCAGACGGCGCGTTCCTTGACCTTCGACTGCAACTGGCCAGCGGGGCACTGCACCCGGATCTCGCTGCGGTGCTCCGCGGAGGTCAACTCGACCACGATCTGCTTGGCCGGCCCCGGGTCGTACCCCTCGACCCGGAAATCGGGCGCAAGCACCACGGTGAGCACCTCGACCGACCTTCCCACGCAGCGAGCGGTGACCGTCCCGCCGCGCGCGTCGACGGGTACACCGGCGGCAGCGGTGGGAGTCGGCGCGGGCCTGGTCGGAGTCGGGGTCGGGCCAGAAGTGGCGGTCGTCGGGCCGGGGGCTGCCGTTCCTCCCGGACCGGCCGGGGGGCTGATCCGGGTAGCGAGGGCGGTGTTCCTGGTCGGCGGTACGGCGGGCGGTCCGGCATCGGCGGTGTCGGTCGGCTCCTCGGTGCGGGGCATCCCCACAGTGGTGGTGCCCGGGCCGCTACCGGTCGGCGCGGCGCTCTGTCCCTGTCGACGATTGCTGAAGTCCCCGAGCGACCCGGCGAGCGCCACCGCGGCGATCACGGCTCCGCCGACCGTCAGAATGGCTCGCCCCCGACGCCACGGCCCGCGCCTCATCCGAACCGCCGAATCGCCGGTCGACCCGGTGCCGGTCGGTCCGGTGCCGCGCTGCTCGGTGCCGGTCGGTCCGGCCCTGGTCGGCTCGGCCCTGGTCGGCTCGGCCCTGGTCGGCTCGGCCCTGGTCGGCTCGGTGCCGGTCTGTTCGGTGCCGGTCGGCTCGGTGCCGGTCGGCTCGGTGCCGGTTGGCTCGCCCCTGGTTTCGCCACCGGTCGATTCGGGGCCGGTCGCGGCGACGGTTGCCGCCGAGGCAGTGGCAACGGCAGCCGCCTCGGGGGCGGTCCCGCTGGCGGCGGCGAGCAGGATGCCAGCAGCGTCGGCGGCCGACGGTCGGTCGGCGGGGTCGCCGGCCAGGCACCAGCGGTAGAGGCGGTGCACCTCGGGCGGTACGCCGTGGATCGGGGGCAGCGGGTCCGGCTCGACATGCGTGTGCGCGCGGAGCATCCCGCTCTGCGCCTTGGCGGGCCACGGCAACCGGCCGGTGAGCACCCGGTACAGCAGCAGGCCGAGGGCGTACACGTCGCTGGCCGGCAGGACCTCGCCGGCCTCCAACCGCTCCGGCGCCAGGTACGCCGGCGTGCCCAGCAGCCGCCCCTCGAAGTCGATTTCCGGCGCGCCGGCGGCTGCCGCGATGCCGAAGTCGAGCACCTTCGCGCCCGTCGGCGTGAGCATCACGTTGCCCGGCTTGATGTCGCGGTGCACCAACCCCTGCTCATGCGCGGCGGTGAGGGCCGAGGCCACCTCGGCGCACACCCGCAGACCGGCGCGCGGCGGCAACGGCCCGACCACCAACCGGTGTTCGAGGGTGTGACCGCCGAGCAGCTCCATCACCACGAACGGGACCTGGGCACCGTCCAGCACCGACTCGCCGTAGTCGTAGACGGTTGTGACGTGGGGATGCGACAGGCGGGCCGCAGCCTTGGCCTCGCCTCGGATCCGCTGTCGGGCGTTGGTGTCCGAGGCGACCATCACCTTCACCGCCACGTCCCGTTCGAGCACCTCGTCGTACGCCCGGTGCACCGCCGACATGCCGCCGCTGCCAAGGCGCTCCAGGAGCCGGTAGCGGCCCGCAAGCAACTGATCACGCTGCACAACGGACAGCCTGCCGTACCGGACTGGGAACCGGGTATCCGGGATCGAAATATCGCGATGAGTGGGACCGGCCTGCGGCTACCGTCCGCTCAGATCCGGGTGGTCCCGCAGGAACGCCTCACCCCGGCGGGCATCACGAAAGGCGAACGCCACGGCACCGACGCCCAACGCCGTCAGTACGGCGAAAAGACCGGTGAACAGCGGTGTGAACTTCAGCAGTGCCTGACCAAAGCTGGTGATCACGAAGCCGACCGGCATCAGCGAGTACCAACTTTGGTTGATCATCATTCGTGCGGTGACGCGGAGTAGTCCGAAGTCCGCATCGTCCTGGGGCGCGCCCCGCCTGACCTGTTGCTGCAGGCTCCGGATGTCCAACGGGCTCAGCCGCCGCAGCGACGACTCGCGGTCGGCGCGGAACCGGCCGCTGCGCACCAGCCAGACGATCGTGGCGATCGTCAGGGCGAGCCCGGCGAGTTGCAGGATGCCGCCGAGAGTGTTCGCCCAGGCGGGCGGGTCGCCGTCGAGGATGCCGGTGTCGCGGCCGACCACGACCGCGCCGACGATGACGGCAGCCGCCAGAATCGACAGCAGTACGACGAGCATCAGCCTCAGACGACTGCGGCTCCGCGGTGAAGTCACCATCTCCATGAAGGCCCCCGCCCTGGTTGGTCCCGGGATACCCATCGATGGTCGTACGACAAACGCGATCAGCTGTCTCGCGCCGAGGCCCGCCGGCTTCAACATCGGCCCGGGAGGCTCCGCGTTGTCATGGCACCCGCGGTAGCCGAGGCGCTCAGGCGTCGGTCGGTGGCCGCCAGGCGAAGCGGGGCTGCCGGCGTTCGGCGATCGCCGCCACCCCTTCGCGGGCCTCGCCGGTCGTCGTCACCTTCCGGTGCCACCAGGCGATCCGCGCGGGCTCGGCCCGATCGTCGATGATCTCCTTCGCGGCGGCGATGCTCAGCGGCGACCGTTGGGCGATCGTCGCGGTCAGCTCGTCCACCCGGGCGGCGAGCCGGTCGGCCGGCAGCACCTCGTCGACCAGGCCGATCCGCAGGGCGCGCTCGGCGTCGATCAGCTCGGCGGTGAACAGCAGATGCTTGGCGGCGGACGGGCCGACCAGCCGGGCCAGCCGGCGCGTCGTCGGTGCCGGATAGACCAGCCCGAGCCGGGCCGGCGGTACGCCGAAACGGGAGTCCTCCGCGGCGATCCGCAGGTCACAGGCGACAGCGAGTTGAGCCCCACCGCCGACGCAGGCGCCCCGGATGGCCGCCACGGTCGGCTTGGCGAACCGGGCCAGCCGTTCCTCGGCGGCCACCGCGATGCTGGCGTCACCGGCGTCCAACAGCTCGGCCAGGTCACCGAGGTCCGCACCCGCGCAGAAGGCGTCGCCCGCGCCGGTGAGCACCAAGGCCCGTACGCCGGGGTCGGGTTCCAGCCGGTCGAGCAGTTCGGGGAGCTGACGCCACATGGCCGCGGTCATCGCGTTGCGCCGGGCCGGGTTGCTGATGACAACGGTGGCGACCGGCCCGGTCACCTCGACGGTCAACTCCGCGTCCGACACATCCGCTCCTTCCCGCGCCACGTGGAGCGACGCCGCCAATGCGCCCGCTGGTGACGCAATCTTGGACAGTTTCCGTTAGCACGGAACGGAAACTGTCCAAGATTGCCAGAAGTGGCTCAGACCGCTGCCGTCCGGGTGGGCTCCTGGCGGGGGAACCAACGGTCGGGCTCGCGCGTCCGACGGAGATGAGACCCGCATCGACGACCGTCGCCACGGTTGCGCTCCTGGCCGCGCTCCTGACCGGTTGCACCAGCGTCGACCGAGCCCCCAGCACCCCGACCGAGCCCTCGGCCACCGCCGCTACCGGCCCGGCCGCCCCGGCCACCGGCACCTCGCAGCCGACCACCGCCCCCACGGTCAGCGCCGGGGCCAGCGGTGTGGCCCCCCGAGTGACGTTGCGAATCTCCGGTGGCTTCGCCGGGCGCGGGGACTCCATCGTCGTCGAACCGGACGGCCAGTGGACAGTGACGGACCGGGCCGGCAGCCGGCGCAACGGCCGGCTCACCAGCGCCGATCAGGGCATCCTGGCGGGGCTGGCCGCCGACCCCCGGCTCGCCACCGAGGCGCGGCGGCCGACCACCGCGACCAACTGCTCGGACGCGATGCACTACCGCCTCACCGTGGCCAGCAACGACACCGGGTACGCCGACTGCCCGGCCGACGCGACCCCGCCGCCGGCCACCCAGGCGGTGGTCAAGCTGCTCCTGCGGGTCACCGGGTCCTACGTCAGATAGTCCGGGGGCAGGCCGGTGCCCCGCAGCTCCGGCGGTAGGTGGGCCACGTCGTTGACGGCGACCAGATTCGGCGGGCCGGCCGCGCTGTACCGGATGACGGTCAGCCCCGCGTTGTGCGAGTTCAAACCCAGCCATCGCCACTCCGGCGCGTCGAGGGCGTGACGCACCAGCCAGGCGATCAGGAAGCTGTGCGTCACGACAAGCTCGCGGACCGGTTCGCCGCCAGCGGGCCCCTCGGCGACCGGGCCGGCGAACCGCCGCACCGCGTCCGCCGTCACTCGCGGCCCGTCGACCCGCTCGGCCGCCGAGAACTGGTTCAGGAATTCGGCGTACGCGGGTGGCAGGCCAGCCGGATCCGTGTCGTGTGGGAGGTGGTCACCGGCCAGCTCCGTCTCGTACACCGGAACGTCGGGCAGCGACTTGGCGACCAGCTCGGCGGTCTGCGCGGCCCGGCGCAGCGGCCCGTGGTGGACGGCGGCGAACCGCCGGGCCCGCAGACGTTCCCCGAGCAGGGTGGCCTGCCGCCGGCCGCGCTCCGACAGCCCGGTATCCGGTTCGCCGGCATCCGGCCCACTCGGCTCGGAGAGATCCTGCTCGGCGTGTCGGGTCAGGTACAGCAACCGGGTCACCATGGCCCCACCTCAACACACCGGGAGGTACGAGTTCGACCCCGCACCTCCCGGTCCTGCGGCCGTCGGGTCAGTCGACCCGACCGGACGCCGCCCGCGCGAAGGTGACCGACACCCACAGCCAGCCGGCCGTCACCGCCAGGCCGAACGCCACCATCACGGCCGGTGCCGGCCGGGCGATCAGCGTCACCCAGGCCACCGCGAAGAACATCCCGGTCAGCAGGCTGTACGCGGCTCGACCGCGCGCCCCCTGCCGTGCGGCCCGACGGGCGGCCACCACCGTCGCCACGATCAGCGACACGAAGGCGACCGCCGCCACCAGGAAGTGCAGGCCGCCGTGCCAACTGATCTCACCGGCGCCCCGAGGCGTACCGGCCGGGAACCCGTCGGCCGGGTCGGCGCTGAAGATCGCCGCCCCGACCAGGCCCAGGCCGTACAGCGCGAGCAGTCGGGGCAGCCAGACCGATCCGCCGCCTTCGCCGGTCCGGCGGCGCAGGGCTTGGGCGGCCAGCACGCAGAGCACCCCGGTGACCAGGAACGTGACGATCTGAATCCAGCCCAGCTCGCCGGTGCTCAACACGCTGACCGGGTGGCGACGGAAGTCGAAGCCGTCCCGGGTCGCCGCCTGCACCATCGCCGAGCCGACGAAGATCGGGCCGGCGAGCACCCCGCCGAGCAACAGCAGGCGGTCCCGACCGACGGCGGTCGGTCGCACCACGGGAAACGCCGCGGCCTGGCTCATCGCCCGCCCCCTACGCCCGGGGGAACATCTGGCCGATGCGGATCCGGTTGCCGAACGGGTCCCGGATGCCGAAGTCGATCCCGTACGGGCGCTCGGTCGGCTCGTCGGTGATCTCAACGCCCTTCGCCACAAGATCCTCGTGCGTCTTGCGGGCATCGTCAGTGGTCATGAAGAGGTACCCGCCGAGGGCACCCTTGGTGAGCAGCTCCCGGACCTGCTCGGCGGTGGCCGGGTCAAGCGCAGGCGGGCCCGGCTTCTCCAACAGGATCTCGCGCTCCGGGTCGCCGGGCAGGTTGACCGTGAGCCACCGCATGAAACCGAGGTCCTGGTCGGTGTTGACCTCCATGCCGAGCTTGTTGACGTAGAAGTCAAGCGCGGCGTCCTGGTCGAGGACGTAGATCTGGGAGCGGCTGATCGCGTTCATCGTCATGCCCATGACGCTAGAGGTAGACCGTGACCTGCGGCTTATCCAAAACTGCTGGGTCGTGTCCAGGCTTTGGTGAAGCACGACGGCACGTTGGCCGGCGCGACGCGCTGACGCCGGAAATCCGAGGGGGACTCCCCGACGATCTGCCGGAACGTCCGACTGAACGTGCCCAGGCTGGCGAAGCCGACGGCGTAGCAGATGTCCGTCACGTCCCGGTCGGTCTCCACCAGCAACGACATCGCCCGTTCCACCCGGCGGCGTTGCAGGTAGCGGTGCGGGGTCTCCCCGAACGTGGCCCGGAAGGTACGGATGAAGTGCGCCTGCGAGACGTGCGCGATCCGGGCCAACGCGGGAATGTCCAGAGGCTCGGCGTACGCCCGGTCCATCGCGTCCCGGGCGCGCAGCATCGCCCGGTTCGACTCCTCCACCGCCCGACTCATCGGCCCCCCGGCCTCACTCTGCTCGCCGCCGGAGCCCAGGCTACCGCCGGGCACTGCGTCGTCCGGTCGGGTAGCGCGCCGCTCAACTCAGGGCATCCGCGGACGCCCCGCTGCGGGCGGTGCTGGCGGCTGGTGCTCGCAACCACTACCGCCACCCACACCTGTGGGACACCGTGCGCCGGGCGTGACACCGGCCCGGTACGGCTGAGCTGTTACTTGCGGTAGTAGAAGTCGGCGGCCTCACCAGCGCGTGCCGGCGCGTTGATCTTCAAGGACTTGCCGTGATCTTTCATGGTGGTGGTGAGCGTCAGTTTCGGGCCCTCGCTGGGGCTCAGCTCCACCTTGATCGAGGTGACCCAACCCTGACCGTCGGTGGTGATCGTGAAGGGCGACAGGCGTATGCCGATCGAGACGATGCTCGGCGCGCCCACGGGGAGGAACGACGTGGCGTCCTTGCCGGTGGGGTCGAAACGGCCGGTGTAGGTGTGCGGGTCGACGCGGTCCACCGAGGCGATCGACGACGTGAACGCCTTCAGGCCGGTCGGGTCGACCCAGTCGAAGCGCAGGAAGGGATCGTCGCGCTTCACTCGCTTCAGATCGACGTGCACCCAGTCCTTCTCGTCGGACGGCCGCACGTAACTGTCGTTACCAATGACGATCCGGCTCCCCGCCGACGGATACTTCCCGCCGGTGACCGAGATCGTGGTCTGGAAACGACGCTTCTTCGGATCGAAGGCACCCGTGCCGTTGACGTTCTGCCCTTCGGGCAGGTTGCCGCGCACTGCGTACCGGTGGGCAGCCCCCTGCGACCGCTGCAATGCCGCGACCAATTCGCCGCGGACGTCAGGCGTTGGAGACGGCACGGCAGTGGCCGTGGCGGTGGCGACCGGTTTGTCGGCGCGCGTGGGCTCAGTCGTCGGAGTGCAGCCGGCAGCAACGAACAGGCCGCCGGTCAGAGCCAGCACGAGCAGGGTGGTGCTCTGTTTCATTGTGATTCCCCCGTGGACCGCCGCCTGATGGCGGGACGGAGGCACGATAGCGAACTTGGTCGACGTCCGGGTGCCGCTCGGGGCGGACCGGCAGAGGGACACCAGCGCCGTTCGGAAAGGTCTGATGGAATTGGAGCCCCCGGCCGGGATCGAACCGGCGACATCTCGCTTACAAGGCGAGTGCTCTGGCCAGCTGAGCTACAGGGGCGCGTGCGTCGAGGTCAGCATAGCGACTGACGTCCGGTAATCCCGATCGCGAGGCCTCCCGAGCACGGGAATCGTCAACAACCCGACGCAGACTCGTTTCAGACGGCGTCGATTGATGTGTGACCGTGCCCGAGTGACCGGAATGCGTAGCCCGCCTGATGGGCCGGACGGCCCCCCGCCTTGGCAGCGCGGGTAAACGCGTTTACGGTTCACTGACACGGACGACGACCGGGCGCCCCCGCGACCGCGCCGCCGTCCGCTGAACCGGCACGGACACGTGCCGGTTGCTCCTTCACTCGGATCGTCCGGCACGTTCCTGCCGGTGAAAGGAAGCGCTTCACCATGGCTACGGTCACCTATTCCAAGGCGTCCCGGGTCTACCCGGGCCAAGAGCGTCCCGCCGTCAACGAGCTGGACCTCGAGATCGGCGACGGGGAGTTCCTCGTCCTGGTCGGCCCCTCGGGTTGCGGTAAGTCCACCAGCCTGCGGATGCTCGCCGGCCTGGAGGACGTGGACGCCGGTTCGATCTACATCGACCAGCGTGACGTCACCCACCTTCCCCCGAAGGCCCGCGACATCGCGATGGTCTTCCAGAACTACGCCCTCTACCCGCACATGACGGTGTACGAGAACATGGCGTTCGCCCTCAAGCTCCGCAAGACCTCCAAGTCGGAGATCGACCGACGGGTCAAGGAGGCGGCCGGGCTGCTCCAGCTGGAGGAGTACCTCAGCCGTAAGCCGAAGGCGCTCTCCGGTGGTCAGCGTCAGCGTGTCGCGATGGGCCGGGCGATCGTCCGCGAGCCGCAGGTCTTCCTCATGGACGAGCCGCTGTCGAACCTCGACGCCAAGCTCCGCGTGCAGACCCGTACCCAGATCGCGTCCCTGCAGGCCAAGCTGGGCGTCACCACGGTCTACGTCACGCACGACCAGGTCGAGGCCATGACCATGGGTCACCGGGTCGCGGTGCTGCTCGACGGTGTCCTTCAGCAGGTGGACACCCCGCGGGCGCTCTACGACACCCCGGCCAACGTGTTCGTCGCCGGCTTCATGGGCTCTCCCGCCATGAACATCAAGACCGTTCCGCTGAACGAGCGGGGCGCCGAGTTCGCCGAGCTGCAGATCCCGCTGACCCGCGAGCAGGTCGAGGCGGCCCGCGCCGAGGGTGGCGACGGCAAGGTCACCGTGGGCTTCCGCCCGGAGGACTGCGAGCTGGTCAGCCCGACCGAGGGCGGCATGCCGGTCGTGGTCGAGCTGGTCGAGGACCTCGGCTCGGACGCCAACGTGTACGGCCACGCCGCCCTGGGTGGCAACTCGGAGCGCTTCGTCGTCCGCACCGACCGGCGCAACATGCCGAACATGGGTGACACCGTGTTCGTCAAGCCGGTTGCCGGTCGCAGCCACGTCTTCCACGCCGCCACCGGTGGCCGGATCTGACGTAACGCCGTACCGACAGGGGCGGTCCGCTTCGGCGGGCCGCCCCTTCGTCGTACCTGGAGTGGCTCTTCACTCTGTGGAGCCAGCGCGGGGATCGCTCTGTGGGGTGATTCGGCACGGCTGGCCGTTCTCGTACGGTCACGGCGACCCGAACCGGAGGAGGCGTCGTGCCCACCGATCTCGCCCAGCCCGCTGCTCACCACCCGACCGCGCGTTCCCGGTCGTACCGGACGGTCCGCCTGGCTGGCCGGAGCCTCGCCTACTGCGCGACGCTGATCCCGGTCGCCGTACTCACGCTGGTGACCGCCCCGCTGGGCGGAACCGGCGCCGCCGTCGCACGCTGGCGTGCTCTGCGTACCGGACTGCTCGGGATGCCACCGACGGCCGTGCCCGGCCGACGGCCCGGCACTGTCTCGGTGCTCGGCCATGCGCTGCTCAGCTTGCTCGTGGGTGCCGTGGCCCTGCTGCCACTCGGCGTCGAACTGCTGGTGGTGCTGCGCGGCGTGCTGTACGGCCTGGTGGACCCGGGGCCGTACGACCATTCCTGGGGTGGGCCGACCCGGGCCGGGGCGTGGCTGGCGCACTTCCTCGTCGGCCTGCCGATGGCCGCCGCCGGGCTGGCCGCCCTGATCGGCATCGCCGCCGTGCACCAGCGGCTGACCCGACGCCTGGACGGCGAACGCGGTCCGCTCTGGTTGCTTCCGACCGTGCTGCTGATGGCGCTCGCCGGGGCTCTGCTCTTCGTCGCGTGGACCCGTCAGATCTGAGCACGAAGGCCCCTCCCGCGCTCGGCGGGAGGGGCCTTCGTTCGACGTGTGCTACTGCTCGACGGAGCGCCGGCGAGCGACCTCAGCCAGGGCGACCGCCGCCGCCACGCTGGCGTTCAGCGACTCGACCTCGGAGATCATCGGGATGCTGACGGTCAGGTCGCAGGTCTCCCCGACCAGGCGGGAAAGACCGCGCCCCTCGGAACCGACCACCACCACCAGCGGACCGACCGCGGCCTCCAGGTTGTAGAGGTCGGTGTCGCCGTCGGCGTCCAGGCCGACGACCATGAAGCCGGCGTCCCGACACGCCTTCAGCGACCGGGTCAGGTTGGTCACCTGCGCCACCGGCACCCGTGCGGCCGCGCCGGCACTGGTCCGCCAGGCGGTCGCGGTGATCCCGGCGGCACGACGCTCGGGTACGAAGACACCCTGCGCGCCGAACGCGGCAGCCGACCGGATCACGGCGCCCAGGTTGCGCGGGTCGGTGACACCGTCCAGCGCGACCAGCAGCGGGGCCTGCTGCTCCAGGGCAGCGGCGACCATGTCCTCGAATGGCTGGTACGCGAAGGGCGGCACCTGCAAGCCGACGCCCTGGTGCAGCACGCCGCCGGTCATCCGGTCCAACTCGGCGCGGCTGATCTCCAGGTTGGCGATGCCCCGGTCGGCGGCGGTCCGGATGATCTCGTTGATCCGGTCGTCCATGTCGATGCCCTGGGCCGTGTAGAGCGCCGTCGCCGGCACGTTGGCGCGCAGCGCCTCCAGCACCGGGTTACGCCCGACGAGCAGCTCCGGGGTGTCCTTGGACGGGTTGGACTTGCGCCCCGGCGTGACTCGGGGACCGGACCGCCCGGTGGGCTTGCCGCCCCGCCCGCCGGTGGCAGCGCCCCGGCCGACCGGTACGCCCCGACCGCCGCCCCGACCCCAGGTGGTGTCCTTGCTGCCGGGCTGGCCGATCTTGGGGGCGCGCCCCTCCTCGGCCGCCGCGCGGCGCTCCTTGTCCTGCTTCCAGGCGGTGCGCTGGGGCAGCTTCTCGGTGCCCGAGTAGCCCTTGTGCCACGGCCGCTCGTCGGCGGGCAGGGTGCGGCCCCGCCCGGCCAACGAGTCCTTGTTCTTGCCGCCGGTGCCCTTGGGGGCGCCTGCCTTCGACGTCAGTCGCCGGCCACGGCGCTGCGAGTTGCCGGCCATCAGTCCTGCTCTCCAATAGTCCAACGGGGGCCCTGGGGGGTGTCCTCGACCACCACGCCGGCCAGCTTGAGCTGGTCACGCACGGCGTCCGCGGCAGCCCAGTCCTTGCGGCCCCGCGCCTGCGCACGCTGCTCCAGGGCCAGCGCGATCAGGGAGTCCACCACGGCACGAAGATCGTCCGATCGGCCGCCACCGGTCCAGGCCGGGTCGAGGGGGTCGATCCCGAGAATATCCAGCATTGCCCGCACCACGGCCAGCGTGGTGCGGACGGTCACATCGTCGCCGACGCTCAGAGCGGTGTTGCCGTCCCGAATGTGCTGTTGCAGTACGGCCAGCGCGGCGGACGTGTTGAGGTCGTCATCCATCGCCGCGACGAAGCCGGCGGGCAGATCGCCGAGCTGCCCGGCACCGACCCGCTCGACGGCCCGCTGCACGAAACCCTCGATCCGGCGGTACGCGGTGGCCGCGTCGCGCAGCGAATCCTCCGAGTAGTCGATCACCGAGCGGTAGTGCGCGGCGGCGTAGTAGTAGCGCAGCTCCACCGGCCGCACCCCGAGTGAGTCCACGTACGCCAGGCCCAGCGCGTTGCCGGCGGACTTGCCCATCTTGGCCCCGCCGATGCTGAGCAGCCCGTGGTGCACCCAGTAGCGGGCGAACGGCAACCCGGCCGCCTGGGACTGGGCGATCTCGTTCTCGTGGTGCGGGAACGTCAGATCCAGGCCACCGCCGTGGATGTCGAACTCCGGGCCGAGATAGCGCCAGCACATCGCCGAGCACTCGATGTGCCAGCCGGGACGGCCCAGCCCCCACGGCGAAGGCCAGTAGGCGTCCGCCGGCTCGTCCGGTTTGGCGCCCTTCCACAGCGCGAAGTCGCGCGGATCCCGCTTGCCCCGGTCCGGGGCGTCCCCGGCCGACTGCATGGCGTCCGGAGACTGACCCGACAGCGACCCGTACGCCGGCCAGGACGCCACGTCGAAGTAGACGTCGCCGGAGCCGTCACTCGCCGGGTACGCGTGCCCGTCGGCGATCAACTTCGTGATCAGCTCATGCATCTCGGGGATGTGCCCCGTGGCGCGCGGCTCGTAGGTGGGCGCCAGCACGTTCAACGACCGGTACGACTCGGCGAGCAGCAACTCGTTGGCGTACGCGATCGACCAGAACGGTCGACCCTGCTCGCCCGCCTTGACCAGGATCTTGTCGTCGATGTCGGTCAGATTGCGAATGAAGGTGACCTCGTAGCCGGCGGCCAACAGCCAACGGCGCAGGACGTCATAGTTGACGCCGGAGCGAAGGTGACCGATGTGCGGCGGGGCCTGAAGGGTGAGACCACACAGGTAGACCCCCACCTTGCCGGCTTCCCGCGGGACGAAGTCCCGCACCGATCGGGTGGCGGTGTCATACAGGCGTAGCGTCACCGTACAAGGGTAGCTGTCCGTGCCTGTCCGGGTCCGCCGGTGCCGGGTCGTACGCTGCCAGGCGTGGATGCGACCGCACGCTCCGGTGGCTCCGGTGACCCGCCAGCCAACCCCACAGCCCCCGCCGACCCGTCCTTCGAGCGGGCCTCCCGGCCGACCGAGGCGACCTTCGGACCGGCCGGCGCAGGTGGAGGGCGGGCCGACGCGGCCTCCGGGCGGGCCTCCGGCTCCGCCGACGCGACCCTCGGGCGGACCGAGGCTGGCGCGGGGCGGGCCGACGCGGTTGCGGGGCGGGCCGGGGAGACGTCGCAGACGCTCGACCGGGGTTTACGGCTGCTGCACCTGGTCGCTGACGCCTCTGGCGGTCTGACCGTCACCGAGGCCGCGAATCGGCTCGGAATCGGCCGGGCCGCCGTCTACCGACTGGTCAGTGCGCTGACCGGGCACGGCATGCTGCGCCGCGACGGAGACGGTCGGCTGCGCCTCGGTGCCGGGTTGCTGCACCTGGCCCGACGGGCCCAGCCGCTGCTCGCCGAGGGTGCGCTGCCCGCGCTACGCCGCCTCGCCGAGCAGGCCGGCGCGACCGCGCACCTGACCGTCGTCGAAGGTGGCGAGGGCGTCGCCCTGGCGGTGGTCGAGCCGAGCTGGACGTCGTTCCACGTCGCGTACCGGGCCGGGGCACGGCATCCACTGGACCGGGGAGCGGCCGGCCGGGCGATCCTGGCCGGTCGCGCCGGGGTGGCCGAGCCGGTGCGTAGCAGCGGAGAGTTGCAGGCCGGGGCGTACGGGGTGGCCGCACCGGTGCTCGGCGTACCTGGCCTGGAGGCCAGCGTCGGCGTGGTCGCGCTCGCCCCGCTGGACGTCGACACGATCGGCCCCCAGGTGCTGGCCGCCGCCCGAGCCATCACGACCGCCCTCAGCTGACCCCGACCCCTTCGCGCCATCCCGCCGCCCCCGCGCGCCACCCCACCGCCGCGCGCCCCGCCTTCGCGGCTTGATCGACTCGGGTTCACGGAAGTCGCGGTGTCCCGAGGCCGGTGACCGCCCGACTTCTGAAAAAGGCGAGTGGATCACCGCCCGTCGACGGCTCCGATGCCTGATTGGTCGGCCGTTCTGGCCGCTGCCATAGCACGATCGGCAGGCGGATTCGCGGTTGTCCACAGGTCCAGCGGCAAGCGCGGGCCGGGTTGTCCACAGGGGTTTCGGCGCCCAGCCGGTGGTCGGCAGGCTGCTCGGCATGCCCCCACGTCCGCATCGCCCCGATGCCCTGACCTGGCAGGTCTTCCGCGGCTCCGACGCTGTCCGGGACGGCCTGCTCACCGAACATCAGCTGCGCAACTCTGCCTGGGTGCGGTTGCGCCACGACATCTACGCCGACTCGCGACTGGACCGTGATCACGCCCTCGCGTGTCGTGCCGCCCTCCTGCGGCTACCGCCCGGCGTGGTGGTCGGCGGCCCGTCGGCCGCCTACCTGCACGGCGTCCAACACGCCGCGAGCTTTACCGAGGACGTGCACGTCCTCGTGCCCCGACCGCTGCGGATCGGCCCACAGCGTGGCCTCCGCGTGCACGTCAACGCCATCACCCCACTCGCGGCGAGCGAGACTTCTGGGCCCGCCGCGCCAACCACACGACGACCGACGAACACGAGACGACCATCAGGCCGACCGCCGGACGCGGGCCGTCCGCCGAGCGCTGGAAGTCCGTGTGACGCAGCACGACCTACCGGAGTGGGCCGTCCACCTACCGGCGGAATGTCGCCACGCCCAGCGCGGCAACTGTCCCGCCCGGCCGCCGTGTCCGTCGGGCCAGGGGGCATGGTGGTGGCTGGTCGAGGCGAGGCGTGGGCGGCGACCAGCCCGCCCAGGCCAGAGCAACACCTCCCAATCCCCCGATCCGACCCGGGCGGGGCCGCCTGGGAGACGGCTGTCTGGCTCGACCCCGTGCGGGCGGTCGCCATCGTCGATTCGCTGCTCGGGCAGGGGCTGACCGATCGCGAGACCCTGGCCGCCATGGCTGCTCACAATGCTGACCGGCCGGGTGCGCGACGCGCACGCTGGGTCTTCGACCTGGCCGACGGCGGAGCCGAGTCTCCTCCGGAGTCACAGCTACGCGTGCGGTTGGTGCTGGGTGGGCTGCCGCGCCCAGCGGTTCACCATCCGGTATGCCTGCCCACCGGCGTTGTTCTGCACCCCGATCTGGCCTGGCCGCACTATCGGGTAGCGGTGGAGCATGACGGGAAGTGGCACTCCGACGTAGAGCAACTGCACCGCGACCGCCGTCGGCTGAACCAGCTGGTCGCCTCCGGTTGGCTGGTCCTGCACGTCACCAGCCGCCGGCTGCACGGCGAGTTCCCGGCGGTGCTTCGCGAGGTACGCGACGCGCTGGTCAGCCGCGGTTGGCGACAGGGATCGTCCAGATGACCGGGATCAACTCGGGTTCCTGGAAACCGCGCCACCCTTCATGCACCAACACCGCGTCTTTCAGAAAGCCGAGTCGATCATGACCGGTGTCGGGCGATGCCGGTGACAACAGGCCTGGACGAGCCGGGGCCCGGTCGACGACAGGTCGACCGGGCCCTGGCGGACGGTGGCGGTTGGGCCACCGCGGTGCGATGTGCGCTACGGGCGGACGTTCGGCTTGAGCGGGGTCTTCACCGCCGCGTAGGCGTCGACGATCCCGTAGCCGTAGAAGCCGTTGAAGTTGATCCCACCGGCGCAGTACGCGTCGTAGGTCTCGTCCCGGCCCTCGTTGCGGTACTGCTGAAGGCGCGGCTCCGGGCACGCGTGCTCAGCGGCCGTGCGGTAGAGGTGCTGCTCGACCAGGTCCGGCGACATGCCGAAGCCAGTCCTACCCTGCGCCTTGCCGTGCCGGCTGACGATCAGCGCGGCGACGCCGGCGGCGTGCGGGGACGCCATCGAGGTGCCCTGGAGGTACGTGTAGTACCCGCACTCGCCGTTGGCCTTGCACTGCTTGAAGACCTCGTTGGCGATCCGGGGGTCGATGTTGCCATCGGCGTCCACCCGTGGGTCCGGGATGGTCGCCGAGATCGGCTCCTCCTGGAGCACCTTCAGCGGGTACGTGGAGAGGATCATGTTGGCCGGGGTGCGGTGGGTGTCGGTGCCGAAACCGTCCCGGAACCAACCGCCCGGCGCGGCGACCGAGATCTGCTCGGTGCCGTAGTTGGAGAAGTCCGACTTCTTGCCGGACGGGCCGACCGACGACACGCCGATCACGTGCGGGCCCTCGGCGGGGAGGTCCCAGCAGCTCTCGTTGTCGATCGGGCGGTCGTACGGGGCGGCGCCGTAGTCGGGGCTCGTGACGTCGGTGCGCGGTGCACCCAGGTCCTCGTTGTTGTTGCCGAGCGCACCGACCAGGGTCACGCCCTTGTTGTGCGCGAAGATCAGCGCCCGCTTCATCGCCTTGATGATGGCCCGCTGCTCGGCCTGGTCCTCGGGCGAGTCGGCCGGGTTGGCGGTGCAGTTGTAGAGCCACGGGTCGACATAGAACGACATGTTGACCACGTCGATCCCGGACCGGCCGGCGTAGACCAGGGCGTTGACCACCGGGTCGAGGAAGAAGTAGCCGGAGTCCTGGCCACCCTTGAGCTCGACCAGCGAGACGTTCGGAGCGACGCCGGAGAGACCGAAGCCGTTGGCCGCGGCGCCGATGGTGCCGGCCACGTGGGTGCCGTGCCCGCCGTCGTCGGTGCCGACCGGGTCGAGGCAGCTCGGCACCTCGCAGGGGCCGTCCACATCGGTCAGGTCGGGCGCGAAGTTACGCGACAGCGACCAGTTGAAGTTCGGCGCGATGTCCGGGTTGCTGGCGTCGACGCCGGTGTCCAGTACGCCGACGGTCACCCGACGGTCGCCCGGCTCGATCTTGCGGGCCTTGTCGGCCTGGATCATCTCCAGGCCCCACAGCTTGTCATCGAGCGGATCGAGCTTGGCGCCCTTCTTGGCAGCACCGGCAGCACCGGCACGAGCACCGGCGGCGGCCAGCAGATGTTCCTGTTCGACCCGGTCCAGCTTCGGCTTGCGGCCGATGGCCTTCTGCTCGGCGGCGCCGATCAGCGTCGGTGCCGCGGTCGCCCTGGCCGCGAAGTCGGCCCGGTCGCTGCTGACCTGGAACATGCCGACCTCATCGGACCGGGACACCACAGTGCCGCCAGCTGCCCGGATCGCGGCGACGGCCGTGTCGGTGGCGACGCCATCCTCGGCGACGACGGTGAAGGTCCGGGAGTTGCTCGGCGCGGCGTTGGCCGGCACACCCAACCCCGTAGCCGTAAGTGCCAGCACAGCCGCGGTCGCGACCGTACGGGCGGTGAAGCGCTTGCTCACCACATCGGATCCTCTCGTTGAGGGACGTGGCAGCCATCACACAACAACGATCCGGATTACGCCAGTTGAGCGCCCGTTATGGCCGTGAATCCCGCCAGTTCGAGCCGCACACCGCAGGCCGCACAGGCACACCCCGCACGGACACCCGCACCGGCGGCCTCGACCTACACACCTACCGCGTCGACACCCAGATTCGCCAGCGCGGCCGGCAGGTCGGCCATGCTGGAAACTTCAGCGTCGGGTGGGCAGCCGAGGGGGCGAGGCAGGCCGAGCCGGTTCAGCCACACCGATCGCAGGCCGGCCCGCCGGGGCGCCACCACGTCGTGCTCCCACGAGTCGCCGACGTACACGATCTGCCCGGCTGGCACCCCGGCCGCCGCGACCACCGCGGCGTAGAACTCCGGGGCCGGCTTCTTGGGCAGGCCGTTCTCGTGCGCGTACAACTCGAAGGCGAACTCGCCGGCGAGCCCGCACCGTTCGGCGCGGCTGTTGCCGTTGGTGGCGAAGCCCAGCGTGTACCGGCCGCGCAGCGTGGCCAGCGCCGGTGGTACGTCCGGAAACGGTCGGGTGAGAGCGAAGCGCTGGGCGAAGAAGAGGTCCGCGATCTCGTCCAGGTCGTTCACCAGCGCGGCGCGGGCCAGCGACCGGGCCAGTGCGGCGCGCCGGATCTCCGCCACCGGGGCGGCGCTCAGCTCGCCGAAGACCGCGCCCCAGTCCGACTCCAGTTCGGCGAGCGTCACCCCGGCCGCCGCAGTTGTGCGTCGCCGCATCTCGTCGAGGACGGCCACCAGCCCGCCCGTGACCGCCGGACGCAGGTCCAACAGCGTTTCGTCAGCGTCGAACACCACAGTGGTCAGCACGGCTCCCACCCTCTCACCGCCAGCGGAACCCACCGCCAGCGGATCCTCACCGACCGTCGAGCGCCAGCTCGGGCTCGGGCGTGGCCGGCGCGGGCGTCGAGGGCGAGCCGCGCAGCTCGTCGAGGCGTACCAGGGCGACGCCGCCGACGATCAGCGCTCCGCCGAGCAACTGCCAGCCGGTGGGCAGCTCGTTCAGGAGCAGCCAGGCGATCAGCACCGCGAAGAGCACCTCGGTCAGCCCGAGGAACGACGACAGGCGGGGCCCGAGGATCCGGGTGCCGGCGATGCCGGCGAGGTACGCGATGACGGCGGCCACCAGCGACAGCCCGGCGATGGGCACCAACCAGCTGGTGGGCTGCCCGGCGAAGGTGACCTCGCCGAAGGTGGCGTGCAGCGGCAGCAGGCCGGTCAGCCCGATGAGGAGCAGCATGGCGGCGCCGACGGCCATTCCGCCGCTGGCCATGGCGACCGAGGGCAGCCGGGGGTCGACCCGGCCGGCGAGCACGAAGTATCCGGCCAGGCCGAACGCCGCGCCCAGCCCCCAGAGCACGCCCACCGGGTGGAAGTCGGCGGTGCCGGCGAGGTCGAGCACGAACGCCAGCCCGGCCAGCGCGGCCACCGACCCGGCGATGGTGAGTCGGCGGGGCGGCTGCCCGTGCCGCACCCACATCCAGGCCACGACGAGGATGATGCCCAGGTATTCCAGCAGCAGCGCGACACCGACCGGCAGGTAGCGCACGGCGTTGAAGTAGCACACCTGGGCCAGCCCCACACCGAGGAGCCCGAACAGCCCGATGGCGGTGGCGTTGCTCCGTAGCACGTCCCATTTGCCCCGCAGCGACAGCAGGGCGGGGATCGCCAGCACCAGGGCGGCCACGCCGACGCGGGCGATCACTGCGGACTCGGCTGACCAGCCGGCTTCGATGAGTGAACGGGCGAAGGTTCCGGAGGTGGCGAAGGTGACCGCGGCGAGCAGTGCCAACCCGACGCCGGCAGCAGATCGTGAGTGCATGTCGCGCTCCTCGGGATGGGCACCGTGTCATGGGCAAACTATCCTTGTACTGATGACGCTAGGCGGAAGCCGTGACAGGAGTCAAGTTGCTATTCGCTCATGACACCGAGTGTTCGCTGATCGCCGCCGCGGCGCTGGTCAACACCGCGGGTCGGGACGGTGAGTTGCTGCCCGACATCGCGGCGCTGGACGCGTTCTTCGTCCGCCACTCCTACAGCGGCCGGCACGAGCACACCGAGGCCGAACTGCGCGCCGTACGGGAGCTGCGGCCCCAACTGCGCCGCATCTGGTACGCCGAACCACCCGAGATCGTCGCGGTGGTCAACGGCCTGCTGCTGGAACACAAGGCGCTGCCCCAGCTCATCGAGCACGACGACGAGCCGTACCACCTGCACGCCGTTCCCCGCGACGCGCCGCTGGCCACCCGGATCGCGGTCGAGGCCGCCATGGCGATGGCGGACCTGGTCCGTACCGGCGAGCTGAGCCGCTTGCGGATCTGCGAATACCCGGACTGCGACAACGTGGTCGTCGACCTGTCCCGCAACCGGTCCCGGCGGTTCTGCGAGGCCGGCTGCGGCAACCGCGCCGCGGTGACCGCCTACCGCGCGCGCCGGGCCGCCGGCCGCTCCTGACCGACGGTCGCCCACTCCTCGGCCCGCACCTCGTACTCCACCTCGCCCTGCTCGGTGCCCGGAATCGGGTCGTCCCACTGAAGGTGGAAGGTCCGCACGTAGTGCAGCCCGGCCTTCACCATCACCCGCCGGGAGCGTTCGTTGACAGTCATCGTCTCGGCCCAGACCCGACGCACCCCGACGTTGTCGAAGGCGTACCGGACCAACGCCCGCGACCCCTCGGTGGCCAGCCCCCGCCCCCACGTCGAGCGGCGCAGCCGATAGCCCAACTCAACCTCGGTGCCGTCCGCCGACGGGTCCAACGCGAACCAACCCAGGAACTCGCCGGACTCCCGGTCGTGCGCCGCCCACCGACCCAGCCCGGGATACCTGTCGTACTGGGCCAGCAGCCTCGGCAACTGCTCATCTCGGACGGTGGCCAGCGGGGTCGCGACGCCGCCGGTGAGGAAACGCATCACCTCGGGGTCGCTGTCCAACTCGACCAGCACGTCCACGTCGGCCATGGTCAGCCGCCGCAACCGCAGCCGCTCGGTCCCCGCCGGCACATCCGCGCCATCGTCACCCATGGCCCGGATCATCCATCCTGTTCAAAGCCTCGTCGAGCCGTTTATCAGGGCCAGCGGCGCGGAAAACCCGACCGCCGTGGTGGGCGAGGCCGTCGGGTCAGCGCGGGGGCGCGGCCACGAAGAGCCGCCAGGAGTACGCGTCGACGACGAGCACGGGCCCGTCCGAGTCCTTGCTGTCTCGCACCCCGACCACGTCCCCGAGATTCGTCGCCACCTCGACGCACCAGTTGTCCTGGTTGCTGCGGCTGCTCTTGTGCCAGCGAGCACCGGTCAACTCCACGACTCGGCCACCTCGTCCATCAACTCGATCGATGCCTGCGGGGGCAGGGCTTCGCCCAGGGTAGCCTCCCAGACCCGCTGCAACCGCAACAGATCCTTCGGCTGGTCCAGCTCCTGGCCGCGAACCTGGCACTCGAGATAAGCCACCTCCGTGCCGTCGGGCAGGACGGCGAGCGCGAACTGCCCGCCGAGCCCCGGGTACTCGTCGGCGGATCGCGGCACCACGTGCAACCGGACCGGGGGTGCCCGGTGGCGATGCCCACCAGGTGCAGCGTCTGGTCGCGCATCACCTTCCGCCCGCCCACCCGTCGCCGCAGCACCGCCTCGTCCAGCACCGCCACGATCTGCGGCGCACGCTCGCTGTGCAGCACGTCCTGACGCTCCATCCGGGCGGTCAGTCGCCGGTCGACCTCTTCTGGGGCGAGCAGGCCGCCCGCCTCGAAGACCGCCCGCGCGTAGGCCTCCGTCTGGAACAGCCCGGGCACGTAGCGGGGCTCATACCAGCGAAGTGTGCGCGCCTGGGCAAAGATCGCCTGCCAGCCGCGTAGCCAGGGCTGCGCCCGGTCCAGGCTGACCAGTTCGGTGGACATCCGGCCGAAGAGGCCGCCGGTGTCCAGGGCGCGGTCGACGAGTTCCAGGTACTTGGCGGTGGGCGGCTGCTGCCCCAGCTCGACAGCGCTGACCATACAAGCGACGGCGATGCCACAAACGAGTCAGGTCCAAAGCATCCGCCCAAGACATCCCCGACCACGCGCACGCCGGCCACCCCGGCCACCCCGGCCGACCACGGCCGACCACGCCCACCAGTCCAGCCGTGCTCAGCACCCGGCCACGCCCACCACCCGACCGACCACTTCGGCCACCGGACCCCGGCGGCAGCCCGGCCGACCACGCAAGATCGTGCTCGATCGTGGAAAGAGTGGGGTCCTGGCGTGCGGAAGCCACTACATCCAGGATCGAGCACGATCTTGGCGCAGCTCGGCCCGGGGCGAGCGGGGGCGAGCGGGGGCGACCGGGGGGCGAGCGGGGGGCGTGGTGATGCCACAAACGATTCAGGTCGAAAGGAGGGCCGCCGCATGTCCCGGACCGCCCCGGACGGCCGCGCGACGACACCACGTCGACAGCACCTACCGCTGCGCCCGCTCTGGCTCTGCCGGATCTGCGCCGCGCCCTGGCCGTGCCCGGTCGCCCGACTCACCCTGCGCCAGGAGTACGCGCTCGACCGCATCGGGTTGAGCATCTACCTGTGCACGGTCCTGCACGAGGCCGCTGCCGACCTGTACCGACTCAACCCGTACGACGGCCCCGACCCCGCCGCGCTCTTCGCCCGCTTCCTCGGCTGGGCGAGACCACGGCACCTACCCTGACCAGGGCAGGCGAGCCGGGTCAGGGGTGGGTCATCCGGAGCAGGTCCAACGTCTCGTCCAGCTGGGTCTCGGTGAGCTTGCCGGAGTCGACGTGGCCCCGGGAGATGACCACCTCGCGGATCGAGGTCTGCTTGGCCAGCGCCTCCTTGGCGATCGACGCGGCCTCGTCGTACCCCAGGTAGCGGTTGAGTGGGGTGACGATCGACGGTGAGCCCTCGGCGTACGCCAGGCAGACCTCAGCGTCCGCGACCAGGCCGACCACCAACCGGTCGGCGAAGAGCCGGCTCACCGCGGAGAGCAGCCGGATCGACTCCAGCAGGTTGCGGCCCATCACCGGGAGCATCACGTTCAGCTCGAAGTCGCCCTGTGAGCCGGCGAACCCGACGGTCGCGTCGTTGCCGATCACCTGGGCGCAGACCTGCCGCATCGCCTCGGCGACCACCGGGTTGACCTTGCCGGGCATGATCGACGAGCCGGGCTGAAGGTCCGGGATACGCAGTTCGCGCAGACCGGCGCGGGGGCCGGAGCCCATCCAGCGGATGTCGTTGGCGATCTTGTAGAGGCCGATCGCCACGGTCCTCAGCTGCCCGGAGGTCTCCACCAGCGCGTCCCGCGCGCCCTGCGCCTCGAAGTGGTTACGCGCCTCGCTCAGCGGCAACCCGGTCGACTCGCGCAGCTTGTCGATCACGGCGGCGGCGAAGCCGAGCGGGGTGTTGATCCCGGTGCCGACGGCGGTGCCGCCCAACGGCAGCTCGGCCAGTCGGGGCAGCGCACCCTCCAGCCGTTCGATCCCGTAGCGGATCTGGGCGGCGTACCCGCCGAACTCCTGGCCGAGGGTGACCGGGGTGGCGTCCATCAGGTGGGTACGCCCGGCCTTGACCACCGTCTCGAACTCGGCGGCCTTGGCCTCCAACGCCGACGCCAGGTGGGCAAGCGACGGCAGCAGGTCCTCGACGATGAACTGGGTGGCCGCCAGGTGGATCGAGGACGGGAAGACGTCGTTGCTCGACTGGGAGGCGTTGACGTGGTCGTTCGGGTGCACCGGGGAGCCCAGCTCCCGGCTGGCCAGGGTCGCGATCACCTCGTTGGTGTTCATGTTCGACGAGGTGCCGGAGCCGGTCTGGAACACGTCCACCGGGAACTGGTCGTCGTAGCCACCGTCGGCAACGTGCGCGGCGGCGGCGGCGATCGCGGCGGCCACGTTGGCGTCGATCACGCCCAGTTCGCCGTTGACCTCGGCCGCCGCGCCCTTGATCTGTGCGAGGGCCTTGATCTGGGCCGGTTCGAGGCCCCGGCCGGAAATCGGGAAATTCTGCACCGCGCGCTGGGTCTGCGCCCGCCACAGCGCCTCGGCGGGCACCTCCACCTCGCCCATCGAGTCGCGTTCGATGCGGTAACCGGTCGCCTCTGGAGTCGTCACGCGTACCATCCTGCCGCGCCCGTGGCCGACTCGCAGATGATCCGTCAGCCCGATTCGGTGAGCAGGCGTTCCACCTCGTGCTGCTCCGGCGACTCGACCTGCCGGAACAGCGCCAACGCCTGCTCCAGGTGCGCGCGGGCTGCCGTCGGATCCGTATCCCGTACGCAGCGGGCGATGCCCTCCAACGCCCGCGCCTTTTCGTAGCGGGCACCGAGCCCGCTGGCGTCGACGAGCACCCGGCGGTGCAGGTCGAGCGCGCTGGCCACGTCCCCCTGCTCGAGGATTGCCCGGGCCAGCAGGTTGCGGGACGCGCACTGGCCGATGCGGTCGCCGGCATCGACCATTGCCACCATCGCTTCCCGGTGCAGCCCGGCGGCATGATCCGGCTGTCCGGCGTTGCGCTCCAGCACACCGATCTCGTTCAGCAGCTCACCTTCGCCAAACCGATTGCCGGCCTTCCGCTTGAGGCGTAGAGCAAGCCGCAGGAGCCGACGCGCCGGCTCGTCGTCACCCAACCGATGGCGAATCATGCCCAGGTGCCCCAACGCGTTGCCGATCTGTCGCGGGTCGCCGAGCTCGCGAGCCAGCGTCAGGTGCCGCCGACATGTGCGCAGCGCCTCGTCGTGCCGTCCCCACAGCAGCAGGGTCGCCGAAAGATTGTTGAGGGTGTTGGCCAGTGGCACCTGCTCCTGCATCCGCCGGGCCAGCGCCGCGGATGCCTCCAGGCACTCCCAACCCCGGCGGTAGTCGCCGCTGGCTACGTAAGAGTTGCCAAGGTTACCCAGGGTATTGCGCACATCGCTCTGCAACCCGAGCCGGCGGTAGACGCCGAGCGCCCTCTCCATCAGCCGGTTCGCCTCGGCGAACCGACCCAACCGGTAGTGGGCCGAGGCGAGGTAGTTGAGCATCATCGCCACCGCGTCCTCGGCGCCAAGTTCCTCGGCCACACGCAGCCCAACCACGTGCGTTTCGATCAACTCGTCGAGGTGACCGCCCTCGAACTGGGCGTACCAGCTGGCCCTCGCCAGCTGCCAGCAGTGCCGGCGGAAGCCCTCAGCTTCGGCCAGGCGGACCAGGGCGGTGATCGCGGCCAGGTTGTCGTCGAACCATCCTCGGCCCTGCTCCGCAACGGGCAAGACCAGATCGGGACGCGCCGGCTCGGGTAGCAGCGTCAGGCTGAAGTTGGAGGAGAGCTCACTCTTGCGGGCGATCACCGCGGCGACGTGCAGGTGATGGTCAAGCAGACGTTCGATGCCCTCCCGCCGTTCACCCGCCCACTCCGGCTCGGCGACGAGCGTCCGCGCGTACTCCCGCACCAGGTCGTGCAGCCGGTAACGGCCGGGCTCCGTCTCCTCGACCAGGTTCGCGTCGACCAGCTCGTCGAGCAGGTCCTGCGCCTTCGCAAGCGGCTGCCCGGTGAGAGCGGCGGCCACCGGGGCTGCGAACCGCACCCCGGGGTGCAGGCCCAACAACCGGAACGCGCGCTGCGCGACCGGGGACACCTGGGCGTACGACAGGGCGAAGGCGCGGCCCACCGACCGCTCGCCCGCTTCGAACTCGGCCAACGGATCGGGTCGGCTGGTCAGCCGCTCGGCCAGGTCGGCGATTCGCCAATGGGGTCGGTGTGCCAGCCGGGTACCGGCCAGCCGGATGGCCAGCGGCAGGTGTCCGCAGCGTCGGACGACCTCGGTGGCCGCATCCGGCTCCGCCGCCACCCGGGCCACGCCGACGACCCGCCCGAGCAACTCGACCGCCTCGTCGCTGTCGAGCACGGGCAGCGACGAGGGTCGCCCCTCATCCACCCCGACCAGCCGGCGGCGGCTGGTGATCAGGATCAGGCAGTGCGAGCCGTTGGGCAGCAGCGGCGTCACCTGGTCGGCCGTCGCCGCGTTGTCGAGCACCAGCAGGGCCCGTCGACCGGCAAGCTCACTACGCCAGAGCGCCAACCGGTCGTCCTGGCTCGTCGGCACCCTCTCGGCGGGCACACCGAGCTGCCGCAGCAGCGTGGCCACCGCCGCGGCCGGCGTCAACGGAGTGCGCTCGCTGTGCCCGTGCAGGTCTATGTAGAGCTGGGCGTCCGGGTAGTCGTCTGCGAGAACGGTGGCGAGATGCACCGCGAGGGTGGTCTTGCCGCTGCCCGCCATGCCGTCGATGAGCTGAATCCGGGCCCCGGCCTCCACCTCCTTGATGAGGCGGGCCAGCGTCTGCTGCCGGCCGGTGAAGTCGCCGATCGCCCGGGGCAGCGACCGGACCGGAGCGATCGAACGCGCCTCCCGGCCGGCCAGGGCCAGGTCACCGGCGAGCACCCGCTGGTGCAGCTCCTGCAACTCGGCGCCCGGCTCGATGCCCAGCTCGTCGGCGTAGGTCCGCCGGCCCTCCCGGTAGACCGCGAGCGCGTCGGCCTGCCGCCCGACCGCGGACAGTGCCAGCATCAGTTGCCCGCGCAGCCGCTCCCGCACCGGGTGCTGGTCGACGCTCTCGGCGAGTTCGCCGATCAGCTCGGCGGCCCGGCCGAGGCGCAGCTCGACATCGACGCACTCCTCCAGCGCGGTGAGACGCTGCTCGTCGAGTGCCTGCGCGCGGCGGCGGACGCTGCGGCTCGGGATTCCACCCAGCGCCGGACCGCGCCACAACGCCAGGGCGGTGCGGAATTCGGCACGCGCGTCGACCAGGCGACCGGCCGTGACGGCGGCTCGTGCCGCCTCCACGCCCCGGGTGAAGGCCTCGGCGTCCAGGTCGTTCGGCGCGGTACGCACCCCGTACCCCGCCGGGTCGGTGACGATGAGGTCCGGTGCCAGCTCGAGTTCGGTGAACCGGCGACGCAACCGCGACACGCAGGTCTGCAACTGCGCCCGCGCGGTGGCCGGCGGGCGGTCCTCCCACACCGCGTCGACAAGCTCGTCGACCGGCACGAGCCGGCCGGCCCGCAACAGGAGCATGGCGAGCACGATCCGGTCGCGCCCGGCGGTGACAGTGGACTCGCCACCGCCCACCCGCAGGGGCCCCAGGATCCCGAACCGCATCTGCTCTCCCGCGTCAGTGGTGCAACTTCCAGCAGCGTAGTCCGGCGGTAACGGACCGCCGTGGTGAGGCGATAGCGATCTGAGAGCGGATCGACAGCGGTGCGCCGCACACTCATTGCGAGTTGTCGGTGACGGCATCCGACGGGGGCGGTGCGCCCGTCCCACCCCAGGGGGCGGGCGTACCGATGTCGGCAGAGCACGGGCGACAGAACGGGCGCCGGGCGAATTCGCCCGGCGCCCGTTTGCGTACCTGTCGGGTCAGCGGCGGCCGACGGTGAGCACCGGCTTGGTGACCTCGGCGAAGAAGTCGTTGCCCTTGTCGTCGACCACGATGAAGGCGGGGAAGTCCTCCACCTCGATCTTCCAGACCGCCTCCATGCCCAGCTCCGCGTATTCGAGCACCTCGACGTGCTTGATGCAGTCCTGGGCGAGGCGGGCCGCGGGGCCGCCGATCGAGCCGAGGTAGAAGCCGCCGTGCTGCTGGCAGGAGCGGGTCACCTGACCCGACCGGTTGCCCTTGGCCAGCATCACCTGGGAGCCGCCGGCGGCCTGGAACTTCTCCACGTAGGCGTCCATCCGGCCGGCGGTGGTCGGGCCGAACGAGCCGGACGCGTACCCCTCGGGGGTCTTCGCCGGGCCGGCGTAGTAGACCGCGTGGTCACGCAGGTACTGCGGCATCGGCTCACCGGCGTCCAACCGCTCGGCGATCTTGGCGTGGGCGATGTCCCGGGCGACCACGAGCGGCCCGGAGAGCGAGAGGCGCGTCTTCACCGGGTACTTCGACAGCTCCGCGCGGATCTCGTCCATCGGCCGGTTCAGGTCGACCCGGACCACCATCTCGGCGTCGAGCGAATCGTCGGTGACGTCGGGCAGGAACCGCGCCGGGTCGGTTTCGAGTCGCTCCAGCCACACGCCCGACGGGGTGATCTTGGCGACGGCCTGGCGGTCCGCCGAGCAGGAGACGGCGATCGCCACCGGGCAGGACGCACCGTGCCGGGGCAACCGGACCACCCGTACGTCGTGGCAGAAGTACCGCCCACCGAACTGCGCGCCGATGCCGAAGTTGCGGGTCAGCTCCAGCACCTCCGCCTCCAGCTCCAGGTCGCGGAAGCCGTGCGCGCTCATCGAACCCGAGGTCGGCAGCGCGTCAAGATACTTGGCGCTGGCGTACTTCGCGGTCTTCAGCGCGTACTCGGCGGAGGTGCCGCCGATGACGATGGCCAGGTGGTACGGCGGGCAGGCGGCGGTGCCGATCAGCCGCAGCTTCTCCTCCAGGAACTGCATCATCCGCGTTGGATTGAGCAGCGCCTTCGTCTCCTGGTAGAGGTACGACTTGTTGGCCGAGCCACCGCCCTTGGCCATGAAGAGGAACTTGTACGCGTCGGGGTGCCCGTCCGGGTCCTCGGCGTACAGGTCCACCTGGGCGGGCAGGTTGCTGCCGGTGTTCCGCTCGTCCCACATGGTCAGCGGGGCGAGCTGGGAGTAGCGCAGATTGAGCTTGGTGTACGCCTGGTAGACGCCCCGGGAGATGGCCTCCGCGTCGGCGCCGTCGGTCAGCACGTGCCGACCGCGTTTGCCCATCACGATGGCGGTGCCGGTGTCCTGGCACATGGGCAGGACACCACCGGCGGCGATGTTGGCGTTGCGCAGCAGGTCCAGCGCGACGAACCGGTCGTTCGGCGAGGCGGCCGGGTCGTCGATGATCGCCCGGAGCTGCGCCAGGTGCGCCGGGCGCAGGAAGTGCGCGATGTCGTGCATCGCCTCGGCGGTCAGCGCGGTGAGCGCGGCCGGCTCCACGGTGAGGAACCGACGGCCTCCCGGGCCGTGTACGACGTCCACGCCCTCGTCGGTGACCAGGCGATAGTCCGTCTGGTCCGGGCCGGTCGGCAGCAGAGGGGCGTACGAGAATGCGGCGGCACTGCTCATGAGCGGCAAGCCTAGGGCAGACCGGTCGATCACTCCCACCCGCCGGGCGGGTCCTGGGACGCCGCTCTCATCCACCAGGCGTGCCGGGCCCGGCACGCCTGGTGAATCATCGGGCGAACGGCCCGCTCAGCCGTCCTTGCCGCCGCCCGGATCGGGGCAGAGTTCCCCCTTCGGCCCGCAGTCGCCGTTGTTCGGCCCACCGGGGCCGGGGCCGCCCGGCCCGGGATTCCCACCGTCGCCTGGCGGTCGGGTGGGCGAGTTTCCGGACGCGCCGAAGCGGACGTACCCGATCTCCCGCCCCTCGCCGATGATCATGCCCTGCGACCCGATGGCGAGGGCGTTCGCCGAGGTACGCAGGACGGCCAGCTCACGGCCGGTGCGCGGGTCCAGTGCCGCCAGCCGGGACGGCTTCTCGTCGGCCACCACCGCCGCGTACGGGGTGAGCGCGGCCCCGGCCTTGCCGCTGGCCTGTCGCGTCCAGAGCACCTTCTCGGTGCCCAGCTCACGGGCGATGACCGAGCGCTTGTCGGCGGCCCGGAACACCGCCGAGCGGTCATCCACAGCGATCAGCTTGGTGCCCGGCTCACCGACCCAGAGCAGCCGGCCGTCGTACCCGTCGATGACCGCCTCGCGGCCGTCCGGGGCGACGCCGATCAGCACGTTCCGTGCACCCTGCGGGTCCTCGCGTTGCACACAGCCGGCGGAGTCGGCGGTGCGCAGGTTGATGCCGGCCCGCTGCCAGGCCTCCTGTCCGGTCGCCGAGTCCCGCGCGGAGATGGCGAAGTAACAGGTGCCGTCCTGGGAGCGGGCGGCGATCCGCAGCAGCCGGCCGCCCACCACGGAGAGTCGCTCCTCCCGGCCGGGCTCGACGTTCTGCAGCACCCGGCCGGTGGCGGTGTCGACCACGTGGACCCGACCGTCGACCGGGAAGCCGAGCAGCGGTGGCGCGGCCTCCGCCCCGGCCACGCCGTCGTCGATCCGGGTGGCGGTGAGCCGGCGGGTACCGCGCAGACCCGGGTTGTCGGCGAGCAGGCCGCTGTGCACCCCGGGCAGGAAGGCCGTCCAGAGCGGCGCGGTGCCACGCGGGTCCCAGGCGCTCAGGGTGCAGTCGGTGGCGTCCGTGCACCTGGCGTCGAGGAGCAGGTTGCGGTACGTCCAGACGGCCACCGCGTCATCGTCACGCCGCCGGGTCACCCCGGTCGTCGGGTCGAGCAGCTCGTACCCCTTGACCAGGAGCTTGCCCACCGCCACGACCGGGTCCCGGTCGCCACCGGCGACCGCCGCCCAGTCCGCCTTGCGCTCCCAGAGCTGGGCGCCGGTGGCCAGGCTGCGAGCCTCGACCCGGGTGCGCTGCTCGACCACGACGGCGTCGCCGGCGATGGTCACGCTGCGCGGAGTGCCGCCGACCCGTTGCTGCCAGACCACGTCGGGCTCGGAGATGGGTTCGCTGCGGTCCACCCAGTCCCACAGGCCGGGGAACGGGTTCCACACGCCGGTGGCGGCGAGCGCGACGACCACGGCGAGGCCGAGCAGCAGCCCACCGCGCACGCTCCCCTTCGCCACCCGCACACCGTAGCCACGATCACGGATCTTCCGTACGCCCGCGCCGCCGTGTCGCCGCGCTTTCTGCGCTCGCAGGTGTTACAGCGCCCTTCCCTCGGCCCGAACAGCACTGCGCACCAGCGGCAGTGTGCGGTAGGGAATCTGTTCGGCCAGCGCGATGATCGTCGAGGCGCGGGTGATGCCGGCGGACGAGACGATCTGGTCGATGACCCGTTGCAGGTCGGTGTTGGAACGGGCCACGATCCGGCAGAGCAGGTCGCTGGAGCCGGTGATGGTGTGCGCCTCCAGCACCTCGGGGATGGCGGCGAGGTGAGCGGTGACCGGGTCGTGGCCGTGCCGCTGACTGATCTCCAGGGTGACGAAGCTGGTCACCCCGAACCCGATCGCGGCCGGCGCGATCTCGGGGCCGAAGCCCATGATGACCCGCCGCTCGACGAGCTTGTCCAGCCTCGCCTGCACGGTGCCCCGGGCCACCCCGAGCCGCCGGGAGCACTCCAGCACCCCGATCCGCGGCTCCTCGGCGAGCAGTTCGATCAAGCGCACGTCGAGCGCGTCGAGCTGTACATTCTGCTCAGCGTTCATGGGTGAAGACCATACCGAATGCGCAACCTGACCAGCATTTCTGCCAACAGTTGCCCACTCGGCACCGGGGCAGCGATCCTCGCCACAAGAACCGACCACGGCGGCCCACAAGGCCGGCCGGTACGCGAGGGAGCCCACCATGACCCAGGCGATCGACCGACCCCAGTCGACCGAGGATGTCGACGTCGACCGGCTCGTCGGCGCTGTCGACCACGACATCAGCCACGACCCGTTCCCGGTCCGCGGCCTCGACCACGTGCACTTCCTGGTCGGTAACGCCAAGCAGGCCGCCCACTACTACTCCACCGCCTTCGGCATGACCTGCGTGGCGTACCGCGGCCCCGAGCAGGGCTACCGGGACCACGCCCAGTACGTGCTGACCAGCGGCTCGGCCCGGTTCGTGCTGACCGGCGCGGTGCGCCCGGACGCCGAGGGCGCCGAGCACGTGGCCCGGCACAGCGACGGGATCAGCGACATCGCGCTGGAGGTCCCGGACGTGGACGCCGCTTACGCGCACGCCGTCGCGCAGGGCGCCGCCAGCGTCGTCGAGCCGCACGAGGTGACCGACGAGCACGGCACCGTCCGGATGGCCGCCATCGCCGCGTACGGCGACACCCGGCACACGCTGGTCGACCGGTCCCGCTACACCGGCCCGTTCCTGCCCGGCTTCGTGGCTCGGGGCCCGATCGTGGACCGGCAGCCGATGATCGACGCCGGCATCCAGCCGAAGCGCTTCTTCCAGGCCGTCGACCACGTGGTCGGCAACGTGGAGCTGGGCCGGATGGACGAGTGGGTCGAGTTCTACAAGCGGGTGATGGGCTTCTCCAACATGGCGGAGTTCGTCGGCGACGACATCGCCACCGACTACTCGGCGCTGATGAGCAAGGTCGTGGCGAACGGCACCCGCAAGGTGAAGTTCCCGCTCAACGAGCCGGCGATCGCCCGCAAGAAGTCCCAGATCGACGAGTACCTGGAGTTCTACCAGGGCCCGGGCGCGCAGCACATCGCCGTCGCCACCAACGACATCCTGGCCAGCGTCGACGCGATGCGCGCGGCCGGCCTGGAGTTCCTGGACACCCCCGACTCGTACTACGACGACCCGGAGCTGCGCGAGCGCATCGGCAACGTGCGGGTGCCGATCGAGGAGCTGAAGGCCCGCAAGATCCTGGTCGACCGGGACGAGGACGGCTACCTGCTCCAGATCTTCACCAAGCCGGTGCAGGACCGTCCCACGGTCTTCTTCGAGCTGATCGAGCGGCACGGCTCGCTGGGCTTCGGCAAGGGCAACTTCAAGGCGCTCTTCCAGGCGATCGAGCGGGAGCAGGAAGCCCGCGGCAACCTGTAACACTTGCGAGCGTGACGCAACCTCCGTCGTACCCGACGCCGCCAGCCGGTGGGCCCCGACCCACCGCCGGCGGTTTCGCGCCGCAGCCCGGACCAGACCCCCAGGGGTACGCCCCGCAGTACCGCCATGCCGAGTTCGCACGAGCAGTCGTCGTTAAGGTGTCCCCGTGAGCGAGCGAAGCGGACTGGTGGCGGCGTGAGCGAGCGCAGCGAGCGAACCAGCAGGGTCAGTAGCGTGGCGCCTCGCGCCGTCGCGAAGCGAAGCGGAGCGACGGCGTGAGCGTTCAACCTGGTTGGTACGTCGACCCCGCCGACACCGAGACCCGGCGTTACTGGGACGGCGAGGGTTGGCTCGGTGCGCCCATTCCCGTCGACGCGACACCGCCGGACGGTCCTCCGCCGGCCGAGCCACCTCCCGCGCCGGTCACCCCGGCCGCGCCCGCGGCGTCGACGACCCCCGACTCGACGACCGGCGCGCCGGGCTGGTCGCCCCAGCAGGGCCCACCCCCGGGGTACGGCCCGCAACCGGGGCAGGGCCCGGGCTGGGGACCGCAGGCTGGCCCTCCCGGCTGGGGCCCGCAGGGCGGTCCGCCGGGCTGGACCCCGCCGGGTGCCCCTCCCGGCTGGGCGCCTCCGGCTGGTCACCCCGGGTGGCCCGGACGACCGCCCGAGCCGCGACCGCACGGCCTCAGGCTGGCCGGCTACGGCCGCAGGTTGGTCGCCCGGCTGATCGACTTCGGCCTCGTCTTCGCACTGAACGTGGTTGTCAACGGCTGGTTCGTCTGGCGCTGGGCTCAGGAGTGGGCGCCGTACTGGCAGGAGGTCTTCCGGCGCGCGTCGCGGGGCGACACCTCCGCCGACGGCCTGCCGCTCCCCAGTGAGCAGGCCAATTCCCTGCTGGTGGCGATCCTGCTGATCGCCACCGCGCTCTGGCTGGCGTACGAGGTGCCGACAATGGCCTCCGGCGGGCAGACCGTCGGCAAGCGGGTGATGCGGATCCGGGCGGTGCCGATGGCCGCCGACCAGCCGCTGGGCGTCCGCCGGGCGCTGAGCCGGTGGAGCACGCTGGGCCTGCCGACTCTGCTCTGGTACTGCGCCGGCCTCGGCCTGGTGCTGCAACTGGTCGACGCTCTCTCGCCCCTCTTCGACCACCCCCTGCGCCAGGCGCTGCACGACAAGCGCGCGCAGACGGTGGTCGTCGAAGTCCCCCAACACACCGTCACCGCCCCCTCGAACGACCGTAACCAGCCCCCGGGAGACACCCCATGACCGACTCCGGACGTCACCAGCCGGCGCTGCGGCTGACCCGCGTCGACCTGGACGCGCTGCCCAGCTACGTGCCGGGGCGCAGCCCCGCCGACCTGGCCCGGGAGCTGGGCCTGCCGGAGGCCATCAAGCTGGCCAGCAACGAGGTGCCGTACGGGCCGCTGCCCGGCGTGGTGGAGGCGGTCACCGAGGCGATCACCACCTCGCACCGCTACCCGGACATGGGTGTGGTCGCGCTGCGGGACGCGCTGGCCCAGCGGTACGGGGTGGACGCCGATCGGATCGCCACCGGCTGCGGTTCGGTGGCGCTGGCCGAACACCTGGTGCGTGCCACCTGCCTGCCCGGCGACGAGGTGCTCTACTCGTGGCGGTCCTTCGAGGCGTACCCCATCATCGTGGCGACCAGCGGCGCGACCAGCGTGCGGGTGCCCAACGACGCCGGGCACGGGCACGACCTGGCGGCGATGGCCGCGGCGGTGACCGACCGGACCCGGGTGATTTTCGTCTGCAACCCGAACAACCCCACGGGTACGGCGCTGCGCCGGGCCGAGCTGGACCGGTTCCTCGACGCGGTGCCGGACGACGTGCTGGTGGTCATCGACGAGGCGTACCGGGAGTTCGTCACCGACGCGGAGGTGCCGGACGGTCTCGACTACCTGGACCGGCCGAACGTGGCGGTGTTGCGCACGCTGTCGAAGGCGTGGGGGCTCGCCGGGCTGCGGATGGGCTGGCTGGTTGCCCAGCCGGTGGTGGCGGCAGCCATCCGCAAGGTGGCGACCCCGTTCTCCAGCAGCACGGCAGCCCAGGCCGGGGCGCTCGCCGCGCTGACCCAGGTGGCGGAGATGGAGCGTCGCTGCGCCCTGGTCGTCGCCGAGCGGGACCGGGTCACCGAGGCGCTGCGCAAGTTCGTGCCCGAGGTGCCGACGAGCCAGGCCAACTTCGTCTGGCTGCCGTTGGGCGAGCGGGCCGTGGCGTTCGGCAAGGCGTGCGAGGCACGCGGGGTGATCGTGCGGCCGTTCGCCGGTGACGGGGTCCGGGTCACCATCGGCACCCCGGCGGAGAACGACGCGTTTCTGGCGGCGGCCGAGGCCGCCCTGGCCTGAGCGACAGCTCGCCGTCGCGGCGGTTACCGCGCCGGCCCGCAGGCAGACAACGAACGACGGGGCGGGCGGGACAGCGCTCAGCTGCTCCGCCCGCCAATACCCGCTTCGGCCATCGCGGCCGGACCAGGCGGCCTCAACTTCAATCATGAACTAAGCCCTGTTTGTCCAACTTTGCGTAGTTTCTGCCTTATCTTCCGAAGTAGCCGGTTGTGCCGAAGACCCACTCCGGCTCACTTCGAGAAAACGGGGTAACAACAGTGCGCACTGCCAAGATCTGTCTGGCCGGGGCGGCCGCCGCGGCGATGGTCGGCTTCCTCGCCTCGCCGGCCGCCGCCGCGCCCACCGATACCACCGACACCACGTTCGAGGTGCTCGCCGGCACCCTCGACATCGTCGCGCCGGCCACCGCCGACCTCGGTGACGGCGCCCCCGGTGGCACCATCACCGGCCAGCTCGGCGTGGTGACGGTCACCGACTCCCGGGGCGCCGCCGACGCCTCCTGGGTCGCCTCGGTGACCGCGAGCGTCTTCCAGACCGGCGGTGGCTCACCGCCCGAGACGGTACTGCCGTCCGAGATCGAATACTGGTCCGGTCCGGCGACGGCGACCACCGGTAACGGCACCTTCACGCCGGGGCAGGCCACCGCTGGCGACGCCGCAGCGCTGGACAGCGTCACCCCGCTCACCGCGTTCACCCACAGCGGCGGCACCGGCGGCAACACCGCCAGCTGGAACCCCACCCTGGAAGTCAACGTCCCGCTGGACAGCATCGCGGGCGTCTACACCGGCACGGTGACACATTCGGTGGCGTAGCCGCCGGGGGCGGTCGACCATCGCGGTCGCCCTCGCCCTGTTCTGCCTCGCCGGTCCGGGTCTGTCGACCCGGGCCGGCGCGGTCGAACCGGAAGCGGGATCGGACGACGGCACCATCGGGATCCGGTTGCTCGAAGCCCCGACCGAGCGCCGCACCGACCCACGGGCGCTGCGCTACATCGTCGACCACCTACCGCCGGGCACCACCATCAAGCGGCAGCTGCTGATCGTCAACCGCACCGACCAGACCCGTCGGGTCGACGTGTATCCGGCGGCCGCGACCCTGGAGGATGCGGCGTTCCGCTTCGGCGAGGGCCACGCCGAGAACGAGCTGACCTCCTGGGTCACCCTCGACGAGCGCTGGGTGGAGCTGGGACCGTGGGCCGAGACCCGGGTCCGAGCGACCATCACCGTGCCGTCGACCGCCTCCCGGGGCGAGCGGTACGGGGTGGTCTGGGCATCCGCCGCCTCAACTCCCCGGGCCGGCGGCGAGGTCATGCAGGTCCACCGGGTCGGAGTCCGGATGTACCTCGACATCGGGCCCGGTGGCGAACCCGCCTCCGACTTCGCGATCGGCGAGGTACGCCCGGCCCGCGGCCCCGAGGGCGAACCGTCGATGACCGTCCAGGTCACCAACACCGGAGGCCGTGCCATCGACCTGACCGGCGCGGTGATCCTGAGCGATGGCCCGGCCGGCAGTCGGGCCGGCCCGTTCCCGGTAGGGCAGGGCGTCACGCTCGCGCCGGGCGCCTCCGGGCAGGTCGTCGCCCGACTCCCGACCGCGTTGCCGAACGGCCCCTGGAAGGCGGAGGTGAACCTGGAGAGCGGCCTGGTGAAGCGGAGCATCACCGCGCAGGTCACGTTCCCCGACGCTGGTCAGGTCGGGAAACGGGGCAGTGCCGTCTCCCGGATCTTCTCCCGGTGGACCGTGGCGGCGGCCGTCGTGGGCCTGCTACTGGTCGTCGGCCTCGCCACGCTGGCCCGCCGGTCCGGTCGGCCTCCCGCCGGGCGCCCGAGGGAGCGCACGCCGGCGGGCCGTTGATCGCGCGGGACAGCCCGTTGGCCGGCTCCGACCGGGCCCGTCCGTCAGCTCGGTCTGCTCCGGCCGGGCCCGTCAGCTCGGCCGGCTACGGCGGGCGGCGAACCACCCGGCAGCGATCAGGGTTGCGCCCAGCACGGCGAGGAGCAGCGCCGCCCCGCCCGACCCGGTGACCGGCAACTCGCCGCCGTGGCTCGGTGTGGGCTGGGGCGGTGCCGTCGGTGTGGACGTGGGTGGCGGCTGAGTCGGGGGCGGGGTCGGCGACGCCGGCAGGATCTCGAAGGTGACGCCGGTGTCCGCCGACGGCTCGGCCCGGACCGCACCGAACCCCCGCGCGGAGGCGGGATCGGCGGCCAGCACCGGCGACACCGCCAACGCCAAGCTCGCGGTGGCGGCGAGCGCGCCGCCCACGAGGTAGTGGGCTGCCGTCCTGACCATGCGCCGACCCCTTCCACCGGGAACCTGAACCGTGAAAAACGTACCCTTTCACGACAAAGGGAATGGAATGGTTCGGTGTTCCAGGGCCGAAGACGCCACGATCAGGTGGCGGCCAGGATCACCGTCTCGCCGGTGTAGTAGTAGCGCCGATCGTCGCCGGTGGGGTCGACCGGCTTGCGAAGCCGCTCGACCGCGACGAACCCGTCCTCGGCCGTCACCGCCCCGGGTGCCCAGCCGGTCCCGTCCGAGCCGACATTGAGCACGAAGCGGGACAACTGTCTACCGGTCACCGGATCCAGCGTCACCAGATCGTTCGCCTCGGTCAGCAGGTGCACCCGGCCAGGCTGCCCGGCCAGCACCCGGGCCGTGCCCAGGCCCGGGGCACGCCACAGCTCGGTACCCGTACGCGCCGATCGGCCCACCACGACCCCGTCGAGCACGGCGACGGACTGCTCACCGACCAACGCGGCGCCGGCCGGGTCCAGCGCGGGGGCGGCGACCGGCGGACCGGCGGCCAACAACCAACCCCGACCGCCCTCGTCACCCGGCCCGGCGGTCCGCAACCCCAGACAGTCCGACCGCCCGGTACGACAGCCGAGCGGCGTCACCACAAACCCCTCCGGACCACCCGGCGGTCGCCAACGCTCACGTACCTCGCCCGTCGCCGCGTCCCGGAACTCGACGGTGGCCGATCCGGCGCAGGTGTCCAGGCCGATCAGCTGCCCGGCCGCTGTGGTGCCGACATCGCTACGGCACCTGCCGGGCAGCTCGACCCGCCACAGCTCCCGACCGCCGCTCAGCTCGACCCCGCGCGCCTGGGCGTCCCCGGTCACCACCAGCACGGTCCGCCCGTCGGGAAGCTCGGTCAGCCGCAGCCCGGGCGCATCCCAGACGGTCGCCGCCCAGGTACGACGCACCGGTGCCGTGCTCTCGACGGGCTCCGGGCCGTCGGCTCGCCAGAGCACCCCGCCGGTCCGGGCGTCGAGCGCGACGAGCTGCCCGTCGGACCAGCGGCTGACCACCGTGCTGCCGCTCGCCACCACCCCGGTCAGCTCCGCCGGCCACCGCCGGTACGACCAGAACGGGCTGGTCCGGTACCGACCGTCGACCGGCCGGTCGGCGTAGACCTGGCGGTGTGCGGCGTACACCCGCAGTCTCCCGTCGACGATCAACGGGGCGACCGGCAACCGACCGATCACTCCGGCAGCCGGTCGGGCCGGGGCCGGATAGTCGGCCCGCGCCACAGTGCTCACCTCTGCCGGTGCGAGGACCCGGTGGACGATGACCACGACGGCCGCCGTCGCGAGCAGCGCCGCGACCGCGATCGCGAGCCGTCGCCGGCCTCTCGGGAACCTCATGCCGCACCTCCGCCCGGCACCCTACCCAGCGGAGAGGGCCGGACCCCGTTCAGGTCACGGCGAGGGCTGACCGCCTGTCGGTCAGGCGGCTTCGACGGAGCCGGTGGCACCGGCCGCGACGGCGAGGTCGGCGAGATCACGCCAGAGCGCCGCCTCGACCGCCCGCGCGGCCAACCCGCCGAGCAGCAGCGCCACCACCCGACCGTACGAAGCGGTCGGCACCGCCTCGTGAGTCACTGTGATCGCCGTGCAAGCCCGACGGCGGCGGCGGACCGGCCGCAGGCTCCAGGTGATCCGGTAGTCCGCGCCGGTGCCGGAGGAGCAGAGCACCAGTCGCTGCGGTGCGAGCGCCTCGACCACCAGGAACTCCTCGGTCAGCGTGCCGCCGCCCGGCTGGACCCGCTCCTCGCGCCAGGAGGTGCCCGGACCGAACGAACCCGGGGTGAGCACCTCGATCGGGCCGGCTGCGGTCAACCGGGCCGCGCGGCCGGGCAGGTCGGTCAGCAGACGCCAGACGTCGACAGCGTGCGCCTCGATGATCCCGGTAATCGCCACCGTCGACATGCCACCCTCCCGTGTCCCCGACGGTACGCGGAGTGAGGGCCGGACGGGGCCCCCGGAGCGGAATTTCCACCACCCGGAGGCCACGCTGTCCGATTGGGCGGTCGCTTCGGCACCGGTCGTCGTCGACCGGCGCCGAAGCGCCGGTCAGCGCTCGAAGCGACCGGCCCGAATCGCCCCGATGAACGCTGTCCACCCCGGCGGGCTGACCGCGAGTGTGGGACCGGCCTGGTCCTTGGAGTCGCGGACTCCGACCAGACCATGGACATCGACCAGGTTGTCCGCCACTTCCACGCAGAGCCCCTGGTCGTTTGAGCGGCTGCTGGTACGCCAGACCGCGCCCGCAAGATCGTGCATCGTCGTTACCTCCGTGTGCGTCGGGATTGCCCCACCGCTGACGGCCGGGCAGAGCCCGGCTCGGATTGCGCGGTGTAGCAACGGAATCCGGACGATCAACGGATCAACCAGGGCCGGTGATCGCACAGCCGGTGCGATCACGGGTCCCGTGCACGAGACGGATGGCGGGTGCCCGCTCAGCGGGCCGGACGAACCGTGCCGGATACCTCACCGAGGGCGATGGTGGTGCCGTCCGGGCCGGGGGCGGTGGCCGTGATGGTCACCGTGTCGCCGTCGTCGAGGAAGGTACGGCTCTCGCCGCCGACCTTGACCGGCTCGGCCCCGCCCCAGGTCAGTTCCAGGAAGGAGCCGACCTGTCCTCGGTCCGGGCCGGAGACGGTCCCGGAGGCGTACAGGTCACCGGTGCGCAGCGAAGCGCCGTTGACGGTGAGGTGCGCCAACTGCTGGGCGGGGGTCCAGTACATGGTGGCGAACGGCGGCTCGCTGACCTGGTCGCCGTTCCACTCGACCGCCAGGCGCAGGTCCAGGCCCAGGTGCGGCACGTCCCGCAGGTAGTCCACCACCGGCGGGTCCTGGTCGGGGGCTGGCACGAAGGCGTCGGCGAGGGCGTCCAGCGGCGTCACCCAGGCCGAGACCGAGGTGGCGAACGACTTGCCGAGGAACGGGCCGAGCGGCTGGTACTCCCAGGCCTGGATGTCCCGAGCCGACCAGTCGTTGACCAGCACCACCCCGAAGACGTGCTCGGCGAAGTCGTCCGCCGAAACCCGATCACCCAACGCGCTGGGTACGCCCACCACGAAGCCCACCTCAGCCTCGATGTCGAGGCGTACCGATGGGCCGGTCACCGGGCCCTCGGCGGAGGCCCGCTGCCCGGTCGGCCGGGTCACCGGCGTGCCGGAGACGACCACCGTGCCGGCCCGCCCGTGGTAGCCGATCGGCAGGTGCTTCCAGTTGGGTAGCAGCGGCGGCTGGCCGGGGCGGAAGATCTGCCCGACGTTCGACGCGTGGTGTTCCGAGGAGTAGAAGTCGACGTAGTCGGCCACCTCGATGGGGAGCAGCAACTCCACGTCGTCGAGGGGGACAAGCAGCGGCTCCACCGCGTCCCGGTGCGTCGGGTCGGTCAGCAGCTCGGTGAGCCGCTGCCGTACGGCCGTCCACTGCGGACGCCCCAGGGCCATGAAGTCGTTGAGCACGGGCCGGCACAGCGTGCCGGCGGCCAGCACCAGCTCGGCGGCCTCGGCCGCTGCGAGGTCGAAGACCCAGGACCCGATCCGTACGCCGATCCGCGCCGGACCCCCGTTCTGCCGGAACACCCCGTACGGAAGGTTCGTCACCCCGTACGGCGAACCGTCGGCGCCGGTCACCCAGGTCATGCGTCGTAGCCCCCGTTCACCAGCCCAAGCCGGATCAGATCGGTCAGTGGTTCCAGGATGCTGCACGAGCCGAAGCCCACCCACAGGGGGCGAGGCCCGTCCAGCCGTGCCGTCGCGCGCTCCACCAGGGGGCGCGGGTCGACCACGGTCAGCAGCTCGGCGACCGAGCGCACACCGTCACCGTCGGCGGCGGCCAGGGTCGCGGCCAGCACGTTCGCGTAGCCGTGGTGGGTGAACCCGGTCTCCGGGTCCAGGTGTCGGATCGCCTGGTGCAGCCCGGCGGTGAGCTTGAACGGCAGGCCCCGGTCCCGGCAGGCGCAGATCACCGCGGCCAGCTCGGTCGGGGTGGGGAAGAGTTCGGCGGCCAGGCCGCCGGTGCGGAACTTGGCCGCGATCGGCGTCCCGTCGGCCCGCGCGGCGACGAGCGCGTCCAGTGCGCCCATCAGCCCGAAGGTCAGGGGCAGCTCGGCGTAGACGGCTTCCACGCCCGGTAGTGCGTCGGTCAGCCGCAGCAACTCGGCGATGCCGGGCAGCGGGTCCTCGCCGCGCTTGGCGACCGCCACCTCGACCTGACGCGCGGTGACGCCGTCGGGGGCGAGGAACGACAGCGCGAACGGCAGATTTCCGATCCCGGTGTCACCGATCACGCCGACCACCAGGCCCTCGCCCGGGTCGACGAGACCGCTCAGCTCACCGGCGGCCACGGCCGAGGCGGGGATCAGCAGTGGGCCGACCAGGTCGGCGTACCAGGCCGCACGGTGTTGACGGTGGGCGGCCAGGGCGTCGTGCAGCGCGGCGCTGCCCGGTGGGAAGACGGCGGCGTCGTCCACCAGGCCGTCCAGGAGTGCGGGCACCTGCGTTGACACGGAACAAGAATGTACGGGACGCTACGAGGAACGGACAACAGCGTCCGATTATCGGACGCCTTCGGCCGGTGAACGGGAAATATCGGGAGGCGAGATGCCGTATTACCGCAGCGTCGGCGAGGTGCCGCGCAAGCGCCACACCCAGTTCCGGCAGCCCGACGGCAGCCTCTACGCCGAGGAGCTGATGGGCCAGGAGGGCTTCTCCTCCGACTCGTCCCTGCTCTACCACCGGCACGCGCCCACCGCGATCCTGGCCGCCGACGAGTTCACCCCGCCCGCGTTCACCCGGGCGCCGAACCTGCCGCTCAAGCCCCGCCACCTGCGCACCCACAAACTGGGCACCGGCGGCTCCGACCCCATCCTCGGCCGGCAGTACCTGCTCGCCAACGACGACGTACGGATCGGTTACGTCCTCGCCGACCGGCCCTCACCGCTGTTCCGCGACGCCACCGGCGACCACTGCCTCTACGTCGAGTCGGGCACCCTGCGGGTCGAGTCCCCGTTCGGGGTGCTCGACGCGGTCGCCGGCGACTACGTCGTCATCCCCACCTCGACCATCCACCGGCTGGTGCCCACCGGTGACCAGCCCGTCCGGCTGCTCGCCGTCGAGGCGTCCGGGCACATCGGCCCGCCCAAGCGCTACCTCTCCGTACGCGGCCAGTTCCTGGAGCACTCGCCGTACTGCGAGCGGGACGTCCGCGGCCCCGACGCCCCGCTGCTCGTCGACGGTGAGGAGGTCGAGGTGCTGGTCCGGCACCGGCGCGGCTGGACCCGCTACGTCTACGCCCACCACCCGTTCGACGTCGTCGGCTGGGACGGGCACCTCTACCCGTGGGCGTTCTCCATCCACGACTTCGAGCCGATCACCGGCCGCATCCACCAGCCCCCGCCGGTGCACCAGACCTTCCAGGGACCCAACTTCGTCATCTGCTCGTTCGTGCCGCGCAAGGTCGACTACCACCCGCAGTCGATCCCGGTGCCGTACAACCACCACAACGTCGACTCCGACGAGATGCTCTTCTACACCGGGGGCAACTACGAGGCGCGGCGCGGCTCCGGCATCGAGCAGGGCTCGATCTCCCTGCACCCGTCCGGTTTCACCCACGGCCCCCAGCCGGGTGCCGCCGAGCGTTCCATCGGCGCGGACTACTTCGACGAGCTGGCCGTCATGGTCGACACCTTCCGCCCGCTGGATCTCTGCGACGCCGCCAACTCCTGCGAAGACGAGGGGTACGCCTGGACCTGGGCGCGTTCCGTCTAGCGGATGGCGGTGCGCGTGAAGACGGCGAACTCGGCTACCGCCGTGGTGGCGATGGCCAGCACCAGGGGCCACGGGGAGCCGACCATGGCGTACACCAGCAGCAGCAGCGGCGCGGCGGCCACGGCGTAGATGGCCAACGCCATCGCCCGGTCCGAGTGCAGCAGGGCGGGCAGGACGGTCCGGGTCAGCCCGGGCAGCCGGGCCGCGAGCTGCCACACGACGATCCCGCCGGTGAGGGCGGCGAGCACCGCCAGGACGCGGGAGAAGCCGTCGCTCGCCGGCGCCGCGAACGCGACCAGCACCGCCGTCACCAGTGACCAACCCGCGCCGTAGAGCACCAGGCGGTGCAGCCCGTACGCGAGGGTTCGTGGCGAGTCGATCCGGCTCGGGCTGACCGTCACCGCCTCGGCGACGTGCTCCAACGCCTCCGACCAGCGGCGTTGCTCCAGCCGCATGACACCCACGTCGTGGCCGGCCTCGCCGATCCGCGGGTCGAGGCGCAGCGCCTCCCGGTAGGCCCGCTCGGCCAGGTCGAACAGGTCCAGGCGAGCGGCGACCAGGCTGAGCACCAGGTGCGCCTGCGGCTCCTGCGGGGCCAACTCGACACCGCGCCAGGCAGCGTTCAGCGCCGGCTGACCGTTGCGGGCGCCGGCCAGGATCGCCGCGGCGCTCCGCTGGGCGTACGCGTCGGCCGGGCCGAGGGTGAGGATCCGATCGGCGGTGGCGGCCGACTCGCTGTAGCGCTCCAGGTCGGCCAGGGCCATGCCCCTGGCGACCAGCGGCGGCAGGGCCTCCGGTGCGGCGGCCACGGCCGTGTCGGCGGCGGTGAGCGCCTCGGCCGGGCGGCCGGCGGCCAGGTGCACCCGGGCCAGCATGGTGAGCGCGTCGACGTCATCCGGCTGGAGGGCCAACCCGTAGGCCAGCTCCCCGGCCGCCTCGTCGTAGCGGCCGAGTTCGGCGAGGAGTTGAGCCCGCTGGACGTAGCCGTCGGCGGCGGACTGGTCGGGGGCTGGGTCGCTGGACATCGCGGCGAGCTTAGGCGGCCGACGCGTCGTACACCAGGGCCACCGCGACCCCGGCCAACCCTTCCTCGCGGCCGGCGAAGCCGAGCCCGTCGGTGGTTGCCGCCGAGACGGTGACCGGGGCGCCGACCGCGGCGGAGAGGACCTCCTGCGCCTCCGCGCGGCGCCGGCCAATCTTGGGGCGGTTGCCGATGACCTGCACGGACACGTTGCCGATCTCCAGGCCGGCGGCGCGCACGCGACGGGCCGTCTCGGTCAGCAGAGCCACCCCGGACGCGCCGGCCCACTCCGGTTGGCCCACCCCGAAGGCGGAACCGAGATCACCCAGACCGGCGGCGGAGAGCAGCGCGTTGCAGGCGGCGTGCGCGGCCACGTCGGCGTCCGAGTGCCCGGCGAGGCCGTCCTGATCGGGCCAGAACAGCCCGGCTACCCAGCAGGGCCGGCCCGGCTCGAACGCGTGCACGTCGGTGCCGATGGCCACCCGGGGAACGATCATGATCAGAGGGTACGCGTCAACCGGCAGCGGCAAGCAGATGCTCGGCCAGAGCCAGGTCGAACGGTCGGGTGATTTTCACTGCGTACTCCGAGCCGGGCACGCAGCTCACCGCGACGCCCTGCTTCTCGACAAGCCCGGCGTCGTCGGTGAGGGAGTCACCGGCGGCGGCGTGGGCGGCGCTGAGCACGGCCCGACGGAAACCCTGCGGGGTCTGCACCGCGCGCAAGGCGGAACGGTCGACGGTGCCGAGCACCACCTCGTCGGCACCGACTTCCTTGATGGTGTCGACCACCGGCAGGACCGGGATCACCGCGTCCCGCCCGCCACGCACCGCCGCCGCGACGGATTCGACCAGATCAGGTGGGGTGAGCGCCCGGGCGGCATCGTGCACCAGGACGATCGTCGGGCCGGCGGGGACCGCGGCCAGCGCGGCGGCCACCGACGCCTGCCGTTCGGCGCCGCCGGGCACCACGATCACCGGGGCGACCGGGGCCAACAGCTCGCGGACGGCCTGCACCTCGGCGACCGGAGCGGCCACCACGATGGTGTGCACCGACGCAGCGGCGGCCAGTCGACGCACGGCGTGCACCAACAGCGGTTCACCGGCGAGCAGGCGCAGCGCCTTGGGTCGGCCGGGGCCGAGCCGTACGCCGGCACCCGCCGCAGGCACGAGGACCGCGACGTCACCGCGCGGATTGAGCTGCGCGGTCACGTCGCGGTCCTCGGTGGTTTCTTCACTACGAAGTGGGTACGACGATGCTGTGCGGACTAGGCCTCGGTGAGGACCTTGTCGAGCAGCGTCTCCGCCTCGTCCTTGGTGCTCTTCTCGGCCAGCGCGACCTCGCCGACGAGAATGTCGCGGGCCTTGGCGAGCATCCGCTTCTCGCCCGCGGAGAGGCCCCGCTCCCGCTCCCGGCGCCACAGGTCACGCACGACCTCGGCGACCTTCAGCGGGTTGCCGGAAGCCAGCTTTTCCAGATTGGCCTTGTAACGCCGCGACCAGTTGGTCGGCTCCTCGGTGTGCGGAGCCCGCAGAACGTCGAAGACCTTCCCGAGGCCCTCTTCGCCGACCACCTCGCGCACGCCCACGATCTCGGCGTTCTCGGCCGGCACCCGGACCGTCAGGTCACCCTGCGCGACCCTCAGGACGAGGTATTGCTTAGGCTCGCCCTTGATGACCCGAGTCTCGATTGCCTCGATGAGTGCGGCCCCGTGGTGGGGGTAAACAACGGTCTCGCCGACACTGAAAACCATAGGTTCGAAACCCCTTTCGCTGTGTCTAGGGTAACACGCTCAGGCACCGATGTCTCACCGATGTCCTGACCGTTGGCGCAGCTCAGGGGCCCTGTGAGAGGTCTTGCTTCAGCTTGACAGGCGGTCAAACCGATGGTTCGAACACGCTCCGTAACGCGGAAATGACTGCCCGGTACGGGTGAACAGAACGTCGAGATCAAGGGCTATGCGCTCCTCCCATGGTAGCCCGGCCAGCAGGACCGCGCCCAGATGTAGCGGGAGGAGCCCCTGGTGCGCGACCCTGGAGACAGAGCCGCACTCCGCTCTCGAGACGCTTCCAGGAGGTCCGATGGGCAAGCCGGACGCAGAGGGTCACGGGCCAGCCGACGGCCTGCCCGGCCTACCGCCCGAATGGGGCCGCGTGGTGGTTCCCGACGACGCCTCCGCGTTGGCCGCCGAGGCCGCGGAGATCCGCCGTGAGCTGCGCCGGGCCAGCGGCCTCCCCGGCGGTTACCGGTCCCTGGGCCTGCCGCTGGTGGTCCTGCTGGTGGCGGTCCTCACCACGCTGGCCGGCCTGCTGGCGGTCACCTGGCCCCGCGCCAACCGCGGCGCCGACCGGCCGACTCCGGCCCCCTACTCGCCACCCGCGACCCTCGTCGGTCGGGCGCTGCCCGCACTGGACCTGGTCGACGCGGACAACGCACCCGTGCCACTGCGCGGCCTGCTACCCGCCATGATCATTTTATTGGACGGCTGCCCCTGCCCGGACCGCGTCAGCGACGCCCTGGCGGCCGCGCCCGCCGGCGTCTCCGTGGTCACCGTCACCGGAGGGCGGACGGCGCCAGCCAGGCCGACCATCGAGCGGCAGGCTCGCGCCCTGGCCGACCCCGCCGGAGGCCTGCGTTCGTTCCTGAGCCAGCCGGCCCGCCCCGGCGCCGCGACCGCCCTGCTGGTCGACCGGGCCGGCACGGTGACCCGAGTGCTTCCCGACCTGGGCACGATCGAGTCCTACCGGAGCGACCTGAGCGCCTTGGCCGCCTGAGCGGCCCTACTAGCGAGGGGGCAGCGCGACGAGCTGCGCCTGGATGTCGATGGGTCGGTCGACGGCCGACAGCGACACCTGGAACGGCCCGCCACCGGGCAGCACCTCGGCATTGGCGATCATGCCGTCGCAGTCGATCCGCGGCCGGCCGACGATTCCGGCCCCGGTGCTCGTCACGACCATCGTGCCGGGGCGGGTGCACCGGTACTGGAGCAGGTAGCGCGCACCGTGGTTGCTGGCCTGCCGGGTCACTTCCTGGCCAGGGGCGAGGTCCCGCTGCTCCCGCCAGATCGTCTCCTGGAACGGGGGCAGGTCACCCGCGGAGAAGAGCACCCCGGGATCGCCCTCGATGTCGGTGATCGAGCCCGTCGCCGGGTCGATGACGGCCAGCGGGCCGCTTCGCACCCGGATGGCCTCGCCGGTGTTGGGGTCCATCCGCACCGTCAGCCGCTCATCGGGCTCCTCAGCCGCGAGGAGACGTTCCAGTGGGGTGCTGACGCTCGGCCCGACCGATGGCACCGCCGCCGCCGAAGGGACAGCCGTCCCTGCCGTCGACGCGGGCGCGGCGGCACGCCACCACCAGCCGCCGACGACCAGGACGGCCACCGCCGCGCCAAACAGCACCACCGAGCGCAGCCGGTCGTCCGCCGTCGCATCCACCACCCGAGCGTACCGGCCGGGCCGACGAGGTTCAGTAGTGTCGATCGAGCAGGGCGGCGTACAGGGTGAGGCCGGGGCCGAAGGCCAGCATGACGATGCGCCGAGCCGCCGGTGTCGCCCGACCCAACCGGTCCAGGATCAGCAGCACGGTCGGCGACGAGCAGTTGCCGTGCTCGTCCAGCGTCGCCCGGGACGCCGCCAGCCCGAGCGGGGGCAGCGCCAGCTCCCGCTCCACCACGTTGAGGATCCGCGGCCCGCCCGGGTGCACCGCCCAACCGTCCACCTCGGAGCTGGTGACGCCGTGCCGGGCCAACAGATCGTCGACCAGCCCGCGGACGTGCTTCGACAGCACCTGCGGCACCTTCGGCGACAACCCCATCCGGAAACCGGCGTCGGTGACGTCCCAGGTCATGTGGTCGGCGGTCGAGGTGTCGGTGACGGCGGTGACCTCGCGCAAGGCGTACCCAGGGCCGCCCGGCACCACCACGGCGGCGACCGCGGCGTCCGAGAAGAGCGCGTGGGAGACGATCTGCTGCGTGTCCACCCGGGCGCTGGACGGCTGGATGTGCAGGCTGGTCAGCTCCGCGCAGAGCAGCAGCGCCGGGCGGCCCCGGGCGGTGACGAAGTCACTCGCCGCGCCGAGCCCCGGCAACGCCGCGTAACAGCCCATGTGGCCGATGAACATCCGCTGGGTGTCCGCGGCCATGCCCAGGTCCCGGGCGAGCAGGATGTCCAGCCCCGGTGTGGCGTAGCCGGTGCAGGAGCAGACGATGAACAGCCCGATGTCGGCGGCGCTCAGCCCGGCCGCTGTCAACGCCCGACCCACCGCCTCCTTGCCCAGCGGCAGCGCCTCCACCTGGTAGCGGCGCATCCGGCGCTCGGTCGGCCAGTCCGAGACGTCCTCCAGCAGCGGATTGACCGCGGCCTGCCGCCGGGTCACCCCGGAGTTGGCGAAGATTCGCTGGGCCAACGACCGGGTGGTGCCGGAGAAGTGCCGGGAGAAGAAGCCCTCCCACAACTCGCCCTGCGAAGCGGACGGCGGCTGCGCTGTCCCGAGCCCCGCGATCACTGGTACGAACACGATCCCCACCTCTCGTCAGATGCTTTCCTCCCCCTGGCCGTCCCACCAGCCACCTCGGCTGGTCGTTCTTCCGTTCGAGCCCGGTGCGGCGGGCTCACCAACGCGGTGCCGATCCGTCACGATCCGGGTCGCCGCCCAGCGCGGCGATGCCGAGCCAGTCGGCGCAGACATCCGACGTGGCCGGATGCAGCGAGCCGCAGCGGGCGTCGCGGTAGAGCCGCTCCAGCGGATGTCCACGGCGGGTCGCCGAGGTGCCCGCCGCCTCCAGGACCGACGCCGCCACCTCGGCGGCCGTGGTCCCGGCGAGCAGCTTCGCCCGCCACACCCAACGGTTGGTCTCCTCGTCACCGGGCGCCTCGTCCACCCGGCGGGCCGCCTCGGCCACCACCAACTGCGCGGCGGCCGTCGCCGCGTCCGCCCGACCCAGCCGGGCCCGCACCGCCGGCAGTCCGGACAGGTTGCGCGCGTTGAGGTGCTCGGCCGCCGCGTCGATCGCCGCACGGGCGACCCCCACGTAGACGGCCGCGTAGCTGGCCACCAACCAGTGCGGCATCAGCTGGGCGACCACCAGCGCCAGCCCCTCCACCCCACCGAGCAGCCGGTCGGCGGGCACCGTGACGTCCAGGTGCAGGTCGTGGGAGGAGGTGGCGCGCATGCCGAGCGAATCCCAGGTCGGCTCCACGGTCAGCCCGTCGCCGGCCGGCACCAGGAACTGTGAGACCACCGACTGGTCGGCCGCGCTACGCGCCGCCACCAGGTAGCCGTCCGCGTGCCCGGCGCCGGAGCAGAAGGTCTTGCTGCCCTTGAGATGCCAGCCCCCGTCGGTCGGCTCGTACGCCGTGGTCAGCTGGGACAGCCGCGCGCCCGCGCCACGCTCGCTCATCGCGACCGCGTACCAGGAGCCCTGCGCCGCCGCGCTGAGCAGCCGGTCCCGGGCGGCCAGCGCCTCGTCCGGTACGCCCAACGCCTCGGCCAACTCCTCGGTGACCGCGCCCAGCGCACCGGTCACCGAGGCGTGCATGTTGAACACCAGGGCGGTCGCACCGTTGCCCCGGGCAAGCTCACTGGCCACCGCGGCGTACTCGGCGAAGGTGGCACCCAGACCGCCGAGCGCCCGGGGCACCATCAGCCCGAACAGGCCGGCCTCGCGCAGGTCGGCGAAGTCGTCCACGGGGAAGGAACCGTCCCGGTCGTGCTCGGCCGCCCGCGCGGCGAACCGCGGCGCCAACCGGCGTGCTGCCTCAAGCGCGTGCACCGTCATCTCGTTCCTCCTCGGCGTTCCATACCCCGCCACGGCCTGACTATCCTTTGCGGACCCCCCGGCCCTGGTAGAGCACGGCGGTGGAGCGGGTCGGCACGATGCGCGGCGCGCGGCCGGCGGGCACCGCCCCGGCCGTTCGGCTCGCGCGAGCACGGCGCAGCAGCCAGGCGAGCATGCCGCCGACCTGCGGGCGGATGCCCCGTAGCCGCAGGTCGACACCGTGTCGGGCGCACTCGGCCACCAGCGCCCGGGCGTCCACGAACAACCGTGGATCATGGATGCCACGGGGCACCGTCGGCAGCCGCTCGGCGATCCGGACCGCGACCAGCCGGGCCAGCGCCGTGTCGTTCAGGGTGTCCAGCACCAGCACACCACCGGGGCGCAGCAGCCGACACGCCTCGGCCACCGCGCGCGGCCAGGCCGGCACGTGCTCCAGCAGCTCACCCGCCGAGACCACGTCGGCGCAGCCGTCAGGCAGCGGCACCGCTGTGGCATCGCCCTGGACCACCCGCACCCCGTGCTCGGCCGCCTGGACGAGCGCCGAGCGGGTCAGATCAACCCCGACGTGGCGGTAGCCCTTACCAGCCAGGTGTGGCGCGAGCAGGCCGGCGCCGCAACCCAGATCGACGAGCAACGCGTCCGGGCGGGTGGCCGGCGGCACCAGCGCGGCACGGGCCTCAGCCAGCCAGTGCAGCATCGCGAACGCGCCATCCGGCCGCCACCACTCACCGGCCAGATCGTCGTACTGACGCGGATCGTTTCGCGGCAGCACCCTCGGACCGGTGGACGCCCCGGCCGCAGCCACGTCTCGCATGGAACCGAGCGTGGCACGACTGCTCGGTAACGACCAGACTTCCCTTATGTCGTCGAGGGTGTTAGGGCTGGTCAGAGCGAGCCATCCGGAACCGGCCGCGGCGGTGACCACGGTGGCCGGTCTGCTGGCCTGGGGAGTGGGCCACCGGCCGGCCGGAATCGTCTCGGTGGTGCTCGCCGTGCTCGCCAGCCAGCTCGCCGTCGGCTGGACCAACGACGCGCTGGACGCCGAGCGGGACGCCACTGTGGGGCGTACCGACAAGCCGGTCGCCAGTGGCGCGGTCGGTCGACGCGTCACGGCCTGGGCCGCCGCGGCGGCCGCGGTGGCCTGCCCGCTGCTGGCGCTGACCACGAACCCGGTGGCGGCGTTCTGGCTGACGCTCGCCCTGGTCTCCGCCCTGCTCTACGACTGGCCGCTCAAGGCCACCGCGTTCTCGGTGCTGCCCTACGCCGTGTCGTTCGGCGCGCTTCCCGCCTTCGTGGTGCTGGCGCTGCCCGGTCAGCCGGCCCCGCCGATCTGGCTGGTGGCGGCGGCTGCCTGCCTGGGCGCCGGTGCGCACTTCGCCAACGTGCTGCCCGACCTGGCCGACGACGCCCGCACCGGCGTGCGCGGCCTGCCCCACCGGCTGGGTGCCGCCGGCAGCCGGGTGGCCGCGGCGGGTCTCCTCCTCGCGGCGACCGCGACACTCGTCCTCGGACCACCCGGGCCGCCGTCGGCGATCGGCTGGGCGGCGGTCGGCACGGCCGCCGTCGTGCCGCCGCTGAGCTGGTACGCCGGGCGCTCCGCGATCCGGGCCGGCCGGCGGCCGGTGGCGGCCTTCCGGGCGGTGATGCTGGTGGCCCTCATCGACGTGGTTCTGCTGGTGGCGAGCGGTCGGGTGGTGTGAACGCCACCCGGGCAGGTGGCATTGCCGGGTCCGCGTGCGGGCCTCGATCAGCCCCAACTACCCTGGAGCGCGGTCTGCGCGGGTATGGCCACCGTGCCCGGCGTACGGCCCGGGTGGGGATTGTGACGAGGAGGACCGACGTGACGCGCTCGATCAGGGGATCCCGGCGGGCGGCCCTGTTGCTGTCCGGGATTGCGGCGGCCAGTCTGCTGACGTCCGGCTGCGGCGCCGGTCAGATCGCCGAGACCGCCACCAAGGAGGCGTCGGTCCAGGGCGTCAGCCTCACCACCAGCAACGGATCCTTCTCCGTGCGTGGCCTGGTCGTGGACTACCCGGGCACCGAGGGCTACAAGGTCGGCCAGGACGCGGGGCTCGGCGCCGTGATCTACAACGACTCCAAGGAGACGGTGACGGTCACCGTCACCACGGAGAGCGCCCGCGAGGTCGTGATCAGCGGCGGCTCGGCGAGCCCGTCGCCGTCCGCCTCGGAGTCCGCCTCCATGAGCCCGTCGCCGTCCGGTTCGGCCAGCCCGTCGAACTCGACGTCCGGTTCGCCGAGTCCGTCGGTGACGCCCTCCGAGACCGGATCCTCCTCGGCCACCCCGTCCGCCCCGGAGTCGGCGCGGGCGTCCGGATCGGCCAGCCCCTCCGCCCCCGGCCAGCCGGCCCGGATCGAGCTGGCGCCGTTGAGCTACATCCAGTTCAACTCCGAGGCCACCACCCAGCTCCGGCTGATCGGCCTGACCGAGGCGCTGCGCTCCGGCCAGAACGTCGTCGTGACCTTCGACTTCGGCAACGGCAACACGGTCACCGGGCAGGCGCCGGTCGCGGTTCCGCTCACCCCGGCGGCCCCTCCGTCGCCGATCATCGAGCGTGAGGGTGGCTACGAGGGCAACGAGGGCGGCACGACCCACGAGTGACCCGACCCGCACATCGACAAACGCCCCGGCGTGGTGACCACCACGCCGGGGTGTTTTCGTCGTACGCGAGGGCTAGCGTCCTGATGTGACCACCTCCCGATCGACCCCTCCGCGTGGCGGCACGGCCGGTGCCGCCCGTGGTCGGTCCGCCGCCCGCGAGCCGCGTCCGGCCTACCAGTGCGACGCCTGCGGGCACCAACCGCCCAAGTGGGTGGGGCGCTGCCCGGAGTGCGGCGAGTGGGGCGCGGTGGTCGAGCACACGGTGACCGGCCCGACCGTCTCCGGCCGGGTGGTCAGCTCCCGGATGCCGTCCGAGCCGGCCCGACCGATCGCCACCATCAGCGCCGCCCCGGCCCGCGCCGTGCCCACCGGGGTGAGCGAGCTCGACCGGGTGCTCGGCGGTGGCCTGGTCCCCGGTGCCGTGGTGTTGCTCGCTGGCGAGCCCGGCGTGGGCAAGTCGACCCTCCTGCTCGACGTGGCGCAGCAGTGGGCGGTCGGTGCCGGCAGCCCGTCGCTGGTGGTCAGCGGCGAAGAATCGGTCAGTCAGGTGCGCCTGCGCGCGGAGCGGATGGGCACCCTGCACGAGCAGCTCTACCTCGCTGCGGAGAGCGACCTGGGCTCGGTGCTCGGTCACCTCGACGCGGTCAAGCCGGGCCTGTTGGTGCTCGACTCGGTGCAGACCATCTCGACCACCGGCACCGAGGGGGTGCCCGGTGGGGTGACCCAGGTCCGCGCGGTCACCGCCGCGCTGGTCTCGGTCGCCAAGGAACGGGGCATCGCCACCGTGCTGGTCGGGCACGTCACCAAGGACGGCCAGGTGGCCGGGCCTCGGGTGCTGGAGCACCTGGTCGATGTGGTGCTGCACTTCGAGGGCGACAAGCACTCGTCGCTGCGCCTGGTGCGCGGCGTGAAGAACAGGTTCGGCGCTGCCGACGAGGTCGGCTGCTTCGAGATGCACGAGGGCGGCATCAGCAGCCTGGCCGACCCGTCCGGGCTGTTCCTGACCCGCTACGCGGAGCCGGTCCCGGGCACCTGCGTGACGGTGGCCATGGAGGGGCGGCGGGCGCTGGTCACCGAGGTGCAGGCGCTGATCGGCGCGACAGTGGCGGGTTCTCCGCGACGCACCGTCTCCGGCCTCGACTCGGCGCGACTGGCGATGGTGCTCGCGGTGCTGCAACGGCGCACCGAGCGGCTGACCCTGCACGACCGGGAGGTGTTCGCCGCCACCGTGGGCGGGATCCGGGTGGTGGAGCCGGCCGCCGACCTGGCGGTGGCTCTGGCGGTCGCCTCCGGCGGGCTCAACCTGGCGATCGCGCCGCACCTGGTGGCGATCGGTGAGGTGGGGCTGACCGGCGAGGTGCGCCGGGTCGGAGCGGTGCCGCGCCGGCTGGCCGAGGCCGCCCGGCTGGGGTTCAGGGTGGCCCTGGTGCCGCCAGGCTGCGGCCCGGCCAGCACTGGCGCGGGCCCCGGGCAGATGCAGGTGACCGAGGTCACCGACGTCCGTTCGGCACTGCACCATGCGGCCCGCGCGTCCGCCGAGTGACCCACCGTGCCGACGAGGGCGGCGAAAACGGACAGCACGTCGCAAGCGGGAAACGGTGGAAAGGGCGGCATCGTGACACATCACAGTAACCACGACAGCACCCACCGCACGGCAGTCCGTAGACTGTGCCCGTGCCGATCGACCGCGATACCACCAAGCCAGCCGGCGCGCCGCCCCAGGCCCGCACCGGCGCCGTGGGCTCGCCCGCCCGCCCGATCAGCGTGAGCGTGACTGCGGGAGCCGCCGGGAGCGCCGGAGATCCGCTACGCGCCAACCTCGCCCTGATGGCTCCGGGCACCGCGTTGCGCGACGGTCTGGAGCGCATCCTGCGGGGTCGCACGGGCGCGCTCATCGTGCTCGGCTACGACAAGGTGGTCGAGGGCCTCTGCACCGGCGGCTTCCCGCTGGACGTGGAGTTCTCCGCGACCCGCGTACGCGAGCTGTGCAAGATGGACGGCGCTGTCGTGCTCTCCAGCGACGGCACCAGGATCGTCCGGGCGGCAGTGCACCTGATGCCCGACCCGTCCATCCCGACCGAAGAGTCCGGCACTCGGCACCGCACCGCCGAGCGGGTGGCCCGCCAGACCGGCTATCCGGTCATTTCGGTTAGCCAGTCCATGCGGATCATCAGCCTCTACGTCAACGGCCAACGGCACGTGCTCGACGACTCGGCGGCCATCCTCTCCCGCGCCAACCAGGCGCTCGCCACCCTGGAGCGCTACAAGCTCCGGCTGGACGAGGTCTCCGGCACGCTGTCCGCCCTGGAGATCGAGGATCTGGTCACCGTTCGGGACGCGGTGGCCGTGGTGCAGCGACTGGAGATGGTTCGCCGGATCGCCGACGAGATCGCCGGTTACGTGGTGGAGCTGGGCACCGACGGCCGCCTGCTCGCCCTGCAACTCGACGAGCTGATGGCCGGCGTGGACGCCGACCGGACGCTGGTCATCCGGGACTACCTCCCCGTCGGCCGCAAGTCACGCACCCTGGACGAGGCTCTCGTCGAGCTGGACCTGCTCGGCGCCACCGAGCTGATCGACCTGGTGTCGGTGGCCAAGGCGATCGGCTACCCGGCCGCGTCCGACGCGCTCGACGCCGCGGTCAGCCCGCGCGGCTTCCGACTGCTGGCCAAGGTGCCCCGGCTGCCGGTGGCGGTGGTCGACCGCCTGGTGCTGCACTTCGGCAGCCTTCAGCGTCTGCTCGGCGCGACAGTGGAAGACCTGCAAGCCGTCGAAGGGGTCGGCGACGCCCGGGCCCGTGGCGTCCGTGAGGGGCTGTCCCGGCTGGCCGAGGCATCCATCCTGGAACGCTACGTCTGACCCGGCTCAGCCGGTGACGGTGAGCTTCACCGGGTCGCTGAGCTTCGTGCCGACCCGGGCGAACACCTGGTACGACCCGATCGGCGGGAACGGCCCGCCGGCCAACGCGCCGTCGCAGCGGCTGGTGTCCCGGCCGTTCCACGGCACCTCGTAGGAGCGCACGAAGTCCGGCGTGAAGGACTGCACGTCCGAGCCCACGACCTTGCCGCAGGTGTCGGACGACCAGACCTTCTCGGCGCCGGACTTGATGAAGATCTCCTGGAGGTCGGCGCCGACGTTGCGGCTGCACGTCCGATCCGACGTGTTCTTGATCTTCAGTTGCAGCTGGACCACCGCTCCCCGCTGCACCGAGGTCGGGCTCGCCGACGCGACCACGCTGATCTCCCCGTCGGTGCAGGTGCCGTCGTCCTCCGAACCGGCCGCCGCGCCCAGCGGCGGTGTGTTGCTGGTGATCGCCGGGCTCGGGCTCGTCGCGCCCGGATCACCGGACGCGGACGACGACGGACCGCCGGTCTGCGGTGTCAGCACCGGCCCTCCGGGACCAGACGTCGCGGCGGACGTTGCCGACGGCGAACCCCCCGCCTTTGGGTCCTTGTCGCCGGAACGACCCGAACCGGTGCAGGAGTAGAGCAGGACAATCAGGAACAGGAACCCCGCTCCGAGTACGACGGCGCGACGCCGCCAGTACACGGCGGGTGGCAGGGGGCCGACCGTCAGACGCATGATGCCCTCCACCGTAGCCGCGCCGTACCCGGCAGGGCGGCGCGACGCGCCGGAGCCGCCCTGAGGCGCCCGCGCCACTCTCCATCAAGGACGGTCCGGCACCCGATCACAGGTAGACCTTGCGCTGATAGACCGCGTGCGCACCGGCCACCCGATCCAGGAACAGCAGCCCCGCGCAGTGGTCGATCTCGTGCTGCAACGCCCGAGCCTCGAAGCCGTCGGTCACCAGCCGGACCGGCTCGCCGCTGCCCGGCAGGTCACCCTCCACCACCAGCCGGCTGGCCCGCTTCACGTCCCCGGTCAGGTCCGGCACCGACATGCAGCCCTCCCGGCCGGGCTTCCACCGCGTCGCCTCGACCACGCGCGCGTTGCACAACACGAAGGTCCCGTGCACCGTCACCGCCTTCGGATGCCCGGTCACGTCGACGGCGAAGACCCGGGCGCCCACCCCGACCTGCGGCGCGGCCAGCCCGACGCAGCCCGGCGAGACCTTCATCGTGGCTATCAGATCGGCCGCGAGTTGGACCGTCTCCTTCGCCGTGGGGTCGACCTCGTCCGCTGCCCGACTCAGCACCGGATGCGGGGCGGACACCACCGCCCGCACCTCGCCCGGCACGTCCAGCGACTCCGGTGTCCAGTCCCCCAGGCCGACCTCCGGCCCACGCTCCTCGCCGGTCACAACAGGTCCGGGTCCGCCGGCCGGAGGGTGACCTCCACGCCCAGCTCGGCAGCCGTCCGATGCAGCCGGTCGAGCAGAGTGTCCGCCACACCGGCCGGCAACTCGACCTCCGCCAGGACCACGTAGAGCGCACCGGTCAACCGGGTACTCAGGTCGGTGACATTCCCCCCGGCATCCACCAGCACCCGCGTCATCGCCGCGACGATCCCCATCCGGTCCGAACCGTGCACCGCCATCACGTACGGCTCACCCACCGGAGGAACATCGCCGTCCGGGGTGACCGCGCGTACCGTCGCCAGCAGTTGCCCCTCGGCAGCCAGCGACGCCAGTGCGGCCTCGACCTCGGCGGCGGCCGGACCGGTGCAGATGAGGGTCATCGCGAAATGCCCCCGCAGCCGCGTCATCGTGCTGTCGGTGAGGTTGGCCCCCAGTCGGGCCAGCACCTCCGCGACGTCGGCCACGATGCCCGGCCGGTCCCGACCGATGACGGTGATCGCGAGCTCGTTCATCCGCGCATTCTCCCCCGTCCACCGAACGAGGACGTGGCACCCCGCCCGAGCCGCCCACCCAACGGGAACGCCGGGCGTGACATCATCGACGACGCCATGACTCAACCCGACTTCGCCTCCCTGGTCAGCCGGTGGTTCCAGCAGCACGCCCGTGACCTGCCGTGGCGCGAGCCCGGCGTCACCCCGTGGGCCATCCTGGTCAGCGAGGTCATGCTCCAGCAGACGCCCGTGGTCCGGGTGGTGCCGGCCTGGCAGGCGTGGCTGGCCCGCTGGCCGGAGCCGGCCGCGTTGGCGGCGGACACCCCAGCCGAGGCGATCCGGATGTGGGGACGCCTCGGCTACCCCCGTCGGGCGGTCCGGCTACGCGAATGCGCTGTCGCGATCGTCGACCGACACGGCGGTCAGGTGCCGGACCGGCTGGAGCAACTGCTCGCACTGCCCGGCGTCGGCACGTACACCGCCCGGGCGGTGGCCGCCTTCGCGTACGGGCAGCGGCACCCGGTCGTCGACACCAACGTACGCCGGGTCGTGTGCCGGGCGGTGGCCGGCGAACCGGACGCCGGGCCCGTAACCCGACCAGCGGACCTGGTCGCCACCGAGGAACTGCTTCCCACCGAACCGGCAGCAGCGGCACTGGCCAGCGCCGCGTTCATGGAACTGGGCGCGGTGATCTGCACAGCCCGGTCACCGCGCTGCACCGCCTGCCCCGTCGAGTCGGTCTGCGTCTGGCGGGCGTCCGGCCAGGAGGCGCCCGCCGGGCCGACCCGCCGACCCCAGCGGTACGCGGGAACCGACCGACAGGTCCGCGGTCTGCTGCTGGGAGTGCTCCGGGACAGCACCGGGCCGGTTCCGCACCAGCGGTTGGACCAGGTCTGGACCGACGACGTGCAACGCGCCCGCGCCCTCGCCGGGCTGGTGCAGGACGGGCTGGTCGAACCCGCCGGCACCGACTCCTTCCGCCTGGTCGGTGACGGCCCGTCCCTGCCAACCGCGGACCTCACCACCTGACCCGCGCGCACCCTGCCCGCTGGCCCCCACGCCGAACGCCCGAACGCGGCGCGCACCGGTGCCCTCCACCTCAAGATCGTGCTCGATCCTGGATGTAGTGGTGTCGGGCGGGCCGGATGCCACTACATCCAGGATGTTGAGCGATCCTGCGAGAGCGCCCGCATGCGGCGGGGTGCGTCGGGCATGTGCGACGCGGAGGTTGGCCGGGAGGGCACGAGCCGGCGCGGCGGCGGGGTGACCCGAGGGGGCGCAACAAGGCGGGGCCCCGGTGGCTTGCGCCACCGGGGCCCCGCCCCTTGCTGGTTGTGTTACTCGTCCACGCCTGCGGCGGCGGTGCCAGCGGCGGTGCCACCGAGATCGGCCGGGACGGCGTCCGGAACCTCGACCGGCTTGTCCGAGCCCCGGAACACGAGCTTGGACTTGTCGATGTCGTCCGGGTCGCCCTCGCAGTCCACCACGACGATCTGACCCGGGGTCAGCTCGTTGAACAGGATCCGCTCGGAGAGGTTGTCCTCGATGTCGCGCTGGATCGTGCGACGAAGCGGACGGGCACCGAGCACCGGGTCGAAGCCCTTCGCGGCCAGGTACTTCTTGGCGTTGTCGGTCAGCTCCAGACCCATGTCCTTGTTCCGCAGCTGACCCTCGATCCGCTGGATCATGATGTCCACGATCGAGAGGATCTCGGTCTGACGCAGCTGGTGGAAGACGATGGTGTCGTCGATCCGGTTGAGGAACTCAGGCCGGAAGTGCTGCTTGAGCTCGTCGTTGACCTTCTGCTTCATCCGGTCGTAGTTGGACTCGGAGTCCTCCGACTGCTGGAAGCCCAGCGACACCGCCTTGGCGACGTCACGGGTGCCCAGGTTGGTGGTCAGGATGATGACCGTGTTCTTGAAGTCCACGATCCGACCCTGACCGTCGGTGAGCCGACCGTCTTCGAGGATCTGCAGGAGCGTGTTGAACACGTCCGGGTGGGCCTTCTCGATCTCGTCGAAGAGGACCACCGAGAACGGCCGACGCCGCACCTTCTCGGTCAGCTGCCCGCCCTCGTCGTAGCCGACGTAGCCGGGAGGGGCACCCACGAGCCGGGAGACCGTGTAACGGTCGTGGAACTCGGACATGTCCAGCTGGATGAGGGCGTCCTCGCTGCCGAAGAGGAACTCGGCGAGCGCCTTGGACAGCTCGGTCTTACCGACACCGGACGGGCCGGCGAAGATGAACGAGCCCGACGGGCGCTTCGGGTCCTTCAGGCCGGCCCGGGTACGCCGGATCGCCTTCGAGACCGCCTTGACCGCGTCCTCCTGGCCGATGACGCGCTTGTGCAGCTCGTCCTCCATGCGCAGCAGGCGCGAGGTCTCCTCCTCGGTCAGCTTGTAGACCGGGATGCCGGTCCAGTTGCCGAGCACCTCGGCGATCTGCTCGTCGTCAACCTCGCTGACGACGTCCAGGTCACCGGCCTTCCACTCCTTCTCCCGCTGAGCCTTCTGGCCGAGGAGCTGCTTCTCCTTGTCACGCAGCTGGGCGGCGCGCTCGAAGTCCTGCGCGTCGATCGCGGACTCCTTGTCGCGACGCACCTGGGCGATGCGCTCGTCGAAGTCACGCAGGTCTGGCGGCGCGGTCATCCGACGGATCCGCATCCGGGCACCGGCCTCGTCGATCAGGTCGATCGCCTTGTCCGGGAGGAAGCGGTCGGAGATGTACCGGTCGGCCAGGGTCGCGGCAGCCACGAGAGCGGCATCCGTGATCGAGACGCGGTGGTGGGCCTCGTAGCGGTCCCGCAGGCCCTTGAGGATCTCGATGGTGTGGGCCAGCGACGGCTCACCCACCTGGATCGGCTGGAAGCGGCGCTCGAGAGCGGCGTCCTTCTCCAGGTGCTTGCGGTACTCGTCGAGCGTGGTGGCACCGATGGTCTGCAGCTCACCACGGGCCAGCATCGGCTTGAGGATGCTCGCGGCGTCGATCGCGCCCTCGGCGGCACCCGCACCCACCAGGGTGTGGATCTCGTCGATGAACAGGATGATGTCGCCGCGGGTGCGGATCTCCTTGAGCACTTTCTTGAGGCGCTCCTCGAAGTCACCGCGGTAGCGGGAACCGGCGACGAGCGCGCCCAGGTCGAGCGTGTAGAGCTGCTTGTCCTTGAGGGTCTCGGGCACCTCGCCCTTGATGATCTTCTGGGACAGGCCCTCCACCACGGCGGTCTTGCCGACGCCGGGCTCACCGATCAGGACCGGGTTGTTCTTGGTACGGCGGGAGAGCACCTGCATGACCCGCTCGATTTCCTTCTCGCGCCCGATGACCGGGTCGAGCTTGCCCTCGCGGGCGGCCTGAGTCAGGTTGCGGCCGAACTGGTCCAGCACCAGGCTGGTCGACGGCGCGGCCTCACCCGGCGCGGCGCCCGCCGCGGCAGGCTCCTTGCCCTGGTAGCCGGAGAGCAGCTGGATCACCTGCTGGCGGACCCGGTTGAGGTCGGCGCCGAGCTTGACCAGCACCTGGGCGGCGACGCCCTCGCCCTCACGGATCAGCCCGAGCAGGATGTGCTCAGTGCCGATGTAGTTGTGGCCGAGCTGCAGCGCCTCGCGCAGCGACAGCTCCAGCACCTTCTTGGCCCGCGGCGTGAACGGGATGTGCCCGCTCGGCGCCTGCTGACCCTGGCCGATGATCTCCTCGACCTGCTGGCGGACGCCCTCCAGGGAGATGCCGAGGCTCTCCAGGGCCTTTGCCGCGACGCCTTCACCTTCGTGGATCAGGCCCAGCAGGATGTGTTCCGTACCGATGTAGTTGTGGTTGAGCATCCGGGCCTCTTCTTGGGCCAGGACGACAACCCGTCGCGCTCGGTCGGTGAACCGCTCGAACATGCCCTCGTGCTCCTCACGTGCCGTGCGCCTTGATGGTCAAGATCTTGGCGGGGCCGGTGCACGAACGTCCAGGACGGGCGTCCGTGCCTCCTTACTCTATCGTCGCTGACCGACTCAGCTGAGGTCGTGTGTCTCTGCTCTGGGTCGGTTGCACGTCGTTTTGAACAACCGTCCGCGCTCAGGAGGTGTTCCGGTAGCCCTGTCGCTACGCGCAGAGCGAAATCCGACTGGCTCGACGGAAGCCCGATCCGGGGTCCGGAAGCGCTCCGCGAGGCCCCGGAGGGCCGACCGGCGGTCGCGGCGAGTGCCGCGCCGGGCCCCTGAAGGAGGTTGTCCACAGGCTGTGGACAGCTGTTCCACTGGTTGTGGACAACGTCGGTGGGCCCGGAATGCTTCCCGGCCCCGAACGGAGACGACGACGCAGCGCCGAAACGGACACGGCGACGCCGCCCGGATACGGCGACGCCGGCCCGGAGAACTCCTCCGGGCCGGCGTCGGTGTCGCCTGCGGTGGCGGCTGGCCACCAAGCTGCTGACGGATCAGCGCTTCGCGTGGAACTCGTCCACGATCTCCTGCGGGATACGACCCCGGTCCGAGATGTCCTTGCCGGCCTTCTTGGCCCACTCCCGGATCGCCTTGTTCTGTTCCCGATCGGCGGTCGCGCCACCCCGACCGCGGGCAGCCCGCCCACCGATCACGACACCACCACGGCCGACCTTGGTGCCGGCACCCACGTACGACGCAAATGCATCGCGCAATTTCGCGGCGTTGGCGCTCGACAGGTCGATCTCGTACTGAACGCCGTCGAGGGCGAACTTGACGGTCTCGTCCGCGTCCCCGCCGTCCAGGTCATCGACCAGCTTGTGAATGATCTGCTTGGCCACGTCCCACATTCCTTTCGAGCAGGGTGCTCCTGCTAACGAGAGCACAATAACCCGCGCGCCGCTCGTCGCGTCAATAGGACCCGGTTACGGCTCGGCGTACGCCCGGACGGGACTACTCCTGGCGGACCAACGGGAAGAGGATCGTTTCCCGAATTCCGAGGCCGGTCAGGGCCATCAAGAGCCGGTCGATTCCCATTCCCATACCGCCGGCCGGCGGCATTCCATACTCCATGGCCCGAAGAAAGTCCTCGTCGAGACGCATCGCCTCGTCGTCGCCACGGGCGGCCAACTGCGCCTGGGCGACCAGCCGTTCCCGCTGCACGATCGGGTCGACCAGCTCGGAGTACGCGGTGCCCAGCTCGAAGCCGAGCACGTAGAGGTCCCACTTCTCGGCCAGCCCCGGCTCGCTGCGGTGGGCCCGGGTGAGCGGGCTGGTCTCCTCCGGGTAGTCCCGTACGAAGGTGGGCGCCTCCAGGCCGGGAACCACCAGTTCCTCGAACAACTCCTCGGCCAGCTTGCCCGGGCCCCACTTCGGGTCCACGGCCAATCCGACCTTGTCCGCGTACTCCACCAGGCGGGTGCGTTCGGTGCGGACCGTGACCTCCTCGCCCAGCGCTTCGGAAAGCACACCGAACAACGTCACGGACCGCCACTCGCCGCCCAGGTCGAACTCGCGCCCGTCGGCGTGGGTCACCACCGTCGAGCCGCTCACCGCGATCGCCGCCTGTTGCACGAGATTGCGGGTCAACTCGGCCATCGTGTCGTAGTCGCCGTACGCCTGGTACGTCTCCAGCATCGCGAACTCCGGCGAGTGCGAAGAGTCGACACCCTCATTACGGAAGTTGCGGTTGATCTCGAAGACGCGGTCGACGCCGCCGACCACAGCGCGCTTGAGAAACAGTTCCGGAGCGATTCGCAGATACAGATCGGTGTTCAACGCATTGCTGTGGGTCACGAACGGTCGGGCCGCCGCGCCGCCATGCAGCAGTTGCAACATCGGCGTTTCCACCTCGATGAAGCCCTGCCCGTGCAGTGAATCGCGCAGACTGCGTACCGCGGCGGCCCGGGTCCGCACCATCTCCCGTGCCTGTGGCCGGACAATCAGGTCGACGTAACGCTGCCGGACGCGCGCCTCCTCGGAAAGGGGCTTGTGGGCCACCGGCAACGGTCGCAGCGCCTTGGCGGTCATCTCCCATTGCTGGGCCAGGACCGACAGCTCACCCCGACGGCTGGTGATCACCTCACCGGTGACGCCGACATGGTCGCCGAGGTCGACGAGGCGCTTCCACGCCTCCAGCCGCTCCGGCCCGACCCGGTCCAGGGAGAGCATCGCCTGCAACTCGGTGCCGTCGCCGTCCCGGAGGGTCGCGAAGCAGAGCTTGCCCGTGTTGCGTACGAAGATCACCCGGCCGGTGACCGCCACCTGGTCACCGGTCGCGGTGTCGGTGGGCAGGTCGGCGTAGGCCGCCCGGACCCGCGCCAGGGTGGTGGTGCGGGGAAAGCCGACCGGGTAGGGCTCGACGCCCTCGGCGAGCATCCGGTCCCGCTTCTCCCGGCGGACCTTCATCTGCTCGGGAAGGTCATCGGCGGGGTCCACTGGCACGGGGTTCTGCTCGGTCACGGCACGCTTCCTCGTCACGAGATACAGGGGGTCAGGCCCGAGCGTACTCAAGCGGTCCGGAGGCCGTTACGGGATAACCTGCCCGTCATGGTCGATCACACTCACGCCCTGTCGTTCGGTGCCGCCGCGAGTGATTACGACCGGTTCCGACCACGTTATCCCGATGCTGCGGTCCGTTGGGCGCTCGACGGGCTGAGCGAAGCCCGGGTGGTCGACCTCGCGGCAGGCACCGGCATCCTGACCCGCGCTGTGCTGGCCCTGGGCCACGAGGTCGTACCGGTCGAGCCCGACTCGGGGATGCGGGCGCAACTCGCCGCCAGCACACCGGGCACGACGGCGCTGGCGGGCAGCGCCGAGGCCATGCCGCTGCCCGACTCGGCGACCGACGCGGTGCTGGTCGGGACGGCGTACCACTGGTTCGACCGGGAGCCCGCACACGCCGAGATCGCCCGGGTGCTCCGCCCCGGCGGCACCTTCGCCCCCATCTGGAACATCCGGGACGGCAGCGTCGACTGGGTGGCCGAGCTGGGTCGCATCGCCCACTTCGGGGACAAGTCGACCAGCCAGATCTTCGGCGAGCGCCCCGACTTCGGCCCCGCGTTCGACGCCGTCGACAAGCGCGAGTTCACGCACCGCACCACGCTCACGCCGGACGAGCTGCTCGGCATGGTCCGCACCCGCTCGTACTGGCTCACCGCCTCCACCGAGGATCAGCGACGGGTCGAGCGGGAACTGGCCGAACTCCTGAACACCCACCCCGCCCTGACCGGTCGGGACACCATCGAGCTGCCGTACCGGACACTGGTGCTGCGCGCCCGGCGGCGCTGACGCCGGCACGGAGGCCGCCCCCCGACGGCGGCCGGGGGTCACAGGTTGCGGTCGTAGACCATCCGCAGGCCGATCAGCGTGATCATCGGCTCGTGGTGGGTGATGCTGCGGCACTCGTTGATCACCAGGGAGGCGAGGCCGCCGGTGGCGATCACCGCCCGTACCTCGCCCAACTCCTCGGTCATCCGCTCGACGATCCGGTCCACCTGCCCGGCGAAGCCGAAGTACAGGCCGGCCTGGAGGCACTCCACGGTGTTCTTGCCGATCACCGAGCGGGGCTTGGTGGCCTCGACCTTGCGTAGCTGCGCGGCCCGGGCGGCAAGCGCGTCGAAGGAGATCTCGATGCCGGGGGCGAACGCGCCGCCGAGGAACTCACCGCGCTCGCTGATCACGTCGAAGTTGGTGGTGGTGCCGAAGTCCACGACGATCGACGGCCCGCCGTAGAGGGTGTACGCGGCCAGGGTGTTCACCACCCGGTCGGCGCCGACCTCCTTCGGGTTGTCGATCGCCAACTGCACCCCGGTCCGCACGCCCGGCTCGACCACGACGCTCGGCAGGTCGGCGTAGTAACGACTGAGCATGGTGCGCAGCGACCGCAGCGCGGCCGGCACCGTGGAGCAGGCGGCCACACCGGTGATCTCGACGTTGTCCCCGGCGAGCAGACCCCGGAACATCAGGCCCAGCTCGTCCGCCGTCGAGCGGGCATCGGTCTTGATCCGCCAGGAGTGCACCAGCTTGTCGCCGTCGAAGGTCGCCAGCACGGTGTTGGTGTTTCCGATGTCGATGCAGAGCAGCACGCACGCAGCCTAGACAACTACTCCGTGCGCAGGTCCAGCGCGATGTCCAGGATCGGCGACGAGTGCGTCAGCGCGCCCACCGAGAGGGAGTCCACGCCGGTGGCCGCGTACCGGCCGGCAACCTCCAGGGTCAGCCCGCCGGTCGCCTCCAGCTCGGCCCGGTCGCCCACCGCGGCCACCGCCTCGGCCAGCACCTCCGGCGTCATGTTGTCGCAGAGCAGGAAGTCCGCCCCGGCCTCCACCGCCTCCACCGCCTCCTCGACAGTGGTCACCTCGACCTGCACCGGCACCTCCGGGAACGCCTCCCGGACCCGCCGGTAGGCCGCGGTGATGCCGCCGGCCGCCAGCTTGTGGTTGTCCTTGATCATGGCCACGTCGTAGAGGCCCATCCGCTTGTTGGTGCCGCCGCCGGCGCGCACCGCGTACTTCTCCAGCGCCCGCAGGCCCGGCGTCGTCTTGCGGGTGTCCAGCACCATCGCCTTCGAGCCGGCCAGCGCGTCCGCCCAGGCGCGGGTGTGGGTGGCCACCCCGGACATCCGGCAGAGCAGGTTGAGTGCCGTCCGCTCGGCCGTCAGCAGCAGCCGGGTCGGGCCGGTCACCGTCGCCAGTACGTCGCCGCGGGCCACCCGCTCGCCGTCGCGGGCCAGCACCGACACCTCGACGGTACGACCGAAGCCAGTCACCTCGCCCACCAGCTCGAACACGGCGGCGGCCACCGCCATCCCGGCCAACACCCCGTCCGCGCGGGCCACCAGGTCGGCGGTGTCGGTCTGTTCCGCCGGAATGGTGGCCACGCTTGTGACGTCCAGGAAATCCGGGCCCAGATCCTCGACCAGCGCACCCTCGATCACCTGTCGTACGTGCGCCGGGTCCAACCCAGCCGCCTGCAACGCCGTCTCCGTCGACTCGATCACGAGTTTCCCTCCCACTGTTGCGTCACCCGGCCCTGCGCCCCGACCGCCCCGACCAGATGGCCCAGCCACCGTTCGTCGGCCGTCGGGAAGTCCTCCCGCCAGTGGCAGCCCCGGGTCTCACCACGGGCGTACGCGGCGGCAACCAGCGTCGACGCCACGGTGAGCAGGTTCGTCGCCTCCCAGTCGGCGGTCCGCGGCCGGCCCCGGGCCACGCCCAGGTCGGTCAACGTCCCGGCCGTCTCGGCCAGCGTCGCCGCGGATCGGAGCACCCCGGCCCCCCGGGTCATCGCCCGTTGCAGGGTCGGCGTCACCTCCGCCGGCAGCACCCAGCCCGTCCCGCCACGCCAGGCGCCGGTCTCCGCCGGCTGGGCCTGCTCGGGCAGGCCGGCCGCGATGTCCTCGGCGATCCGCCGGGAGAAGACCAGGCCCTCCAGCAGCGAGTTGCTGGCCAGGCGGTTCGCGCCGTGCACGCCCGTGCAGGCCACCTCGCCGCAGGCGTACAGGCCGGGAATGGAGGTACGGCCGCGCAGATCGGTGCGGACTCCGCCGGAGGCGTAGTGGGCGGCCGGTGCCACCGGGATCAGATCGGTCGCCGGGTCCACGCCGATCGCCAGGCAGGACGCCACGATGGTGGGGAACCGACCGGCCAGGAAATCGCCGCCCAGGTGCCGTGCGTCGAGGAAGACGTGGTCCGCGCCGCTGGCCAGCAGCACCCGGTGGATGCCCTTGGCCACCACGTCGCGGGGTGCCAGCTCGGCCAACTCGTGCTGGCCCACCATGAACCTCTTGCCGTCCGCGTCCACCAGGTACGCGCCCTCGCCGCGCAACGCCTCCGAGACCAGCGGCTGCTGCGCGTGCCCCGCCCCGGGCACCCCCGCTCCGGGCGGGGTGATCAGTGCGGTCGGGTGGAACTGGACGAACTCCACGTCGGTCACCGCCGCGCCGGCCCGCAACGCCAGCGCCACCCCGTCCCCGGTGGAGACCGCCGGGTTGGTGGTGGCGGAGAAGATCTGCCCCATGCCGCCGGTGGCGAGCACCACGGCACGGGCCAGCAGCGCGCCGACGCCGTCCTCGCTGCCCTCACCCAACACGTGCAGGGTGATCCCGCAGGCCGGGCCGAGCCCGTCCGGGCCGTCGCCGGGCGCGCGCAGCAGATCCAGCACGAGGGCGTGCTCGACCAGCCGGATCCACGGGTCGCGCTGCACCGCGGCGTGCAGGGCCCGCTGCACCTCCGCGCCGGTGGCGTCGCCACCGGCGTGCACGATCCGGTCCGCCCGGTGCCCGCCCTCGCGGGTCAGCATCAGCGAGCCGTCCGGGTGTCGATCGAACTCGGCGCCGATCCGCATCAGCTCACGGAGCCGGGTCGGGCCCTCCTCGACCAGCACCCGGACCGCCGCCGGGTCGCACAACCCGACCCCGGCGACCTCGGTGTCCCGGGCATGCGCCGCCGGGGTGTCGGCCGGGTCGAGCACGGCGGCGATGCCGCCCTGCGCCCACCGGGTCGAGCCGTCGTCGATGTTGACCTTGGTGACCACCGTGACGTGCAGACCGGCCTCACGCAGGTGCAGCGCCGCGGTCAACCCGGCCACGCCGGAACCCACAACGATCACGTCGGTGGTCTCCACCCAGCCGGGCGCGGGCGCGGCCAGCAGCGCGGGCAGGGCAGGCAGGTCGACGGTCGGGAGGTCCATCCCCCCAGTCAACCCGAACCATCCTCGTCCGGGGCGGCGGGGGCGGGACGAGTGTTTTGGGCTACCCCGTCCGGCGCGCGCCGCGCCGCGCCGACCGTCAGGCAGCGGTCACTTCGTCCGGACCGGCAGACCAGCCGGGCCCGCGCCCTTCAGCGAGGCGGTCACCGTACGGTCGCTGAGCCACAGATAGCAGCGGACGCCCCGGTCACCGACCTTCCAGCGCCCCGCCCCCGGCGGGCGGACCACCACACCGCTGCGGAAGCGCAGCGTGGCATCGTCCGGTACGCCCGCGTACCGGGCCAGGACGCTACGACAACCGGTGTAGAGCGGCAGCCAGTCGGCGTCCCGGGTCGGGTACGCCAGGTCCGGTGCGCGCCACACCCCGACGAACTCGGCGTCGTGCTGTTTGCCGCACTCCACCGGGGTCAGCGTCTGCACACCCCGGCCGGCGCCACCGCGAGTCTGCTGGCAACCGAGGCGCAGCCCGGTGGGCCCCTTCAACGCGTCCCGCAGACTGCCCGAGCGGACCACCACTGTGGCCGCCGCCTCGACAGTGGTCAGCTCGGTGAGGTCGCAGCGGAACCACCGGGAACCCGCCGCCCACCCCGGCCCGTTGGGCAGCGCCACGGACAGCCGGAGCCGGCCGGACCGCCAGTCGTCACCCACGTAGCCGGTCGCCCGGGTGTCGCACTCGGCGAACGCGCCCCGCAGCTCGGCCGAACCACCCGCCGGAGCGGCCGTCCGCTCGGCCGGGAAGGCACCGACGTGCACGGTCTCCAGGCGGTGCGGCCCGGCGCAGTCCACCGGCTCATAGCTGGCCAGGCTGACCAGATCGGTGAAGTCGGCGGCGTGACACACACCGGCGGCCGGGGTGAACGCCGACGGTGCCGGCAACGCCGCCCAGTCGTCGGTCAGATCACCGTCCAGGCCGCCGGACCCGGCACAGCCCACCAGCAGCACTGCCGTCACGGCAGCGGCGAACAGGGTCGTCATGGCACGGCTCATCGCGGCCTCCCCCAGCCACCGACCGGCTTCCGCCAGCGTGCCCAGGGTAACCGGAAATGACCTTCTGGTGACAGACCGGAATCGTGGTACGCGGGATCAGACTCCGGACACGGCCAACGGGCTGGGCACCGGGTTACCGGCCGTGCCGGGTGCCGCCGCGGCCGGGTCGACACCCAACTCGATCACCCGGTTGTCGGCGTCGACGTGCACGACCCGTGGCCGGTAGGTCCGGGCCTCCGCGTCGTCCATCTGCCCGTACGAGATCAGGATGACCAGGTCACCGGGGTGCACCAGGTGCGCGGCGGCACCGTTGATGCCGATCACGCCGCTGCCCCGCTCGCCCGGGATCACGTACGTCTCCAGCCGGGCGCCGTTGGTGATGTCCACGATCGCCACCTGCTCGCCGGGGAGCAGGTCGGCGGCGTCGAGCAGATCCTCGTCCACCGTCACCGAACCGACGTAGTGCAGGTCGGCCTGGGTCACCGTGGCTCGGTGGATCTTCGACTTGAGCATGGTCCGCAACATCGGAGTGGCCTTTCGCGGTATCGGTGGGGGGTGGTACGGCCGGGTCAGGGACGCGGGGCGAGGCGGATCGCCGCGTTGTCGATCAACCGGGTGGCGCCCACCCAGGCGGCGATCACCAGCCGAGCCGGCCCGGTCACCGGCCCCGGTTCCAACTCGGGATCGGTGAGCACCAGGTAGTCGAGGCGGGCACCGGGCGCACCGGCGCCGAACGCGGCGTGAGCGGCGGTCAGCACCGCCCCCGCGTCCAGGCCGTCGTCGGCGGCTTGCGCGCCGGCCCGCAGCGCGGCGGACAGACTCAGCGCGGCGGCCCGCTCCGGCTCACTCAGGTAGCGGTTGCGGCTGGAGAGCGCCAGCCCGTCCGGCTCCCGGACGGTCGGCACGCCGACCACCTCGACCGGCACGTCCAGGTCGCGGGTCATCCGCCGGATCAGGGTGAGCTGCTGGTAGTCCTTCTCGCCGAAGAACGCCAGGTCCGGCTGGGTGAGCTGGAGCAGCTTCAGCACCACGGTGAGCACCCCGTGGAAGAAGCCGGGGCGGCTCGCCCCCTCCAGCTCGGCACCGAGCGGGCCCGGATCGAGGCGTACGCGGGGCTGACCGTCCGGGTACATGTCCGCCACCGACGGGGCGAAGACCAGATCGGCGCCCGCCCGCCGGCACACCTCCAGATCGGCGTCGAGGGTGCGCGGGTAGCGGTCGAAGTCCTCGTTCGGCCCGAACTGCAACGGGTTCACGAAGACCGTGACCAGCACGTGGTCGGCCTGTTCCCGGGCCGCGCGCAACAGCGTCTCGTGCCCGGAGTGCAGTGCGCCCATGGTCATCACCACCCCGACCGTGCCCTTCAGCCCGGCCCGGGCCTCGGCCAACTCGGCGCGCGTGTGCACCACCTGGGTCATCGCGGCACCTCGGTTCGCGATTGCGGGGCTCGCAAGATCGGCTCACTCCTCACGCTCACGCGGCCACCTCCCGACCGCTGTCGGCCAGTACGCCGAGCAGCGACTGTGCGTCCACCGGCCGCAGCCGGCCGGCGGCGATCGCCCGGTCGGCGGTACGACGGGCCAACGCCAGGTACGCGGGGACGGACTCCGGTGCGGTGGCCACCAACCGGGCCAGGTGCCGCTGCACGGTGCCCGCGTCGCCGCGGGAGACCGGGCCGGTCAACGCGTCGTCGCCGAGCCGCAGCGCGTTCTCCAGGGCGGCCCGCAGCAGCGGGGCGAGCACCTTCTCCGGCCGGGACACCCCGGCGTCCCGCAACCGGTCGGTCGCCTCGTTCACCAGGGTCACCAGGTGGTTCGCGCCGTGGGCCAGCGCGGCGTGGTAGAGCGGGCGGTCCGACTCGGCCACCCACTCGGGCACGCCACCGAGGTCGGCGACCAGCCGGGCAGCCAGCGGGCGCAACTCCGCCGGGGCGGTCACCCCGTACGAGATGCCGTCCAGCCGGGCCAGGTCGTCCGGTGTACCGGTGAAGGTCATCGCGGGGTGCAGTGCGAGCGGCCGGGCACCGGCCGCGACGGCCGGCCCCAGCACGGCCAGGCCGTGGGCTCCCGAGGTGTGCGCGACGATCTGACCCGGATGCAGCGCGCCCTGCTCGGCGAGGTCGGTCACCACACCGGCCAGCCTGTCGTCCGGTACCGCGATCAGCAGCAGGTCGGTGGCGGCGTGGCCCACGGCGGCGACCGGGCGGCGGGGCACCTCGGGCAACAGCAGGGCGAGGCGGGCGCGGCTGGCTCCGGAGTTGCCGGAGACGGCGACCACCCGGTGCCCGGCGGCGGCGAGCGCCGCGCCCAGCACGGCGCCGACCCGACCGGCGCCAACGACACCGACGGTGAGCAGACGGGAGGTGGCGCGGGCGCCGGGAACGGCGCTATCCCACGAGGCGGCGGGCCCGGATGGGCCGGCCGGACGCGGGCGCAACGGTGCGCTCATGACGACGATCCAGTCCTCGAGAAGGGGTACCGGTCGATGGCAAGTATGCGCCCGGCCTACCGAACCCGGACAAGCATGTGTGAAAACCTTCACCACCACCGCAACGCCCCGTCCGCGGCGTCAGACCGAGCCGCGTCGATCATGGAGACATGGTGCCCAGTTTGGCGCCAACAGAGCATTTTGTCGCCCACCACAACTCCATGATCGGCGAGGCGGACCGTAGGGTCGGCACGGTGACCCACGCGCGACGCGGAACCCACTGATGCCGATCCTGTGGCGGAACGCCATGGCCAGCGCCCTCTACGGGCCGGGCGGCTTCTTCGTCGCCGGCACCGGGCCGGCCGACCACTTCCGCACCAGCGTGCACGCCTCCCCGGCCTTCGCCACCGCCCTGCTGCGCCTCGTCACGGAGGTGGACGCCGCCCTCGGCCACCCTGACCGGCTCGACGTGGTCGACGTGGGCGCTGGGCGCGGGGAACTGCTCCGCGCCCTGCTGGCGTCCGGCGGAGTTGCGGTGGGGGTTTCCGGGGAGCCCGCCCGCTCCGGGCGGTCAGGCTTGATCCCTCCGCGGGCGGGCTCCCCGGAAACCCTGACTCCCACAGCCGCCGTCCGTTCCTTGCGGGATGAGCCGTCGTCCGGCACGGTCCGACCGTCGCTCGCGGACCGCGTGCGCTTCACAGCAGTCGAGTACGCCGACCGCCCCGAGAACCTGCCCGAAGAGATCAACTGGACAGCCGAGATCCCCGCCGAGATCACTGGAGTGCTGTTCGCCACCGAGTGGCTGGACAACGTCCCGCTGGACGTCGCGCTGCACACCGAAGACGGCTGGCGATATGTGCTGGTCGACACCGACACCGGTGCCGAATCAGTTGGTGAGCTGGTCAGCCCAGATGATCATGATTGGCTGACGAAGTGGTGGCCCATCCCCGCGAGTCCGCCCAGTACGGACCGTCACCTGAGTCCCGCGGTGACCTGGACAGACGCGACAAGCGAAAGCGAGTCGGGTTTCCGGGCAGCCCGGCCGGCGCAGGGATCAAGCCTGACCGCCCGGAGCCGGCCGGGCTGCCCCGAAACCCCCCACAGCAACCACCGAGCCGAGATCGGGCGGACGAGAGACGAAGCCTGGGCACACGCGGTAAGGAAGATCAGCCGAGGGCTGGCGGTGGCAGTCGACTACGGGCACCTGCGGGAGGCGCGACCGGTCGACGGGACGTTGACCGGGTACCGGGGTGGGCGGCAGGTGTCTCCGGTGCCCGACGGGTCCAGTGATGTGACAGCGCACGTGGCCATGGACTCGGTCGCCTCCGCTGGTGCGGCGGTCGCCCGGTGCGCGTACTCCCTGGTCCTGCAGCGGGAGGCGCTGCGGGCGCTCGGGGCCGACGGCGGGCGACCACCGCTCAGCCTGGCCGGCACCGACCCGGTCGGCTACGTACGGGCGCTGGCCGCCGCGTCGGCGGTGGCCGAGCTGACCGACCCGGCCGGGCTCGGCGGGCACTGGTGGTTGCGCCAGCCGGTCGGCATCCCGCTCGGGCCGGCCGTGGCACGATGACGGGCATGACCACCGACGCCGGGGACCTCCGTGAACTGACCGTCGGCACCGGGGCCGGGCTGATCGCCGGCACCGGTGATCAGCAGCTCGGCACCGACATGGTGCTGAACATCGGCCCGCAGCACCCCTCCACCCATGGTGTGCTGCGGTTGAAGCTGGTGCTCGACGGCGAGCGGGTGGTCGCCTGCGAACCGATCGTCGGTTACATGCACCGGGGGGCGGAGAAGCTCTTCGAGGTGCGTGACTACCGGCAGATCATCGTGCTGGCCAACCGGCACGACTGGCTCTCGGCGTTCTCCAACGAGCTGGGTGTGGTGCTCGCTGTGGAACGCCTGATGGGCATGGAGGTGCCGGAGCGGGCCACCTGGCTACGGATGGCCCTCGCGGAGCTGAACCGGGTGCTCAACCACCTGATGTTCCTCGGCTCGTACCCGTTGGAGATCGGGGCGATCACGCCGATCTTCTACGCCTTCCGGGAACGCGAGACCATCCAGGCGGTGATGGAGGAGGTCTCCGGCGGCCGGATCCACTACATGTTCAACCGGGTGGGTGGCCTCAAGGAAGAGGTGCCGTACGGGTGGACCGGGCGGGCCCGCGCGGCGATCGGCGAGGTACGCCGCCGGTTGCCCGACCTGGACCACCTGATCCGGCGTAACGAGATCTTCCTGGCCCGGACCGTCGGCGTGGGCGTGCTGTCCGCCGAGGACGCCGCCGCGTTCGGTGCGTCCGGTCCGGTGGCCCGGGCCTCGGGGCTCGACCTGGACCTGCGCCGCGACGACCCCTACCTGGCCTACGACGAGCTGGACGTTCCGGTGGTCACCAAGACCGCCGGCGACTGCCACGCCCGTTTCGAGGTACTGCTCGACCAGGTGTACGCGTCACTGGACCTTGCCGAGCAGTGCCTCGACCGGGTGGACCGGCTGACCGGGCCGATCAACACCCGGCTGCCGAAGGTGCTCAAGGCGCCGGAGGGACACACGTACGCCTGGACGGAGAACCCGCTCGGCATCAACGGCTACTACCTGGTGTCCCGGGGCGAGAAGACGCCGTGGCGATTGAAGCTGCGCACCGCCTCGTACGCGAACGTCCAGGCGTTGGCCACCCTGCTCCCCGGCTGCCTGGTCCCTGATCTGATCGCGATCCTCGGCTCGATGTTCTTCGTGGTCGGCGACATCGACAAGTGACCCGAGCCGCCTGACCGGTCACCGCCAGCGGTCGGCGGGTGGCGCGCCGCCGGCACGCGGTACGTCGTCCTGCGGCGGGTAGCCGTAGCGCTCGTCGAGCCGCCGCCGGCCGGTCCGTTCCGGCGCGGGTTCCGCCTGGTGGCCGCGTTGGCGCGGTGGGCGCCACTCGTCCGGCACCGGCACACCGCCCACCGGCAGCGCGGGCCTTCCCGGCTCGGCCCGCCGACCACCGTCGTGGCGGCGCGGTTCCGCATACCGGTCGGCGTCCTCGTAGCGGGCAGCGTCCTCGTAGCGGCGCGGCTCCTCGTAGCGGCGCGGCTCCTCGTAGCGGGCAGCATCCTCGTGACGGCGCGGCTCCTCGTAGCGGGCGGCGTCCTCGTGACGGCGCGGCTCCTCGTAGCGGACGGCGTCCTCGTGACGGCGCGGCTCCTCGTAGCGGGCGGCGGCCCAGCGGTCGGCCACCCGGTACTCGGTGCCGGCGGCGTCGGCGTGCACCTCGGCCCGACGTTCGCCGACCCGCACCTCGCGACCGTTCTCGTCGTCGCGGACGGCGGCCCACCGGTCACCGGCCCGCAGCTGCGACCAGTACTCGCCGGTGTCGTCGGCCCGCAGCGGCGGTCCGGGCTGCGGTGCCGGGGCGCGCTGCTCCGACCAGCCCCGATCCTCCGGGCTGTCCCAGGATTCCGCCGCCGGTCTCTCCGGGGTGCGGTGTGACCGGGCCGCCGGAGCGGGCTCGTCGGGCTGGGCGTAGGCGTCGCGCCGATCCGTCCACTCCGGTTCGTCGCGGCGGCCCGTCCAGCCCGGCTCGTCGCCGTACCCGGCCCTGGGGCGCTGCTCCGGCTCGCTCCTCGCCCGGCCGGACGGGCGAGAGGGCTGATCGGCGTCGCCGCCCCGAGTCCACTCCTGCGCGGGTGGGGTCCACTGACCGGCGTACCCACCGCCGTAGCGCCCGGCCGGCTCGGCCGGGCCGCCGTCGACCACTGTGTGCCGGGTGGTGACGTGCACGGTCTCGGTGTGTCGGACCACGCCACCCGGCCGGTGCGCCGCCTCGGGGCGGTCGTGCTCCCGGGGGCGAGCTGAGCCGTACGCGGTGGCGGCCGGCCGTTCCCCGCCGTACATCCCGGCGGTGGCCGGCGGCTCGGGGGCCTCCCGGGCGTACGCCGGCTCGTCGTCGTCCGGATGCTCGGGGCGCCCCCACCGGGGCGCGTCGTCGGGGCCGGACACCCGGGCGCGGCCGGCCGGCGCGTCGCCCCGGTTACGGGCCACCGGTGTGTCGTCCACCGGAGGCTCCACGGCAGCCACCCGCGCCCGTCCGGCGCCTGCCGGCTCGACGGCGGGGGCGGCACCGGCGAGGGCTGCACCGCTGGCGTCGAGACGGCGGCGCACCGCGGCGATCCCCTCCTGGGCCCGTTGTGCCTGATCGAGCGCCTGGTTACCGCGCTGGGCGGCGGCCACGATCTCGCTGCGCAACTCCCGACGCAGCTCCTCGATCTCGTCCAGCAACTCGTCGGTCCGCGCCGAGGCACCCTCGCCGTCGGGCCGCAACGCGATGGAGAGGCCGATCAGCACCACCGCGAGGATGGCGAGCACCGCGGCGAAACGCAGCGGGCCGTTGCCGTCGGCCACCAGCAGGATCAGCGCCGCCACCGGCGCGAGAGCGACGCCCGCCCAGAAGAGCATGGTCAGCAGCGGGGGTTGACGCCGGACGTCAGAGGTGGCCGGGGCTGGCATGGATGTGCAGCCTACCCACGTTGTCCACCGGAGGGAACGGGGTCCCCGGGACGCGCGGACGCCCCCGCCCGGTCGGGCGGGGGCGTCCTCAGCACGTGCGGAAAGGGCTCAGCTGGTGGCGAAGGCGCCATCCGAGGAGAAGATCAGACCCACGCTGATCGAGCCGTCGCGCAGCCCGCTCTTGGTCAGCGGTCCCCCCTGGTCCAGCGAGGAGAACTTGCCGACCGACAGCCCGTAGGTCTTCTCCAGGCCCGGCTTGCAGAACGGACGCTGCTCGCACTCCGGCGGGCCACCCAGCACGGTCGCGCTGCCGGAGCACTTCGCCGCCAGCTCGGAGAGGGTCCGCACGCCGTACTTGTCGGCGAAGGCCTGGGTCACCGCGAAGGCGTTCTGGTCCTGTGCGGCGGCCGGGGTGCCGAAGGTGAGGCCGGCCTTGTCGCCCTCGGCCTTGAGCGCGGTCACCGTCGTGTTGATGTCCGGCGAGGAGACCGGCTGGGCGTTCTGGCCGTTGGCCTTGGTGTTGAGGAACTCGGCCATGGTCGCCGCGTACTCCGGGACGACCTGGATCTCGCCCTTCTCCAGGGCCGGTGCGTAGAGCTCCCGGTTGCCGATCTGCTGCACCTTGACCTGGTAGCCGGCGGCGCTGAGCGCGATCCGGTACAGCTCGCCCAGGATCTGGCTCTCGGCGAAGTTGCCGGCACCCACCGTGATGTTGCCGCCCGGGCCCTTGGCGATGCCCGCGGTGAGGTTGTTCGCGCTGGCGAACTCCTCGGCCGCCACCTTGGGGGTCTTGCGGTCCTCGTTGACGGCCTTGTTGAGCTGGATCAGCTTCGGGGTGTCGAGCGCGGCGGAGACCTTGTCCAGTGCGGCGATCAGCTGCGGGTTGGCCGCCTTGCTGTTGACCGCGGGAATGACGTTGTCGGAGTTCTGGAGCTTCTTGTCGTCCTGCAGAGCGATGAGCTGCTGGCCGGCGACCGGGGCGCACCCGGCGCCGGAGGCGCTCGTCTGGGGTGCGTCGGTGCCGGACGAGCCGGCGTCACCGCAGCCGGTGAGGAGTGCTGCCCCGGCGACGGCACTGACCGCCCCGATCGCCAGACGTGTACGTGCGCGCATGTGCCCGCCTTCCGTGTCCCGGCGCGACCCGTCCCGGGCCGGCCGCGTGTCCGACGGGCGATCCTGGCTGTCGGCCGCCCGCGAATGTCCACCCAACATGCTCCGGACCCGACCGACAACTTGGGATGGACTTCGTCACCCCATCGTCACCGATTTGACGGGCGTGGGTCGCCAGCTCGATGCGGGCTCACCCGGACGGGTCAGGCGCTCCCGGTGGCGTCGGCGGCCCGGGGCCGGCCGAGGCGCTGCCGCCCACGCCGCAGCGGCTTGGGGGTGACCAGCCGTTCGACGCCACCGAGGACAACCTCGGCCAGCAGCGCGAGCCCGGCCACCAGCACACCGCCGGCGACGATCTGCCCACCGCCGGCCGCGATACCGATACCGAAGCCGGTCCGGATGATCTGGCCCAGGCCGCCGCCGTTGACGAAGGAAGCCAGCGCTGCGGTCGCGATCACCTGGACCGCCGCGGTGCGGAAGCCGGCCGCCAGATAGGGCACCGCGAGCGGCAACTCCACCCGGCGCAGCAACTGCCCGCTGGACAGGCCCATCCCCCGGGCCGCGTCGCGGGCCTCCGGGTCCACCTGTCGCACCCCGGTGTACGCGTTGGCCAGCAGCGGCGGCACGGCGAAGACAGCCAGTGCCACCACGACCGGTGTCTTCCCGAAGCCGCTGGCGAAGACGACCGGGAGAATGGTCAGCAGCGCCAGGGTGGGGATGGCCAGGGTGGCGTTGGAGATCAGCACCACGAGGCCGCCACCTCGACCGAGGTGGCCCAACCAGAGCCCGAGCGGCCAGGCCACCAGGCAGCCGAGCGCCACCGCCAGGGCGGAGATCGTCAGGTGCTCGCCGAGCCGGTCCAGCATGCCGCCGGGGTTGGTCCAGTTCAGTGGGTCGTTGATCCAGGTGATGGCCTGCCCGATCGGGTTCGCCGCGACGGTCACCGTGCCCTCCGGGTGGACCAGGGAGTCACCAGTCGGGCGACCAGGATGAGCAGCAGGTCGAGCACGACCGCGAGCGCCACGCAGAGCAGTGCGGCCGTCATGATCTCGGCCTTGTAGAGGTTGTTCTGGAAGCCCGCGAAGATCAACTGCCCGAGCCCGCCGTGCCCGACCAGCACCCCGACCGTGACCAACGCCACCGTCGAGACCGTCGCCAGCCGTACGCCGGTCACGATGCCCGGCAGCGCCAGCGGCAGGTCGATCCGGAACAACCGCCTCCAGCGGCCGTAACCCATACCCTCGGCGGCTTCCCGAACCTCCGGGGGCACCTGGTTGAGACCGGCCACCACATTGCGCACGATCAGTAGAAGCGCGTAGAGGACCAGCCCGACCAGCACCGTGGTCGCCCCGGTGCCCAGGTAGGGGGCGATGAACGCGAAGAGCGCCAACGACGGGATGGTGTAGACCACCCCGCTGACGGCGAGGATCGGACCGGCGACTGGACGGACCCAGTACGCCAGCACGGACAACGGCAGGGCGATCAGCACCGCGATCAACACCGCTCGGCCGGTGAGGGAGGCGTGTTCGCGCACCGCGGCGAGGATCGTGTCAGAGTTGTCCCGCACGTACTGCCAGGAGAACCAGGGGTTACCCGGGTCGGCCCGGTAGCTCAGGCGGAAGGACATACGTGGACGTTACCCCGGAGGCTGCCAGCGTGGCCCAGTCCCCTCGCGCGGCGTCGATCGCGCTGCACGGCATCCAGAAGCGCTACCCGAACGGCACCGAAGCCGTCCGGGACCTCAGCCTGGATGTCCGGGCCGGCGAGCTGGTGGTGCTGATCGGCCCGTCCGGCTGCGGCAAGTCGACGGTGCTGCGGATGATCAATCGCCTGATCGAACCGACCGCCGGTCGCATCACGCTCGGCGACGAGGACGTCACGAACGTCGACCCGGTGCGACTGCGCCGCCGAATCGGGTACGTGATCCAGAACGTCGGTCTCTTTCCACACCAGACCGTGCGGGCCAACGTGGCCACCGTGCCGGGACTGCTCCGCTGGCCCAAGGGCCAGACCCGGGCCCGGGTCGACGAGCTGCTCGACCTGGTCGGGCTGGACCCGGCGGAGTTCGGCGGTCGCTACCCGCACGAGTTGTCGGGTGGCCAGCGGCAGCGGGTCGGGGTGGCCCGGGCGCTCGCCGCCGACCCGGTGGTGCTGTTGATGGACGAGCCGTTCTCGGCCGTCGACCCGATCGTCCGGGCCCGCCTCCAGGAGGAGTTCCTGCGCCTCCAGGCCGAGGTGCGCAAGACGATCGTGCTGGTCACCCACGACCTCGACGAGGCCGTCCGACTCGGTGACCGGATCGCGGTCCTCTCCGAGGGCGGGCACCTGGAGCAGTACGACACCCCGGCCGCGCTGCTCGGCGCGCCCGCCACGCCGTTCGTACGCGAGTTCGTCGGCGCCGACCGGGGCATCCGCCGGTTGGCGGTCACCCCGCTCAACCGGGAGGCGCTGGAGCCGGTGCCCGAGGACGCCGCACCGGACCTGCCCACCGTCGCTGTGGACGGCTCGGCGTACGACGCGTTGGCGGTCCTGCTCACCTCGGGCCGGGACCGGCTCCTCGTGACCGACGCCGGCCGGCCGGTGGGCGCGCTCAGCCGACAGCGTCTCCTCGACCTCGGCCGCCCGACCAGCTGACCCCCGGTCGGGGCAGGCACGACCGTCGCGGCCGACCCCGCCTCGGCCGGGTCAGGCGCGACCGCCGAGGCTGGCGATGCCGATGATCCACCCGGTGAGGAAGCCGTAACCGGCACCGGTGCTGGCGTCCTGCAGTGCCCCCAGCAGTGACGGTGCCGGGCCGAGCAGCGCCGCCAGCACGGCGGCCAGCCCGCCGGCCAGCACGTACGCGGCCCAGCCGGAGAAGAACTGACTGACCGGCCCGGGCACCCGGGCGACCTGCGCGGCGGGCAACAGGTAGAGCAGCGCCACCGCGAGGACCACCAGCAGCACAGCTCGCAGGTCGGCGGCGAACAAGCCGCCGGCCTGCCCGTCCGCGTCGAGCCGCCAGGCCGGCCAGGCGAGCAGGCGCGCGTAGAACGCGCCGCCCGATTCCGGGTCGGTCAGGGTGGCGGCCCAGCCGGTGTACGCCGGACTTCCGCAGATGCCGATTAGCAGCAACACGGCGAGCGCGCCGGTGCCGGCGGCTGTGCCGTAGCGGCTGACCGGGCGGGAACGGTGGACGAGCGACGCGATCCGCCCAGGCCCCGAACCGGTGGCTCGGGCGGACCTGGGCTGCCCCGAGCGGCTCAGTGCTTCATCAGGTAGTCGATGAAGGCGGCCCGCAGCAGCGGCGCCGACTCCTCGTAACCGTGACCGGTCAGCTCCCGCCACAGCGCGTTGGCCTCGTCGATCGTCGGGCCGATCGAGTTCGGGGCGCCGTCCAGCACCGTGGCCTCGTCCGCGTTCGGCAGGTGGCGCAGCACCGACCAGAAGAAGCCCACGTCCCGGTGCTCCCGGGCCCGAGCGAACGCCCGCTCCCGCAGCTCCTCGGTGGACAGCGCGTCAAGCTCCTCGAACGAGGTTCCGCCCGGGGTGGCGGCAGGTGAGTCGGTCATGTCGCCGAGCCTAACGGTCGAGATCAGCTCCGGCTCGGCGGACGCGACGCGGCTCACCGCTCGTCGGTGTCCCACCGTCGCGGGCCGTCCTCCCACCGCGGATCCCTCCACGGGTCGATCGGTTGGGGTGCGGCCTGGGTCGGCAGCGTGGGAGGCCAGTTGTCGACGGACTGCGGCTGCGGCGCGGTCCAGCCCGAGCTGATCGTGCCGTCGCTGACCGGCTCGGGCCGCTCGGGGCTGCCCGGTCGGGGCCGCCCGAGCGTCTCGACCAGCCGGGTGGCCAGCAGCCCGACGCCGAGCGCGGCCCCGCCGACCGCCCAGTTGCTCAACGTCCAGCCGCGCTCCGGCGCGTACACCTGGAACACGGTGACCAGGCCGACCGCCAACAGCGTGCCGAACACACCGCCCCGGCGGCCGTACGCGCTGGTGCCGGCGAGCAGGGCCACGCCGATGGCCAGCACCGTCCAGTCCAGCCCCGAGGTGGGTGCCACCGGCCCGGGGTCGTTGGCGGCGAGCAGCATGCCGGCCAGAGCGGCCAGCACCGTGGAGACGACCAACGCGACGGCGGTCACCACTGCGGCCACCGCGCCCCGCCGACGGGCCGGGTCGACGATCGGACGGTACCGGCCGACGAGCCGACGGATCGCCCGGATCGCGCCGAACAGCCCACCGAGGACGGCCACCGCGGCGAAGCCGGCGAAGAGGTAACCGGCGCTGCTGGTGGGGTCGTAGTCGCCCTGTACCAGCACGGGCGCCGAACGGCGTTCGATGTACACCACCACGGCGGCGGCGCCGGCCAGGCTGGCGGCCCAGCCCGGCACGTGCAGCACCACCACGGCCAGAGCCAGCGCCAGCCCGCCCACCGCGGCGACCGCCACGGCCGGGCCGAGCGACGCCGGCAGGCCCCGGTCACCCTGCTCGGCGTAGTGCAGGGCCGCCGCCACCGCGATCGGGCCGACAGCCAGGTTCGGTGCGGCCGTCCGCAGGCTCAGCCCGGCGGCCAGGGCGAGCAACCCCAGCCCGACCGCGTCGATCAGCAGCGTGCGCAGGTTGCCGTCGCGCACCGCGGCCGGGTCCTCCCGCCAGAGCAGCCAGCACACGGCGGCCAGCCCGGCCAGCAGCAGCAACTCCCACCACAGGTGTACGCCGATCCGGTCCCGGCCGGGCTCACCGTGGGTGGGGTCGTCGAAGACGTTCTCCAGTACGGCGGCCGGCACCCCAGACGCGGGTTCGGCCGACCGGTCCCGGCCCGCTTCTTCGTACCCCATGACGCCGCCTCCCCAGTGGCCGACCGTCCCCAGTCCGGCGCACGGACGGACCCTGGGCGGCCCTTGCTCTCCGATCGCAGGCACCGTACCCGCGCCCGCAGCCGGGCGTAACCCCCTGCTCAGCGCTGGCCGGGGCGGCTCTCCCGAGGGTCCTGCTCGCGCTCGTCGTCCGGGCGTTCCGGCACCCGGCAGGAGCGCTCCAGCCAGAGCGCGGCGCCGACCAGTGCCAGCGAGGCGAGCAGGCCCCCGCTGGCGGCCGGTCGATCGTCCAGGGCCGCGCGGGTGGTTTCCACGAAGAGCCAGCCGGTGAGACCCGCGTAGAAGCCCGCGAAGATCGCGGCGGCCAGTGCCGACGCCTTGGCCAACACCACGAAGCGGGCGACCAACAGCGGATTGACCGGGTCCCGACCCGGCTTGCGCTCGATCCGGCCCCGGGTGTTGATCGCGGCGTACGCCTCCAGCACGGCGAGCCCGGCCAGCGTCACCACCGGCAGCCAGGGCAGCCGGGGAATACCGCTGTAGTAGAGGGTGCTGATCAGCAGCCAGGCCACCGCCGCCGCACCCAGGCCGGCCACGACCAGGGTCGAGATCCGGGTGGGGCCCATCCGCGACCCGTCCGGGCCCGACCCGCGGGGTGGGGGCTTCGCCTGCGTCATGCCGGCCGGTTCCGCTCGGTCATGCCGTCGACTCTAACGCCAACTCCGGCCGGGGACGCAGTTCCAACGCCTCGTCGGCCGCGGGGCCGGTGGTCAGCAGGTCGGTCAGCCAGCCGTGACCGGGCAGCCGACCGTACGGCTGGATGTCGATCCACGGACGCAGCACGAAGGCGCGCAGGTGCGCCCGGGGGTGCGGCAGGGTCAGCTCCTCCTCGTCGCTGAGCACCGGCTCGTCGTCGTCGCCCCAGACCGCGATCACGTCCACGTCGAGGGTGCGCGGCCCGAACCGCCGCTGCGGGTCACGGACCCGGCCGGCCGCGCGCTCCGCGTCGCGGGCCCGCTCCAGCCAGTCGCGCGGGGTCGCGCTCTCGTCCTGCACGAGCACTACCGCATTGAGGTACGCGGGCTGATCGGTGTCGCCCCACGGTGGAGTCTCGTACACCCCGGAGATCACGAGCACCGCGTCGCCGAGGGTGGCGACGGCCGTGCGCAGGTGCTCCAGGCGGTCGCCCAGGTTGCTGCCGAGCGAGAGGACCGCCCGGGTCATCGGGTACGCGTCCGGGTCATGGTGACGGCCACGTCGGTGAACGTGTGCGGCACCGGAGCCTCCGGCTTGTGCACGGTGATCGTCGCGGCGTCGACCCGAACGTCTGCCAGGCAGACCGCGAGCAGCCGGTCCGCCAGGGTCTCGATCAGGTTGACCGGCTCGCCGGTCACCACCGCGACCAGGCGCTCGGCCAGCTCGCCGTAGTGCACGGTGGCGGTGACGTCGTCGCTGGCCGCGGCCGGGCCGAGGTCCAGCTCCAGGACGGCGTCGACCACGAAGTCCTGCCCCTGTTCGCGTTCGAAGTCGTACACCCCGTGCCGGCCACGCGCCCGCAGGCCGGTCAGCTGGATCCGGTCCGTCGTCATCGCCGTACCCCATGCTCGTGATCGTCCTGCGTTCGCTTCCTGCCGTGCGGCGGCACGGCCAGGCGAGGGCTGCCGGTCGCCGCCCAGACGGCGAGCGCGTCGGCGGTGGCCTGCACATCGTGCACGCGTACGCCCCAGGCGCCCGCGGCGACCGCCAGCACGCTGGTGGCCACGGTGGCCGCCTCCCGCTGGGCGGTCGGTCGCGGCGTGCCGTCCGCGGCGGCGAGCAACCCACCCAGGTACGACTTGCGGCTCGCCCCGAAGAGCAGCGGGTAGCCGAGATCCAGCAACTCCGGTAGGCGGGCACTGAGTTCCCAGTTGTGCGCGGCCGTCTTCGCGAAGCCGAGCCCGGGGTCGACGATGAGGCGGTCGGCGGCAACTCCGGCGGCCAGCGCCGCGTCGATCCGTTGGGCCAGCTCGGCCCGGACGTCCGCCACCACGTCGGTGTAGGTGGCCAGCTCGCGCATGGCACGGGAGTGCCCACGCCAGTGCATCAGCACCCAGGGGCAGTGCGCGTCGCGGACAACCCGGGCCATGTCCGGGTCGGCCAGGCCGCCGGAGACGTCGTTGACCACCGCAGCGCCGGCGACCAGGGCGGCCTCCGCGACCCGCGCGCGGCTGGTGTCGACGCTGACCGCCACACCGGCGGCGGCCAGTTCGCGGATGACCGGCAACACCCGCTCGGCCTCGGTCTCGGCGTCGATCCGCTCGGCACCCGGACGGGTCGACTCGCCACCGATGTCGACCAGGTGCGCACCCGCGTCGCGTAGACGGACGCCGTGTCCGACGGCGGCGTCCAGGTCGGCGTACCGTCCGCCGTCGGAGAAGGAGTCCGGTGTGACGTTGAGGACGCCCATCACCACCGGGCCCGAAGCCCGCACCAGATCGGTCACGACTAGACGGTACCGGTCGCGGCGGCGGCGGCCAGCGACCCGGGTAGGCCCCGCACCACTGCCTCTGACGTGCCGATTGGAACAGGTGTACGATCGGTCATCTGGGCAGGATCGGGCAGCCCCTTCGCGGCTTGTCGCAATCCGGGGCGGCCCGTACGCTTTGGAATTGGCCAGCATCGAGATGGCGAAGCTTGGAGGGAGGGCCGAAGCGGGGAAAATCCGCCCAAACCTCGCCACCCTCCGTGGTGAGTAACGAACACAGGGTCAAGAACGCCATGCCCTGTGGAGCACTTTTCCCGCAAGGCTTGCCTATTGCACCGCCGCGGCACCGCCGGCCGCGCTATGGGGAGGTTCCAGTGATCGCCTTCGAGCTCATGGAGACGGCGTCGTCCGGCGTCGCCCACGCGCTCTCCACCCTGGCGTCGACTCCGCTCGCGGAGCCGGCACCGAAGGGGATCGACACCAACAGTGTCGTCACCTTCTTCGCCAGCAAGATCGCGCCGATCCTGCTCGCCGTCCTGGGCGTCATCTTCATCGGCCGTGCCAGCCGAGGCGAGATATCCAAGGTGCTGACCAGCTCCGCGATCGCCATCGTCGGGCTCGCCTTCATCGCGGGCGCGGCAACACTCTTCTTCGTCGGCGATTACCTGATCGACCTGATCTTCGAATAGGCGCGTTCACCAGATGCGGCTGCGCACCGACGACGACATCTACCGGGCCCGCCTGGTCTACCTCGGGCCGCCCGGTTACACCCTTCCGGTCCACCTGCCCTACGCCCAGTACGGGCTCTTCATGCTGCTGGTCCCCCTCTACATGTTCATCCACTGGCTGTTCACGTTGACGGTCGAGCTCTTCCCAGCCTGGGAGATCGCGCTCGCCATCGTGACCACGTCGTTCATCTTCCGGCACGTCGACCCCGATCGGCCGGCGCGGGTGGTCATCCGCACCGCGCTGACCGACTGGCGACGCACCCGGGAGCCGGCGGTCGAGCAGCGCGATCCGCGCCTGGTCGGCAGCCGGATCAGGATTAGGGAGGAGCTGGCATGACCGGACGTACGTCGAACGGTCCGTCGCAGGACGCGGGCATGGGTCTGCCGACAGTCGCCGAGGCGATCGCATGAGCCGCTCCTCCACGCCGGGCTCCCCGGCCGGCCGCCCGGGCGCGCCGGCCGGTCACCGAGCGCACTCATTCGACTACACCGAGGACGAGGACGAGGTTGCCCTCGACCCCGCGCTGGTGACGTCGCCCGGCCACGGTGCCGTCGGCGTGTTCCAGGCACCTCGGCCGATTCCCCGCCGGACGCCACCGGCCGAGCCCACCGCCGTGTCGGCCGGGGAGAACGCCGACATCGACTCGCCCTTCCTGGACCTCTTCGGCGGCGCCGGACGACCCGCCTCGCCACGAGCCGTCACCGCCGGCCCGAGCACCCGCGAGCAGCCGGCGATCCCGCACCAGCCGCCACCCACCGCCAGCCCGGCACCAGCCCGCGCGGTCCCCGAGCTCGAGCCACCGTGGACGCCCGCCGACCCGCCCGGCAACGGTGGCCGACCCGTCGAGCCACGACACGGAGGCGGCCACCCGGCCAGCGAGTCCCGGGTGCCGCACCAGGCCGGCGATCGACGGCCGATGCCGCGTCCGCCGGACGAGCCCGACCCGTCCACCGGCGGCGGGTCGCAGGCGACCGCCGGCCCCGTCCGCCGACCCGCCAGCACCGTGCCGGGCGATCGCCCCGCAGCGACGCCGGCCCGACCGGCGGCTCAAGCGCCACACCAGCCGACGGCGACGGCCGGCCGGTCCACGGCCTCCCCGGAGCAGCCGGCCATGATCACGGCTGCGGATCGGCCAGCTCTCGAACGCGCGCCGCGCCGGGCCACCGACTCGGATCGGCCCAGGAGCACCGGCACCGCGGCCACCGGCAAGGAGATCGCCGCACCCCGACAGCGCACGGCTAGCCGTCCGGACCGACCGATCAAGCCGACCCGGGTTCGCGCTCCAAAGATCAAATTCGGGGATCGGGATCCGTCGGTCGAGCTGGCCATCACCGAGATCGCCGGCCACCTGACCTTCACACCGAACACCGTCACCGCCTGGTACTGGCTGCCCGAGGTCCGCTGGGCGTTCCGGCCGGACGCCGAACGCGAGGCGCTGCTGTCGGCGATCTCCGAGCAGTACGCCGGCCTGGCCGGCTTCCGACTGCACCTGCGCCGCACCACCCGGCCCTTCCCCGCCGACGAGTGGGCGCGCACCATCGACACGCACACCTCGGCGCCGCTGCCCGACGTCCCCGGCACCACCGGCTGGGCCGACCACCTGGTCGCCGCCCAACGCCACCTGATGGCGGTCAACCACGCCGAGGGCCAGACCTACCTGGGGGTCACCTTCGCTCGCCGTTCCCTCGGCGACTCGCTCACCGAGCGGCTGCTGCGCACATTCGGCCGCGGCACCGCCGATGGGGAACGCCGCAAGCTGGGCCGCACCGTGGAACAGTTCGACGAGGTGCTCGGGGCGTTCGGCATGCGCGGCCGGCGGGTCACCGCCCAGGAGCTGGAATGGCTGCTCTACCGCTCGGTGGCGCTGTGCATGTCGCCGCCGAGCACCCTCTCCCCCGTCACCGACGGGCGCTGGGAGCGCGGCGATCTGCTCGCCATGACCGAGCAGGTCGAGCGCTACCGCACCCCGTACGGCTCGACGGTCAAGCTGGTCAACCGGATGACCGGCGAGGAGCGGCACGTGGCCGTGCTCGCCGTCGGGCGGATGGAGCCGCTGGAGATCCCGGAACGACACGAGCCCTGGCTGCACTTCCACGAGCGGCTGCCCTGGCCGATGGAAATCTCGACCCGCGTCGACATCCTCGGCTCCGGCGACTCCTTCCGCAATCTCGAACACCGGCTGCGGATGATCCGCTCGCAACAGCTCGACTACGCCGAACACGGCATCGACGCGCCCCCCGAGCTGGAACGACTGGCCAAGCGCGCCCTGGTGATCGGCGACGAGATGACCACCGGCCTGCCGGTCGACTCGGCCCGTGCGCACGGCTGGCACCGGATCGCGGTCGGCGGCCGGACCAGGGAGGAATGCCTGGAGCGGGCCCGCCGGCTCATCCAGCTCTACTCCCGGGAGCTGCGCATCTCGCTGCAGCACCCGAAGAACCAGGACTGGCTGGCCCGCGAGTTCATCCCCGGCGAGCCGATCGCCAACACCGGCTACGTCCGCCGCATGCCGGTGCCGTTGCTCGCCGCCGCGCTGCCCCAGGCCGCCTCCAACGTGGGCGACCGGCGGGGCGACCTGATCGGCCGGACCGCCGGCACCTGCCGCCGCCCGGTCTTCCTCGACCTGCACTTCCCCATGGAGGTCCGGGAACGCTCCGGGCTCGCGGTCTTCGTCGCCGAACCAGGTGGTGGCAAGTCCACCCTGCTCGGCGCCCTGGGCTACCTGGCCGCCCGCCGAGGTGTCCAGGTGACCCTGCTCGACCCGTCCGGCCCGCTGGCCCGTCTCTGCGCGATGCCCGAGCTGCGGCCGTACTCCCGGGTGTTGAACCTGACCGGCTCGGAGCACGGCACCCTGGCGCCCTACTCGCTCATCCCGACGCCGCTGCGCTCCGAGTTCGGCACCGGGGCCGCCGGTGACCGGGAGTTCGAGATCGCGGTCTCCAACGCCCGAGCCGAGCGGCGGATGCTCGTCCAGGACATCTGCATGATGCTCGTCCCGCCGCAGGTGGCCAGGGAGGCGTCGACCGCCACCCTCTTCCGGCACGCCGTCCGTCAGGTCCCCGCCGAGGAGACCTCCACCCTGGACGACGTGGTGAGCTGCCTCGGGCGGCTCGACGACGACGCCGGCAAGGAACTGGCCAACCTCCTGCTGGACACCGCCGAGATGCCACTGGCCATGCTCTTCTTCGGTCGACCGCCGGAAGGGCTGCTCGGTGCCGACGCGGCACTCACCGTGATCACGATGGCCGGCCTACGGCTGCCCGACCTCAAGATCGAACGCGAATACTGGTCGGCCGAGGAAGCACTGGCCCTGCCGATGCTGCACACCGCGCACCGGCTCGCCGTCCGGCGCTGCTACGGCGGCTCGATGTCATCCCGCAAGCTCGTCGGCCTCGACGAGGCGCACTTCATGGAGGGCTGGCGGTCCGGGCGCTCCTTCCTGGTCCGACTCGCCCGCGACTCCCGCAAGTGGAACCTGGCCGCACTGGTCGCCTCCCAGAACCCCCGCGACATCCTCGGCCTCGACGTGCAGAACCTCGTCTCCACCGTCTTCGTCGGCCGCATCGCCGAGGACACAGAGATCGCCTCCGAAGCGCTACGGCTGCTGCGGGTGCCGGTCAACGACGGGTACGAAGCCACCCTGGCCTCACTCTCCGCCGCCGACACCAGCTCGTCCAACCGGCTGGGCTTCCGCGAGTTCGTGATGCGCGACGTCGACGGCCGGGTGCAGAAGGTCCGCGTCGACGTCTCGTACGTCGAAGGGCTGCTGGACCACCTCGACACGACGCCCGCCGCGATCGCCGCGGCGGCCGGAGTCCTGCCGAGCATCCCCCTGCCAGATCTGGAGGCGTGACATGGCTAGGGCCTGGGCAAGGACTGTGTCGTTCCTGCTCGCCCTTGGCGTACTGGCCGGGGCCACCCTCACCTGGCCGCTGATCGGTGCGGAGGCCGCAGCCGCCGCACCGCCCACCGCCCAGGCCCGCGCCGACCTCTGCACGACCGCGGAATGGCAAGCCGACTTCCGCGCCTGCGTCGCGAAGCTGAAGCAGGTCGGTGAGGGGGAGATCGAGTGTCGGAAGCCGCCCGTACCGTCCGCGCCGGATTCTGGCCTCGCTGGCTGGTTCGCCTCCCGCCCCGACTCGTCCAAGCTGCCCGGGCCGAAGGGCATCTACAGCGACTACGGCTACGGCGGTTACAGCTTCAACACATATCGAGTGGATGGTGGATGTGCCTCCGCCATCCTCCATCCCGACTACAAGTTCACCACCACCGTCGCCAACGGCGAGCTCATGATTGCCACAGCGGTCGTGGGCGCCTCGAATGCTCTGCGGGAACGAGCCTGGGATCCCCGCTCGATGTGGAATTGGGCCGACCCGCTGGTGGAGAAGGCCACCAAAGCCGTCTACCAGAAGGTGTTCAGCGTCTTCGGAATCGTCACGCTCTGCGTGGTGGGTCTCTACCTCCTCTGGCGCTCCCGCCAGTCGGACATGAGCAATGCGATGACGACAGCCGGGTGGGCGTTACTGGTGATGGTGGCGGTCACCGCGCTGGCTGCCTGGCCGGTCAAGTCGGCGAACATCGCCGACGGCACCTTGATCACCTCGCTCGGCGTCGTGCACGATGCGGTGGGCCCCGCAGCTCGGGATACCCCGGCGGATCGTTGCGCCGTTCCCAACCCAGACGCTTGTGTGGATAAAAGACCGCCCGCCGTTCGGGCCAGTGACACTGCCACCGAAGCCATGCTCTATCGCAACTGGCTGCGTGGAGTGCTCGGTTCGGCGGATAGCGAGACCGCGCGCAAGTATGGCCCGGCCCTGTACGACGCCAAGGCGTTTTCCTGGGAGGAGGCCGAGAAGCTGCGCGCCAACCCGGCCACCCGGGGAGCGACGATCAAGGCCAAGCAGCAGCAGTGGATGACGATCGCGGAGCAGATCGAGACCGAAGATCCGGAGGCGTACGAGTTTCTGACGGGCGCCCGCGACATGGACCGAATTGGCTCTGGTTTCATCGCCGTACTCGCGGCCGTGCTCTTCGCGATGTTCGACCTGACCGCGTCGGTGCTGGTCCTGCTGGGCTTCCTGATCTTCCGGTGGGCGGTGATCGCCGCACCCATCTTGGGCACCATCGGTCTACTGCGGCCGGCCAGCGCCGGTCTGCGGCGGTTGGCGAACGCCGTGGTCGCTGCGGTGTTCAACATCGCCATCTTCGGCACCGGGGCAGCCATCTACCTGTTCGCCGTCGACCTGATCATGAGTACCCCTGCCCTACCGGGTTGGCTTCAGGTGGTGCTGGTCTGGCTCTGCGGGGTGGTCGGATGGCTGCTGCTGCGCCCGTATCGGCGGATCACGCAACTTGGCGGCAAGGACAGCAGCGAAGCGGTCAGTTCGGCCGGGTCCTGGCATCGCCGGTTCTTCCGCGACATGCGAACCGCCGCGCGGCTGGACGTAGCCGAGCCGGGTGGCACCGCCGAGCCGGTGGGCGGACGTCGACGGTCGCCCGACGCAACGCAGACCCGGCTACGCCCGGAGGCGCGGCGGGAGGACCCGGCTCCGGTGCTGACAGCTGCGGCCGAGGGCCGGCGCGCAGACGCGGTTCGCCCCGATGGTCGAGAGCGGCCCGAAGAGGCGCCGGCGGAGGAGGGCGCAGGGCGGAGCCGCCCAACCGCCCCGCAGCCCCGACGCCGACAGCCAGCGACCTGGACCGAGCCGGATGTTCCGGCTGAGAACCCGTCGTTCGTGGTCTACCGCCCGGGCTCCACCGAGCGTGTACCGGATCGCACCGGACCTCGGGTGCGCTCAGAGGCGAGGTGACGGTCGTGCGACGGGCGTTGGAATTCCTCTTCACTCGGGCGCTGCGGTCCCGGCTGGGCATTGCGTTGGCGATCGGGGTGGTGGTTATCGGCGTGCTCGGGGCGACCCGGCTGATCTCCAACCCGGTCGATCCAGCCGACGGGTTGAGTAGCCGTCCGGATGGGCCGATCATCACCGTGGACCCGACGGCCGGCGACGACGGCCTACTCAACAGCGCAGCCCCGCCGTCACCCGTCACGTCGCCCGGCGCCCGCACGCCCGAACAGACCGCCGACCGCTTCGCCAAGGCCTGGCTCGGCCGTCCCGGGATGACCACCGAAGAGTGGCAGGCTGGCCTGCGGCCACTCTCCACGCCAGCACTCAGGGAGAAGTTGACCGGCGCCGAGCCCGAGAGCGTACCGGCCGAGAAGATCACCGGCCCTCCAGCCATGCGAGAGCGGACCGAGACGTTCGTCGAGTTGCTACTCCCCCTTGATGCCGGCGGGCTCCGGTTGGAGCTGGTCACCTCCGAGGATGGTTGGCTGGTCGACGTTCTGGACTGGGAGCGGCCATGAACGACGTTGGTAACGCCGGAACCCGCCGGGGGCCTCTCCGGCTCGGTGTGGTTGCCGCGGTGCTCACCGGGATGCTGCTTCTGCTCTGCTGCACCGGCGGCACCGCGGCGTTCTTCCTCACCGGGCTCGGAGGCGACGACGCCGAGGACGTGGATGCCTTGGCGCGCATGGAGTGCGGGCCGGTCCGAGCGGTGAACATCGCGGGCAAGCTGCCGCGGTTCACCGAGTACGGCGACACCCAAATCCGAAATGCCGCGATCATCATCAAGGTCGGCCAGGACATGGGCGTGCCGTCTCGGGGCTGGGTGATCGCCCTCGCCACCGCGATGCAGGAGTCCGCCCTACGCAACCTGGCCAACAGCGGGGTACCTGCGTCCCTGGCCCTGCCGCACGAGGGAGTTGGCGCGGACCACGATTCGCTGGGCCTGTTTCAGCAGCGGCCGGGGTGGGGCACTGTCGCCGAGCGGTTGAACCCCGCATACGCGGCCCGCAAGTTCTACGAGAAGCTCGTCAAGGTGGAGAGTTGGCAACGCCGACCGCTGACCGTGGTCGCGCAGCGGGTGCAGGTCAGCGCATATCCGGACGCGTACGCCAAACACGAAGAGGTAGCCAGCCGCATCGTGGATGCGCTGGCCGGCGGCGCGGCCCGCACCGTCGAGATCAACGGCAAGGCGGTGTGCAACGCGGCCGAGCGCGGCCAGATCGCGGCTTCCGGTTGGACCGCGCCGATCCCCGGCGGTGTCGGCTCCGGTTTCCGCACCGCCAGCCGACCCAGCCACAACGGTGTCGACATCGGCGCGGCCAAGGGCACCGAGATCCGCGCGGCAGCGACCGGTCGAGTGCTGGTCTCGACCTGCGACGAGGACCACCGCGGCCGACAGGACTGCAACGTGGACGGATTCCCCGGCAAGGGGGGCTGTGGCTGGTTCGTCGACCTGCTGCATGCCGGTGGTTACATCACCCGGTACTGCCACATGGTGGTTCAGCCCTTCGTCAGGAAAGATCAGACTGTGACGGCTGGTCAGGTGATCGGCAAGGTCGGCAGCAGTGGTAACTCCTCCGGCCCGCACCTGCATTTCGAGGTGCACCTGCGCAACAACCGCAACGCGTCAGGCGCGGTGAATCCGGTCCCGTTCATGCGCGAGCGGGGTGCCCCGCTGCGCGCCGCCGAGTGAGGCCACCACGGGTATGACCGGACCGTTACCTGACCCATTCGCTGACCAGCCGGACTGGGCACCGCAGCCGCCGAGACCGCTGACCATCGTCCCCGCGACGGAGCGGGTCGAGCTACGCGGTCGACGGGTGCTGGTCGGGCTGCCCGGGATGGGTTGGCGCGGGGACCTGCGCGCGGACGACCGGGTGGTGCAGAGCGCCCGGACCTACGTGCCGGTGATCCCCGAGCACGAGTGGTACCGGGCGGAAGCCGACCAGGTCGAGGTGTTCGCGCCGTTGGTGCCGGTGGAGCGGGTCTGGGTGGAGACCGTCGGCAGCCGACCGGGGATGGACGGCACCCGGGACACGGGCATCCGGTTGGTCTCGCTGGACGGCCCGGCACACCGAACCCCCACACCGGTCTTCGAAGCGGACGCGGTCACCGGTCGGCGGGTGGTGCACATCGAGGGCGGCCTGGAGCACCGTGACCTTCGAGCGGTCACCGAGACCTACTCGGGCGCCGAAGGGGACATCTGCGTGCGCATCACACCCGAGGTGGAGTGGTACCGCTGGGCCTGGCGCGGCCAGTCACCCACCACCCTGGAGGTTCCGGTTCACCTTCTGTGGATTGAGTGAGTCAGTCAGCTCGCGTACCGGCACACACTTGCCAACCGTCCGCTAACCGCGTGTCGAACTGCCAGGGCTGACGGTCGCTCTGGTTGATTCCGTCGATTCGAGCCGAGATGATCAAAGTGACCTCGACGGCAGCTACCTCGCCCTGCTTCTGCACGGCCAAGGGCCCCCAACTAACAGTTATCGTGGTTCCGAAGCGCTGCTCCCGCTCGAGCAGATCAGTCCGCAGAGTGCGTAACGCCTCCAACTGCGACCCGCTCTCGCAGGTGAAGAGGTCTGCTCTTACGTCATTGCGATCCACGAGGAACGCGCGCAGATAGTTGTCCACCACCACATCAGGCGCACTGCGGTCGGGCGTCGAGGCGCGGTTGTACCAAATCAAGGCCGTGGCGACTCCGCCGAGGCAGAGCAGGGCGAGCACGCCGGCGACGACCGTGAGCACCGTCCGCATCCGGCGGCGGGGCGGCTGCGGTGCCGGCGTTGCCGGGGCGGGCGGCAGCTGCTCCGACGGTGTGCGCTGGGCCGGTACGCGGGAGACCTGGGAACCGGCGGGGGGCTGCACTGATTCCACCTCCTGAAGTTATCGGCTGGACGCCCCGGAGCCAATGCCTCAGATCCAGCGGATCGTGACGGACCCCTCCCCACCGGTGAGATCCACGACAACACCGGCGCAGCGCCGAGGCACCTCCCGGAGGAGGACCGTCGGCTGGGATACCGTCTCTGCTTGGGGAGGGGTTGCCAACCTCGGGTAGAGGGGGTGGACGCGGTGGCCGGTCCGAAGGCTCGCACGAACCGCGCCGCAGCCCTGCACCGTCGGGCGGCGGCCGTCGCGACCGCGGCGGCCGGGATCCTGGACGAGACGCGGCCGGCTCCGGCCGATCAGCGCCGCCAGTACGAGGTGGCCGACCGGTTACGGACGGCTGCGGCCCTACTGGCGCCGGGTTGGTCGGGCGCGGCACTGGACTCGCTCACCGTGGACTCGCCGGCCGGTGATGGTCCGCCGCCGTTCGTTCGGGTCGGTACTGCGGCGCCGTTGGACGACGCTCGTTTCCCCGCGTTGGTGCCACTTGTCGGCACCGGTCACCTCAGCGTGGACGCTGACGCGCGGGAGCCGCGGGTTGCGGGGTTGCTCCGGGCCGTACTTCTGCGGTTGTTGGGTGCGGCACCGGGGGGTGCCCTGCTGATTCGCGCGGTGGATGCCACCGGAGCGGTGCTGACGCCGTTCGGGGCACTCGCGGATGCTGGCCTGTTGCCGCCCCCGGCGGTGGACGTGGCGGGTCTGCGCGCGGTGCTGACCGAGGCGGAGCAGTGGGTGACGCCCGGAGCGAGTGGGCGGCGCCGTCACGATCGGACGCTGTTGCTGGTGGTGGCCGCACTACCGGAGTCGACCGGCCCGACCGATCTGGCGCGCATCGAGACGTTGGCCGAGCAGGGGCCGGCCGCTGGGCTGCACCTGGTGGTGGCGGGTTGGCCGCCCGCCGGCCCGTACTCGGCCCGGGCACCGCTGCCGCACACCACTTCGCTGGTGCTGCGGAATGCGTACGCGCTGCTCGGCGATCCGCCGGGGGCGTCGTTCGCCGGGCCGGGCGCCGATGCCCCGGGCGGTCTGAACTCGCCGGTCTTCGTCGAGTCGGACCCGCCGGCCGAGCTGGTCGACGCGGTCTGTCGGCGGCTCGCCGAGCAGGTGGAGGCAGGTTCCCGGTTGGCGTTGGGTGCTCTGCTCCCGCCGACGGGCGAGCGACTGTGGGAATCGGACTCGGCCGAGGGGTTGACCACGACCGTCGGCGATGCCGGGGGCCGGTCGGTGCCGCTGGGCTTCACCGAGTTGACCCCGCACTGGCTGGTGAGTGGCCGGTCCGCAGCCGGTCGGGCGGCGTTCCTGACCACCGCGCTGCTCGGCCTGGCCGCTCGGTACGGCCCGGACGACCTGGTGTTCTACCTGGCGGATCTCGGCGACGGCGAGTCCTTCGTGGAGTTCTTGCAGACCGAGCGGGACCGGTCGTGGGTTCCGCAGGTGCGTGCGGCGGCGATGGCCGCCGACCGGGAGTACGTCCGGGATCTGCTGGACGAGTTGACGGCCGAGGTCCAGCGCCGCACGGAGGCGGGCGCTCGGGCCGGAGGGCAACGCTTCGCGGAGCTGCGTCAGCACCAGCCGCTGCCGCGGATCGTCTGTGTGGTGGACAATGTGCCGCTGCTCTTCGCCGAGCGGGATCGGCTGGCCGCCGAGGTGGCCGCCCGGTTGGACGGGCTGGCCCGGGCGGGTCGGGCGTACGGCGTGCACCTGGTCCTGGCGGGCGCGGGCGAGTTGGGGCTGAGTGCGCGCGCGGATGCTGGTCATCGGGATTCGGTGCTCGGGCAGTTTCCGGTACGGGTGGCGCTGCCGGGTGGCAGTCCGGTGTTGGAGCCGACGAACGACTCGGCGGCCGGTCTGCCGGTGGGCAGCGCGGTGGTGAACACGGCCGGCGGGCTCGGCGGCCCACGGGGTGCGATCCGGGGTCACGAACGGTTGATCCGTCACCCGGACCCGCAGGATCATCCGGAGGTCGTGGAGAAGCTGCGGCACGAGTTGTGGGCGGCCCGTCCGGCCGGGTCGGTGCCGCCGGTGGTCTTCGCGGGTTACGCCCGGCCGCTGCTGGGCAACGATCCGCGTCATCGGGCGGCCCTGGCGGGACAGGCACACGGACCGGCCGCTCTGCTGGGCCGGGCGGTGGATGTGGCCCGCTCGACGGTCGCTGTGCCGCTGGGTCCGGCGGCCGGGCGCAATCTCGCGGTGTTGGGGTCGGGCACCGCGGCGGGCGGGCTGTTGGCGACGGCCGCGCGGAGCACGTCGGCTCACCACGCACCGGGCAGTGCCCGCTTCCTGGTGGCGGCACCGGATCCGGGCGCCCGGGCCCTGGCGGAGGCGTTGACGGCCGATTTGGCGACCCGGCATTCGGCCGAGTTGGTGGATCTGTCGACGCTGCTCGCGGACGCGGTCGACGACCTGCCGACGTATCTGGTGGTCTTCGGGCTGGACCGGCCGGGTCCTCGGGAGCTGCCGGTGGACCGGCTTCGGTCGCTCCTACGGGACGGACCGCCGGCGGGGCGGCATCTGCTGGGCTGGTGGCGTGCGGTGCCGCCGTTCGCCGCGTTGTTCGAGCCGGCGGGCGACGTCGACAAGCTGGCGGCGGTGGCCGTGCTGGACGTGCCGGTCGCGCAGCTCACGGCGGTCTTCGGTCGGCCGGTCGAGTGGCAGGTGCGCCCCGACCGGGCGGTGCTCTGGGACGGCCCGGACGAGCGGGGCACCGTCCTGGTGCCATTCGCCGACGAGGCCGGCTGAGCGGGTGGCGCGCGTGGAGGGTGTCGACGTGGGTTCGATCGCGACGGTGACCGGGCCGGGGCGGCAGCGGGCAGCTGCGGCGACCGGGGACGCCACGCCGCGGGCGGTCGAGCCCGGCACGGCCTGGACGGAGTATCTTGCGGCCGCCCGCCAGCTCGACGGGGTACGCCGGGGCGCGGCTGCCGCCGCCGGTGAGCAGGCCCGGTCGGCGGAGGCCGCCCGGGAGGAGTTGACGGTGGTCCGTACCGGGCTGGCGAGTCAGCAGGAACGGCTGCGCGAGTTGGGCGTACCGGCGATCTCCCTGGTGCCGTCGCCGCCGGAGCTGACCGAGGCGGCCCGGTCGATGGCGGGTGGCCCGGCGGCCGTGTTGGCGGCGCTGCGGGCCGCGCGTGGTTGGGCCGAGGCGGCGGACGCGGCGCTGGCCGCGCGCCGTCGGTTCCGGCCGGGGTCCTGGCCCGCGCGGACGCGCAACCTCCTGGTGTACGGGCCGTTCGCGCTGCTGGTGCCGCTGATCCAGATCGCGGTTCTGGCGGCGACGGGCGTGGGACCGGCCACCGTGGCGGCGTTGATCTGCGGGCTGCCGATGCCGGCGGTCGCGTTCGTCGCCGGTTGGATCGGCATTGGCCGGTTGTTCCGGGTCAGCCCCACCGAGCGTCTGGACCGTACGGTGCGTTTCGGCGCGTTGGTGTGCCTGGTGCCGGCAGTGCTGGTCACGGCCGGCCTGCTGTTGGCGCTGCTCGCTGGCTGACCTGCCGGGCCGAAAAGCCGCCCGGCCGGAACACTGCCGGGCGGGTGGGGCAAACGCAACGGCCGGCCGTCCCGGATGGGTGTCGGCCGGCCGTGGTGCGTCGGGGTGTCAGCGGGGGATGATCAGCGCCATCGCCTCGGCCCGCGACTTGGAGTCCGACTGCAGGATTCCGCGTACGGCCGACGTGATGGTCTTGGCACCGGACTTCTGGATGCCACGCATCGCCATGCACATGTGTTCGCATTCGAGCACGACGACGACGCCGCGTGGTGCGAGCTTGCTCATCAGCAGGTCGGCGACCTGCGACGTGAGCCGTTCCTGTACCTGCGGACGACGGGCGAAGACCTCGACGAGTCGGGCCAACTTGGACAGGCCGGTGATCCGCCCGTCGGGGCCCGGGATGTAGCCGATGTGCGCGCTGCCCCGGAAGGGCAGCAGGTGGTGTTCACAGAGGCTCATCACGTCGATGTCCCGGACGATGACCAGCTCTTCGTGGTTGGCCTCGAAGGTGGTGCTGAGCACCTGGGCCGGGTCGACCCGCAGGCCGGCGAAGAGTTCGGCGTACGCACGGGCGACCCGGGCCGGAGTCTGTTGGAGTCCGTCGCGGTCCGGGTCCTCGCCGACCGCGATCAGGATCTCGCGGACGGCCTTCTCGATCCGGCCGAGGTCGACCGCGTCCTCGACGGGGCGGCCGGTCAGTTTGCCGCTGATCAGCCGCGCGGCCACGTAGTCCAGCTCGTCGTCGCCGTCGGGTTCGGTCGCGGAGACGGCCAGCTCCCGGTGTGGGGAGCTGGCCGTCGGGTCGTTGCTCAGTGCGTGCCGTCCGAGTTGTTGGACGGCGCCACGCCGCCGACCGACGCCTGCGCGCCGTCGGCCTGGGCCTGCGCCTTGAGCTTGTCCTTCTCCGCAGGAGTGAGCACGGGCGGCTCGGTGGAGGGCTGACGCTTGCCGAAGCCGTTGTACGGCGCCAGCGGCGGGCGCTTGACCACCCGGGAGCAGATCCGCGCCATGTCGGCCGTGGAGAGGGTCTCCTTCTCCATCAGCTCCAGCACGATGTTGTCCAGGACGTCCCGGTATTCCACCAGGATCTCCCAGGCCTCGTCGTGCGCCAGCTCGACCAGTGCCCGCATCTCGCCGTCGATCTCGGCGGCGACCGAGTCCGAGTAGTCCCGCTCGTGGCCCATGTTGCGGCCGAGGAACGGCTCGTCCCCGCTGGTGCCGTACTTGATCGCGCCGAGCTTGGAGCTCATGCCGTACTGGGTGATCATCGCGCGGGCCAGTTGGGTGGCCTTCTCGATGTCGTTGCCGGCGCCGGTGGTCGGCTCGTGGAAGACCAGTTCCTCGGCGGCGCGACCGCCCAGCGCGTACGCCAGGGTGTCGATCATTTCGGCGCGGGTCTGGGTGTACTTGTCTTCGGTGGGGAGCACCAGGGTGTGACCCAACGAGCGGCCACGGGACAGGATCGTCACCTTGTGCACCGGCGCGGCGTGCGGCAGCGCCCAGGCGACCAGAGCGTGACCACCCTCGTGGTACGCGGTGATCTTCTTTTCCTGGTCGCTCATCACCCGGGTCCGCCGCTGCGGACCGGCGACCACCCGGTCGATCGACTCTTCCAGCGAGTCGTTGGTGATCGCCCGCTGCTCCTTGCGAGCGGTGAGCAGGGCCGACTCGTTGATCACGTTGGCCAGGTCGGCGCCGCTGAAGCCCGGCGTACGACGGGCCACGGCGTCGAGGTCGACGTCCGGCGTGAACGGCTTGCCCTTGGCGTGCACCCGCAGGATGGCCTTGCGGCCCTCCATGTCGGGGGCGTCCACCGGGATCTGCCGGTCGAACCGGCCCGGGCGCAGCAGCGCCGGGTCGAGGATGTCCGGCCGGTTGGTGGCCGCGATCAGGATGACCCCGCCCTTGGTGTCGAAGCCGTCCATCTCGACGAGCAGCTGGTTGAGCGTCTGCTCCCGCTCGTCGTGGCCGCCGCCCATGCCGGCGCCACGGTGCCGGCCGACGGCGTCGATCTCGTCGACGAAGACGATCGCCGGGGCGTTTGTCTTGGCCTGCTCGAACAGGTCACGGACCCGGCTGGCGCCGACGCCGACGAACATCTCCACGAAGTCGGAGCCGGAGATGGAGTAGAAGGGCACCCCGGCCTCGCCGGCGACCGCGCGGGCCAGCAGCGTCTTGCCGGTGCCGGGCGGGCCGAACAGCAGCACGCCCTTCGGGATCTTGGCGCCCAGGGCCTGGTACTTGGCCGGGTTCTGCAGGAAGTCCTTGATCTCGTACAGCTCTTCGACGGCCTCCTCGGCACCCGCGACGTCCGCGAAGGTCGTCTTCGGAGTGTCCTTGGTGATCATCTTGGCCTTGGACTTGCCGAAGTTGAGCACCCGGGAGCCGCCGCCCTGCATCTGCGACATGAAGAACAGCAGCAGGAGCACGAGCAGCGCGATCGGCAGCAGGTTGACCAGCAGGCTCACCCAGATGCTGTCAGAGGAGACCTTGGCGTCGGCCGGGCCGGTGACCCGGTTGTTCGCCTTGGCGTCCAGCACCTCGTTCCAGATCTGGTCGCCAGCCTGGTACGGGAACTGGGCCTCGATCTTGTTGGTCTCGGTCTTGCCGAACTTGGTCTTCTGGGCCAGGTCCAGCTGGAGCGTCTGCTCCTTGTCCTGGAAGACCACCTTGTTGATCTTGGCGGTGTGCAGTTGATCGAGCGCAACGGAAGTGTCCACGCGGTGGTAGCTGGGACCACTGGTGAACAGCTGACTGAGCACAACGGCGCCGAGGATGACCAGGATGATCCAGACCACCGGTCGGCGGAAGAAACGCGTACGTTCCATACTGTTGTCGAGCGCCGGGGCGCCCGCATCCTCCTGATCGACGTCCTGACCGTCTGATGGTGTCGCCGCGTTGAGCGGCGGCCGGAGCCGCCGTGCGGGCCGGCCTCGACCCCGAGGCGCGAAAACTGCCGCGCCGCGGTCATTCGACGGTACACCGTGTACGCGAGGAGTGAGCTTGCGAGCCCCGCAGTCGTGCACCATCAAAAGACCGTGTACGCCAGCTGCGAACCTGCGAGCCCCCGCACTCTGCGCGCCTTCGACATTGACGACACGCACCGTGGGCAGGCCCACCAGCCCCGCAGCCAAGGTACGGCGAGTCCGGGTGGAAGCCGGCGTGGCGGGGAGTCCGGCTCGGCCACCCGAGCGCCCGGTCACGCGATCGAGAGGGTCGAGCGCGGAGAAACCTCCGGGCCACCGTGCTACACGGTAACCGCATCAGCTGAGAGCGCGCTGAACGTCGGCTTGATGGATGCCGATACAAGTCGGGCTCATGTCGACCGCCGGTCCGTCGCGACGGGTCGGGCCCGGCGTCAGGAGCGGGCGTAGACCTCGGGCTTGAGCACACCGACGTACGGCAGCTCCCGGTAGCGCTCAGCGAAGTCGAGACCGTACCCGACCACGAACTCGGTGGGGATGTCGAAGCCGACGTACTTCACCGGGACCGGCACCTTCACCGCGTCCGGCTTGCGGAACAGGGCGACCACCTCGACGCTCGCCGCCGAGCGCGACTCGAGGTAGCGCAGCAGCCAGGAGAGCGTGAGCCCGGAGTCGACGATGTCCTCGACGACGACCACGTGCCGACCGGCGATGTCCCGGTCCAGATCCTTGAGGATGCGGACCACCCCGGAGGAGGTGGTGCCCTGGCCGTAGGACGAGATGGCCATGAAGTCGAGCTCCGCCGGCGGGCCGTTGCGGCCCAGCGCCCGGGCGAAGTCCGCCATGAACATCACCGCGCCCTTGAGAACGCACACCAGCAGCAGCCCGTCGCCCACGTGGGCGTAGTCGGCGGAAACCTGCTTGGCCAGCTCCGCCGTCTTCTCGCGGATCTGCGCCTCGGAGATGATCACGTGGTCGATGTCGGCGTCGTACCAGGAGCCGTCAGCCATGACTCCTAGCCTGCCGTACGTCGGATGGCCTCCGTCGGCGGGGCCGCACCTTTTGGCGCGGTCCCGCCGAGGATTTTCTGCGCAAATAACGCTAATCACATCAGTTGGTACGTGACCGCCAGCGGCGGCCATCGTCGCTCGGCTTCCAGTCGGCCGAATCGTGGCTGTCGGCGGTGAGGCCGGCCGCCGAGGCGGCGGCGAGGAGGACGAGGAACAGGAGGATGAACAGGAACTCCATGGCGGCGCTCGCTTTCGCATGATTGCTGTGGGTTTCGCCGCCGGTGCGCACCGGACTGAGACCAGTCTGCGACCTCACGAAGCGACCGGACAGTGGCAGGGATGCCATTGGTCATCGATTTACTGCCACCTGTCGGGTTACCCTCGTCACATGCTGCGGTCCGTTGCCGTTCTCGCCCTCGACCAGGTCGCTCCCTTCGAGCTCGGCGTGCTCGCCGAGGTGTTCGGCACCGACCGGACAGCCGACGGTTTCCCCGCCTACCGCTTCCAGGTGTGCAGCCCCGACGGCGCGCCCGTGCGTACCTCGTCCGGCTTCCACCTCACCCCCCACGCCGACCTCGGCCCGGTCGACGAGGCCGACCTGGTGGCCATCCCCGCGCACAGCCAGGGCACCACCGTCCCCGCCCCGGTGCTCGACGCGCTCCGCCGGGCCGACGCCCGCGGCGCGCACCTGTTCAGCGTCTGCTCCGGAGCCTTCCTGCTCGGCGAGGCCGGGCTGCTCGACGACCGCGAGTGCACGACCCACTGGCGGTACGTGGACGAGCTGCAACGCCGGCACCCGCGCGCCCGGGTGCGGTGCAACTCGCTCTACGTCCAGGACGGCCGGTTGCTCACCAGCGCCGGCACGGCGGCCGGCATCGACGCGTGCCTGCACCTGATCCGCCAGGAGCACGGTTCGGCCACCGCGACCCGGCTGGCCCGGCGGATGGTGGTCCCGCCGCACCGCGACGGCGGCCAGTCCCAGTACGTCGAGGCGCCCATCCCGAAGGCGCCCGAGGCACCCACCCTCGAACCGGTGCTGGAGTGGCTGATGGGCCACCTGGACCGGACGATCACCGTGGAGGAGTTGGCCGCCCGCGCCGGCATGGCGCCCCGCACGTTCGCCCGCCGGTTCCGCGCCGAGACCGGCACCACCCCGCACGACTGGCTCACCAACCAGCGGGTGCTGCTCGCCCGGCGGCTGCTGGAGGAGACCCCGTTGAGCGTGGAGGCGGTGGCCGACCAGTCCGGCTTCGGCGACGCGGCCGCGTTGCGTCACCACTTCAGTCGCCGGGTCGGCGCCACCCCGCACAGCTACCGGACCACCTTCCGGGACCGGGCGCACAGCGGCTGAGACCGGCCGGCCGGTCAGGCGGGGCGCACCGACGCCAGCCGGCCGTCGCGGCGAAACACCCGGACACCGCCGGGCAGATCGGCCGGGCCCTGACCGTGCCAATCGGTCACCAGGGCGTCCAGGGCGGCGACGTGCCGGTGCGACAGGGCACCGGGCAGCGCACCCGACTCGCGGGCCCAGGAGTGCAGCACCCGGCCGCGTACGGCGGGAACCAGGCCCAGCAGCGCCGGCACGGACAGCCCTCCGTCGGGGCACCGGGCCGCCGCCAGTGCCGTCCCCGCCAACTGGTCGAGCGCGGCGTTGTCGGCGGCCACCAGCCGGGCGGTCCGCGCCAGGTTGTCCACCACGCCCGGCCCGAGCGCCCGCACCAGCGCCGGCAACAGGTCGCCCCGCACCCTCGACCGGGCGTACGACGGGTCGCTGTTGTGCGGGTCCTGCCACGGGCTCAGCCCGAGGACGGCGCAGGCGGCGCGCGTCTGCTCTCGACTGATCTCCAGCAGCGGGCGCAGCAGTGGCACCCCGCCCAGATCGCGCCGGGCGGGCATTCCGGCCAGCCCTCGTGGGCCGGCACCCCGGGCGAGCGCGAGCAGCACCGTCTCCGCCTGGTCGTCACGGGTGTGCCCGGTGAGCACCGCGACGGCGCTCTGCTGCCGGGCCGCCTCGGTCAGCGCCTGGTAGCGGGCCTCGCGGGCGGCCGCCTCCGGCCCACCGGGACGCCCGGCCACTTCCACCCGGACCACCGTCGCCGACGCGAAACCGACCCCTCGCCCCCAGGCGGCCACCGCCTCGGCGCGCTCCGCGGAGCCGTCCTGCAAGCCGTGGTCGATGGTCACGAGCGCCGCGGCGCGGCCCAGCCTCGGCGCCACGAAGAGGGTGGCCGCCGCGAGCGCGAGCGAGTCGGCACCACCGGAGCAGGCGACCAGCACCGGACCACCGGACGGCAGACCGGTCAGGGCGCGGCGGACCGCCACCCGGATCGCGGCCACCGGCGGAGCGAGCGCGGCCACCGGCGGGTGGTCAGCCAGCGGCCGGAATGGTGCCGGCCGGGCCGTGCACCCGGGCGACCCAGGCGTCCGGGTCACCCAACTCCGACAGTCGAGGCAGGGTCAGCGGCGAGTTGAAGATCGAGTTGAAGCCGTCCATGCCGACGCGTTCCACCACCCCGTGCACGAACTTGCGCCCCTCGGCGTACTGGCGCATCTTGACGTCCACCCCGAGCAGTCGGCGGATCGCCTTCTCCAGCGGGTTGCCCGCCTCCCGGCGTCGGTTGAACGACGCCCGGATCCGCTCCACGCTCGGGATCACCTGCGGGCCGACGCCGTCCATCACGAACTCGGCGTGCCCCTCCAGCAGGGTCATCAACGCGGTGAGCCGGTCCAGTACGGCCCGCTGTGCCGGGGTCTGCACGATGTCCAGCACGCTGGTGCGGCTGTCCGGATCGCGGACCGCGTCGGACAACGTGGCCACTCCGCGCCGCAACCGCTCGACAAGGTGCTCACTGCCGCTGGACGAGGCGTCGACGAACGCCTGCACCTCGCTGAGGAAGTAGGCCCGCATCCACGGCACGGCCGTGAACTGGGTGCGGTGGGTGACCTCGTGCAGACACACCCAGAGCCGGAAATCCCGGGGGTCGGCGCCGAGCTTGCGCTCCACCTCGACGATGTTCGGTGCGACCAGCAGCAGTTGGCCCGGGTCAGCCGAGAAGACCTCGTACTGGCCGAGCACCCGGCCGGAGAGGTAGGCCAGCACCGTGCCGGCCTGCACCCCGGTCAGCCGGGACCCGATCGCCTCGGTCAGCGCGCCCGGTTGCTTGTCGCCGGAGAGCCGACTCACCAGCGGAGTGATCACCTCGCGGAGACCGGCGATGTTGGTCGCGGCCCAGTCGCGGCGATCGACCACCCGGACCGGCGGATGCGACACCTGCGCCCGCAACCCCGTGTAGTCGGCCACGTGCCCGGCCGCCTCGTCGGTCAGCCGACGCAGGTCGCCGACCACGTCGGTGGCTTCCGCGTACGACACGCGGGGGCCAGACTTGCTCAACGCCCCCGCCGTGGCGGCGGCCAGATCCCAGTCCACGAACTGCGCCATGAACCCACCGTACCCGCGCCGCGACACCCCGGCCCGGGCTCGCGCCCTCGATCGACGCCGATGGCGACCGCGTCGCCCCCCGAACCGGCGACGGTCAGCCGCAGCCGCAACCGGCCAGCGCGGCGGCGATCCGGTCCAGTGCCGGCTGGGCGGTGTCCCGGTCTCCCGGCACCTTGTCGGTGAGCACCGCGAAGGTCAACAGCCGACCGTCGGCGGTGGTGACCAGGCCCGCGATGGAGTGCACACCGGTCAGGGTGCCGGTCTTGGCCCGGACGCTGCCCGCGCCCGCGGCGGTGCCCGCGGTGTTGCGGTAGCGCTCGTTCAGCGTCCCGGACCAACCGCCCACCGGCAGACCACCGAAGACGCCGGCCAGCTCCGGATGATCCGGACTGGCGGCCAAGCGGACCAGATCGGTCAGCAGCGACGGGCTGATCCGGTTGAGCCGGGACAGCCCGCTGCCGTCGGAGACGCTGATCTCGTCGGCGGGCAGGCCCAGTTCCGCCACCTCTGCGTCCATGGCGGCGGCGCCGCCGTCGAACGAGGCGGGCTGGCCGCGGGCCAACGCGACCTGTCGGGCGAGCGCCTCGGCCACCAGGTTGTCGCTCTCGCTGATCATGACGTCGACCAGCCGGATCAGCGGCGGAGACTGCACCACGCCCAGTTCGGTACCCGGCGCCGGGCTGGCACCGGCCGCCGCCTGAGGCGGTGCCGCGCCCCGCTTCACGGTGTCGGTCGGCACCCCGAGCAACCGGGCGAACGCTTTGCCGGCGGCCAGGTCCGGCTCGGCGAACCGCGGGGCGGACCCGTGCTCGACGCCCGGGTCGGTACGCGCGCCGTCGGTCATCAACGCGGTCACCGCGCCGCCCGAGCCGCCGGTGGGGATGTCGTCGTCCCAGCCGGGGCCGTAGACCGGCCCGGAGTAGACCGAACCATCGACGGTGACACTGGTCGGGGGCGTGCCGCCGAGCGCGGTACGCACCTGGGCGGCCAGGTCGTCGAGGCGCGCCGCACCCGGGTAGTAGCCCTTCTTGTTGATCGCGAGGGTCGGGTCGCCGCCCCCGACGATCACCACCTCGCCGGCCTTCGCGCCGGCAACCGCACGAGTGGGAATCCGATAGCCGGGCCCCCGGGCCGCCAGCACGGTCACCGCGGTCGCCAGCTTCGTCACCGAGGCGGGCACGGTGCCGTCGTCCGCCCCCTTGGCGAACAGCGTCTGACCGGTGATCACGTCGGCGACCGAGACGTTCACCCGGTCGCCGAGGGCGGCGACGCCGACCAGTGGATCGAGCGCGGCCCGAACCCCGTCCGGGGTGGGCACCGGGGCGTTCGAATCCGGCCCGCCCAGCACGTCCGACGGAGCGGGTTCCGGAGTCGCGCCGACCGCGTTCGGCCCGGCGCCGGCGTCGTCGCCCAGCCACCCGGCGACCGGGCCGGGACGGGTGATCACGACTCCGACGCTGGCGAGCACCAGCAGGAGCACGGCGGCCAGCACCATCGGCAGCCGCCTCCGGCGGCGCGGCGCGGCGGGTACGGGCGCGGGCGCGGCGTCGGCGGGTGCCGGCAACGCGGAGATCGGCGGGCCCACCGGGGGCACCCCGCCGGGGGCGGTCGGTCCGGGACCGAACGACGGGCTGACCGGCGCAGGGCTGACCGGGACCGTGGCACTGCCGCGTGGCGGACCGCTCACCGGTTGCTCACCGCCGGCTGCCGGGAAGTGGCCGGCGTTCGGAGCGGGCGACGCCGGCCCGGCCGGCGGGCGCCAGGGCAGCGGTGGGGGCCGCTCGGGCACCGTCTCCGGTGCCGGGGGCGCGGCTTCGGGCGCCCGTGGGAGGTGCGCCTCCGGCACCGGGACCCGCCCCTTGGCGCTGCCGGAGCCGGATCGTCCGGTACCGTGCGCAGAGCCCCCGTCCGGGCGGTAGTGTGAATCTTCCCTCCCCACGACCCCCTCCTCCCCCAGCGAAAATCGGCTTGGGTGACACTACTTCGGTCCGAAGACTATGCGGCGGCCGGAGTCGGCGGGTGGCATTCACCTGTCCGGAGGGCCGCCATTGGTTCCGTTAGCCAGCGTGGGCAGACGAGGGAGCGTGCAGATGGATTTCGACGTGACGGTTGAGATCCCCAAAGGTCACCGGAACAAGTACGAGGTGGACCACAAGACCGGCCGGATCCGGTTGGACCGCACCCTCTTCACCTCCACCCAGTACCCGGCCGACTACGGGTTCATCGAGGGCACGCTGGGTGAGGACGGCGATCCGCTGGACGCCCTCGTGCTGGTCCCCGAGCCGACCTTCCCGGGTTGTCTGATCCGCTGCCGCACCATCGGCATGTTCCGGATGACCGACGAGAAGGGTGGGGACGACAAGGTCCTCTGCGTGCCCTACGAGGACCCCCGCCAGGAGCACCTGCGCGACATCCACCACCTGGGCGAGTTCGACCGCCTGGAGATCCAGCACTTCTTCGAGGTCTACAAGGACCTGGAGCCCGGCAAGTCGGTGGAGGGCGCGACCTGGGTCGGCCGCACCGAAGCCGAGGCCGAGATCCACGCCTCCTACCAGCGGGCCAGGGACGCCGAGGCGCGCGGCGAATCCATGCACTGATCGACCGCTGACGCACCGGGCCCGGGGGCCGCTCAACCGAGCAGCCCCCGGGCCCGGTCGTACAGGTCGAGCACCGCGCAGGCGATCGGCACCACGGCGACCACCAGGGCCGTGTCGGTGAGGTCCGCGATCCTCCCGAGGTACGGCGAGACCGGCCGGCGGGCGTACCCGGTGCCGCTGGCGACCGCCACCAGGGCCAGCGCCGCCCCGCCCAGGACCAGCACCAACCGCCCGGTCTCGTCGGCCCGACCGACCAGCACGACACCCAGCGCCGCATAGCCGGCCAGCCCGGCGAGCACCGTCGGCACCCGGTGTCGCAGCGCCACGAACAGCCGCGACCGCAGCAGCAGCACGGCCGAGGTGACCGCCACCAGCACCCGACCGGCCGTGCCACCGGCGACCACGAGTACGACCGCGGTGGCCACCACCAGCAGCGCGTGGCCGATCAGCATTCCGGTGAGCATCTCCTCGGTGCGGATCACCGCGGCGTGCACCCGGCCCCGGTCCGGCAGATCCCGCACCCGCTCCGGCTCCTCCGCTGAGGTGGCGGCCGGCAGGGTGATCGGCGGCAGGGGCAGCTTGCCCAGCCGGATGGCCAGCAGCGGAATCACGCCGACGGCGAAGACCAGTGCGCTGAGCAGCACCGCCGCCGTACCGGCCGTGGTCATCAGCAGCCCACCGAGCGCGGCGCCCGCGCCGATCAGGCCGACCGTGACACCGGCCACGAAGACCCGCAGCCGACTGGCCACCCCGAGGAGACCGATCAACGCGGCCAGCAGCAGCGCGACCGAGCCGGCCAGCAGTTCGGGAGCGCCCACCCAGCGGGCCGGCCCGAACGGCCCGACCGGGTCGCCGGAGCCGACGGCCAGGGCACCGGCAGTGAACGCGTAGGGCAGCGCGTACCCGCCGAGCGTCGCCCCGGCGGCGCCGTCGCCGTTGGCGCGCGAGGCGACCGTGCCGGCCACTGTGAGCACCAGCGCCACCACGACGGCCGCCAGCCAACCGGCCCGGTGCGTCGGGCCACCGGCGAACAGCGCCAGCAGTCCGACCGCCAGTGGCACTGCGGCACCGGCCAGACCGGCCGCCCGGGTGGCGGTGGGCGACCAGGCGCCGCCGCGGCGGCGAGCACCGTCGGCGATCGCCTCGATGACGTCGTCGTACTCCAACTCGGGCCAGTGCGCGCGGGCCGGCACGAGGTGCAGCACCTCACCGTCGCGCACCCCCTGCGGCAGCAGCGCCTGTGCGGTCACCAGCAACGCCCCGTCGGTACGGCGGAGCACCCAACCGCCGTGCTGCTCGCCGTCGTCGGCCAGCCCGACACCGGCGTGCCGGAGCACGTCGGGCAGCAGCTCAGCCAGGGGCACCTGCTCCGGCAGGGCGACGTCCACCCGTCGTTGCGGCGCGCTGATGGTGACGCGTGCCAGCCCGGTAGTCATCGACTGGTCTCCATATCGAGGGGGATCGGAGGCTGCGCGGACGACAGGACTTTACCTACCATGAGCCAGGCTCGGGTTACCCAGCGCTGTCAGGAGGCCGAGTGTCCACCGTCGTCATCAAGCGCCCACCGCGCCGACCAGCGCCGGAGATTCCCGCCGGTGAGCTGTCGGTCGACGCACCGCCGGAGATCCCCCTCGCGACCGGCGGGCGGTGGCAGCAGCTGCTCATGCTGCTGCCCATGCTCGGCGGCACGGTGGCGATGGCGATGATGTTCGGTCGGGGCGGCGGGGCCTACTCGTACGTGGTGGGCGGCATGTTCGGGCTCTCCTCGTTGGCGATGCTGGTGACGTCCTGGGGCAGCGCCTCCGGCACCCCGAAGAAGTCCGAGATGATGGCCGCCCGCAGGGAGTACCTGCGCCACCTGGCCACGCTGCGGCGGCGGGTCCGGCGGACCGCGGGCCAGCAACGGGCCGGGCTCTACTACCGGCACCCGGACCCGGGCCGACTCTGGTCGACGGTGGACAGCCACCGGGTCTGGGAGCGGCGCCCCGCCGACCCCGATTTCGCTGTGGTGCGGGTCGCCGTCGGGCCGCAGACACTGGCCACCCCACTGGTCCCACCGGTCACCCGGCCGCTGGAGGAGCTCGAGCCGATGACCGCCGGCGCGTTACGCCGCTTCCTGGACGCGTACTCAGTGGTGCCGGACCTGCCGGTGGCGCTGTCGCTGCGCAGCTTCGCCCGGGTGCACGTACGATCCGTCGGCCGCGGCCGGGCGATCACCCCGACCACCGGCGGGCCAATCACCGGCGACCCGGCGGCGCAGGCGCTGGTCCGGGCCGTGCTGACCCAGCTGGCGGTCTTCCACGCCCCCGACGAGCTGCTCGTCGCGGTCTGCGCCGGTCCGGAGCGCCGCGCCTGCTGGGAGTGGGTGAAGTGGCTCCCGCACGCCCACCATCCCGGCCGCACCGACGCGCTCGGCCCGGTACGCCTGGTCACCAGCTCGGCCGCCGAGTTGGAGTCGCTACTGACCGACGTGCTGGCCACCCGGTCCCGGTTCAGCCCGGCCGGCCCCGCCACCGACGGCCCGCACGTGGTGGTGGTCCTCGACGGCGGCGACCTGACCGGTGCCAGTGACCTGACCGGCGACGGCGGCATCGACGCGGTCACCGTGCTGGACCTGGACACCCCGCCGCCCCGACTGTTGGACCGGTACGCGCTGCTGCTGGAGTTGCACGGCCGGCTGCTGCACTCGCGGTCGTCCGACGGGCACGCCGAGGTGGGCACCGCCGACCAGTTGGACCTGGCCGACGCCGAGGCGGTCGCCCGACGGTTGGCGCCGCTGCGGCTCGCCGGCGCGGCCCGCGGACCGGACGCCCCGCTCCAGGCCGACCTGGGCCTCCCCGAGCTGCTCGGCCTCGGTGACCCGGAAAGCTTCACAGCGGAGCAGGGCTGGTTGCCGCGCTCGGCACGGGACCGGTTGCGGGTGCCGATCGGGGTCGGCGTGGACGGCGGTGCCATCGAGCTGGACCTCAAGGAGTCCGCCCAGGACGGCATGGGCCCGCACGGCCTGCTCATCGGGGCGACCGGCTCCGGCAAGTCCGAGCTGCTCCGCACGCTGGTGCTGGGGCTCGCCGCCACGCACAGCTCCGAACAGCTCAACTTCGTGCTCGTCGACTTCAAGGGTGGCGCCACCTTCACCTCGTTCGACCGGCTGCCGCACACCGCAGCCGTGATCACCAACCTGGCCGACACGTTGCCCCTGGTCGATCGCATGGTGGACGCGATCAACGGGGAGTTGGTACGCCGCCAGGAGTTGCTGCGGCGGGCCGGCAACTTCGCCAGCGTGCGCGACTACGAGCGGGCCAGGGCGGCCGGCAGTCCCCTCGCCCCGCTGCCGTCGCTGCTGCTGATCTGCGACGAATTCTCGGAGCTGCTCTCCGCCAAGCCCGACTTCATCGACCTGTTCGTGCAGATCGGCCGGTTGGGCCGGTCGCTCGGCGTGCACCTGCTGCTCGCCAGCCAGCGCCTGGAGGAGGGCCGGCTCCGCGGGTTGGACACCCACCTGTCGTACCGGATCGGGTTGCGCACCTTCTCGGCGCTGGAGTCCCGGACGGTGCTCGGCGTGGCGGACGCGCACGAGCTGCCCCGCTCACCGGGCCACGGCTACCTGCGTGCCGGCACCGACCCGCTGGCCCGCTTCAAGGCCGCGTACGTCTCCGGTGCCGTCCGCCGTCGGGCGGCGCCGGGCGGTGTCGCCGCCGAGGGGGGCACGCGGCTGCTCACCTTCACCACCCACGTCGTACCGGTGCCCGAGCCGGCGGCCCCGGTCGTGCCCGTCGTGGCGGAGGGGGAGGGCAGCAGGACACTGCTCGACCTGCTGGTGGACCGGCTCGTCGGGCAGGGCCCGCCGGCGCACCAGGTCTGGCTCCCGCCGCTCGGACAGCCGCCGGCCCTGGACGAGCTGCTCGGTCCGGTCGAGGTGCACCCGAGACGCGGGCTGACAGTGGGCAACCCGGAGCTGCACGGGGCACTCGGCGTCCCGATGGCGGTGGTGGACAAACCGCTGGAGCAGCGCCGGGACCTGCTCTGGCTGGCGCTGGACGGCGCTGCCGGGCACGTCGCGGTGGTCGGTGCGCCGCAGAGCGGCAAGTCCACCGCCCTACGCACGCTGATCTGCGCGCTGGCGCTCACCCACACACCGGCCGAGGTGCAGGTCTACTGCCTCGACTTCGGCGGCGGCGGGTTGGCCGCGCTGCGCGACCTTCCGCACGTCGGCGGGGTGACCGGCCGCGCCGACCCGACCGCCGTACGACGCACCGTCGGCGAGATGACCACCCTGCTGGTCGACCGGGAACGCCGCTTCGCCGAGCTGGGCGTGGAGTCGATGGCCGCGTACCGCCAGCGTCGAGCGGCAGCGGGGACGGCCGGGCAGCCCGGTACCGACCCGTACGGCGACGTGTTCCTGGTGATCGACGGGTGGACCACCATCCGCGGCGAGTACGACGACCTGGAGCCACTCGTCACCGACCTGGCCACCCGGGGTCTGTCGTACGGGCTGCACGTGGTCGCCACCGGGCTGCGCTGGCTGGATTTCCGCCCGGCGATCCGGGACCTCTTCGGCTCCCGACTGGAGCTGCGCCTCGGTGACCCGGCCGATTCGTTGGTGGCCCGGCGTGCCGCCGCCAACGTGCCGGAGCGCTCCGGCCGAGGGGTGACAGCGGAGGGCCTGCACTTCCTCACCGCGCTGCCCCAGCTCGGTACCGCCGGCGGAGACACCGCCGACCTGGTCAAGAGGGCCGCCGACGGGTGGGCGGGTGCTCCGGCGCCCCGGGTGCGCCTGCTCCCGCCGGTGCTGCCGTACGCCGATCTGGACCTCACCTCGACCACCGGGCTGCGGCTGCCGATCGGGATCGCGGAGGCGGACCTGCGCCCGGTGTTGCTCGACTTCGCCACCGAGCCGCACTTCGTGGTCTTCGGGGACTCGGAGTGCGGCAAGTCGTCGTTCCTGCGCGCGCTGGCCACGTCGATCATCACCCGGTTCACTCCCGAGCAGGCCCGGGTGATCCTCGTCGACTACCGGCGCAGTCTGCTCGGTGCCATCGAGACGCCACACCTGATCGGGTACGGCACCGCGGCGGCTCACACCGCCGACCTGGTCGAGTCGGCCGCTGGTTACCTGGAGCGGCGGGCTCCGGGGCCGGAGGTCACCCCGCAGCAGTTGCGGGACCGGTCCTGGTGGTCCGGGCCGGAGCTGTTCGTGCTGGTGGACGACTACGACCTGGTGGCGGCGGGGCCGGCGAACCCGTTGCGCGCCCTGGAGGAGCACCTGCCGCACGCCCGGGACATCGGGCTGCACCTGGTGCTGGCCCGCCGGTCCGGTGGGGCGAGCCGGGCCCAGTACGAGCCGATCGTGCAACGTCTGCGGGAGCTGTCCACGGCCGGCCTGGTGATGGCGGGCAGTCCCGAGGAGGGCGCACTCGTCGGGCCGGTACGACCCGGACCGCTGCCACCGGGACGTGGTCGGCTGGTCACCCGACGGGAGGGCGTACGCCTTGTTCAGCTGGCGCAACTGCCGCCGCAATGACCTGACTCGCCGGTTCTTCCCGTGACGGGTGGGGAAACCGGTAATCTCCGATCGTCATGGTTCCGTCGGGATGAATGGCTGGGTATGTGACTGGGGTGCGGTACAGCGGTCCGTCAGCGGCCCGACGAGCGACCGGCCGGGCGCTGCTCGGCGTGGCCGCGGCGCTTGCCGTCGTGGCCCCGACCGCGGCAGCCGTGCCGGTCGCCCCGCCCACGAACGGTGGACAGCTCGCCGGCGCGCCGATGGCGTTCGCCCCCGGTGACGCCGTCGCCCGCACCGATCAGGTCCGCGACGAGCAGTGGCAGCTCGACGAGTTGCAGGCCGAGACGGCGTGGCGCAGCTCGACCGGCCGTGGCGTGACGGTGGCGGTGGTCGACTCCGGAGTGGACGGCAACCACCCCGACCTGGTCGGCCAGGTGCTGCCCGGCAAGGACCTGGTTGGCCCCGGTGGCGCCCCGGGCCCGGATCCGGTGGGTCATGGCACCACGGTCGCCGGCCTGATCGCCGGGCGCAACGACGACAAGCGGGGTGTGGTCGGCCTGGCACCGGACGCCCGGATCCTGCCGGTCCGTGTGCTGGACGAGGAGAACCGCTACGACGACGCGCTGATCGTCGCCCAGGGGGTCCGCTGGGCGGTCGACAACGGCGCCCGCGTGATCAACCTGTCGCTGGGCGGCAGCGGCGACAGTCCGGCCCTGGCCGCCGCCCTGGACTACGCGTTCGTACGGGACGTGGTCGTCGTCGCCTGCACCGGCAACCTGGCCACCTCCACCAGCACCAAGGTCTGGTACCCGGCTCGTGAGCCGGGTGTGATCGCGGTGTCCGGTCTGGAACGCAGCAGCGACAACCTGTGGTCCGGCTCGATCACCGGCCGGGCGACGGTGCTCACCGCTCCCGCCAGCGGGCTGGTCGGCGCCAAGCCGCCCGGCGGGTACTGGCGGGTGCAGGGCACCAGCTTCGCCGCGCCACTGGTGGCGGCGACCGCCGCGTTGGTCCGGTCCCGCTATCCGCAGATGCCCGCTGGTGAGGTGGTCAACCGGTTGTTGGCCACCGCCCGGGACGTGGGCCCGACCGGTCGGGACGACCGCTTCGGGTACGGGGTGGTCGACCCGGTGGCCGCGTTGACCGCTCAGGTGCCGCCGGTGACCGCCAACCCACTCGATGACCAGACGTCGCCGGGCGTGACCGGTTTCGGTCCGGCGCCCGGCTCGGCCGACGACGATCCGGTGGCCGGTGCCGGTAGCGATCCACTCGGTCTCGCCGCATCCGGTCAGCAGAGCCGCTGGACGGCTCGGGCGGCGGGCGGTCAGGACACCTCGGCGCCGGAGCAACTGTGGACCACTGTCGTGCTCCTCGTCGCTCTGGTCGGCGGTGCGGCCCTGATGGTGCGCCGGCTGCGTCAGCGGACCCGTTGATCGAGACCGACCGGCAGGCCTGAGCGGCTGCCCGGCCGGGTAGAACGGACCCATGAGTACGCACCAGCCGCCTACCCTCGCCCCCACCGGCCAGCCGTCCTGGCGGCACCGCCGCTTCGACCCGGACCATGCGCTGGGTCTGCGGCTCACCCTCGCCGCGACGGCGGCGTTCCTGGTGCTGGTGCCGTTCGCGCTGCTCACACTGCTGGTGCTCGGCGCCTGGGCACCGCTGCACCGGCTGGACACGGCGGTCACCGACGCGCTGCACGGCTACGCCCAGGATCACCCGGCCTGGGTCGTGCTGATGCGGGTCTGGACCGAGGTGTTCGCACCGATGCCACTGCGCGCCGTCGCCCTGCTCCTGGTGGTCTGGCTGCTGCGCCGGGGAGCCCGCCGGCTGGCCCTCTGGGCGGCCACCACCATGGTCGTCGGCGGGTTGGTCGGTCCGCTGCTCAAGTTGCTGGTCGGCCGGGACCGGCCGGAGTTGCTGGACCCGGTGGCCCGGGCAGCCGGCTACTCGTTCCCCTCCGGGCACGCGCTGAACGCCACCCTGGCCGCCGGGGTGCTCGTGCTGGTGCTCCTGCCGTACGCCGGGCGGGGGGCGGCGCGGGCCGCGCTCTGGGTGGCGGCGGTCCTGCTCACTGTGGTGACCGGGCTGAGCAGGGTGACGCTGGGCGTGCACTTCACCAGCGACGTGGTGGGAGGATGGTTGCTCGGTGTGGCAGTGGTCGCGGCTACCACCGCCGCGTTCACCAGTTGGCGGGCACACACCGGTCTTCGGCCGGTCCGGCCGACCCGCGACGGCGTCGCTCCCGAGGTCGAGCGGGAGCCGGGAGCGGCCTGAGGAGTGAGGACGAGGTCGGCCGGGTACTGGCCGACCCATGTCCGAGACCGCGGTCCAGATCGTCCGGCGGGTGCTGCTGCCGGTGTCCCTCCTGCTCGGGCTCATGGTGCTGCTCGGGGTGCTGGTCACCCGGGTGTTCGCCAGGACCTGGCCGTTCACCGTGGAGGACACGGTGAACCGGGAGCTGGCCGCCGACCGCACCGGCGACTGGAACAACGTCTCGCTGGTGTTCAGCACGCTGGCCAGCACCCAGATGATCGTCGTGGTCACCGTACTGGTGGCATTGGCGCTGCGGCTCTGGCTGAAGCGCTGGCGCGAGCCGCTGTTCCTGTGCGCGGCGGTGACCGCCCAGGCGCTGGTGTTCCTGCTGACCACGCTGGCGATCGACCGTCAGCGGCCGGCGGTGGAGCACATGGACGTCTCGCCACCCACGTCGAGCTTTCCGTCCGGGCACACCTCGGCGGCGGTGGCGCTCTACGTCGGCATCGCCGTGCTGCTGGCGCTGCGGGCACGGAGCACCGGCGCGAAGGTCGCCTGGTGGACGCTGCTGCTGATGGTGCCGCTGGGCGTGGCGATGACCCGGATGTACCGGGGAATGCACCACCCGAGCGACGTGGTGGCGTCCTTCCTCAACGGCGGTACGTGCGTCGCGATCATGGCCCGTGCCGTGCTGGACCGGGGGCTGCGGTGGGGCCGGGCGAAGCTACCGACCGTCGGGCGTCGCGCCCAGCCGGCTCGGAGCTGAGCTGACCCCGCAGCCACGCTCAGGTGCACTCGCCGGTGGCGACCTGCCGGTTGCGTTCGGCACCGGCCAACGCCACCGGGCGGGCCTCGGCCGCCGTGACGGCGAAGCCGGTGTTCGGATCGTCGGACGCCGCCGCGAAGATCACGCCGAGCACCAGGCCGTTGGCGGAGAGCAGCGGACCGCCCGAGTTGCCGCTGCGCACCAGCGCCCGGATCGTGTAGATCTCCCGGGTCACCTCACTGGACGAGTAGATGTCCGGGCCCTTGATCCGGTCTACGTCCCGGACCCGCGCCGACTGCGCGTTGTACGGGCCGTCGAGTGGGAAGCCGAGCACGATGGCGTCGGAGCCGCTGCCCGCGTTGCCGGCGGCGAACCGCAGGGACGGCCCGGGCAGCCCAGGCACGAGCAGCACCGCCAGGTCCCGGTTCGGGTCGTAGACCACCACCTTGCCGTCGTACCGCTCGCCGCCCAGCTCCACGGCGACCGAGCGGGTGCCGGCCACGACGTGCGCGTTGGTCATCACCCGGTCGTCCGCGTACACGAAACCGGAACCCTCTATCCGGCGTGAGCAGCTGGGCGCGGAGCCGAGCACCTTCACGACCGACTGCTGACCGCTCACCACCACCTGCGAACCGGCCAGTGCCGGGTCCGGCGGGTCGACCTGCCGGGCCCGGGTGGGCGCGAGGTCACCGAAGACGTCCGGGAACCCGTCGGTGTCGACGGTGTCCTCCAGCGCCGTGGACAGCCGCTGGGCCTGCTCCGGCAGGACCTGGTTGACCACCGTGATCAACGCGCTGTTGCGGACCGAGGCGGCGAGCCAGGGCACCGAGGACGAGCCGAGCGGCACCGCGACCAACCAGGCGAGCAGGAGTACCGCGAACAGCGAGACCACTGCCCCACCGACGTCGTCGGCCCGTTTGCCCACGTCGCTGGTGATCGTCTTGCGCAGGTGCGAGCCGAGCCAACCGGCGAGTGCCTGCCCGACCACCGCCAGCCCGAAGATGGCCACCAGCGAGATCAGCACACGGGTGCCGGCGTCCACGAACTGTCTGGCGAACAGCGGCCCGAGCTGGAGACCCAGCAGCAGACCCAGGAAGAAGCCGGACAACGACGTGACGCCGATGACGAAACCCTGGCGGTATCCGCTGATCGCGAACACGAGCATGAGCAGCAGCAGGACGAGATCCACGACGGACACGGGTCAAGCGTACGGGCAGTGTGCCCACCGGATGACCATCGCTTGCGGATGGTGACCGTGCGGTCAGCGCAGGGCGTTCTCGTCAGCCTCGTCGGTGCCGGCGGACGGGGCCGGTGTCGCCCCGGTCGGCGGAAGCTCCACCACCCGGCCGCGCGACCACGGACGGGCCCAGCCGCCCATCTCGAGCAGAGTGGCGAGCACCCCGGCGGTGAAGCCCCAGACGAGCATCCCGCGCGCCGAGAACGCCGGCCCGATCCAGCCACTCGGATGCCGGACCCGCAGTCGGTTGGCCGGATCGACCAGCTCGCTGACCGGCAGGCGGGCGACGTGTGCCACCTCGGCCGGCTCCCGTGGGTGCACCGGGTGCGGGTCGTGCCACCAGGCCAGCACCGGCGTGACCACGAAGTCGCTGACCGGGATCCACAGTTTCGGCAGCTCGGCCAGCACTGTCACGCTGGCCGGGTCGAGGCCCACCTCCTCGTTCGCCTCGCGCAGGGCGGTGGCGCGGACGTCGGCGTCCTCCGGGTCGGCCGCACCCCCGGGAAAGGCGGGCTGGCCGGCGTGGTTACGCAGGGTGGCGGCGCGTTGCAGGACCAGCACGTCGGGACCCGCGCCGGGCTGCTCGCCGAGCAGCACCAGCACGGCGCTCTCCCGACCGCCCTCGGCCGGCGTGGTCAGCCGGGTGAAGTCCTCGGCGCGGGCGGTGCCCAGCCGGGTCAGCAACGGCTCGATCCACTCGGGGGGCCGACGGGTCACGCCGGCACCGCCAGGCCGAGGTGCTGGCGGACCAGCTTGGCGAGCTTGGTGTCGTCGAGAGCGCCGCTGGCGTCGACGTGCCGCACCTGACCGTCGGCGTCGACGAAGAGGGTCAGCGGAATGGCGTTGCGCTTCAGCTCGCGCTGTAGCGCCTCGCCCTGGTCCACCAGGATCGGGAACCGGACGCCGAAGTCCTCGCCGATGGACTGGGCGCCGCCCCGGCTGTCCCGGCTGTTGACCCCGACCACCTGGAGCTGACCGGCGGCCCGCTCGCTGAGGCGTTGGAAGGCGGGCAGCTCCTTGCGGCACGGCGGGCACCAGGAAGCCCACACGTTGATCACCGCCGGGCCGGCCACCTCCCGCAGCACGACGGGGGCACCGCCGGTGAAGCAGGAGAGCGTCAGCTCCGGCAGCAGCGACCCGCCGGCGGCGCGGGCCGTCGTGCCGGACGTTCCGGAGGCCGTCGGCACCGAGCCGGGCGACGCCGGAGTGGCCGTTGCGGGGGTCGCCGTACCAGAGCCGGGCGACGTGGTCGTGGGTGCCGTGCTCAGCGTGGCGCAGTCCCGGAACGGGGAAGGTCGCTCGGCAGCGGCCGGGCGGGGGGCTGGCTCGTCGTCGGCCGTGCCGCTGGTGCAACCGGTGACCGCCAGCAGCAGCGGCAGGACGGCGAGGGCGAGGCGGCGGCGGTTCACGGCACCTCCGCCGTGATCGCCTGCGCCGGCACCAACTCCGGGTCGACCCCGGCAGCCACCGCGAGGTCGCGTGCCCGAGGGCCCTTGAGCAGCTTGGCGGCGGCCGCCGGCTCGGTCGGGCCGGTGCCGTACGAAGGGCAGAGCTTCGCGAGCGTGCAGGCGCCGCAGGCCGGCTTGCGGGCGTGGCAGACACGTCGACCGTGGAAGATGATCCGGTGCGAGAGCATGGTCCAGTCGCGCTTGTCGTACAGCGCGCCGATCGCGTGCTCGATCTTGACCGGGTCGGTCTCGGTGGTCAGCCGCCACCGATGGACCAGTCGCTGGAAGTGCGTGTCGACGGTGATGCCCGGGACGTCGAAGGCGTTGCCCAGGATCACGTTGGCCGTCTTGCGACCGATGCCGGGGAGCGTCACCAGATCGACCAGCCGACCCGGGACCCTGCCGTCGTACCGGTTGAGGAGGGCCTGACCGAGCTTGAGCAGCGAGTCGGTCTTGTTGCGGTAGAAGCCGGTGGGCCGGATCAGCTCCTCCATCTCGCCCCGGTCGGCGCCGGCGTACGCGGCAGCGCTCGGGTAGCGGGCGAAGAGCTTGGGGGTGACCTCGTTGACCTTCTTGTCCGTGCACTGCGCGGACAGGATCGTGGCGACGGCCAACTCCAGAGCGTTGGAGTGGTCCAGCTCACAATGCGCGTCGGGATGCGTCTCGGCCAGCACCCGGCCGATCTTGCGGGCACGGCGTTTGCGCCCGAGATCGGTCTCGCTGGCACCGGGAGGGCTACTGGTCACGACGGTCAGCCTACGTCGCACCCCGGACGCTCCTCGTCGGGTCAGCCGGCGGTCGGCGGCGAGATCTTCCCCTGCCCGTCGAGGCGAGCGCCGCCCTTCGGGAAGTCGGCGCGACTCAACTCGGTGACCAGGCCCAGGCCCCGGTCGTCCGGGTCCATGGTCGGCTTGCCGGCGGAGTTCATGTACGTGGAGGTGAACGACCCGCCGGCCCAACTGCCGTCCGGCTTGAGCGACACCTTCAGCACCCCGCCCCAGCCGAGGCGGCCGTCGTTGCTCAGCGAGTTGCCGCCGCCAGCGAAGTTGCCCAGGCTGTACGCGATCAGGCGCCCCTGGTAGAACTCCATCCCGCGCAACACGTGCGGACCGTGCCCGACGATCAGGTCGGCGCCAGCATCGATCATGGCGTGCGAGAACTTCACCGGGTCGCCCCGGTTCTCGCCCAGGAACATCTCGGTGCCCGGCTTCACCCGGGTCTTGTCGACGCCCTCGCCACCCATGTGCACCTGCACCACGACCAGGTCGGCCATGGTGGCGGCCTTGGCGACCACCGCCTTCGCCTTGTCGATGTCGACGAGGCTGTTGGACCAGACGTACGACGAGAAGCCGGCGACGGCGACCTTGACGCCCTTGACGTCGACCACGGTGATCTCGTTCGGCGCGCCGGTGTGCTCCAGGTCGTACTTCTTCAGCGCCTTCTGGGTGTTCTCGTAGCCCTTGGGCCCGTAGTCGTACCCATGGTTGTTGGCCTGGTTGAGCACGTCGAAGCCGGCGTCACGCAGGTGCGCGGCGTACTCCGGCGGGGCGCGGAACTGGAAACAGCGGGTGGAGTTCGCCCCGCACTTGCCGGTGCCGGTGTCGACAGTCAGCGGCTCCTCCAGGTTGCCCATCACCAGGTCGGCCTTGAGCGCCTCGGTGACCGAGTTGAAGAAACCCTTACCGCCGGCGGCGGGCAGCCGACTGGGCGCGTTGCCCATGATGATGTCGCCGGTGGCGGAGAGCGAGATCGCGCCACCCTGACCGGACGATGCGGGCCCGGTTGCCTTCGGGCCGGTCGTGGAGACCGGCGCGCCGGTGCCACCACCTCCCGCGCCGGGCTGCCAGACGGGTGCCTCACCACCGGAGTCGGCACAGCCGGCCACGAGGAGGGCGGCCAGCAGCGCGGCGAGGCCGAGGGCGACGCGGCGACGCGGGCGGGACGCGAGGGGGGCGGGAGCGTACATCGCCCGCGACCCTACCGGTCGTTAAACGCGCCGACGACAGCCGATCGGTTGGACTTCGCGCCCCTGAGCTGCTCGGACCATGGCACGACCGGCCGCGAACCGCCGGCGAGCACCGCCGCGTGCACCGCTCGCGCGAGCGGTGCACCCCAGGTGGAGCGCGGCCCGCCGTACGCCGCCTCCGGCCCGTCCACGGGGCAGAGCACGGTGACCGCGTCGGTGGGCGTGCCGGTCCCCGGCACCCCCAGCTCGGTGATCGCCTGGGTCTTCGCCTCGGTCGCGGTGGCCACGGCATTCACCAGTGCCGAGTCGGCGAGCCGGGCCGGCACGTACACCACGATGTTGACAGTGCCGACGTGTGGGGCCAGCGCGGCCGGCGTCGGCGCGGCCGCGGGCACCGGCGTGCCGAGCCCGACCGTCGCCCAGGCCCGCACCCCGGCGTCGGTTCGCGCCACCACCTCGGTCACGTCGACGCCGGTCAGCAGACCGATCCCGGGCCCGTCGAGGGCCAGCTCGGCGGCGATCGAAGCCAGGTGCGCCGCGGGGTCATCCCGGTCGTACGACATCGGTACGGTCGCGTTCAACACCCACCGCCGGACCCCGATGCCACCGCCCAGCGGGGCACTGCTGACCGCCCGCAGGGGCACGTCCGCGCGCCAGACGAGCAGCGGGACGTGGCGCCCATCCTCGGCGCGGCTGGTCAGGGTCGGCTCGCTCAGCACGTCGGGCAGGTTACGCCCACCGATCAAGATTCCAGGGGCGACCTCTGATTCATGCTCACGTGCGCCTAGACTTGGCGGCGCGCGAGGGGATCAGCGGACGGCGGCCCCGGCCGACGGACGGCACGCGCAACCGGAGGTGCGCAATGGACGAGGTACTGGCCCGCAGCGGGATCTTCCAGGGTGTTGACCCGGAAGCTGCCGAGGCGCTTGCCAAGGAGATGGAGACGATCGAGGTCCGCAAGGGCGAGATCGTCTTCAATGAGGGCGAGCCCGGTGACAGCCTCTACATCCTGCTGTCCGGGAAGATCAAGGTTGGTCGCCGCGCAGCGGACGGCCGGCAGAACCTCATCGCGGTGATGGGGCCGTCGGACATGGTCGGTGAGCTGTCGCTCTTCGATCCGGGTCCGCGTACGGCGACCGCCACCGCGGTGACCGACACCCGGCTCGTGCGGCTGCGTAAGCAGGCGCTGCGGCCGTGGCTCAACAACCGCCCGGAGATCGCCGAGCAGCTGCTCCGGGTGCTCGCCCGGCGGCTGCGCCGGACCAACGACTCGCTCGCCGACCTGATCTTCACGGACGTGCCGGGCCGGGTCGCCAAGAACCTGCTCCAGATGGCGGGCCGCTTCGGCACCCGCGACGGCGGCGTTCTGCGGGTGACCCACGACCTCACCCAGGAGGAGATCGCCCAGCTCGTCGGCGCCTCGCGGGAGACCGTCAACAAGGCGCTGGCCGACTTCGCCTCGCGCGGCTGGCTGCGGTTGGACGGCAAGAGCATCATAATCCTGGACCCGGAGCGCCTGGCCCGTCGCGCCCGCGTCTGAGCAGCACCTGACGTCCCCGCCTGCCGTCACCGACGGTAGGCGGGGACGTTTGCCGTCTGCCTGACGCAGAATCGCTGGCCTTCTGGCGGCGCTGGCGGTGAGGCTGGGGCCATGGTGAACCGTGTTGCCGTTCTCTCCGACATCCACGGCGTCCTGCCGGCGCTGGAGGCCGTACTGGCCGAGCCGGACGTCGCCGCCGCCGATCTGATCGTGCTCACCGGTGACATCGCCGCGGGCCCGCAACCAGTCGAGGTGCTGGACGTGCTCGCCGGCCTGGGCGACCGGGTGTGCTGGGTCGGCGGCAACTGCGAACGCGAGCTGGTCGAGGCCCGGGCCGGCCGCCCGGCGTCGATCGAGGTGTCGAACTGGGCCGCCGGGCAGCTGCGCGACGACCAGGTGGCCCGGCTCGCCGCGCTGCCGGCGACGGCGACGCTGGAGATCGACGGCCTCGGGCCGACGCTGTTCTGCCACGCCACGCCCCGCGATGACGAGGAGGTCGTGCTCGTCGACTCCCGGATGGCGCGCTGGGCGGAGGTGTTCGACGGTCTGTCCGCCGAGATCACCACGGTGGTCTGCGGCCACACCCACATGCCCTTCACCCGACTGGTCGACCGGCGTCTGGTGGTCAACCCGGGCAGCATCGGCATGCCGTACGGGGGCGCGGGCGCGTGGTGGGCACTGCTCGGGCCGGGTGTCCAACTGCGCCGCACGGCCTTCGACGTGGACCTGGCCTGCGCCCGGGTGGCGGCGGAGTCGACCTTCCCCGACGCCGCCGCCTGGGCCGACGAGTACCTGCGTTCCCAGCACAGCGACGCCGACGCGCTGGTCGTCTTCGGCCCCCGCGACGGCCGCTGAGCCGGCACTGAGCCGGCAGGCGGGCAGGCGGACCGCAGTGCGGGCGGACCGCAGGGCAGGCGGACCGCAGGGCAGGCGGACCGCAGGGCAGGCGGACCGCAGGGCAGGCGGCAGGGCGGGATACCGGTCAGGAAGCCTTTGGAGCTGAATCGTTTGCGGCATCAGCCGGCGATGATCGGCAGGCCGAGCCTCAAACGAGATCAACGGGCGCGGCCAACGGGCGCGGTCGACAAGCGATTCGTTTGTGACATCAGCTCGACAGCGAGCCCAGCCACCCAAGCCCACCACCGCGAGCCCACCCAAGCCCACCGCTCCGTCCCGACACCGCCCCGGCCCGGCCCGGCCCGGCCCCCGGGCCCCCGGCCCGGCCCCGTGGATCATGCAGTTGTGGTGCCCGTTACGAGCAATGAAATGGCTTTTGTCAACCACCACACCTGCATGATCGGCCCCGAGGGCCCGGAGGGCCGGGGCCGGAGGGCCGGGGCCGGAGGGCCGGGGCCGGAGGGCCGGGGCCGGAGGGCCGGGGAGCCCCGCGCGCCTGCAGGCTCCAGAAAAAGTCAGTCTTGACTGTTTGTTTCGTAGGCAGCAGGCTGTCTCCGTGCCCACATCGACGCGTGTCCCTCAGCAGGAACGCAGCCGCGCCACCCAGGCCCGGCTGCTGGAGGCGACCGTCGACTGCCTGATCGAGCACGGCTGGTCCGGCACCACGACCACGGTCGTCGCGGCGCGGGCCGGTGTTTCGCGTGGGGCCCAGCTGCACCACTACCCGACGAAGGCGGCGCTGGTGACGGCCGCCGTGGCCCATCTTGCCGAGCGCCGGGCCGACGAGTTGCGCACCGAGGCCGAGGCGCTGCCGGCTGGCCCGCAGCGGCTGGACCGGGTCGTCGACCTGCTCGCCGTGGCGTTCACCGGGCCGCTGTTCGTGGCCGCGCTTGAGCTCTGGGTCGCCGCCCGCACCGATCGGGAGCTGCGGGACGCCCTGGTGCCACTGGAGGCGACGGTCGGGCGCGAGATGCACCGGCTCACCGTCGCCCTGCTCGGTGTCGACGAACGTCGACCCGGTGTCCGCGAAGCGGTGCAGGCCACGCTCGATCTGCTCCGTGGGCTCGGGGTGGCCAACCTGCTCAGCGACGACTCCGCCCGCCGCGCCGCCCTGTTGACCACCTGGAAGCGCCAGCTCGCCACCCTGCTCACGCCCTGACCGCCGGCCGCACCGGCCACCACCGACCGGAGGCACCATGGTCGACCTCAGCGACCTGCTCACGGACCTGGCCGACGAGTCCGCCCAACTGGACGCCCTGGTGGCGCCACTGCCCGTGGCCGACTGGGCGAGGCCGACCCCCGCGCCGGGCTGGAGCGTCGGGCATCAGATCGCCCACCTCGCCTGGACCGACCACGTCGCGCTGTTGGCCGCGACCGATCCCGAGGCGTTCTACGCGACGGTGACCTCCGCGCCGGACGTGACCCGACTCGTCGATGTCGGCGCCGAGGAATTCCTCGCCCCGCCGGCCGAGCTGCTCGCCCGCTGGCGGGCCGGGCGCACCGCGCTCGTCGACGCACTCGCCGCCGTTCCGGCCGGCGGCAAACTGCCCTGGTACGGCACCCGGATGTCGGCCACCTCGATGGCCACCGCCCGGATCATGGAGACCTGGGCGCACGGCGCGGATGTGGCCGACGCCCTCGGCGTGGTCCGCCCCGACAGCGACCGACTCCGGCACGTGGCGCACCTGGGCGTGCGTACCCTCGGGCACGGCTTCGCCGCGCACGGCCGGGAGGCACCGACGGCGCCGGTCCGGGTCGAGCTGGTCGGGCCGGGCGGGCAGGCCTGGAGCTGGGGTCCGGCGGACGCCGCCGACCGGGTCACCGGCCCGGCTCGGGACTTCTGCCTGCTGGTCACCCAGCGCCGACACCGCGCGGACCTCGCTCTGGTCGCCACCGGGCCCGTCGCCGACGAGTGGCTCGACGTGGCGCAGGCCTTCGCCGGGCCGCCGGGTGACGGCCGGCAGCCGGCCGGCGAGATCGGGGTACGGGCATGATCCGCATCGGCAACGCCTCCGGCTTCTACGGCGACCGGTTCACCGCCTGGCGGGAGATGCTCGACGGCGGTGAGCTGGACGTGTTGACCGGCGACTACCTCGCTGAGTTGACCATGTTGATCCTTGCCCGGGACCGTATGCGCGACCTCGACCTGGGCTACGCGAAGACGTTCCTGCGGCAACTGGAGACCTGCCTCGGCACCGCCCTCGACCGGGGGGTGCGGATCGTGACCAACGCCGGCGGGTTGAACCCGGCCGGCCTGGCCGCCGCCATCGAGAAGCTCGCCAACCGACTCGGCCTGCCGACCCAGGTCGGGTACGTCGAGGGCGACACGATCCAGCGACCGGACGCGTTGAGCGCGAACGCCTACCTCGGCGCGTTCGGGATCGCCGCCTGCCTCGACGCCGGTGCGGACGTGGTGGTCACCGGCCGGGTCACCGACGCGTCGCTGGTGGTCGGCCCGGCCATCGCCCGGTACGGGTGGGGCCGCGACGACCTCGACGAGCTGGCCGGGGCCACCGTCGCGGGGCACCTCGTCGAGTGCGGTGCGCAGGTCACCGGCGGCAACTTCAGCTTCTTCACCGAACTGCCCGACGGCGGTCATCGGCCCGGGTTCCCGATCGCCGAGGTGCACCCCGACGGCTCATCGGTGCTCACCAAGCATCCGGGTACCGGCGGCGCGGTCACCGTGGAGACGGTCACCGCCCAACTGCTCTACGAGATCGGCGGACCGTCGTACCTCGGGCCGGACGTGGTGACCCGCCTGGACACGGTGACGCTGCACCCCGACGGGCCGGACCGGGTCCGGGTCACCGGCGTACGGGGCACGCCGCCACCGCCGACGCTGAAGGTGGGCGTCAACAACCTCGGCGGCTTCCGCAACTCGATGACGTTCGTCCTCTGCGGGCTGGACATCGAGGCGAAGGCGGCACTGGTCCGGGGGCAGGTCGAGGAGGCGGTGGGCAAGGACGGGCTGGAGTTCACGCTGGCCCGGACCGACCACCCCGACGCCGCCGACACCGAGGCGGCCAGTGCCCTGCTGCACGTACACCTGCGCGACGGTGACAAGGCGCGGGCCGGGCGGTCGTTCTCGGCCGCCGCGGTGGAGTTGGCCCTGGCCTCGTACCCGGGCTGCACGTTGACCACACTGCCCGGCGACGCGACGCCGTACGGCGTCTTCACCGCCGACGCGGTGCCGCAGGAGGCGGTGGCGCACGTCGCGGTGCTGCCCGGTGGCGAGCGGGTGCCGATCGCCCCGCCGATCCGCACCGCCCCCACCTCGCAGGACGAGTCGGCCCCGGGTGGCGAGGCGGCGGTCGGCGGCCCTTTCCGACGCGGGGCGCTCGGCGAGGTGGTCGGCGCACGCTCCGGGGACAAGGGCGGGGACGCCAACCTCGGTGTCTGGGCGCGTTCCGACGCCGGGTACGCGTGGTTGCGGGCCTGGTTGACCGTCGAACGGCTGGCCGAGCTGGTGCCGGAGACCGCGCCGCTGTCGGTGCGGCGCTACGAGTTGCCGAACCTGCGTGCTGTCAACTTCGTGATCGAGGGCCTGCTCGGCGCCGGGGTGGCCGCGTCCACCCGGTTCGACCCGCAGGCCAAGGCGCTCGGCGAGCTGCTGCGCGCCCGGATCGTCGACCTGCCGGCCGACCTGCCGACCGGGGCATCCCGGTGAGCGCGAGGAGTGAGCCGGGTCTGCGAGCCCCGCAGTCGCGAACGAAGGAGACACGATGAGCATCGTGGACACCCCGGAGCGCCGGCAGCTACGCGAGCTGACCCGGGCGTTCGTGACCCGGGAGGTGTTGCCGCACCTGGACGACTGGGAGCGGGCCGGGGAGGTGCCCCGGGCGCTGCACGCGACCGCCGCGAAGCTCGGCCTGCTCGGCATCGGCTTCCCGGAGTCGGTCGGTGGCAGCGGCGGTGACCTGCTGGACTCGATCATCGTGACCGAGGAGCTGATCCGCTCCGGCGGCTCGTCCGGGCTGGTGGCGGCCCTGTTCACGCACGGGATCGCGTTGCCGCACATGGTGGCGGCGGCCGGTGCCCGCACCGGTGGCTCGCTGGGCGGTCGGCTCGGTGGCGTCTCGTCCCCGGGCGACGACGGCCTGATCGAGCGGTACGTGCGGCCCACGCTGTCCGGCACGATGATCGGCGCGCTGGCCATCACCGAGCCGGACGGCGGTTCGGACGTGGCCGGCATCCGCACGACCGCCCGCCGCGACGGCGACCACTACGTGGTGAACGGGTCGAAGACGTACATCACCAGCGGGCACCGGGCCGACTTCGTGACCACGGCGGTGTGTACCGACTTCCCCGGCAGCGGTGAACTCACCCTGCTGGTCATCGACAAGGGGTCGCCCGGGTTCACAGTGGGACGCCGGTTGGAGAAGCTGGGCTGGCACTGCTCGGACACCGCCGAGCTGTCCTTCGCGGACGTGCGGGTGCCGGTCGCCAACCGGATCGGCGCGGAGAACACCGGCTTCCTGGCGATCATGCAGCACTTCGCGGCGGAACGGCTGTCGCTGGCGACCCAGGCGTACGCGACCGCGCAGCGCTGCGTCGAGTTGGCGGTGCGCTGGTGCCGGGACCGGGAGACCTTCGGGCGTCCGCTGGCCAGCCGGCAGCTCATCCGGCACCGGTTGGCCGAGATGCACACCCGGGCCGAGGCGGCCCGGTCGTACGTGCACGCAGTGGCGGGTCGGGTGGCGGCCGGCGAGCCGGTGGTGACCGAGGTGGCGATGGCGAAGAACGTGGCGGTGGCGGCCTGCGACCACGTCGTCGACCAGGCGTTGCAGCTGCACGGCGGGTTCGGCTACCTGCGCGACGCCGAGGTGGAGCGGCACTACCGCGACGCGCGGATCCTCGGCATCGGCGGCGGCACCACCGAGATCATGAACGAGATCATCGCGAAAGGCATGGGCCTGTGACCACCCTGGACAGCGCGGTCGATCCGTCCGCGCCCTCGTACCTGGCGAACCGTGCGGCGTTGCTGGAGCGGTTGACCGAGTTGGACGCCGCGCTGGACCAGGCGCGGGCGGGTGGTGGCGAGAAGTACGTGACCCGGCACCACGCGCGCGGCAAGCTGCTCCCCCGGGAGCGGATCGAGCTGCTGGTGGACGCCGACAGCCCGTTCCTGGAGTTGTCGCCGGTCGCCGCGTACGGCTCGGACTTCCCGGTCGGGGCCAGCGTGGTCACCGGCATCGGGGTTGTCGAGGGCGTGGAGTGTCTGATCGTCGCCAACGACCCGACGGTACGCGGCGGCGCGGTCAACCCGTGGTCGCTGGCGAAGACCCGGCGGGCCGGCGAGATCGCCCTGGCCAACCGGCTGCCCATGGTCAATCTGGTGGAGTCGGCCGGGGCGGACCTGCCCACCCAGGCGGAGATCTTCATCCCCGGTGGTCGGGTGTTCCGTGACCTCACCCGGCTCTCGGCGGCCGGCATCCCCACGGTCAGCGTGGTCTTCGGCAACGCCACGGCCGGTGGCGCGTACGTGCCGGGGATGTCCGACCACGTGATCATGATTCGGGACCGGTCACAGGTCTACCTGGCCGGTCCGCCGCTGGTGAAGATGGCGACCGGCGAGGTCACCGACGACGAGTCGTTGGGTGGCGCGGCGATGCACGCCGGCACGTCCGGGCTCGCCGACTACCTGGCCGCCGACGAGCGGGACGGCATCCGGCTGGCCCGGCAGTGCGTCCGCCGGTTGAACTGGCGCAAGCGGGGCCCGTCGCCGCGTACTTCGGTGCCGCAGCCACCGAAGTACGACCCGGAGGAGTTGCTCGGTATCACCAGCGCCGACCTGAAGGTGCCGTTCGACCCCCGGGAGGTGCTGGCCCGGATCCTGGACGGCAGCGACTTCGACGAGTTCAAGCCGGCGTACGGGGATGCGCTGGTCACCGGTTGGGGCGAGTTGCACGGGTATCCGGTGGGGGTGCTGGCGAACGCCCGAGGGGTGCTGTTCAGCGCGGAGGCGCAGAAGGCGGCCCAGTTCATCCAGCTCGCGAACGCCTCGGACACCCCGTTGATCTTCTTGCAGAACACCACCGGCTACATGGTCGGCACCGAGTACGAGCAGCGCGGCATCATCAAGCACGGCGCCCTGATGATCAACGCGGTGTCGAACTCGACGGTGCCGCACCTGACGGTGAACCTGGGCGCCTCCTACGGCGCCGGCAACTACGGCATGTGCGGCCGGGCGTACGAGCCGAGGTTCCTGTTCACCTGGCCGAACGCGAAGTCGGCGGTGATGGGCCCGGCCCAGCTCGCGGGGGTGCTGTCGATCGTGGCCCGGCAGGCGGCTGCCGCCCGGGGGCGCGACTACGACGAGGACTCCGACGCGGCGATGCGTTTGATGGTCGAGCAGCAGATCGAGTCGCAGTCCGGCGCGCTCTTCCTCTCCGGCCGGCTCTACGACGACGGGGTGATCGACCCCCGGGACACTCGGACCGTCCTCGGGCTCTGCCTCTCGGCGATCCACAACGGACCGGTGAAGGGCGCCGACGGTTTCGGCGTCTTCCGGATGTGACCCGTGAGGGCGAGGAACGCAGCGAAGCGGAGTCCCGCAGTGGCGAACGAAAGGCAGGCTCGGCGCCGATGATTCAGAAACTCCTCGTGGCCAACCGGGGCGAGATCGCCCGCCGGATCTTCGCCACCTGCCGCGCGATGGGCGTGGAAACGGTCGCCGTGCACTCGGACGCGGACGCCGACGCGCCGTTCGTGGCCGAGGCCGATCAGGCCGTACGCCTGCCGGGCGCCACGCCGGCCGAGACGTACCTGCGGGTCGACCTGATCCTGGATGCGGCCCGCCGCAGCGGCGCGGACGCCGTCCACCCCGGCTACGGGTTCCTCGCCGAGAACGCCGAGTTCGCGGCGGCGGTGACCGACGCCGGTCTGATCTGGGTCGGGCCGCCGGCCAAGGTGATCGCCGCGATGGGCGACAAGCTGGCGGCGAAGGCGCTGCTCGCCGAGGCGGGCGTGCCGATGCTGCCGAGCTGGACCGACACCGACGGCGTCACGGACTTCCCGGTGCTGGTGAAGGCGTCCGCCGGCGGCGGTGGCCGGGGCATGCGGGTCGTCCGGACCGCCGACGAACTGGCCGAGGCCGTCGCCTCCGCGCGCCGCGAGGCGGCTGCCGCGTTCGGCGATGGCACTGTCTTCATCGAGCGGTACGTCGAGCGCGGCCGGCACGTCGAGGTGCAGATCTTCGGTGACACCCACGGCACCGTGCAGGTGCTCGGCGTCCGGGAGTGCTCGATTCAGCGCCGACACCAAAAGATCATCGAGGAGGCTCCGGGCGATCTCCCGCCGGGGCTGCATGATCGGCTGCACGAGACGGCCATGGCTGCTGGGCGGGCGGTCGACTACGTGGGGGCCGGCACTGTCGAGTTCCTGCTGGCACCGACCGGCGAGTTCTTCTTTCTGGAGATGAACACCCGTCTCCAGGTGGAGCACCCCGTCACCGAGTTGGTCACTCCGGTCGGGCTGGACCTGGTCCGGATGCAGTTGCTGGTGGCCGAGGGCGCACCGCTGCCCGCACAGCACCACTACCCGGCCACGCGCGGCTATGCAATCGAGGTACGGCTGTGCGCCGAGGAGCCGGCGCAGGGCTGGCGGCCCGCCACGGGCACCCTGCACCGCTTCAACGTGCCGGGGGTGGACCGCGAGTTCGGCTGGATCCAACGGGCGGGCCTGCGGCTCGACTCCGGCGTGGTGGCGGGCTCGGTGGTGGGGGTGCACTACGACTCGCTGCTCGCCAAGCTGATCGCCGTGGCACCCACCCGGACCGAGGCGGCTCGGGCCCTGGCGGGTGCCCTGGCTCGGGCCGAGTTGCACGGAGTGGCCACCAACCGGGATCTGCTGGTCCGGGTGCTACGCAGCCCGGAGTTCGCGGCGGCGGAGATCGACACCGGTTTCCTGGATCGGCACCCCGAGGTCTTCACGCCACTCCTCCCCGCCGACCAGGTCCCACTCACCGCCCTCGCCGCCGCGCTGGCGGGCGCCGCGCACCGCCGGGCGACCGCACCGGTGCTGGGCGGGCTCCCCTCCGGCTGGCGCAACGTGCCCGCTGTCCCGCAGGTCACCCGCTTCGCCGGGCCGGACGGTGACGAGATCGAGATCCGATACCAGTTGGACCGGACCGGCCGGCTCGCCGACTGGTCCAGCACGTCGGCGGCCGAGGAGTCCACCGAGCGGCCGGCGGCACCCACCGTGGCGCTGGTCGAGGCAACCCCGGACCGGGTGGTGCTCGACGTCGACGGGGTTCGGCGCGCGTACCGCGTACACCGGGTGGGGTCGGCTGTCTTCGTGGACGGCCCGGACGGGGCGGCGAGCCTGGCCGAGCTGCCGCGTCTCCCGCTGCCCACCGCGGCGGTGGCGGCCGGGTCGCTGCTCGCGCCGCTGCCGGGCGTGGTGACCCGGGTGCACGTCCAGGTCGGCCAACGGGTCGCCGCCGGTGATCCGCTGCTCACCCTGGAAGCGATGAAGCTGGAACATCCCGTGCTCGCCCCGATCGACGGCGTGGTCGCCGAACTGCCGGTGCCGACCGGCGGTCAGGTGCAGACGGGTGCCGTGCTCGCCGTTATCGAAGAAGAGGACGCCCGATGACCTTCGACCTCACCCCCGAGCAGGACCAGCTGCGCGACGCCGTGCGGGCGCTCGGCCGCCGCTACGGTCACTCCTACTTCGTCGAGAAGGCGAGGGCCGGCGAACACACCACCGAACTGTGGGCGGAGGCCGGACGGCTCGGCTACCTGGGGGTCAACATCCCCACCGAGTACGGCGGCGGGGGCGGCGGCATCACCGAGCTGGCCATCGTCTGCGAGGAGTTGGCGGCGGCGGGTTGCCCGCTGCTGCTGCTGGTGGTCTCCCCTGCCATCGCGGCGACAGTGCTCAGCCGGCACGGCACCGAGGAGCAGCGCAAGCGGCACCTGCCGGGCCTCGCCGACGGCTCCCAGAAGATCGTTTTCGCGATCACCGAGCCGGAGGCCGGTTCCAACTTCCACCGACTCGGCACTGTGGCTCGCCGCGACGGCGACGGCTGGGTGCTCAACGGCCGCAAGTGCTACATCTCCGGCGTCGACGAGGCCGGTCACGTGCTGGTGGTGGCCCGTACCGAGGATTCCTCCACCGGCAAGTTGAAGCCGGCGCTGTTCCTGGTGCCCACCGACGCGGCCGGGCTGACCCGGTCCAAGCTGGACATGGAGATCGTGTCCCCGGAGAACCAGTTCCTGCTGTACCTGGACGACGTGCGGGTGCCCGCCGACGCGCTGCTCGGTGAGTCGCTGGACGCCGGGCTACCGGCGCTCTTCGCCGGGCTCAACCCGGAGCGGATCACGGTGGCCGCGATGGGTGCCGGCACCGGCCGGTACGCCATCGAGCGGGCCAGTGAGTACACCGCCACCCGCAAGGTCTGGGGCGGTCGGAGCATCGGCTCCCACCAGGGGGTGTCGCACCCGCTGGCACACGCGGCGGTGCAGGTGGAGCTGGCCCGCCTCATGATCCAGAAGGCGGCCACCCTGTACGACGCCGGCCGCGACCTGGAGGCCGGGGTGTCCGGCAACATGGCCAAGTACGCGGCCGGGGAGGCCGCCGCGCTCGCCGTGGACACCGCCGTGCAGGTGCTCGGCGGGGCCGGCATGACCACCGAGTACGGGGTGGCGACCCTGCTCGGCGCCGTCCGGGCCGGCCGGATCGCCCCGGTCAGCCGCGAGATGATCCTCAACTTCGTGGCCCAACACGTCCTCGGCCAGGACAAGTCCTACTGACGCCCGCCCCGTCTGCCGCAAGATCGACTCGGTTCTCTTGAATCCGGCGGGTCCGAGGGCCAAAGACCCCAACTTCCTGAAACCGAGTCGATCCTCGACTCAGGCTGCGTGGCGCGGCCTTCTCACGCTCCTTGGCTGCCCGTCCGCTCCCGGTGGTGCAGGATCACCACGGCCACCGCGAAGAACAGCGTGGGCGCCAGCGCCAACACCAGCCACTGCGCCGGGGTGAGCGCAGCGAGGACACCGTCGTGGGAGGAGCGCTCCAGGAACGTCCCCGTGGCACCGAACCCCTTCCGGGTGAGCAGCAGCGTCACGCCCACCGGAACCACAAGCGCCAGCAGGCGCCGCCGCAACACCGCCGGCGCCGAAGGATGGCAAGGGCGAAGAGCAGGTATCCCGCCGCCAGCAGGATTGCCTCGATCCGGCCGACACCGGCGGTGAAGATCCACGTGCCGTAGATGGGAGCCGTCGCGTTATCAGCACCCGTCACCAGGGCGACACTCGGAGCAGCGACGCTGACCAGCGTCGCTGCCGCCAGTGTGCCGAGCCGCCAGCGCGCGAGGGCCGCCGCGGCGGAACGGGGAGCGCGGACCACGAGCGCCAGCGGGACCATCGCGGCGAGCACGGCGGGCCACAGATTGAACACAGTCGAATATTGTCCGTAGTCCGCAGCGACCCGAACCACCTCGAAAGTCGCTCCGCAAACGGCGACCGCGGCTGCTGCCCGAGCCCAGCCGGTGACGGCCAGCACCGCCACGATGAGCCACAGCACCGAAACCCCGCCACCCGGCCAGAGGATGACCGGCTCCCCGATCCCACCGGGGTAGCTCTCCGCGAGCATGGCGAGGTGCAGCACCGGTACGCGCGCAGCGCGCACGAACAACATCAGCGCGGCGATCAGAGCGAGCGCCTGCGCCGCCTCCCGCCACGGGCCGGCCGAGAATCGCGCACCAGCCTGGCGGACATGCGCCCGGAGCGCCCCGCCGAGCAGGGCGAGCACGTCTCGCGCCGCAGGCCTGCGTTGGCCCGGGGCCGCGTCGTCCAGCAGCACGCCGATCATTTCGTCCTCGTACTGCCGGCGGTAGGCGCGGGGATAACAGGCCGTCAGCCGTCGGTACACGTGGTCCAACGTCACGCCGCACCGCCGTCGAAGATGAGACCGGCACGGCGCAGTCGCACGCTCGCCGCGTCGGCGTTGCTGCGCAGACGCGCGGATTCCTCGGCCAGGCGACGCGCGCCCGAGGCGGTGAGTCGGTAGTACCGGCGCAACCTGGACTGCACCTGCTCCTCGCGCTCGATGTCGACGAGACCATCGGTCCGCAGCCGGTCGAGGGCTGCGTAGAGGGTGCCGGCGCGCAGGTCGACGCGCCCGCCGGAGATCCGGCGGACGTCGTCGAGGAGCGCGTATCCGTGCCGTGGGGCCTCGACGAGCGCGGTGAGGATCAGATAGGTGGACTCGTGCATGGAAGCCGTCGCCATGGTCGCAGCATATACCGTCGGACTGTATATGCGGCTAGGCGTTCCGTCGCGAATCGTATCGTGTTTACCGGCCCGCCCCGCCGGAGACGGAGATCGGCATGGATCTGCTGCGAACCCGTCGCCCGCCGGCACCACTGTTCGCCGGGCTCGGCCTCGTCGTCGTCATCGGCTTCGCCATCGCCGCCTGGACGGTGTGGAGCAACGACCAGGCGCTGCAGGACCGGGGGGTGGAGGCCACCGCCCAGGTCGTCAAGGTCAACAAGGGCCGCATCCACGTCGAGTTCGAGACCCCGGACGGGCGGCGGGCGCAGACGCTTGTCGGTCAGGGCGACGAGCCACCCGGTGCTGCTCCGGCTGTGGACGACGAGATCCCGATCGTCTACGACCCGCAGGACCCGGAGGCGGAGGTGGCCGACCGCCGCGCTCCGCAGAACCACCGCGTCGCCTACCTACTCGCCGGGGTCGCGGCCGCCGGGGCGGTCAGCGTGCCACTGGCCACCGTCGCACTCGTGCGGGCCAACCGCCGGGCACGGTAGCCGCTGCTCTCCTCAGTTAGGCGTCAGGCTGGGGTGCGGCAGGCGGCGTCGATGCGGTGGACCGGGCGGACCCGACGGCCCATGCCTTCCAACAGCGAATCCTCGACGTGGAAGTCGTGAATGCGCAGTTGATGGCGGGGCAGCTCCTCCTCGCTCGGGCAGAGCACCTGGGCGCGGACCAGACCGACCGGGACGTACCGGACACCACCCCGTTCCTGAAGGATCACCATGTTGACGTCGTCGGTGGTGACCACGTGCCCGCGTACGTCCTCGGTCGGCCCGCTCTCCGGGCCCACCGTGGTGACGGTCAGCGGCAACACCGGTGTGGTGATCACCGGCACCGCGGCCCAGATCAGGGTGGCCAGCACCGCCACCTCGGTCACCGACGCCAGCGGCCGGATCACCATGCCCGGCAGCGGCCCCGCGACGAAGAGCGCCAGCAGCGGGGGCACCACGATGAGCGCCAGCACCAGCCACTCGTCGCCCTGCCGCATCGCGTCGCGCATCGTCGGCAGCATCAGCCAGCCGTACCCGGCGAGCAGCGCGCCGATGAGCAGCAGCCGAGGCACCATCCGCTCGTGCAGCCGCCCCGGGCGCAGTTGGAACGCGGCCACGAACGCCGGCAACAACAACGGCAGATAGAGCAACGGCCAGGTGATCAGGGCGAGCAGGAAGCTGGCCAGCACCACCCAGGCCGGGGTGATGTCGGCCCAGCGGGCGAAGAGCGGTCGGCGACGGGTGCCCGGCGGAAGTCGATCCGCACTGACGGCCAGTACCGCGCCGAGCGCGAAGACGGCGACCAGCCCGGTGGAGAGCAGCCGGGCCGCGGTGGTCAGGAAACCGGCGAGCAGGTTGACCGGCCCGACGTTGGCCACCAGCAACAACGTGGTCTGGAGCTCCCCGCCGGCCTCCACGCCGAGGCGGAGCACCGAGAAGATCGCCGGTACGCCCACCACGGCCGTCCAGAACGACTGGCTGGCGCGGGCGCGCCGCTCCGCCGGGTCCCACCGGACCCGCCCCGGCTCGACCACGGCGACGACCGGCTCGGCCGGCTCGGCGACCGGCACTCCGGCCGGCCAGACAACGTCATCTTCCGCGCCGGTCACTGGACGATCTGCGGCTGGCGGCGCTGCGGCCGTACCGTCGCTTGCCGGCGCGGCGTCGCCGCCGGGCACGGACGTGCGGGGCGGCGGAACCGGCCCGTCGCCGCTGGTGGCGGTCGGTGCCGCGCTCACTTCGCGGGCGCCTTGTCGTCGAAGTCGACGAGCTTCGGCACCTCCAGCGGCTGTGGCTGGCGCTTCTCGGCCTTCAGCCAGGGGCCCAGGGTCCGGTTGTACGCGGTCTGCCAGGGGCTGGCATCTCCGTCGCGGCCCTGCTCGTAGCTCTTCTGCAGGAAGAACGCGACCAGGTCGCGCAGCGCGGGGTCACCGATCGGCACGCCGATGCCCAGCAACTCGCTGGTGCCGAACGGCATGTCCACGATCTCGAACTCCTTGGGGAAGCTGGCCAGGAAACCGGCAAGGATCGACTCGTCCGAGCTGACCGCGTCGTACCGCCCCTTCCGGATGCCATCGACGCAGTCGCCGACGTCCTTGACCACGAACGTCTTGACCTGGTGCTTCTCCAACTCAGCCTCGGTGGTGGAGCCGCCGCTGGTGCAGACCTTGTACACCGGGTCGCGCAGATCCTCGATGGTGCGAACCTTGTCCTTGAGTCGGACCGGCACCATCACCTCCTGCGTGGTGACGAAGTACGGCCCGGCGAAGCTGACCAGCTTCTTACGCTCCTCCGTCATGGAGAAGCTGGACACCACCAGGTCGACGGTGCCACCTTGCAGCGACGGGATGCGGTCCTCGGTGGAGATCGACACGAACTCCAGCCGCTGGTCCCCCTCGTAGCCGAGGGAGGCCGCGACGTACCGGGCGATCTCGACGTCGAACCCGACGTGCTGGCCGTTTCGCAACTCACCCATCAGCGGCTCGTTGGTGGCGACACCGATCCGCAGCTTCGACTGACCGTAGATGTGCGTCTCGCGCATCTTCTCCTGCACCGACCGCAGGTCCGGTTCCTTTCGGCTGTCACAACCGGCCGCGGCGGCGAGCACGAGAGTGAGAGCGACCGCCAGCGTCGACGCGATCGAGCGGAGCCGGGACTGCGAACTGCCTGAGTTCATGGGCGACCTCGCTACCGGAAGGGCCTGCGGAACACTGAGAGTAGCCGTTCTTGTCCAATCCGTGTGGACGAGATGGACCCTGTCGAGTGGACGGCTCAGATCGACGTCGATCGGCGCGGCGGTCGGCTCTGCGGTTGACAGCCGGCCTGGCCGCGACATGCTGGACGGGTGAGCCGATTGTCCAGACCCGATGCGCGCACGGTGGCGGTGCTCGCGGCGCTGGGAGCCCTGGCGCCGCTGGTCATGCTGGTCGTGTGGCGCCGACAGGACCTCCTCGGCGTGGTTCTCGCGCTGCTCTGCGTGCTGATGACCATGGTCGCCGGGGTCGCGGTCTCCGCCGCTCGTCAGGTCGACGATCCGGAGCCGGCGGACCGGTCGGCAGTCGTCGGGCCGCCCGAGTTGATGCCGTACGGGATCGACGCGGACACCCTCGACGCCATGGACCCCCGGGACGCGTTGCGTGCGGTGCGTGACCGCCGACGCGGGTCGAACGGGCTCAGCGGCCGGTGAGCGTGGGTGCGGACAGCGCGTCCACACCGCGCCCCGCCAGACACCGGTAGGTCCGGTCGATGCTGCCGTCGACCGGGGGTAGCACCTCCAGGTGCCAACCGGTCGCCTCGGCGATCCCGGTGGTCAACCGGAACGTCGTGGCGCTGCACACCTGCCGCACCGGCTCAGCGGCGGCCACCTCGTCGTAGTCGGCGCCGACCAGCGACACCGGCAGGATGCCCTCGGCGTACGTCTCCCAGGTGTGTCGGCCGGCGCAGGACAGCCGAGCCGCCTCGGCGCGGCTACCGCGGATCCGCATCGGGCCGAAGCACTCCAGCTCGGGCAGGCACCGGGCACCCTCGGGCAAGGCGGTGGGCGCACCGGTGCCGGTCGCGCAGCCGGGCAACGGCCCGGTCGCCGGTGCGGCGATCTGGGTGGCCGACGGGTACGGGGCGGGTGGTGGCGCCCGGTCGGCGACCCAGGCCCCGGCGGTCGCGGAGGCGGCGAGCGCGAGCACCCCGGCGCCGCCGAAGAGCCAGCGCCGCCACCGTCGACCGGCAGGGTCGGTCCGCTGAGTGTCCTCGATGGGCGGGCGGGGCACCGGCTGGCTGGCCACGTACGGGCCGGAGAGCGTCGCGGCACCGCTGACCGGAGCGCCGCTGACCGGTGTCGCCGGCGCGCCGAGTGGGAGGTTGGTGAGCAGGTCGTGCAACTCCAGGGCGGAGGGACGCTCGCCCGGATCGTTGGCCATGCCGACGCGCAGCACGTCGATCAGCTCGTCCGGGACCCCGGGCAGGGCGGGGAGCGGCTGGTTGAACATCTCGAGCACGGTGACCAGGCTCGGGTTGCGCTCGGACTGCCAGCGTGGCGGTCGGCCGTGCATCACCGCGTAGAGGGTGGCGCAGAGCGCGTACACGTCGACGGCCGGTGACGGCGGGCTGTGGCTGAACATCTCCGGCGGCGCGTACGCCGGGGTGAGCACCTCCAGGGTGACCGAGGCGTCCCGGTGTTCGGCGAGGACGGCGAGCCCGAAGTCGGCGAGCACCGCCGAGTTGAAGGGCGAGTAGAGGATGTTGGCCGGCTTCACGTCCCGGTGCAGCACCCCGGCGGCGTGCGAGTGGGCCAGCGCGTCCGCGATCTTGATGCCGAGATCGCGGGCCTCCACCGGGCCGAGCGGCGAGGTGCGCATCCGTTCGGCGTACGAGCCGTCGCAGAGCTCCATGATCAGGTAGGGGTGCTGATCGACGGTGACCCCCACGTCGAAGAGGTCCACCACGTGCGGGTGGGACGACATCCGGCCGGCCGCCCGCGCCTCGCGCAGGAAGCGGGCCTGATCGCGCTCGCTGTCCAGCGTCCGGTTCTCCACTTTGACGGCGACCTCGCGACCCACGGAGATCTGGGTGGCCTGGTAGACGGTCGCGTACCCGCCCCGGGCAAAGACCCGCAAATCAGTCAGGCCAGGCACGATCGGCACTGGCAGGCCGCCGGTCGGGGTGTCGGTCACCGCTCGAAAATACCCAACCCGACCGATGGCTCAGCGCACCGCGTCCGCCGGAGCCGCACCGGCGGGACCGGTACCCTCCTCGGCGACCGCAGTCGTCCCGGCACCCTCGGACGTTTCGACCCGGCCGGCCGGGATGCCCCGGCGGGCATCCAGACGCAGACCGATGGCGGTGGCCACGGCTCCCAGCCCTTCCCACGCCGCCACCCCGAAGAATCGGTCGGGAGCGATGTCAGCCAGCACCGCGATGGTGAACACGGTGAACGTGACCAGTCGGAAGACCACGGTGAACCGGTAGAACACCCGCCACTCGGTCACCGTGGCGAGCAGGTAGTAGACGCCCATGTTGAAGGCCGCCATCGAGGACGCCAGCAGGAACGTCCCGGTGTGATCACCGACGGACCGCGTCGCCGGCACCTCGAACCCGAGCATGCGCAGCTGCGCCTCCGGCCAGAGCAGCCCGACCGCGCCCATCACCAGCGCCAACACGCCGAAGACCGCGATGGTCCAGCCCGCGATGGATCGCGGCAGCTTCATGAAGGGCCTCCCCAGGCACGGCGACGGTCACCACTGTGGACCCGTACGCGGTGCTGACACGCTAGCCGCTCCCCGAGACCACCACATCCCCAGAACCGGCAGAACCTGCACCCCACCCCCGGCTGGCGTTGATCAAGAGCTTTCGGTCATCGGTGGCCCGGACCCTGACGCGAACCTCTTGATCAACAGCGGAGGGTGAGGGGGTGGGTCAGACCAGGGCGGTCAGGCGGGTGTGGAGGGCGTCGGCTGCGGCTCGTTCGCTGCGCTGCTCGGTGGCGTACGCCAGGCGGACCGCCTCCTGCGCGCAGGACACCGCCTCCGCCGGGCGACCGCACGCTGCCAACGCCTCGGCCAGCACACTCGCCGCGATCACCTGGCTGCGCACGTCCTCGGCCGGCGCGGTGACCGCCCGGCGGGCCCAGTCCAACGCCTGCTCCCGCTGACCGTGAGCGAGCAGCGCCGCCGCGTACTGAGCCATCGTCTGGCGGCGGGAGAAGAGCAGCGAGGGTGCGTTCGCGGCGGCCGTGGCCACCGGGGCGAGCAGCCCGACCGCTGTCGCCGAGTCGCCGGCGGCGAGACGGGCCGTCGCCAGCAGCACCCGGGGCGCCACCTGCGCCGGAGCCTGCGGGTTGTGCGGCTCCACGGCGGTCAGCACCGCGCGGGCCACCCGCTCGGCCGTCTCGCAGTCACCCATGTCCAACGCGACGAAGCCGCGCAGTGTGCCGGCCATCCCGGTGAGCAGCGGATGCGAGGTGCGCTCCGCGTACGCCAGGGCGTCGGTGAGCAGGTCGGCCGCGTGCTCCGGCTCGCCCAGGCCACGTGCCACCACCGCCCGGACCACCAGGGCGAACCCACGCCCCCAGTCGTCGGACGCGGCGGCGAACTCCCGGTACGCCCGTCGGGCCTCCCGGTCCGCCTCGGCCAGGTCACCCAGCTCGGCCGTGGCGAACGCCGCCACCGCGCGCAACGTGCCCACCGCCCACGCCTCACCGACCCGCTCGCCGAACGGCAGGAACACCTGCGCCATCCGACACGCCTCGCGCAGTCGGCCGGCGAGCAGCCGGGCGAACGCCGTCGTGCCGCGCAGCCAGGCCCGCCCGTACGGGTCCTTCAGCTCGGCGAAGAGTCGGGCGGCCCGGCCGAGCACCGCGTCGGTCCCGGCGAAGTCACCCCGGGTGGTGGTCACCCAGGCCAGGTTCTGCAGGGACCACGCCTGCCCGCGTCGGTCCTGCGCACCGAGGCTGACCTGGTAGGCGGCCGCCAACCGGCTGCTCGCCTGACTCAGCCGCCCGGCCACGAAGTCGGCCATGCCGAGCCGGCGCATCGCCGTGGCACGCTGCGTGGGCAGCCGACCCTCGGTGGCCACCTGCAACGCCTCCTCCCAGGCGGTCACCGCCCGGCCCTGGTCGCCGAGGGTCTCCTGGGCCTGCCCCGCCAGCAGCAGGGCGCTGACCCGGGTGGCCTCGTCCCCCGCGTTCGCGGCGATCTTCTCGGCGTACGCCAACGCGTCGGAGACCCGGCCGACCTGGAGCAACGCCCGCGCGTGCACCACCCGATCGGCTGCCGGCACTCCATCGCGGGCCAGTTCGGTGGCGCGCTCGGCGTACTCGACGGCCATTGCCGGCTCACCGGCGGAGAGCGACCGGCGGGCGGCCCGGCCGAGCGCGGCGACGCCGAGCGGAACCACCGCCCGGGCCGGCGCGTCCGGGCGCAGCTTCACCGCGTCGGCGAGCGTGGCGGCCCGCTCGACGTGCGTCGCCACGAAGTCGTCCCGGGCCTCGTCGGTGAACCCGCCCACCGTGCTGGCCGTGGTCTCGTCCGCTGGCGCCGCCCAGCGGGCCAGCGCCGCGTGCCGCTCGGCCAACTCGGCCTTGCTCACCCCGGCGTACGCGGCCTCCCGCATCAGCGGTGTGGCGAACGAGTAGCCAGCACGCGAGCGGTGCAGCATGCGGCGTTGCAGCAACTCCTCGACCGCCCGGTCGAGCTCGACCGCGACCACGGCCGACGGCCGGCCGTCGCGACCGCCACGTTGCTCCCGCATCGCCTCCAGCGCGCCGGTCGGCACCGTGTCACCGGTGACCGCGGCGTCGCGCAGCACCGACCGGGCGTCCGGCGGCAACGCGTCGATCCGGGCCGCGAGCACGGCGGCGAGGTCCCGGGAGAGCAGCCGACTGCCCAGCGAACCCGGCACCAGCCGCCAGCCGGTCGACCCGCTCTGCTCCCGCTCGCCGGAGCCGGACCGATCCGCCGCGGCACCCCGCGTCGAGGCGGCACCGCGCACTGATTCGGTGGTGAGTGCGCCCCGTTCGATGAGAAGGGTGACCAGCTCGGCCAGGTAGAACGGATTGCCCTGCGCGGTGGCGAGCAACCGGTCGGTGTCGGCCTGCGGCAGCTTGCCGCCGCCGAGGTAACTCGTGAGCAGCCGGGCCGCGTCGGCACCGCGCAGCGGCGGCAGCGAGTGCACCTCGGCGTCCGCGACCCGGGTCAGCGCGCCAGCGGTACGCACCAACTCGGGGCGGCCGAGCAGCAGCACCAGCACCGGGCCGGTGAGCCGGGACAGGGTCAACCCGAGGGCACTGATCGTCTCGGCGGTGGCATCGTGCAGGTCGTCCACCACGATCACCAGCGGCGCCTCCGAGGCGAGCCCACTGAGCAAATCGGCGACCGCGTTCGGCACCACCTCGGCGTCCGCTGCCGGAGTGCCCGATCCGCCCCACTCGCCGCTGTCGCTGCCACCGTGCGCCGGGAGTTCGGCGTAGCCGAGCAGGGCCAGCAGCTGCTCAGTGGCGATCGGCGGTGTCTCCGCACCGGAGCGGGCGAGCCGCTGCCCGAGCCGGCGCAGCCGCTCCTCGACCGCCGGGCGGGTCAGCGCGGTGGACGCGTCGCTGGGCAGACCAACGGCGGCCCGCACCAGATCGGCCAGGGGCGCGAGCCGTCGCCGCTCCCCGAACGCGGCACAGCGCACCGAGAGCACCCGGGCCCCGGTGTGCGCCGCGTACCGGCCAGCACCGACGTCGTACCCGGCGGCGAGGCGCTCCACCTCGGCGGCGAACCGGGACTTGCCGATGCCCGCCTCGGCGGTCATCAGCAGCACCCGTGGGTCGCCCTGGTCGATGACCTCGGCGAGCCGGCCGGCGACCCGACCGATCTCCGTCTCCCGGCCGACGTACGGCGCCTCGTCGCCGAGCCCCGAGCGGGTGCCCGGCGCGTCCAGCAGGCCCAGCAGCTCGTACGCCTCGACCGGCTCACGCTTGCCCTTGAGCCGCAGCGGGCGCAGCGCCCGCCAGGAGGAGACGTGCCTGGTGGCCGTGACGGTACGTCCACCGGCGTAGACGGCCCCGACGGCGGCGGCGTCGGCGAGCCGGGCCGCGGTGTTCACCGTGTCGCCGATGACCGTGTATTCAATCGCGGCCTGGATGCCCGCGATGACGTCGCCGGTGTTCAGCCCGACCCGCAGCCCGAGCGGCGCGCCGCCGCCCCGCTCGTCGTCGAGCACCCGGCGGACGGCCCGTTGCATGGACAGGGCGGCCCGGACGGCACGTTCGGCGTCGTCCTCGTGCGCCACCGGCGCGCCGAAGACCGCCATGATGCCGTCACCGGTCAGCTTGTCGACGTGCCCGCCGAATGTCTTCACCGCACCGGCGAGGGCGGCGAGGACCCGGTCGGTGACCGCGCCGACGCGTTCCGGGTCGAGGTCCTCCGACCAGGAGGTGAACTCGGAGAGGTCACCGAAGAGCACGGTGACCACCCGGCGCTCGGCCGCCGGCAACGTGGCGGCGGCCGGCAGCGCGGCGCCACAGTTGTGGCAGAACCGCGCGCCCGGAACGGCAACGGTTCCACACACGGGGCAGGTCACATGTGCTCCAACCCACTGACCCCGGGCGCGGATTCCCCGGTGTCGACGCCCAGATACTCCAGTTGGGCCCGGACCGACCATTCGGCCGCCCACCAGAGTGAGCGGTCCACGTCCGCGTAGACCGTCGCCACCACGTCGGCGGGGGTGTGGGCGCCGGCGGCGACCGCCGCCCGGACCTGGTCGAGCCGGGCCCGGCGGTGGGCGAGGTAGAAGTCGGCGGCGGCGGCGCAGTCGGCCAGCGCCGGGCCGTGTCCAGGCAGCGCCGGGATCCCCCGGTACGCGGACAGCAGCTCCAGGCTGCTCAGGTAGTCACCGAGGTGCCCGTCGGGGTGGGCGACCACGGTGGTGCCCCGGCCGAGGATGGTGTCACCGGTGAGCACCACCCGCTCGTCGCCGTGCTCGACCAGGAAGCAGACCGAGTCGGCGGTGTGCCCTGGCGTCGGCAACAGACTGATGTGCAGACCGAAGCCGCCGAAGTGCTCGCCCGGCCCGGTCAGCGGCTCGCCGCCGATGGTGTGCGCCGGGTCGACGGCGAGCACGTGCACGCCGCCGAGCAGTTCACTCAGCCGGGCCGCGCCCTCGGTGTGGTCGGGGTGGCCGTGGGTGATCAGGATCAGCCCGACCGGGCCGTGCTCGGCGATCCGGGTCAGGTGCCCCTCGTCCGCCGGCCCCGGGTCGATCACGATGCCGGACTCGGCCGCCGGGGCACGCAGCACCCAGGTGTTGGTGCCGTCGAGGGTCATCGGCCCCGGGTTCGGCGCACGCAGCAGTGAAACCCAGCGGGGCAACTCGTCGGCAAGCGCCGCCACCGCCCCCGTCACGTGCCCGCTCATGGCTGCGATCGTACGACCCCGCCCGCCACACCCCACGATCTTGCACTTGCGGCCCCTGATTCATCCCGGTTCAAGGCTTTCGTCCGAGCAGAAAGTGCAAGATCGCGGGGCGATGGGGACGTGTCAGGCGACCTCGACGATCAGCTCGATCTCCACCGGGGCGTCCAGCGGCAGCTCGGCCACACCTACCGCGCTGCGCGCGTGGCGGCCGGCCTCCCCGAAGACGGTGCCGAAGAGGTCGGAGGCGCCGTTGATCACGGCGGGCTGACCGGTGAAGCCGGGCGCGGAGGCCACGAACCCGGTCACCTTGACCACCTTCACCACGTTCTCCAGGCCGACCAGCGAGTCGACCGCGGCCAGCGCGTTGAGCGCACACCGCTGGGCCAGATCCTTCGCCTGCTCGGCGGAGATCCCGGCGCCGACCTTGCCGGTCGCCAGCAACTTGCCCTCGGCCATGGGCAACTGGCCGGAAACGTACACGTGCTGCCCGGACTGCACGGCCGGGACGTAACTGGCCACCGGCGGCACGACCTCGGGCAGGTCGAGACCCAGCTCGGCGAGCTTCGCGTGCGGACCGTTGCTCACGCCTTCGGCCGCTTCAGGTAGGCGACCAGCTGGTCCGGATTCGGGCCGGGGACCACGGCGACGAGCTCCCACCCGTCCTCGCCCCAGTTGTCGAGGATCTGCTTGGTCGCGTGGACCAGCAGCGGGACCGTGGAGTATTCCCACTTCTGCATCGCTGAAGGGCTCCCTCTCGGTGCGGAATTGTTCGAGGGACAGCCTACGGTCCGCTGGCCGGACGAGGTACGGGACGCTGCTCCGGCGCGGCCGGCAGCTCCCCGCAGCGCCCTTCGTGCTCGTATCCCTGGGGGCAGCGGGACCGGTCTGGCAGCAGCAGGTCGCAGAAGACCCGGTGCCGGTTGTTCTGATCGTCGGCGTTGGAGACGGTGGTCTCGCCGGCGTCCAACTCGGGCAGGAAGCCCAGGGACACCGCGACCCGACCGGCCAGCACGGTCGCCGCCGCCAGATTCGGCACCCGGATCGGGAGGTGGATGACGAAGCCCGGCTCGTCGTCCTCGCGGGTCCGCTCGGCGGGCTGGCTCGGCATCCGGGCCGCCTCCGCCTGTTCCGGCATCCGGCGGTACGACCGTTCGTTGATCGGCTGGTTGGTGACCTGCCCGCCGGCCTCGACCACGGACCCGAGCCGGCGAGGCCGATCGTTCGTCGGGAACTGGGTGCGAGGGATGTTGTCCGCGTCGCGCATGCACTGCCTCCGGTCGTACCTCTCGGACCATGCTTCCGGCCCGGACCCATTCGTCCGTTCCGGCCCCCGCACCGGGACGAAGGTAGGTCTGGGGCTGCGGTCCCACCAACAGGACGCGCACAAGAGGCCACCAACAGTCACATATGCGACACACCGCAGGTCGGGGGCCCGACACCGAAACCGACGCGGGTACCGCTCACCGGATCGCTGGGCCGCTCGACAGGCAGGGGCGACACCGATCCGGTCATCGACCGCTACCCTTCCGGTCGGACGGTCGCGCAGCGCCCGGCCGCCCGCTCGATCACGCTCGGCGCCAGGGGTGGCGGCGGGCGCCGCACCCCTGGGGGAACGACATGACCCACCCGCCCAGCGGCGACCAGGCCGGCACACCCGCTCACCCACCGGCCCACCCGGATCCCGCCGGTCAGCCCGGCGCGCCGACCATCCCCAGCCAGCCGACCCCCGCCGCACCGCCCGGGCAGCTCGCTCTTCCCGCCTCCCCCGCCCAGCCGGCACTCTCCGCCGCCCCCACCTCACCGGCTTTCCCCGGGCAGCCCAGCGGCGCCGGGCAGCCGGCTTTCCCGGGGCAGCCCAGCGGCGCCGGGCAGCCGGAAGGGCCTGGCGGCCCCACCTCGGCCGCCGCACCGACGCAGCCGGGTGCACCGAACCCCTCGTCGATCCCTGCGGCCCCGCCGGCCTATCCGCCCTACCAGGGCACGGCCGAGCCGAAGAAGAAGCGCGGTCTGCTGATCGCGGCGATCGCCCTGGTCGTGATCATGGTGCTCTGCGTGGGGGGCGGCGTGGTGGCCTTCCTGACCCTGCGCGATGCCGAGACCGGCGAGGGTGCCAAGGAGCCGGCGGTCGCCGTCGACGAGTTCCTCACCGCGGTCTACAAGGATCGCGACGCGACAAAGGCGGCCGCTCGCGTCTGCGCCGCTTCCCGCGACGACGACAAGATCGCCGCGAAGGTGGCCGAGGTGGAGAAGTACGCCTCCACCTACCAGAACCCACGCTTCCGGTGGACCACCCCGAAGGTGGACAACCAGACCGGGGAACGGGCCACCGTCTCCACCCGGCTCACCATGACCACCGCCGACGAGAAGGTGGCCGACCAGGAGTTGCGCTTCACTGTGGTGCAGAAGACGGGTTGGTGGGTCTGCGAGGTCGCCTGACCGCCCAGCCTGGATAGGCTCGACGGGTGTGTGCAGCTGAGCGTCCGATCGACCCGGCCGGTACCGGATGGCCCGCCCGTCTCCACGTGGTGACCGGCAAGGGCGGCACCGGTAAGACCAGCGTGGCGGCGGCGCTGGCCCTCGCGCTCGCCGCCGGCGGCCGGCGCACCCTGCTGGTCGAGGTCGAGGGGCGGCAGGGCATCGCCCAGCTCTTCGGCATCGAGCCGCTGCCCTACGAGGAGCGGCACCTCGCCGACGCGCCGGACGGCGGTGAGGTGCGCGCGCTGGCGGTGGACGCCGAGGAGGCGCTGCTCGAGTACCTGGACATGTTCTACAAACTGGGCGCGGCGGGCCGGGCACTGCGCAAGCTCGGCGCCATCGACTTCGCCACCACCATCGCGCCCGGCCTGCGGGACGTCCTCCTCACCGGCAAGGTGAAGGAGGCCACCACCCGCACCACCGGGCAGCGGCGCGCGTACGACGCGGTGGTGCTGGACGCCCCGCCGACCGGGCGGATCGGCCGGTTCCTCAACGTGACGGCGGAGACCGCACGACTGGCCAAGGTGGGCCCGATCAAGACGCAGAGCGAGGGGGTCGCCGCGTTGCTGCGGTCCCCGATGACCGCGGTGCACGTGGTCACGCTGCTGGAGGAGATGCCGATCCAGGAGACGATCGACGCGATCGCCGACCTGACCGCCCTCGGCTTCGGCGTCGGGAAGGTGCTCGTCAACGGGGTCCGACCGCCGCTGCCCGCCGGAGCCGCGGTCACCGCCGCGGAGTTGAGGCGCGGGCTGGTCGCCGCCGGGCTGCCGGCCGATCGGGACATCGTGGCCGGGTTGCACGATGAGGCGCGTGACCAGCTCATCCGGCGCGAACTGGAAGATTCGCTCCGCGCCGACCTGGTGGAGTTGGGGCTGCCGATGATCGAGCTGCCGTTGCTGCCCGACGGGGTTGATCGGGCGGGGCTCGCGACGCTGGCCCAGGCCCTCGTCCGCGCCGAATGACTCACACCTGAGCGCAGCACGGGCGCACGGACCCACCGGCCCGATACGCTCGATTGGTGCCTTCCGAAGACGCGGCGCCGCAGCTGGACGTCGACCAGATCCTCGCCGACCCAGGCGTGCGGATCGTCGTGTGCTGCGGTGCCGGCGGAGTGGGAAAGACGACCACGGCCGCGGCGCTGGCGCTGCGGGCCGCCGAGCACCACGGCCGGCGCACGGTCGTGCTCACCATCGACCCGGCCCGCCGGCTGGCCCAGTCGCTGGGCCTGACCGAGCTGGACAACACCCCTCGCCAGGTCAAGGGGATCGACGTCGAGAGCAGCGGCGGCGAGTTGCACGCCATGATGCTGGACATGAAGCGCACCTTCGACGACGTGGTGTTGCAGCACACCGACCCGACGAAGGCCGCGGAGATCTTCGCGAACCCGTTCTACCAGGCGATGAGCTCGACCTTCGCCGGCACGCAGGAATACATGGCGATGGAGAAGCTGGGCCAGCTGCACGCCCGGGGCGAGTGGGACCTGATCGTGGTGGACACTCCACCGTCCCGCTCGGCACTGGACTTCCTTGATGCGCCGGCTCGGCTCTCCCGTTTCCTCGACGGCCGGATGCTGCGGCTGCTGCTGGCCCCGGCGCGCAGCGGCGGGCGGAGCATGTTCAGCCTGGTCACGGCCTCGTTCGGGATGTTCTCGAAGGTGGTGCAGAAGGTGCTGGGCGCGCAGCTGCTCACCGACCTGTCCGGCTTCGTGGCGGCACTGGATTCGATGTTCGGTGGTTTCCGGCAGCGCGCCGAGCAGACGTACCGCATCCTGCAGGCGCGGGAGACGGCCTTTCTGCTGGTCGCGACGCCGGAGCCGGACGCGGTCCGGGAGGCCGCCTACTTCGCGGGCCGGCTGCGGGACGAGCGGATGCCGCTGGCCGGCCTGGTGCTCAACCGGGTGCACCGCCCGGCGGTCCCGGAGCTGGACGCCGAGCAGAGCCGGGTCGCCGCCGAGCGGCTGACCCAGCTGGGTGGGCATGAGGCCACCGCCGACGTGCTGCGGGCGCACGCGGCGTTGGCTCGCCAGGCGGTACGCGAGCAGCAGGTCGCCGCGCGCTTCACCGAGGCGTTCCCGGCCGTGCCGGCGGTTTCGGTCACGGCGCAGCCCGCCGACGTGCACGACGTCGACGGGCTACGGACGATCGGCACGGCGATCAGCCGGCCGTGACCGGCGTCAGTTGGCCGCGCTGACGAGAATCTTGTCCTTGCCGGCCTTGTCCTTGCTGTTCTTCTTCATCGCGGCCTCGAACATCTTGCGCCAGCTCGTCACCTGCGGGTGACGACGCAGCAGCGCCCGCCGTTCGCGTTCGGTCATGCCGCCCCACACACCGAACTCGATCCGGTTGTCCAGCGCGTCGGCCAGGCACTCGTACCGAACTGGGCAGCTCCGGCAGATCCGCTTCGCCACGTTCTGTTCGGCGCCCTGTACGAACAACGCGTCCGGGTCCCCGTTCTGACATGCCGCCAGCGACGGCCAGTCAGTGATCATGCCCATGTGTACACGTCCCCCCTTGCAGTACCTACCGACCTCGTCGATGCACGTCAGCCGGCAATTCCCCCCGATCGTCCGGCCCGCCTTCCCCAAGGCGGCGCGGACGACATGTGGCGCTGTCGCCGCCCCCATCATGCTCTGTAGTCGACTGATTACGCAACGTTGTCGACGAAATCCATCATTCCGGACACTCCCGGCTTCCCGGGCCTTCGACCGCCGGTTACCCCGCCCGGGTCAGCGATAACGCTGCGCCGCCTCACTGAATCGGAGGAGACTCACGCCAGTTCACACGCAACCAAGCACCGGGGGTCGTGCGTTTAGCACAACGAGGGCAGCGCGCGCAGGAAATGGGGAAAGAACGCCCCAGCGCCCCTCGTTCCCTACTCGCGTACCCTGTCGAGGTGACCTGGATGCGGAAACGTGACCACAATGTGCTGACCAACGCCGCATCGCTACTCGTGTGTGGCCTGCTGGCCGGCGTGGTGGTCGCTGCGGCGGCCTTCCCCGCGGTAGCGATGTCCGGCTTGGCCGCGAAGGCCGGCGCCGAGACATTCGGTGCCCTGCCCACGGAGCTGACGGTGGCCCGCGCGCCACAGATCAGCTACCTGCTGGCATCGGACGGCAAGACACCGCTCGCGACGATGTACGACGAGAACCGACGCGACGTCAAGCTCGCCGACATCTCGCCGGCCATGCAGAAGGCCATCATCGCGGCCGAGGACCACGACTTCTACAAGCACAACGGCGTCGACATCAACGGTGTCGCCCGCGCGTTCGTCAACAACCAGAGCGAAGGCTCCGGCCGGCAGGGCGCCTCGACGCTGACCATGCAGTACGTCCGGCTGGCCATCGCCTACTCGGCCACCCACCCGGCGGACGTCGTCGCGGCGACCGAGGACACCAGCGCACGCAAGCTGCGCGAGATGCGGCTGGCCCTCCAGGTCGACAAGGAATTCTCCAAGGACGAGATCCTCACCCGCTACCTCAACCTCGCCTCGTTCGGCAACGGCGCGTACGGAATCTACGCCGCAAGCCAGGTCTACTTCGGGAAGCCGCCGAGCAAGCTGAAGATCGAGGAAGCGGCCTTGCTGGCCGGCATGGTCAAGGCGCCGACGACGAACGACCCGACCACGGAGGCGGGTTACCCGCTCGCCAAGGACCGGCGCGACTACGTCATCCAGAACATGGTCGACATCAAGGCGATCACCCAGCAGGAGGCGGACGCCGCCAAGGCGACCGAGCTGGTCGTCAAGGACAAGCGCACCCCGAACGGCTGCGTCGCCGCCAACGTCAACGAGTGGGGCTTCTTCTGCGACTACTTCTACCGCTGGTGGATGGATCAGGAGACGTTCGGCTCGACCAGGTACGACCGGGAGCGGCGGCTGAAGAGCGGCGGCTACAACGTCGTGACCACGATCGACGTCCAGGCGCAGCGCGCCGCGGACAAGGCGGTCCGTAAGGCAAAGAGCGTGAACAGCAAGGAAGCGGCAATGGTCGCGGTGGTCGAGCCGGGCACCGGCCGGGTGCGGGCGCTCGCGGTCAACCGGCAGTTCAAGCTCGACGACCCGAAGAACCCGAAGAACAAGCTCTCCAGCGATCCCGCGAAGAGCAAGAAGAAGATTCGGGGCAACTACCCGGCGACGGTCAACCCGCTGCTCACCGGCGGTGACGGCATCACCGGCTACCAGGCCGGGTCGACGTTCAAGATGTTCACCATCGTCGCGGCGCTGGAGAAGGGCATTCCGCTCAGCTACCCGATCAACGCGCCGAAGCAGTTCCGGTCGGAATACATCATCCGGCCTGGCCCGGCGGCCTGCCCGGGGACCAACCTCTACTGCCCCACCAACTCGACCGAGAGCATGGCCGGCGTACACAACATGTGGAGCGCGTTCGGCCGGTCGGTGAACACCTACTTCGTGCCGCTCCAGCAGCAGGTCGGCGCCGAGAACGTGGTCAAGGCGGCCAAGCGGCTGGGCATCAACTTCCGGTCCCAGGAAGATCTGACCCTGGAGAAGGGCGCGCACCAGTGGGGCGCCTTCACCCTGGGCGTCTCACAGACCACCCCGCTGGATCTGGCCAACGCCTACGCCACCCTGGCCGCGGACGGCAAGTACTGCGAACCCATCCCGGTGCAGGAGATCCGCGACCCGGAGGGCAACAAGCTGGACATCGCCAACCCGCGCTGCGAGAAGCGGTTCAGCACCGAGGTGGCCCGCGCCGCTGTGGACGCGGCCCGCTGCCCGGTCGGCGACAAGTCGTCGTCCTCCCGGTGTGCGGGGGCGACCGCACCCAACGTGCGCGGCGACGTCGGTTATCCGGTGGCCGGCAAGTCCGGCACCACCGACTCGGAGAAGACCGCCGCGCTGGTCGCGATGACCAAGCAGTACGCGGTCGCCGGCATCATGGCCGACCCGGACTGGCCGCAGACCAACGTCGAGATGAAGCACGCGGAGAAGGACGGCATCAACCCGCCGGTCTGGGAGACGCTGCGCGACGCGATGAAGGGCAAGGAGCGCATCGACTTCACGCCGCCGGGTCAGAAGATCTCCGAAGGTGACCAGCGCAGCATCCCCGACGTGAAGTGCGTTTCGGTGGATCAGGCGAAGTCCCGGCTCAAGGGCGCCGGCTTCGAGCCGGTCGTCTCCAGCGCGAAGGTGCCGTCCTCCTGCAAGGCGGGCGACGCGGCCGGCACCAGCCCGGACGGACGCACGATCAAGGGTGGCGTGGTCACCATCGAGGTCAGCAGCGGTGGCGGCACGCCGGGCAACACCGACGGCAACCCGGGCGGCCAGCCCGGGGGCCGACCCGGTGGTCGCCCCGGCGGCTGAGCCGACCAGTAGGACACAACGGGCGGCCACCCTCCTCGGGTGCCCGCCCGTTTCGTCTGTCCGGACCCGCGATCGGCTACGACAACCCGTCGCGCCGCGCCGCTGACCCTGCCGGGTCAGAGACCGAGCTGTCGGCGTACCTCGGCGGCCACCCGGCCACCCTCGGCCTGGCCCGCCACCGCGGCCTGGGCCGCCTTCATCGCCGGGCCCATCTGGGCCTTGCCGGTGAAGCCGCCCGCGGCGAGCGCCCCCGACACCAGCTCGGTCAGCTCGGCGTCCAAGAGCTGCTTGGGCAGGTAGCGGTCCAACACCTCACCCTCGGCGCTCTCCTTCGCGGCCTGCTCGGCGCGCCCGGCGTCGGCGAAGGCGGTGGCCGCCTCCCGACGCTTCTTGGCTTCCTTGGTCAGCACCGCGAGCACCTCGTCATCGGTGAGCTCGCGCTTGGCCTTGCCGGCGACCTCGGCGGTGCCGACGGCGGCCAGGGCCATCCGCAGCGTGGAGGTGGTCAGCTCGTCGCGCGCCTTGAGCGCGGAACGCATGTCGGCAGTGAGGCGGTCCTTCAGCGTGCTCATGGACGGTCAAACTACCCTGAACGCCATGCGAAAGCGCACACTATTCCGGCTCGCCGCCGGAACCGCCACGATCGGCGCGGCCACCCTCGCGTACGCGTCGCTCGTCGAGCGCAACATGTTCACCCTGCGGCGGTACGACGTGCCGGTGCTCCCGGCCGACGCGGAGCCGCTGCGCGTGCTGCACCTGTCGGACCTGCACATGATGCCCGACCAGGCGCGCAAGCAGCGCTGGGTGGCATCGCTGGCCGCCCTCGACCCCGACCTGGTGGTGGTGACCGGTGACAACATGGCACACCCTGGCGCGGTGCCCGGGGTGCTGCGGGCCCTGCAACCACTGCTGGACTACCCGGGCGCATTCGTGTTCGGCTCCAACGACTACACCGGGCCGGTGTTGAAGAACCCGTTCACCTACTTCCTGCCCGACCGGGAGTACACCGAGGGCGTCGAGCTGCCCTACGAGGAGTTGCGTCAGGTCTTCACCGGCGCCGGATGGGCGGACCTCAACAACGCCAGGACCACGCTGAAGGCCGGCGGCCGACAGCTCGACCTGGTCGGCGTCGACGACCCGCACATCGACCGGGACGACTACCCCTCCGTGGCCGGCGCGGTGTCGTCCTCGGCGGACCTCTCCATCGCGCTGACGCACTCACCCGAACCGCGGGTGCTCGACCAGATGGCGGCGGACGGCTTCGGGCTGCTGCTGGCCGGGCACACCCACGGTGGTCAGGTCTGCGTACCGGGCTTCGGGGCGCTGGTGACCAACTGCGGCCTGCCTCGCTCGATGGCGCGCGGCCTGCACCGGTGGCCGGGCTCGGACTCCTGGCTGCACGTCTCCGCCGGCCTCGGCACCCACCCGACCGCCCCGATCCGCTTCGCCTGCCCCCCGGAAGCCAGCATCCTGACCCTCATCCCCCGCTGACCGCGCTGCCCCCGCTGCGCCGCCCCCGCCTCGCCCCGCCCGCTTCAAGATTCGCGCACCATCAGGGATGTTGCTGCCTCGGCGCGTCGTGAGGCAGCAACATCCCGGAAGTAGTGCGGATCTTGACCACTCCGGGCAGGGTCGGAGCAGCAGGGGTACCGAGTTTGACCATCGGGGCGGGTGGGCTACTATTTGTCGGCACGCCTCGGGGTGTGGCGCAGCTTGGTAGCGCGCTTCGTTCGGGACGAAGAGGTCGTCGGTTCGAATCCGGCCACCCCGACCAGAGGTAACAGCAGGTCAAGGCCCCTCCACGGAGGGGTCTTGATTCGTTTTCAGGGCTTATCGCTCATCCTGAGGCAGCGAGAAGGCAGCGAATGACGCGAGCACCCTGCGATCCCGGTCGCGGGTCGAGTGTGTGTAGCGGTCCAGGGTCGTGGATGTCTGCTCGTGTCCCATCACCTTCGCAACGTCATTGATCGGCACGCCATCGGAGACGAGCCAGGTCGCATACGAGTGCCGCAGGTCGTGAAACCGGAGCGCGAGGGGCAGCCCGGCCCGTTGCAGCGAAGGCTTCCAGATCCGCGCCCGGAAGGTGCCGCGCTTGAGCGGTTCGTCGGTCCGGGCAACGAAGATCAGATCTTCGACGCCGGTCTCGAAGGACTGCCGGTGGTCGGCCAGCGCCTGGACCACGAAGGGCGGCAGCGGCACAGTCCGCCGGCCAGCTCGTGACTTCGGGTAGGGCTTAAGCGTGACGTGTCCTGACACCTCCTCCGCGACCCGCACCACCCGGAGCAAGCCCGCGGCCAGGTCCACGGCATCCCAGCGGAGTCCCGCGCACTCACCCCAGCGGAGGCCGGTGCCAGCGGCGACGGCGACCAGGGCGCGATACCGGTCCGGAACGGCGGGGAGAAGCCTGTCGAACAGATCCGCGCGGGAGATGACCAGTTCGTCGGTGTCCATGCGCCGCCGGGGCGGGAGACGGACGCCCTCGCAGGGGTTGAAGCCGATGAGCCGGTCACGAACCGCCGACCGGAGCACCCCTGACGTGAGCCGATAGCACTCGCGGACCGTAGCTGGCGACAGCCGCTCCCCCAGCTTGGTCACCCACTCCTGCACGGCCGAGTGTTCGATCTTCGCTAGCGGCACCGCACCCCAACGCGGCACGACGTGGTTTCGCATGATGGAGGCATCGCGGGCCGCGGTCGCCTTCTCGTCGTTGCGATTGCTCAGCCAGCGTTGCGCGTAATCGACGAAGCGGAGCCGGCCGGCATCGGGAGCGACGTACGTTCCGCGGTTGAGCGCCGACTCGACCTCTGCCAGGAAGGCGTTGGCCTCCTTCTTGGTGCGGAACGTCTTTGATCGCTGCTGGCCGGCCGGATCACGCCAGCACGCCCGGTGACGCCCAACGGGAGTCTTACGAACGAAGCCCATCAGGCCCACCCCTCCGATGCTCGGTTGTCCTGCTCGTTGGCCTCGTTGAGCCAGTCGTGGAATCGCTTCTTGGGGATAACCCAGCGCCCGCCGAGCTTCCGGGCGGGTATCTCTCCCTCGCGGACCAGGGCATAGGTGCTGCCCAGGGAGAGCGAGAGCAGGCGGGCAACCTCGCGGACGGAGTAGACGGCGCGGGTGTCACTAGTACGCAGGATCCGACCGGGCAGATCCGGACGGTTGGCGACGGGGATGGTGGCGCGTTCCATTACTCCTCCAGTCAAGACGTGGGGTGGTCGACGGTGGTCGGGGCGGCGGTGGCAGCGCGGTCTCGCGCGGCCAGGAGCGCGGCCTTCCATTGCGCCCGTTGCGACAGGGCACGTAGGAGCCGGTGTTGCAGGGGCGGGATGTCTGGGTCGTCGGGGCGGGCCATCTCCCAGGCGTATGCGGTGGGTTGGTCCGGGCCGGCGGGGTCGGCGTCGTCGGCGCCGGTGGTGATGCCGAGGAGGTTGCGGACCCAGGCGCGAGCGTCGGCGCGGTGGTCGGCGAGGGTTTTTCCGGACCAGTCGCGGGAAACGAGGATGCGTCGGCCGCCGATGCCGAGGGTGGCCCGTTGGTGGACCTTGCCCTTGCAGCGTCCTGCTTGCAGCCGCTCGTGTGCCTTCTTGGGTTGGATGCCGTAGAGCAGCCAGTTGGCGCACCGCTCGTTGCACGGGGTCACCCGGAGTTGGTGCCACAGCCGGTCGAGGTGGTTCCGCTGCCGGTCGGTGTCGGTCTTGTGGCAGTCGGCCGCGCTCTTGGTGATGTACTTCGTGATGTAGCCGATGGTCCGGTCGGCGTGCACGGTGCCGGGGGTGACGCCCTCAGCGTGGACTTGCTGGCCGAAGCGGACGACGTGCACCGGTTCGGCGGTGGGGTCGGAGTCGACCAGGTCCAGCGCGTCCCGCCATGAGGGCAGTGGGTCGGCGGTGTCAGGGTCGACCCACTCTCCGCGATCGTTGTTCCACACGGGGGGCCTGTCGAGGGAGTACACGAGGTCGTCAGCCGGTGGCCACCACACCTGGTGATAGGTGGCGGCGGCGACCTGCCGCAGCATCGCTCGGGGGATGGTGCCTCGGATGGCGAAGTGGCCGTGCGGCGCCAAGCGGCGTTGAGGCTCGACGCACCCGGCGTACTGGACGTTCCAGCCCACACACCGGCGCAGGTTCTGCCAGAACCGGTCGAGGAGCCGGGCGAAGTGCACCGCATCCCAGGCAGCGCGCCGGTAGTCGTAGCTGTCCGGGTCGACCGGTGTCCCATCGGGCCGAACGCGCCCGTAGCTATCGAGGGTGAGCGACAACCACATCGACGGGCGATGTTCCGTGCCATCCGGCGCGGTGTAGATCTTGCCCAGGGTGCGGCGTTCTACTTTTTTGCGGGGCAGGTCCGGGGCGTCCTGGCGGCGGCGAGTGGAGCGTTTGCGGCGCCCGCCGAGGTTGATGCCCAGACCGAAGCCGTCGGCGTCGTCGTGGGGTGGGGCGACTTGCCCGCGGAGTCCTTCAGCGGCGATGGCTTCTTCGACTTCGGTGATGGCGTGGTCGATGCCGGGTACCTGGTCGAATTGCGCGGCGCGTTGGGCCTCATCGCGGGCGAATTCCAGGTGCGCGCGCAGCAGGATCAACTCTCGCTGGGCGTCGGTGGCGGGGTTGGGTGCGGGGGCGGGTTCGTCGGTGCGGTGCCAGCCTTCCCGGATCTGGGTTTGGCGTAGCCGGCGGGCGCGTTTGGCGCACGGCTCGCATTTGTCTTCCCGGGTGGAGCCGCAGGGCAGGTCGATGACTTCGGTTTGGCCGGTGTGCAGGTCGGTGCGGCGCAGGGTGACCGGGCGCAGGCACACGCCGTACTCGGCGGCCATCTCCTTCAGCACCTGACGCGACATGGGCAGAGCAAGGCGGGCAGCACGGGACCCACTCGCCGGCGGGACAGCCAGGGCGGGGGCGGGTTCGGTGGTGGCGTCGGGGGCGAGGCCGGGCAGGGTCGGGGCGGTCAACGGGTCACCTCCGGGAGGTCGAACAGGGCGGGTTGGGTGTCACCGATTGGAGTGGTGCGGGTCGAACCGGCGGTGCCGGCCCAGCGGTGGGCGGCAGCGGTGTGCCGGGCGCAGGTGGTTTCGGCGCGGTAGCGGCCGGTGCCGGGTTGGCCGGCTTCGATCAGGGCGGTGGCTGGCCCACCGCAGCGGGCGCAGTAGGTGGGCCAGCCGGTAGCCATGGCGGTCAGTGGCCGCATCCGGAGCAGTGCAGACCCGGGCAGCAGCGACCCGAGCGCCGCAGGAGCAGGGCGATGACGATCAGGACCAGGACGACGCCCGCGATAGCGGGAAACGCGGCCCGGATCGCCTGGACGAGCTGCGCGGCGAGATAGCCGACAGCGGCGACGACGCCCACAGCCGGGACGGCGATCGCGGCGGCAATACGACCGCGGTTGACCCTGCTGGCCGGGACGAGTGTGGGTCGGGTGGTGTCGAGGAACCGCACCGTGACCGTCACCCGGGAGTCCCCGGGGATCAGTTGGGGCTCGCTCATGGAGAGCAGCCGGTTGGAGTCGCGGACGAGGGCGACGGTCGCGGCGACTTCGGCGGGGGTGCCGACGATCCGGCGAGCGACAACGGCGGGACGGCGGGTCTGGACGCGGGCGAGCTGGGTGCGGGTCATCGGGTCACCTCCGAGGTGAAGACGTGGCCGTTGCGAGGCGACTGGACGACGGACGACACCAGCGCGGCGCGCATCACCGATGCCGGGGCGGACATCGGCGCGGTCGGCACCACGGCGGCCGGAGCCGGATCGGCGGGCACGTTGACCGGAGCGAGGTCGGTGGGCTGGTGCGCCGGGACCGTGGCAGGCTGGGCCGGAGCCGGGGCGGTCGGAGTCGGCGCGGACTGAGCGGACTTGCCGTTCAGGACGAGTTTGGACAGGGCGAGGAACGCCAGCGCCGGGACCGAGGACAGCAGCCGAGACGAGAAACTGTCGTTGGCGACGGCGATCTGCGCGGCCAGGGACAGCGCCACGGCAGCGATCAGGATCGCCAACGGGTAGAGCACGGAGGCTTCCGGGTCGTGGCGGCGGCGTCGGCGAATGACCAACAGCGCGGCGGCCGGGGTCAGCTCGGAGATGACGGCGTTGGACCAGCCGAACCAGTCCCCCGTGCCGGCGGGAGCGTGGAGCATGGTCCAGTCCTTGACGTGGGTGAACGACGCGGCGCCGGCCATCCCGCCCACGGCCAGGAGGATGAGGACCAGGGCGATGGCTTCCAGCCGATCGGCGTTCAGGACGCGGCGCATTCGGTCACCTCCGCCTCGGGCGCGGCCGGCGGGGTGGGACGGAGCCAGGCGAGCAGGTTGCGGATGTAGATGGCGCCGTAGGCGAAGCAGGAGACGAGGAAGCCCCACTGCTCGGTCGTGATGGAGTAGGCCAGCCACAGGAGTTGAGCGGCGAGACCGACGGCCCAGCCGGTCCAGGAGCGCTTACCGGCGAGGTAAAGGCCGGTGACGCCGACGGCCATCAGGAGCCAGGACCACAGCTGCGGGTTCATGCGGCCCACCCCCACGCTTCGACGTCGTCGGCGGCGATTTCGGCGTGCCGGGCGAGCGCGGCGGCGAGGATCGCGTCGGCAGCGGTGTCGGGGGCGCAGTAGGGGCACTGCTGGTCGGGGTCGGTGTGGGCGAGATCGAGGCAGGTCCGGCGGATGGGCCGGCGAGTGAGTCGACGGGTACGCATCACGTGCTCCAAGGAGGGCAGAGGGTCAGCGGTGGGTGGGGGTGATGTGCACGCGGATCCACTCCGGCGGCTCACCGGTTGAGGCCACGGCTTCTGAGAGGCAGCGCCACAGCGCCCACGCCTCAGCCGGGGTGAGGTACATGCGGCGCCGGCCGGAGCCAACCGCGACGTACAGGTCGGCGTCGGGGGTGACGCGGACCGTGACCGGCACCGTGGCCTTGTCGACGTGCGGGGCGCGCAGCCGGTAGAAGCGACGCTGCTCCGGGGTCTGCTCGTCGGGTTCGTCGGCGTAGGGCATCCGAGCGGCCGTGCCCTCGGGCAGCTCGATGGTCATCGGGGGTCACCGCCGTTCGGGGTGGTGTTGAGGTCCAATGCGTTGAGCAGCGACGGCGGCAGCAGCGGAGCGGCCTGCCGAGGCGGGGTCGGCCGGTAGGTATGCCGCCCGTTGCCGTTGGAGGGGGCCGGCTTCACCGGGGCCGGGGACTCGACCGGTTCCGGCGCCATCTCAGGTGACGCGGGGAACGTCGCGGCCATGTCCCGGATCACGTCATCAGCGATGTAGGAGAACCGGACGCGGGCGGGTTCCGGCTGGCCGTCAAGCAGGACGTAGGCCACGCCCTTGGCCGACAGCGGGATCTGATCCGCAAGCGCTCCCCGGTCACGGGCGCCGTCACCAAGCAGGAGATCAACGTGGCCGCGTTCTGTGAGGCCGAGCGCGATGCGGGTCGGGAAAAGGTCCCGGACCGAGACGACTTCCTTGCGGGGGTCCTGGGTAGCGGCGATGACCAGGACGCCGAGCCCGGCACCCTGCGACAGCAGCAACCCCAACGACTGAGCGATCCGATTGCGGATGTCGCTGTCGGGCAGGTACGCCAGCAAGGCGGCGATCTCGTCAATGACGATGACGATCAGCGGCTCATCCACCGTCGGCGTGTGCACCCGAACCTTGCCCCGGAGTAGCCGTTGCCGGGCGCGCATCCGGGTCACGGCGTCATCGAGCATGTCCGCCATACGGGTCCAGTCGTCATCGACGTAGCGGGAAAACAACGGCCGACCGATGGACAGCTCCATGCCGCCCTTCGGGTCGATCGCCCACACCCTCACCAGACCCGACCGGATGCCCGCGGCCAGAGCGCGAAGCAGGGACCAGATGACCGAGCCCTTGCCCATCCGCGTCGCCCCGCCGATCAGGACGTGGGTGGCGAGCAGCCGCAGGCAGTAGACGGCCAGGTCTTCGCGCAGCCCGAGCGGTAGGGCGGTGAAGTCGGGGCGGGCCGGCACAGGCAGCGGCGCCACGATGCGGGTCAGCGGGTCGCGGCGGATGAACACCAACCACACATGCCGAGGTCGGTCCCGGAACCGGATTGCGTCGAGGCGGCGCAGCAGCCACGCCAGCCGACCCGAGCGCACGGGTGGTGCCTGCCGGCGGCCGGAGAAGACACGGCAATGCCGGGTGCCGAACGAGTACGCCAGATCCCGGGCAGCCTTGTGGTACGCCTCCGGGTTCTGCCCCCGAGGCATCCGCAGCACCACTTCATCGGTGGCGTAGGAGCAGCGCACCGAGAGCAGGTCGGGGACTTTCTCGCCACCGTCGTACTTCTTCACCAGCCCGCACAGCGTCATCGCCTCGTGCCACTGACGCCGGTAGACCCACAGCCGCCGCCACACCGTGACGGCACGCAGAACGACGAGGCGGTGGAAGGAGTCCCGACCGCGCCAGAACCACAGGCCAGCGCCAGCGGCGAGGACGAGCACGACCAGGAGGTGCGGCCACCAGCCGCGCGACTGGTGAACGTCGACGGCGACCAAGACCAGGACGACGCCCGGCCAGGCCCGCCAGTTACGCAACGCCCACACCACGAGGCGCACCACCGCTATGGCGAGGCGGACCAGAACGAAGGCGATCGTGACCGTCCAGACCAGGGGCCACGGAGTAGCCACCTGGAGGCGGCGGAAGTTGACCAGCGGAGCGCGCATCACGCCACCGCCTTACGGGTGCTGTGCTGCTCGGTCCACGCCTCTGCGCAGGTCTTGTGTACCGGCTTGCCCGCGGGGCTGCGGCAGATCGCCGGTTTCCCGCAGATCACACACGGGACCGGCGCGCCGGCACTACCGCCGCGAGTCCAGTCCAAGGAAATTGGCATGATGAACCTGCCCTTCCAGGCCGAGAGGGTTGAGAGGGCAGCGGGGCGGTCAGGCCGTAGGAAGCGGACCGCCCCGCGCCAGAGAAGGGATCAAGCAGCCTTGCCGCGCGACTCGGCCAGGGTCTTCGGAGCCGTCAGCGCCGTGGCCCGGTAGGAGTAGGCCAGCCTGCCGTTGCTGCCGACGTACGGCGTCACCATCAGGTTCTCGAACTCCACCGGCTGAAACGGCCCCACCGGCGGTACCGGCTGCACATCCGCCAAAACCTTGATCGACACCTCACGCGAGCGGGAACCCAGTTCCGGGTCCATGTCCATCACCCGGCACTGCCACACCCGCTGCCCCGTCAGCTTGTCCTTGCTCGGCGTTCGCGCCCGGGTCTTCTCGTCGAAGTCCTGCGCCTCCGCGATCGAGTCCGGCACCAACACACACCCGTGCGGAAAGACCGCCTCGAACGGAACCGAGAACCGAGTACCACCCCTGAGGGCCATGTCGATCTCCTTCGCTGCTGCGACTTGACCGGCGCTCCGGTCTCTGTGATGCACCTAACCTAACAACTGATATGGAAGCCAGTCAACTGTTAGATGCAACGTTCTCGCGGAGCGCAAGCGAGCGGTCAGAGCACCTGTCATCTGTTAGGCCGCTGGTAGCCTGCAAGCGATACGCGACACCAACCAGAGGGAGCGCCGCGATGACCTCTCCGCAGGGCCGCACCGAGCGGCCGGAGGCTCGGCATCAGCAGGTGGCTCGGAACATCCGCAACGAGATTGAGGCGGGTCGGCTGGTCCACGGCACTCCGCTGCCGTCGACCAGGAAGCTCGCGGAGGAGTGGGGCGTCAGCGTCTTCACGATCACCGAAGCCATGAAGGTGCTGGCTGAGGAAGGTCTCGTCATCAACGAGTCCCGCTCGAAGCGGGTGGTACACGCGCCAGACCAGCTGCGCCGCAGCGAGGTACGCCCGGAGCGTCCGCGAGTTTTGTTGATCGGTGGTTACGCAGGTAGCGGCAAGACCGAGTTGGGCCGCATCTTGGCGCGCGAAACGGGGTGGCCGATGCTCGACAAGGACACTCTGACTCGGCCAGTAGTTGAGGCGGCGCTGGCTACGCTTGGACTATCGCCGAACGATCGCGAGTCGCAGACATACTTGAGCACTATCCGCCCGCGCGAGTACGAAGCCCTGCAAGACGCGGCTAGTGAGAATGTGCAGTGCGGCAACAGCGTCGTTGTGACAGCGCCCTTCATCCGAGAGTTCGGCGATCCTGCATGGATGGCTCGCACACGTGCGTTCTATGAGGCGGCGAACGCCGCTGTCACGGTGGTGTGGGTGTACTGCGATGCCGACACGATGCTGACTTACGTACGTCGGCGCGGCGCTGCCCGCGATGGGTTCAAACTTGCCGACTGGCCGGCGTACGTGGGCTCCATCAACCTTGGCTTCCGTCCGGTGGACGCTCACGTGGTGGTAGACAACTGCGCTTCGAGCCGTCCCTTGCAGGAGCAGGCCAAGGAATTGGTAAAAGGGATCCTCGCGGGCGAGGGCTTGTGACGCGGGGTGTGGTCCTCTACGGACCACCGGCGGCCGGCAAGGACACCGTGACCGCTGCGTTGCGCGACCTCGACCCCCGGTACGTCCTGTTCGAGCGGCTGAAGGTGGGACCGGGCCGCACGAGGGGTTATCGCATGGCCGATGCGACGACGCTCGACCAGTTGCGCCGTGCCGGCGATGTCGTTTGGGAGAACCATCGATACGGCGCGCGGTACGTGGTTGACCGTCCGTTCCTGACGCAGCGGCTGTCGGCCGCGGTGCCTGTCGTGCACCTTGGGCAACGTGAAGCTGTCGCGGCTGTTACGAGGGCTGTCCCCGATGCCAGCTGGTGGGTGGTCTACCTCTGGTGTCCCCGTGACGTGGCTGAGCGGAGGATCCTGGCGCGGCAGACCGGCGACGCGGACGCGCGTCTGCGGGCATGGGATGACACCGAACCTCTACCCGATGCGGATCTCACCATCGACACCGCAGAGGTGTCGCCGCATGCCGCAGCCGAGCGAATCCACCGTCACGTCCTGGCCGATGGTCGATGGACCGTGCCGCACGCCTGACGGAGCAGTTCGAGTAGACCGTGACCGTCCTGGATGGTCGCGTCGGGAGTCAGGCCGGGGTCGGGTGGTTCACGGTCTGTGCGGGGTGAACGCATCAGAATGGCGGCTTGAGCAGCAGCGCGGCGGGCGCAGGCGATGTCCCGGTGCAGGCTGTCACCGATGAACCAGCAGTCTCCGATGGGTACGCCAACAGCGTCAGCTGCCAGAAGGGCCAGCTGGGGGTTGGGTTTGCGGGGGCCGGCTTCGTCGCTGTAGAACTCGGCGGTGAACAGGTCGGACAGGCCGGTGGTGGCGAGGTAGTCGCGATGGGCGGCGCCGCACAGGGTGTTGCTGACTACGGCCAAGGGAAGCCCGGCATCGGCAGCGGCGCGCAGTGCCTCCGGGACGCCGGGACGTACCTCCCATTCGGCCCGCCAGGTCCAGGCGTATGCCAGCGCGGTGGCTTCCCGCTCGACCGCGTCTCGGGCTGACTGAGGCCAGGTGGGGGAGACGAAGTTCGCCCACACCTGCGCGTGCGGAAGCTCGATCGGGTCGCCGGTCTTGCCCACCTCATCGCGCCACAGCGCGTATGCCCGTACGCCCTGGCTCAGATCAGCGGCGATCTGCTCATCGGATACCGCGCCTTCCACGATCCGGGCGAACTGGCGAACCAGCTCGGGCGGGGCCGAAGGCTGCGGAGGGGCGTCAACCAGGACGCCGCCGAAGTCCAGCAGGAGTGCGCGAGGCGTATGAAGCATGCGGCCATCCTTCACCAGCGAAGAGAAGGGGTGAAGGAGCAGTGATTTAGGGCGTGGTGAGCCGGCAGGATCTCGATGTGAGCGGGTCGGGGCGCCGGAGCGTTGAGTGCCCTTTCGCGGCTGCTTCGGTTGACTGCGCCGGAGCGTGACCTGAGTGGCATGTCGCGGCCGGTGGAGAGCTCGATTGGGTGAGTTGCGTCGCGCTGGCCTTGGTCGCTCGGAGCTGCCTGTGATCTGTTGCCGAATTGGCCTGTACTAGATCAAGGCGCTCCGCGCGGCGCGGGCCGGGGCGCGGTAATCGGCTCCTACGGAGCCGCCGCCCCGGCCGCCTTCGGCGCCGGGGCGGAAAGTCAGCCGGCCCGAACCCCACACCCCGCCCCGCGCGTCACCCCTGGGTCAGTGAGGTGACCGGGTGACGAGTCCGGAAGACCGTGGCCGGGCAGACATGCCTCTACCCGTTCTCAGCGATCCGAAGACGCGAAGACTAGCTAGGCACAAACCGGAGTTGCCGAACGGCCGTCACGGGGCCACTGAGGCCCATGAGAGAGGAAGGAGGTGGAGTGGGTAGGTGAGAGAGGGGGCGGGGTTAGGGCTGCCTCCGGCGGGGGCAGACGACTCCAGGATGGAGTTGCCGAACGGTTTCGGTGGGTGGGTGGTTGGGGAGCTGCCATCCCGTCTACCACCGACCCAGGCAAGCCGAGCAGACCAGGGCCAGGGCGCCAAGGTCGTTCGTCCAGTAGGGCGCTCCACCTTGTCACCCTGGCCCTGGCCCGCTCCACGGTGTGTGGGTCGGCGGCAGACGGGATGACAGTCGGAGGCTTGCGGGAGGTTGACACGATTCGGCGTGGTGTCTGAACCACAAGGCGTGGCCGCATCAACCCAGCCCGTTCCCGCCATGGAGGGTGCTTTGGCCGATCCACGTGACATCCCGACACTCTCACCTCTGAGAGAGCGGTCAGGTCAAGTAAAACTCATACTCCTAAAGAGGATCGCCGAGTTAGGCGAACCGCGGTTAGGGAGTGGGTTTTACGCGCTCCTCCCCGTCGCGGCCGCGACCGCCATCATATTGTTTCTTGTCCTCTTTATATTCCTATGGATCCTGATTGCGATTCTATCGGGGTTCAACGCACCGAACGACAGAACCCTGCCGGCCGTTCTTACAGCATCAATAAGTATGACCGCGCTAATTGGAGCATCTTTAGGCGCGATATACGCGTTTCGGAAGCAGGTGTTGGCGGAGCGCGACGGGCTTAGGGCCGATCAGCAAGTGTATTCGGACAGGTACGTCAAGGCCGCGGAGCTGCTGGCTCACGAAAGGCCGTCGGCCCGTCTTGCTGGACTTCACTCCCTGGCCATCCTCGCCGACGATTGGAAAGAAGGGCGGGTTCCATGCGTCATGGCCATCTGCTCCTACCTGAGACTGCCAACTCTCGATCTTCAAGCCGAAAACCCGGATGCGGGAGAACGAGAAGTGCGGCGGACAGCATGGAAGTCGATTCGAACTCGACTGCTAGACCCGACGGACGGCATCTCGTGGCATCAGCAGGAGTTTGACTTCTCGGGTGGGCATTTCGACAATGTAGACCTAGACCTGACAAGGCTCAACGATGCGAGGATCCAGTTTCGCAACTGTGTTTTCCGGGACGGAGAATTGCGGCTGCGGGCGACGAAACTCACGGACGTTGTGCTGGACTTCACCGGGTCGAGCTTCCACAACATGAAGGTCATGCTACAAGGTGCGGAGTTGAATGATGGAGCGGTCGTATGTTTCGACGAGACATCGGTGACCAATTCTTCATTCGAGCTTCATCAGATGTCGATGAAAGCGGAAAGCCACCTTTTGGTTCGTCGCGCTCAAATCTCGGACTCAGCCTTCAAGTTCGACGCGGACGACGAAGGGTTCTTCTTCCAGCGACCCGCATCGAAAGTCGATGGAGAAGTCGATTTCTCCGAGTCAACGCTCGATCGGACGCGGTTCTCAATGCATGCGTACGCCCTTACTGGAAGGCTCGTACTGCACGAAGTCCGGACCAATGATGTTCGCATCTCGGTCCCGTCGCGGATCTCTGGAGACGCATACGTCAACTTGGATGTTGTGTCCAATGGGCCGACAGAGATCAGCATCGGACCGGGAAAGCTGGAGGGCGGCGATCTTAGAATCAGGCCACGCGGAGGGGAGCCCAAAACCCTTGAAGTTCAGTTCAATACCTTCGAGCTGGCTGGAGGTGAGGTATTAATCTACCCGTCCGTACCTTATTGGAAGCGCTTTCGCTTCGATTTAATCCACGAACAGCGCGGCCGACTGGTTATCAGCGGCGATTTCGACGAGGACGTTGATCTCGACATAGACCGAGCCGCCGACATCAGGGAGCACTGATGGCGTCCAACCTCTCCCATCTGCCAAGGCGGCGCGGCCGCGGCAGACTTGATGATTAGTCCCGAGCGCCAGGCTGTCCAAACAGCCGCTGCGACAGCCGTCGGAGGAGGCCTTCCCGGTCTCGGCTGCTCACGCTGGGAAGAGTGCCATCAGGCGACGATGTGGCAACCTCCCTGACCCCAGGCCCATCAGCCCCTTCGGCTGTTGGCATCCACGGCGGGAGCGACAAGTGTTCGAGGTCTAGCGCTTCGCTGTGTAGGTACTGATGCATCGAGAAGTCGTCCTCTGTCGTTACGTCAGAGCCGACTTCCCCGTCGACAATAGCTGAAATGGCTAGCTCCCGGTTAGCCGGGCTAAGACTCCGAAGGTCCTTTTCCCGAGGCTTGCACCTTGCCGCCCAAGCTTCGCCAAGCGCTTGCCATAGCCAGTAGCGTTCAACTGGGTCGTCTGTAGCATCGAGACGCTCAGCCAGCTTATCTGAGGAGCGCAGCTTCCCGTTAGGTCGAAGCCAATTCGCCAGTTGCGGGGGAAGTTCTGGAAAGTTTTCTCCCGTGAACGGGTCCAAAGTCCCCGAATACAGAACTGTCGTGAGAGTAAGGCTGCAGGGGCGCTCACTCCAGGGGGTCGCCTCTACGCGGAATTCGGACACCCTCTCGAATACTCGCCCCTCCGCACTGCTCTGCTTCGAATATTTGGACCTCGCCACATCCTCAAGGGGTTTTAGCCAGGGAACCAGGTCGTTGGGGAACGCGAACCGCGAGAACTTCCGCCCAACCAACTTTCCGAACTTGCTCTGGTCGCGTTCGTCAAATACGCCTTGTTGGCGGTGGCGGCGCGCTATGAACTCCTTGTCAACAGTGGCGATGTGTTGCAAGTCAGCAAACCAAAGTGCGCCACGAGCTGGCACATGTACCAGGCTCGGTTGCCTGCCATCCCGTGCCGTTCCCGCCCTTTCCTCAGTCAGTTCAACTAGTGGAGCAACAGCGATGGCCGGTGGGTGTGCCCGAACCAGATCACAGGTTTGCGACACGATGACCACGCCGTCGGGTGTCGGGACCCACTCGCAGCCATCCGGGCTGCGTTGAATTGGGATCGCCGTTACATCAACGATGTCACCCTGCCTAAGGGCTTCCAATTCGATTGACTGCGGCTCAGGGTATGTCTGGGATGTCAACGGTTTCTACCCTGCTACGTCAATCATCATCGTGGGTAGCGCCGAGGAGCTGCGCAGGGGTCAGTGGTGCTCGGTTTATCGCAGACCGACTGCTGTTGACCGCAGATCGGAAGTGATCGTAGGGGCTCATACCATCCCTTGCTGGCGCCAGGAACAGCTCTCTTCGTTCCGAAGGCGTGTTCGTCGGAAGAGCCGATATCGCGCGGGTCAGTTCGGCGAGGATCTCAACGTGCCGTGCAGTCATCTTGCCGCCATTCGCCCAGTTATGGACAGCCCTCCTGCTGACTCCGAACAGCCTTGCCAACTGCTCCCAAGTGAGTCCGGCTTCATCGTAGAGCTTTCGAACGGTCTGAGCGACAGGTGGCCGCTCCGGCGTTTCTACACAAGCAGGAAATTTCGACGCAAGAAAGACGGCGCTGCTACTGGAAGAGTCAGCGTACTGCCGCAAGTCGGCGGCAACGCGCCGACCCGTATTGGCTGTGGCCCCAGCGGACGCGGCAAGAGCAAACACAACAGCGATATTGGTCCACTTACCAAGTGAGACCGAGCTTGTTCCCGACGTAGTGGCTTGCGGCGGCTCGATGCCCACCGGAGCATTGGTGTGTGAAGGGATAGTCGACGTGCTCATTCCGCCTCCCCAAAGACCTCCAGGAACTTGCTAGTAACTGCCCATCGAAAATGCGTATATGCCCGCCCGGCTAGGTTGTTCGCCGTCAAAACCAATGATGAGGCGTCGAATGGGCGGCGTTGGCTGTTGAACAGATCAAGATCCAAGATCCAAGACTTATTAGCTGTAGGGGTGATGGTGGGGTCAAACACTCCATTGGGAGGGAGGAGTCCCCAATTCAGTAGGGAGCCGCCCCAGTCGGTGACGAACTGTGACTGACCGAAGGCGTGAGTTAGTGTTGCATTTTCAGGAAGTGGTGCTCCGGCCGGTCCAAGAAGTTCGGGACGAACTAGCTCGGGGAGCATGTCAATATGGGACGTGTCGCTGATCCTATTGGTGTACCGGAAGCCAACGCGGGAAACTGATGGAGGGTCAATCTCCTTTCCGTAGGCGGTCAGGACCTGAGACAATCGCTCCAAGAAGTCGGTTCGACCTCGATATCTGCTTGTTTCCAGCGCCACAAAGTTGCGAGTGAAGGTGACCTGCCAAGCGTCATCCCCACTTCGCAGGCGCCAGATCCAAGAGGAATCAGCCTTCTTCTCCTTGATGCCCTCCTGGGTAATCAAGACAGACGACTCGTGGCCGCTTTCAAAGATGGGAAATTGCTTTGCGATTCGCGATCCCACTCGCATCGCAGCTTCCGTCCCTTCCTCCTCGTTGGAGAGGACAAGGAGAGCGGGATGTCGAACCTGGGCCAGGACACGGACTAGCGGTGCGGACGCGAGTGGAACCTCTTCGATGGCTTCGTCGTCGTACGGGCTCGCTGGCTGGGGGGTCTGGGCGGGCATGCTTCACAGCGTACTTCACAGCAGCGCTGCCCGATAGCACCTTTCATTACGAAAGGCAAGACTTTTTGGACCGGACGCCGATGTCCATCTGTGCAGTCGTTCACTCCACCAGTAAAAGTGACCACTCCAACGTCCGCCATCGTGCCTGGCCACATGACGAACTAGTGCAACGCCGGTACAGAAGAGAGTCGGCGGGAACCGGTAAAGCCGAGGAGGCGACGACGAGCCGGTCGAGGTTCAGGCGTCGATCGGTCCGCTTCCGACCGAGTTGGTTCTGCCTAGGGCTCCGGGGTTCAAGCCCAACATGTACAGCAGGGAAGTACAGCAACCGACCGCCCGCAACCGGCGCCGACCGACGGCGGCAAGACGGCCGGCAGCGTGGGAAGTCGTGCAAGACCGCACTGCCCGGAGCTACGGATCGGAGGGCACCCTCGGGGCTGAGGTGCGGTGCTGCCGGCGTAGGCATGAGCCTCGTTGGTGGTGTTGATGGGCTCCGCTTGGGGCGCCCTCTGCCAACTGAGGTACGCCCGCAACTGCCGTCATGAGGTTGACGCCGACCGCACCGATCAGGGCGGCCGCGGATCCGCCGTAGTAGATCCAGCGAGGCGCTTCCGCTCCACTGGTCGCAGCCCACGCCGCGAGGAAAGCCTGCGCGACGGTGGCGAGGACAGCGATGAGCGCTGCGGCCACCGTGCGCAGACGGGGGGTGCACAGCGAGCGGCGGGGTTCGAACCCGCGACTTCGCCCCCAGCGCAACCCATCAACACCATCCGTTCAGTATGACGCGACATCGCAAGGCCACCCGTACGGCAAGCCCAGGACGGAGTGGTCCCTCGCCAACTGACGGCGACACCGCGAGCAGGTCAGCGGCAGTCGCCGACGCCGGCCGACAGGAGTCTTGATCTTTGCGAGGCAATCGGTCGCGCCGTCGGCAGTTCTCGGAGCGCCCGTTTGCTGTTTGCCGGTCCATCCCCGAGGAAAGACTTCGCTTGACGAGTGTCAGGCGGCTCGTGAACGTCTCCTCAGCGACGACCGGAGTGCCAGCGGCGTAGCCGCACGCCCGCGGTCGGCCGGGAGGCCAGCCGAACAAGGTCAAGATCCGGGCCAATATCCTTGAAGTCGATGTCTGGCGAGCCGAGCGTTACCAGGACGCTGTTGATCGATGTCGTTCGGCGGAACTCCTGGACCCTTTGCTCTGTTGCGTCAGGCTCGCTCGTATCCACCGGCACGCCAGGACGGCGCGAGTAACCGCAGTCGGTATAGCCGATGTACCACCTGAGATACAGGCCGGGGTTACCCCAGTAGTAGCGCTCCCAGTAGCTGGACCGCCTGGCCCCGAGCCATCCAAAACGGTCTTCACCCTCTGGGGCTTGATCGTCGAGGACTCCGTTGAAGACCGTTCGGCCCAGCTTCACCCACCTGTCCTGTGGGGTTGCCACGCGGATTTGAGGGGAGAACCAGCGGTTCGCGGTAGTAAGCGAATACGCCACCACTACATCTCCGACATCGCCGCAGGTAGTCCAGGTGACCAAATAGCCGTCTCGATCGAGCACCCAGGTCCGTACCGTCAGGTCTGCCTCCGCCCACGTTCCCTCGGAGGGAACCCTGCCCTTGGCTCGGCCCTCAAAGGTTGGTTGCCCAAATAGCTCCTTCACCAGGTCGGGGTGCATCCCGGGCACGAGTCGTTCATAGCTCTTTGTCCAGCCTCGGCGCCGACCAAGAGTCCTTCTCCACCAAGCGCGCAGGAGCGTGAACAACGTAATCGACGCGACAACAGGTGGCACGGTCTTCATTGCGTCTACGAGCCAGGACAGCCAGGTCACGGCAGGATCATCCGACATCCAGTCGGGCCACGCACGCCCGACCACGGAGCTACGGATCAGCAGGGCCATCGGTCGTGGTCCTTACCACCTACGATCATGGTTGTGCGCCTTGCTGATGTGACACGCTCCGATGTCCTCGCCGCCGTTCAGGAGTTCGACGAGCTTGGCCGGGAGGCGTTTCTGGACAAATACGGCTTCGGGACCGCCCGGACGTACTTTCTAGAGGTCAACGGCCGTCAGTACGATTCAAAGGCAATCATGGGCTACGCGCACGGGGTCAGCCAGGGCGAGTTCCTACGCTCCGGTGATTTCACCGGAGGAGAGGCGAGTGTCGTCCACCACCTCCGACGGCTTGGCTTCGTCACCCGGACTCACCGAAACCCGCCCTGGACATGGGACGAGGTCGTCCTGGCCTGCGCGCTAGTGCGTGACAACCGCTGGCGGTGGTTGACACCAAACGATCCGCGCGTGGTTGAGCTGTCTGAGCTGCTCCAGCTCTACACCGCGCATCCGATGGAGGAGCGCGGCCCGGACTTCCGCAACCCCAACGGTGTGGCCCGCAAGACTGCCGACATTGCCACCCAGCATCCGAACTACACAGGCAAGCCGACCAACGGCGGGCGGTACGACCCGGAAGTGCTCATGGCCTTCCTGGACCGACCAGCCGAGATGGAGCAACAGGCCATCGCCATCCGGCAAGCCATCCTGAACGAGTCAGCTGGCCCTGTCGAGGTGGCAGACGTGGACCTCGACGGGCTGAGCGCCGACGAGGGGCGGGTGTTGCAGCGACTGCACCTCCGCCGCGAGCGAGACCCGAAGCTACGGCGAAAGGTGATCGAGGCGTATAAGCGCCGGCACGAGGTGGTCGCCTGCGAAGCATGCGGATTCGACTTCCGGAAAACGTATGGCGACCGCGGCACTGACTACATCGAGTGCCATCACCGCACGCCTCTCCACGTCAGTGGACCTACACGCACACGCCCCGAAGACCTCATGCTGTTGTGCTCCAACTGCCACCGAATGATCCATCGATCGTCGCCCTGGCTGACCCCGGAGGAACTCATCTCGCTCGTTGAGCGCCACCGGCCGCATTAGTCGGCCCAACGCGGCCGCACCGCTGGTAGGCGGGGCAGCCAGGAAGCAGCCAAAACAGCAACAAGGAACGATAAGGGGCGACACGAGACCGTAAAGGGGCGCTGCCCAGCAGCGTGAGGCGGCATCCGACGACATCTGACGATGCACCACAGCGGCGTTCGGGACGAAGAGGTCGTCGGTTCGAATCCGGCCACCCCGACCAGAGGCAAGAGGGCACATCCGATTCATGGATGTGCCCTCCGGCATATCTACGGTCCGCAGCGGCTCCAGGTCCCCAACGGCGACCGCATCCCGACCTGGCGACCTGGCAGAGCCTCGATGCCCCTCGGCGGGTTTCACCGTCTGCTGCCGGCCTTCAACCTTCTGGCCCTCGACGGAGTCGTGAGAGGTAACCAATCAAGGCGGGGGCTCATGGCAGTTGACGACGAGCGTTTTCGAGAGTTCGTCGAGACGCGCTACGTAGATCTCTTGCGCGTGGCGTACCACCTCACCGGCTCGACCCAGGACGCCGAGGATCTGGTGCAGGCCGCGCTGGTGAAGGTGATGCGTCGGTGGCGGCGAGTCGACGATCCGATGGCCTATCTGCGGCGAGTCATGATCAACCAGCACATCAGCGTCTGGCGTCGCCACCGGATGCACGAGGTGGTGACGGCGTTCTTCCCCGAGCGGCCCACCCCGGACATGACCGAGACGGTTACCGAACGGAGCGCCCTCTACGAGGCGATGCGGGCGCTGGCACCTCGTACCCGTGCCGTCATCGTGCTTCGGTACGTCGTCGATCTGCCCGAGGCGGAGGTCGCAGCCGCTCTCGGCTGCTCCGTCGGGTCGGTCAAGAGTCGCGCATCACGAGGATTGGCTCGCCTGCGCTTGGCGCTGGCACCGGACGCACCCCCGTCGGCACAGTCCGCGACTCCGACACCAGCGTCAGCCGATCCAGCACCGACCGGGACGACGAGAATGACGGGGGTAACACCATGACGGTCGACGATGAGCTGAGCCAGGCCCTGGCCGAGCTGAGCAGGACACTGACCCCGCAGCCAGACCCGTACGGCCGAGCGAGGGCGCGATACCGACGGAGCCGGCAGCGACGCCTCGGCGCGCTGGTTCTGGCCCTCGTGGTCTCCGTGGGAAGCACCGCCTTCGCCATCGCCAGCCCGGGCCGGACCACGCAGCCCCTACCCGCGGACCCGACCGAGTCCCTCGCACCCGTGCTGGCGTGGTCGGACCGACTCCTCCAGTCGCCGCCGCGCGGTGCCGTCGCCGGGGACAGCAGTTACGTGCGTCAGCTCTCTGAGCAGTTGTTGGCTGCCCAACGCCGGGGAGAATTCTCCCGCCTGACGGCGCCGGTGAGCGGGGTGAAGGTCCTCTTCGCCGACGACGTGGACGGCCACCGGGTCGCGCTCGCCGCCTTCGTCCGTAACCAGCCCGATCCGGCCACCGGCTGGCCGAGCGCCGCAGTATGGCTGGTCGCCGACGAAGGTGCCGGCGCCGAGGAACTGGCCAGCACCGCCGCCATCCGGTCGGTCAGCGACGCTCTGGAACCCTACGAGAGCCTGGCCGTGGACGGTCCGGAGGCGGCACACGTCGCGATCGTCCCGGCCGGATGTGTCTTCCTCAGCTCAGCGTTGCCGGACGGCAACACCTTCCGGTGGGCCCCTGAGCCGACCGGGTCCTACCTGGTCCGTACGGCGGAGACCCAGCGGCCCGAGTGGTGGCGGGTCGACTGCGGCGGGGTAACTCGCAAGATAACGCCCGGGCCAGGTTCGCTGGCCTCCACGCCGGTCACCGACGCTCAACTCGCGACGGCGATGTCCCGCGTACGCGGCAGTGTCGAGCAGCAACGTGCCCGGGAGTTGGTGTACCAGTGGGCCCAGTCAGAGGGTTACCGCGTGACCGCCCTTCCGAGCGTGGTGTGGGGCGGACACGTTGCTGGCCTCCCAATCAGCCCGGCCGACGGGTCGCCCGACGCGACAGAGCCGTCGGTGGAGGACGCCCAGGTGACGGTCCTGGCTGCTCCCGGTGTGGGCGGCGGCTGGATCGGCGAGGTGTCGATCGCCCCCGATCAGCCACGGTCCGACGGCGTGCTCAGCACCGGCACCTCCTTCACCGCGACGACCGACCCGACCGATCCGGCCGGCGTGCTGGCCGTGTCCATCGACGATGACGCCGCCGGCGGCGAGGGCCAGTGTTTCCTGCTCGTGGTGACGCCGGCAGCCGCCACCACGGTGCGCATCCTGCGCGATGGGCAGGAGGTGGCGAGGAGCGCCGTCACCGGCTCCGGGACGGCCATGCAGGTGCCCCGCCCCACCGCGGGCCTCGTCGTGGAGGCGCTCGACGCGGCCGGCGGGACAATCGCCAACGGTCGGGTGGCCCAGCAGGGTGCACAGCGGGCAACCGAGACCGACACCTGGAACCAGGAGTGACCGCTGCGCGACGACCCCCGGCACGGCGACGCCCGTCGGACCGGTCGTTGAGCTGCCGATATAGGTGTTTCTACCGATCCCCTCGAATGCTGCCAGCTCTAGCGTCAGTGGCACACCACGCTGTCCGAGGGGGACCACCGATGACCATCGCACCGGATCTCATCGCCGTGAAGGCACGCCAGCAGGTGACGTGGGCCAGCGGTGACTACGGCGCGGTCGCCGCGCTCATCCATCCGATCTCCGAGCTTCTGGTGACCGCCGCCGACCTTTCCGCCGGCGCCCGCGTACTCGACGTGGCGACCGGGTCCGGCAACGCCGCCATCGCCGCCGCCCGCTGCGGCTGCGTCGTGACCGGCGTCGACTACGTACCCGAACTGTTGGAACGCGGCCAGGCCCGCGCCGCCGCGGAACGACTTCCGGTCACGTTCGTGACCGGCGACGCGGAGCGCCTGGCGTACGCCGATGGGTCCTTCGACGCCGTGCTCTCCGTCGTCGGGGTGATGTTCGCGCCGGACCAGGAGCGGGCGGCGGCCGAGCTGGTCCGGGTCTGCCGACCCGGCGGCACGGTGGCGTTGACGTCGTGGACGCCGCAGGGCTTCATCGGCGACCTGTTCCGCACGGTCGGGCGGCATGTGCCGCCGCCGGCGGGGCTGCGCCCGCCGGTCGAGTGGGGCGACGAGGGCCGGGTGCGCGAGCTGCTCGGCGCGGCCGTGGGTGAACTGCGGGCGGTACGCCGGGAGTTCGTCTTCCGCTTCGGCACACCGGAGGAGTTCGCCGACTTCTTCCGGGTCAACTACGGGCCGACGTTGAAGGCGTTCGAGGCACTGCCCGAGGAGCGACGCCCGGACCTGCACGCCGATCTGGTGGAGTTGGCTCGCACCCACAACCGCGCCACCGACGCCACGGTCCGCATCCCGGCGGAGTACCTGGAGGTCGTCGCACAGCGGACCACCGACCCGGCCTGACACCCGCCCGCGCCACCCCGCTCGAGGTGACGCGGGCCGGCCGGTCCTGCCATTCGGTGCGCTCGATCCCCATCCTGCCGCTCGGTGCGCTCGATCTCAGTCCTGCCGCTCGGTGCACTCGATCTCAGTCCTGCCGCTCGGCGCGCTCGATCCCAGTCCTGCCGCTCGATCGGTGCGCTCGACCTCAGTCCTGCCGCTCGGTGCGCTCGATCTCCGCGAACGCGGCGGCCAGGTAGTCGTCCAACGGCACGCTGGTCGCCGCCAACAGGTCGGCCACCAGAAGCGGAGCGTGTCGGGCCAGCGCCGCCGCGTCCGGCGGTGACTCGTCGCTCTCGGGGTCGTACACGCCCAACGCGCCGGCCAGCAGGACGAGCACCACGTGCGGGTCGACATCCGTTCGCCACCGCGTCGACTCCTGCACGCAGCGGGTCAGCACCTGGCGGATGTCGTCGCCGGTCAACCCGTCCGGGTGGCTCTCCTCCAGCAGCAACCGAACCACCGCGCCAAGCACCAGGCCGGAACGCTCGTCCGCGGCGAGACCGCCGACCGCCTCGTCGTACGCCTGACCGTCGCGTGCCTGGGCGGCGGCGACGGCCGTCGTTGCGGTCAACGCGATGGCGCGGGCGGTAGCGGGCAGATGTCGCCAGGTGCCGGTCATCGCGCCAGCATCGCAGACCCGGCGGACACCAACCGGCCGGGACCACGGCGAGTGGATCAACGTGGGATTGGTCACCAGCCGGTCCCGGTGACCGCGAGGCGTGGCCAAAACGGTTCGCGCGGCGTCAGACCCACCGAACAGAATGCCGGCATGCTGCGTCGTGCCCTGCCCCGCCGTTCGGAAGCTCGCCGGATCCTCCTCGGCACTCTGCTGTCGGCGATCGGGCGGGGTCTGACCCTGCCGTTCCTGTTCATCTACCTGACCGACGTACGCGGGCTCACCGACACCCGTGCCGGGCTCGTCATCGGCTGGTACGGCGTGGTCACCCTGGCCCTGTCGCCGCTGGGCGGGACGCTGATCGACCGGATCGGCGCCCGCCGGGTGGTGGTGCCCTGCCTGCTGATCGAGGCGATCGGCACCGGCTCGTTGGCGCTGGTCCACTCGACCGGCTCGGCCCTGCTGGTGATGACGGTGATCGCCATCGGCAGCTCGGCGATCTGGTCCGGACAGAACACCATCCTCGCGTCGCTGACCGACGACGATGAGCGGCAACGCGTCTTCGGGTTGAACTTCGCCCTGCTCAACCTCGGCATCGGCATCGGTGGCATGACCTCCGGCGCGATCGTCGACACCGCCCGACCCGGCACCTTCCAGGCGATCTACCTGCTGGACGCGGTGACGTACCTGATGCCGGCGCTGATCCTGCTCACCCTTCCCGGGGTGGGCCACCGACTCGGCAAACGTCGAGGCGTCGACGAGCCGTCGCCCGGTGGCTACCTGACGGTGCTCCGCGACCGCCCGTTCCGGCGGCTGGTGATCTTCGGGCTGATCCTCACCACCTGCGGCTACGCGCAGGTGGAGGTGGGCTTCGCCGCGTACGCGGTGCGGGTGGCCGAGGTGAACCCCCGGGTGGTGGCCTGGGCACTCGCGGCCAACACCGTGATGATCGTGCTCGCGCAACTGCTGGTCATCCGCCGGATCGAGGGGCGCAGCCGCACCCGGGCGTTGGCCGTGGTGGGAGCGGTGTTCGCTGCCGCCTGGCTGGTCCTCGGCGCGGCCGGCCTGGTCAGTGCTGAGAACGCCGTGCTGGCCGCCCTGTGCGTGGTGCTCTGCTCGGCGATCTTCGGTTTCGGCGAGACGATGCTGTCCCCGGTGATGCCCGCACTGACCAACGCGCTGGCCACCGACGAGCTACGTGGCCGGTACAACGCGATGAGTTCGATGATCTTCGGAATCAGCGGTGTGATCGGCCCAGTGACCGCCGGCCCGCTCATCGGCGCCGCCAACGGCATGGTCTGGGTGGCAACGGTGGTCGGCGGCTGCCTGGTCGCCTCGCTGGTCGCGCTCTCCCTGCGCCGGCTGCTCACCACGGAGCAGGACGGCCTCGCGACGACCGCCCCGGCGTCCCCCGCCCCCGCGGCCGCCACCGCCTGACCTCGAACACCCCTCCGCGCCCCGCGCCTCTCCGCGCCCCTCCGCCCCTCCGCCCCTCCGCGCTCCGCGCCCCGCGCCCCGCGCCCCGCGCCCCGCGCCCCGCGCCCAAGATCCGAGCAACTTCCCGGAAGTTGGTGCCTCGGGCGCGCGGGGGACAGCAACATCCGGGAAATTGCGCGCATCTTCCTCATTTGGCCTCGCCGTTGATCTTGCCGAGGAACCAAGATCGTGCTCAATCCTGGATGTAGTGGCATCCCCGCGCGCCGATGCCACTACATCCATGTTCGAGCGCGATCTTGCCCGGAGGGGCGGGCGCGGGCGGCACGGGCGCAGGCAGGCCGGCACGAGAGGCCGGGCGCGGGCGGCCAGGCGCGAGCAGGGACGGGCGGGCGCGGGCAGGGACGGGTCGGCGCGGGCAGGGACGGGTCGGCGCGGGCAGGGACGGGTCGGCGCGGGCAGGGACGGGTCGGCGCGGGCAGGGACGGGTCGGGCCCCGGAGCTGGTGCTCCGGGGCCCGATGTCGCGGGGTCGGCCGTCAGGCGGCGGGGACCTCGGCGGTGGTGCGGATCCGGTCCAGCGTCGGCGCGGAGACCGGCGACTGGGCGGTCAGGTAGGCCACGAACGCGTCCAGGTCGATCTGGCCGGTGACCAGGTTCGTCCCGCCGGTGAAGGTGCTGAAACCGTCACCGCCGCCGGCCAGGAAGTTGTTCACCGTCACCCGGTAGGTGGCGGTGGTGTCGACGGCGGTACCGCCGATGGTGAGACTGCCCCGGACCACGCGGGTGCCGGCGCACGGGTCGGCCACGGTGGCGCTGGTGCCGTTCAGGTCGACCACGTAGCCCAGCGTGGACGACGGGTACAACGTGCGGCCGGTGACGAACTGCTGCTCCAGGACGCAGTAGAGCTGCGCGCCGGTCAGGTCCAGTGTCACCAGGTTGTTGGCGAACGGCTGCACCGTGAACGCCTCCCCGTAGGTGACCGGGCCGGCGTCCAGGGGAGCCCGCACCCCACCCGGGTTCATGAGGGCGGCAACCGCGCCCTGCTCGTCATCGGTGGCGGCGAGCTGCGCGTCGGCGATCACGTTGCCGATCGGCGACTCCCCGCACGAGTTGGGCACCTGCGGTGAGCAGGTGCCGAGCAGGTTCTCCTGCGTCGTGGGGAGGGGGGTGGCGGTCACGCCGACCTGGCGGTCGGCGACCGGGCCGAGCACCGTCTTGTACCGGTTGATCAGCGCGGTCTGCCTCCGGTCCGGGGCCACGTCGCGGGTGACCACGACGTTGTTCGCGGCGGCGGAGATCACGTCCCCGCTCTGGCGATCGATCTTCAGGTCGATGTCGGTGACCAGGCGACCGAACGAGCTGGCACTGGTGACCAGCTTGCCGTTGATGTCGCAGTTGTACGCCTGGTGGGTGTGCCCGCTGACCACCACGTCGATCGACGGGTCCATCCGGTTGGTGATGTCCACGATGGGGCCGGTCAAACCGACGCAGTCGTTGATCCCGCCGGTCGACGCCTGGGCGCCGCCTTCGTGCAGCAGCACGACGATCGCCTGCACGCCCTTGCCGCGCAGCTCGCGCGCGTACCGGTTGGCGGTGTCCGCCTCGTCGGCGAAGCTGAGGCCGGCGACGCCCTGCTGGCTGACGATCTGCGGGGTGCCCTCCAGGGTCATGCCGATGAAGCCGACCTTGACGCCCTGCACCTTGTGGATCGCGTACGGCGCCATCAGCGGCTTGCCGGTGGCGGTCTTGAAGGCGTTCGCGGACAGGTACTGGAAGTCCGCGCCTCGGTACGGGGTTCCGTCGGCGCAACCATCCACCGGGTGGCAGCCGCCGTTCTGGATTCGCAGCAGCTCGGCGGCGCCTTCGTCGAACTCGTGGTTGCCGACGCTGGCGTAGTCCAGCCCGGCCATGCTCAGCGCCTCGATGGTCGGCTCGTCGTGGAACGCGGCCGAGAGCAGCGGGGACGCACCGATCAGGTCACCGGCGGCGACGGTGATGGTGTTCTTCTTCTTGGCTGCGGCGCGCAGCTCGGCAAGGTGGGTGGCCAGGAACTCGACGCCACCCGCGGTCTGCCCGGCGATGGTGCCGCTGGACCCGCTCGGCGGCTCGAGGTTGCCGTGGAAGTCGTTGAGGGCGAGCAGGGTGACGTCGACCGGCTTCGGCCGCGCGTCGGCTTGCTCAGGGCTGGTGGCGACCGCGCCGAAAGCGGCCACCGCGAGCGCGGTCAGGCCGACAGCGGCCCGACGCATCCCGGGTATGAACATGGATCTCCTCGTGAGATTCGGCGCGTACGGTGCCTGGCCTCTGGGTCGACCGGGCCGCCGACGGACGCCGTCGAAAGGGTCGCGGATGACGGTGGTTGAGCATGGCCCCCGCCTCGACAGCCTCTCATCCGGACGCCCACCGGTCGACCCGGGCAGCGCATCGGAGCAGCGCGTACGCCGGGGCCGCAATCGATCATCGTTTAACGCGGTCTGCCGGACAACGTCGGACCCAGGGTCTAGAAAGGACGGGACGGCCTACGAGGATTGGGGACGGCATCGTGAGCGGAACGACACCGGTGGCGGAGCAGGTGCGATCGGCCGACGGCACGCCCATCGCGTTCGAGCGGTCCGGTGCCGGGCCGGCGGTCGTCCTCGTCGGCGGTGCGTTCAGCGATCGCAACGCGACCCGTGATCTGGGTGCGGCACTGGCGCCGGATTTCACCGCCTTCAGCTATGACCGTCGCGGTCGGGGCTACAGCGGCGACACCGCACCGTACGAGGTCGGCCGCGAGATCGACGACCTCGCCGCCCTGATCGCGGCGGCGGGTGGTTCCGCCGCCGTCTACGGCATCTCCTCCGGGGCCGTCCTGGCCGCCCTCGCCACCGCTCAGGGCCTGCCGGTGACCAGGTTGGTCATGTTCGAGCCACCGTTCCAGGTCGGGCCGCACGTGGGCGTCCGCAAGGACATCACTCCGCAGCTCATCGAGCTGATCGCCGCCGACGACCGGGACGGCGCGGTGGAAACCTTCCTCAGCGCCTCGGTGGGGCTGCCGGCCGAGCAGATCACCGGGATGCGGTCGCAACCGGTGTGGGGTGGGCTGACGGCGGTCGCGCACACGCTGGTGTACGACGCGATCGTCACCGCCGGAGGGCGGCTCCCCGTCGAGCGGCTGGCGGCCATCACCGCGCCGACCCTCGCGGTTGACAGCACCGGCAGTCCACAGTGGTTGCGGGATGCGAGTCGGGCGGCGGCCGAGGCCGTTCCGGGCGGCCGGGCCGTGAGCCTCGACGGCGGTTACCACGACGTTCCGCCGGCGACGCTGGCCCCCGCGCTGCGCGAGTTCCTGCTCGGTTGACCGCGTCAGCGGCGGCCGAGGCGCGGCCCGCGGGTCAGCCGTCAGCCAGCGCCTTGTCGACCAGGGCAGCTACCGCGTCCGGTGGCCAGGCGCCCGCCACGCCAGGCCGGGCCGCCAGGTAGGTGGCGATCCGCTCGGCGGGCCAGCCGTGCGACTCGCGCAGCCCTCGGGCGATCATGCCGAGGTAGATCGGCGCGGGAGGTCGGCACGGCACGGCTGACGCCCCCTCGGGGGCGGTGAAGGTGAGCATCGGAACACCGTCGCGGCTGCCCGGGCAGATCAGCGTCTCGTACCGCCCCGGGCCGAGCGTGGCCCGTCCGTTGGCGACGGCGGCGTCGATGGCCGCGCCGGTCGCCGCGATCAGGTCGGTCGTGTCGCCCGTCGGCCGGTACATCTCCTGGGCCGCGATGTCGGTGAACTGCTCCAGGGTGACCAGGTAGGCGCGGGCCGCGGCCTCGCCCGGCAGGTGCGGGTCGTAGAAGGCCATGCCGCCGGTCCAGGCACCGGACTCGCCGGCGAAGTAGATGCCGCCGGGCAGTGACACGGGCGTCGATCGGCTGGGTGGACGCCGGTCGCGGCAGCCCGGGTACGTCCGCTTTCCGCCGGGTGGGCAGCCGCCACCGATGTACCAGCCCAGCCGGGCGGCGTGCATGTTCGAGCCGTAGGAGACGTACCAGGCCAGCACGACGACCCTCAGAAGCCGCAGGTCTGCCCGGCGGAGTGGCTCACCTGCACGGTATGGGTCACGCATCCGCCGGTCTCGACCGAGTGCAGCAGGAAGGCGGTGGGCTCGTTGACCCAACCGATCTGCTCGTCGGCGCTCATGGTGAGCGTGCTCTGCTTCCAGGTGCTGGGCGCCACGGTGAGGACCGTGCCCGCGTACGCGGTGGTGACCGGGCGGTGCAGGTGGCCGGCGCCGACCCGTACCACGTGCCGGTGCCGACCGATCACCTCGGCGAGCGCGTCACCGTCGGCGAGCCGGATGGAGTCCGCGGCGGGGATGCCGACCGCGACCGGCGGGTGGTGCAGGAAGATCACGGCGGGCACCTCGGGCCGCCCGGCCAGCACCCCGTCGAGCCAGCCGAGCTGTTCCTCGCCGAGTAGGCCCCCGTCGCTGCCGGGGACGAGCGAGTCGAGCACAACGACGGACGCCGCCTCGTGGTCGACGTGGTAGTAGGCCGAGAAGCCGCCGCCGAGCCACGGTGTGCCGCCGAACGCGTCGAGCAGGGACTCCCGGTCGTCATGGTTGCCGGTGGTCAGGTGCACCGGCAACGGGAAACGGCCGATCACCTCGCGCAGCGCCGCGTACTCGTCGGGCTGGCCGTGGTCGGCCAGGTCGCCGCTGATCACCACGCAGTCCGGTCGGGGTCGCAACGCCAGCACCCGGCCGAGCGCTCGGTGCAACCCGGCGGCCGGTTCGGCGGCGAGCAGGCCGGTGGTCAGGTGCGGGTCACTGAGCTGGGCGATGAGCATGGGCTCGCCTCCTCGGCGCCGGGAGGCTCCACGCTAGCGGCAGGCGCGGCGTCACGGGGGCCTACGCCGATGTGGGTGAGTTGGCCGTTGAGGGGGACGGGGCGCCGGGTCCGGCCCGCTCCGGAGGTCGAGTCACGTTCGATCGACGCCGGACTGTCAGCTGCCTTGCAGCGGTTCAGTGAGAATTCGCTGATGGCACGTGCCATTGCCGCCCCGGCGCAAGCTGACAATTTCTTGCCTGCTTGCGCCGGGACGGCAATCAGTTGAATTTATCGACTAGGCCAGTCGAACGGGAAGCACGATGCTGTTGCAGTTGTAGGTCGTCGTGCCGGTCCACCAGATCAGGGTGTTCCGGGTCTGGGTTCCGTATACGCCATCGGCGGTAATTCCCTCGGACCTCTGCGCATTCCTCAGAGCAGTCTTGGTTGCCGGACCGAAATCGCTGTCGATTGCGATGTTCTGGTTGTAGCAGTATTTCAAGGTCTGCTGCAACGTCTTCACCGCCGCGCTGTTGGCGCCCTGCGCCATACCGCAAGCGGTGCTGGCAGCGGTGCTGCCAGCCGAGGGAATGCTCTCGCCCGAGACGCCGACGTCTCCCCCGACAACCGAAACTGTCCGATAGCAGGTCGCCTGAATTGTGAAGTCTCCCGCAAGTGCGGGCGAGGCACCAATCAGCTGAACTCCACCGAACGCGAGCGCACCGAACAGTGCGGCTCCAACACGTGCTTTCCCCGTTGCGCGCATTTTTGATCCTAACTAGAGGGACAATCCAATGTGGAACACATTCACCGTAACCAAGACTCTAATGGTGCGCAAGCACTTCGCCCCGAGGGGGGCGCTCCGAATAGCGAGGGCCATGCACATAGTAGTTGATCCATCGGTTTACGTGTGCCCCTCGCACTGCCGCTCACCACCGCCCAGGACGGGCGATGGCCGCGACCGCCCAGAGCCGGCCGCCGTCCACGCCTGACCTGCGGCCCGGGCGCCGAGGGAGCGCCACCCCCACACCCCGGCCTCAATGCCCACAGGCTGCGTCCACAGCCTGTGGATAGCACGTGTGTACGAAGCCCGGCCGGTCCCAGCCGCCGTGAGTACGCTTGATCGAGCGGTTCGGCGTCGGCCGAGCTCCTCCCCTACCTGGAACGACGTGCGAGTGGATCATCAGCGAGTCATCCGTGACGTCACCGTCCGCCTGCCGATGGCGTCGAGCACGCCGGAGGCGTGCCGGTGGACGGTCACCGCGCTGTCCCGCCACACCCCGGCGACCATCTCCGTGCTGCTCGCGGTCCACGACCGCCTGCGCTGCGTCGCGGCGACCGGGGCCTGGCAGGTCTTCGCCACCGTGCCGGCGCGGACCGGCATCGTCGGCCGGGTGTACGCGACCGGCACTCCCGCCGTCGTCCCGGACGTCAGCGTCGACAAGGACTACCTGCCGGTCCGCCCGGATGTGACCGCCGAGCTGTGCGTGCCGGTGCTGGACCCGACGGGCCGCGCGATCGGCGTACTCGACCTGCAGTGGAGTGAGCCGACCGACCTGGAGCCGTGGCGGGAGACCGCGCAGCGGCTGGCCGACGGGCTCGGTGCGCGGATCGCCGCCCTCGGTGGCCCACCTGCGGAGAGTCGCAGCGAGAAGCTGCTTCGGCACGCGGCGGCGCTCTCCTCCGCGCCGACCGAGGGGGAGGTGATGGGGGCGGCGGCCCGCGCCGCCCGCGAGGTCTCCACGCTCTCCACCGCACTGCTGCTGATCGGCGGTCAGCTCGGCCCGTCCCCGGCGACGCCGAGCGACCTGGAGACCCGGATTCGCGCCGAGCTGGCCGCGGCGGGTCCGGCCGCCCTGGACCGGATGGTCGAGCGGGCCCACCGTTACGGCGCCGGGTACACGCTGGGCGAGACCGGGCATCCCCCGACCGAGGACTACCGCCCGCTGACCCGGGCAGGGGTACGCACGCTGGTCGCCGTGCCGGTCGGACCCACGGACGCCGGTGGGGTGCTGCTGGTCGCCGACGAACGCGCGCTGCGCCCGGACCCGACCACCGTCAGCCTCATGGAATTGCTCGCCGGGCAGGCCTGGACGAGCGTGGACCGGCTGCGCACGCTGGCCCGGCTGCGGGAGCAGGCCAGCTCCGACCCGCTGACCGGGTTGCGGCACACCGGCCCGTTCGGGCAGCGGATCGCGGCGGCCACCCCCGGGCGTACGGCCCTGCTGGCGATCGACGTGGACGGCTTCAAGACCGTGAACGACACGTACGGCCACCAGGCCGGCGACCGGGTGCTGGTCGGGTTGGCCCGGGCGCTGGAGGGGGCGCTGCGGCACGGCGACGAGTTGTACCGGATCGGCGGCGACGAGTTCGTCGCGGTGATCGAGGTGAGTCGCCCGGAGGAGGCGGTCCGCATCGCCGAACGGCTCACCGAGGCGGCTCGACGCATCGGCCGCACGATCAGCGTGGGCGTCGCACTGCCCCGCCCCGGCGAAACCCCCGACCGCACCCTGAAACGAGCCGACCAGGCCCTCTACGCGGTAAAACGCCAAGGCCGAGACGGCGTCCTGCTCTCCGCCGCGTAACCGCCCTCCGTCTCCGCCGATCTTGCACTCTCGGTTGTCGTTCTGTCGCCCTCACCCCTTATGCCGGCACAGAAACTGCAAGATCGCGGCAGCGGGGGGTTGGGGGTCAGGGGGTGCGGAGTTCTTTGGCCAGGAGTTCGGCGATCTGGGCGGTGTTGAGGGCCGCGCCCTTGCGGAGGTTGTCGCCGGTGACGAAGAAGTCGAGGGCGCGGGGGTCGTCCAGGGCGCGGCGGATCCGGCCGACCCAGGACGGGTCGGTGCCGACGGCGTCGATCGGCATCGGGAACTCGCCGGCCGCGGGGTCGTCGACCAGGATCACCCCGGGTGCGTTACGCAGCGCCTCGCGGGCGCCCTCAGCGTCGACCTCGGTGGCGAAGACCGCGTGCACGGCGACCGAGTGGGCGGTGACCACCGGCACCCGGACGCAGGTGGCGGAGACCTTGAGGTCGGGGAGGCCGAGGATCTTCCGCGACTCGTTGCGGATCTTCATCTCTTCCGATGACCAGCCGCTGTCCGCCGGGGAGCCGGCCCAGGGGACCACGTTGAGCGCCATGGGTGCCGGGAACGGGCCCAGGTCGTCGCCGACCGCCTGGCGTACGTCGCCGGTGCGCGAGCCGAGCGCCCGATCGCCGGCGACCTTGGTGAGCTGGTCGTGCAGGATGTCGACGCCGGACTGGCCGGCTCCGGAGACCGCCTGGTAGGAGGCGAGCACCAGCTCTCGTAGGCCGTACTCGCGGTGCAGCGGCGCGACGGCGACGATCATCGCGAGGGTGGTGCAGTTGGCGTTGGCGATGATGCCCCGGGGCCGGTTGCGGACCTGCTCGGGGTTGATCTCCGGGACGACCAGCGGGACGTCGCGGTCCATCCGGAACGCGCCGGAGTTGTCGACAGCGATCGCGCCCCGGGCGACGGCGATCGGCGCCCACTCGGCGGAGACCTCGTCGGGCACGTCGAACATGGCCACCTGGACACCGTCGAACGCCTCGGGGGTCAGCGCCTGGACGACGAGTTCCTCGCCCCGGCAGCGGACCCGGCGACCGACGGAGCGCTCGGAGGCGAGCAGCCGGATCTCGCCCCAGACGTTGCGTCGCCCGGTGAGCAGCTCACACATCACGGTGCCGACGGCACCTGTCGCTCCGACCACGGCGAGGGTGGGCAGCGCCGTCATCGGCGCTACCTACCCGTCCCCGCGTAGACCACGGCTTCGGTGTCGCCGCCCAGCTCGAACGCGTCATGGATGGCGCGGACGGCGGCGTCGAGGTCGGTGTCCCGGCAGACCACGGAGACCCGGATCTCGGAGGTGGAGATCATCTCGATGTTGACCCCGGCGGCGCCGAGCGCGGCAAAGAAGCCGGCCGCCACCCCGGGGTGCGAGCGCATGCCCGCGCCGATCAGCGAGACCTTGCCGACGTGGTCGTCGTAGAGCAGGCCCTTGAACTTGACCGGCTCCTGGATCTTGCTCAGCGCCGCCATCGCGGTGGGGCCGTCGGCCTTGGGCAGGGTGAACGAGATGTCCGTCCGGCCGGTGCCCTCGGTGGAGACGTTCTGCACGATCATGTCGATGTTGATCTCGGCGCCGGCGACGGTGTCGAAGATCCGCGCGGCGGCACCCGGCTCGTCGGGCACCCCGACGATCGTGATCTTGGCCTCGCTGCGGTCGTGCGCGACCCCGGTGATCAGTGCCTGCTCCACGGAAAGGTCCTCCATCGATCCGGTGACCATCGTGCCGGTGTTGGTCGAGTATGACGAACGGACGTGGATCGGCAACCCCGCCCGCCGGGCGTACTCCACGCTACGCAGGTGCAGCACCTTCGCGCCGCACGCGGCCAGCTCCAGCATCTCCTCGTAGGTGATGTGCTGGATGTGTCGGGCGTTGGGCACGATCCGCGGGTCGGCGGTGAAGATGCCGTCCACGTCGGTGTAGATCTCGCAGACGTCGGCGTGCAGGGCGGCGGCGAGCGCCACGGCGGTGGTGTCCGAACCACCACGGCCCAGCGTGGTGACGTCCTTGGTGTCCTGGGAGACGCCCTGGAAGCCGGCCACGATGACCACCGAACCCTCGTCGAGCGCGCCCTTGAGCCGCCCGGGGGTGACGTCGATGATCCGGGCGCGGCCGTGCACCGAGGTGGTGATCACGCCGGCCTGCGAACCGGTGAACGAGCGGGCTTCGTACCCCAGGTTGTGGATGGCCATGGCCAGCAGGGCCATGGAGATCCGCTCCCCGGCGGTGAGCAGCATGTCCAGCTCGCGGCCCGGCGGCAGCGGGCTGACCTGGTTGGCCAGGTCGAGCAGCTCGTCGGTGGTGTCGCCCATCGCGGAGACCACCACCACCACGTCGTCGCCGGCCTTGCGGGCGGCGACGATGCGCTCGGCCACCCGCTTGATCCGCTCGGCGTTGGCGACGGAGGACCCGCCGTACTTCTGCACCACGAGTGCCACGACGGTGCACTCCCTCCCAGCGACCCTGAGCGTGCCGACGCCGCCGGAACCGGGGCCGGCGGCGCGTGTCAGACCTCATGAGGGTATCCGGCGCACAACGAAGCCGGGTCAGGTGATCCCACCATCCGGCCCGGCCGGGACCGGCCGGGCCGGTCCCACCAGGTCGGACGGGCACGCCGGGACGCCCCGCCCGACACGCCGGAACGAGCCGGGTACGCGCCGGCGCCCACCTACCGCCCGCACCCACCAGAATGGGCCGGTGCCCGTCCTCATCCGCTCGGCCGGCCGCGTGCTCGGGCCGCTCGTCCTCGCCCTGCCAGCCCTCCTCGTCGCCTGCGCCAGTGAGCAGCCTCCGACTCCGCCGCCGGTCGATCCGGGGCCGGTCGAGGTGGACGCCGCACGGGATGAGCTGGCCGCGCTGGCCGCGGCGGCTCAGGACCGTCACCTGGTGGCCCAGTACGTCTACAGCCGGGCGGGTCAACCGGATCGCACCATCGTGTTCACCAGCGCGAACGACGGCAGCTGGCGGGTGGATGTGCCGGGGGGCGCCCTGGGTGGCACCGCCGACGTCTCGATGGCCAGCACGGCCGACGGGCTGTTCCAGTGCGCCCTGCCGTCGGCGGGTCATACCGCGTCGGCGAGTTGCGTGCGCCTTGGTGATCGCGACGACGCGATCCCACGCCGGTCAGACCCCCGGGTCCAGCACCTGCTCACCGACTGGCTGAACGTGCTCACCGACCGACGCGCGCCGTTGGCGGTCGCCCCGGCCGACGCGCCCGAGGGCCTCACCGGCACCTGCTACTCGGTGGATTCCACCTCGGCGTCGCTCAACGCCCCGCTGGATGTGGGCATCTACTGCTACGACCAGGACGGCACGCCGACCGGCGTCCGGACCGGGGCCGGGACGCTGCGGCTGGCCGCTGCACCCGGCCCGGCACCGGCCACCGTGCAGCTGGCCGGCCCGGTGGTGATCGACCGGGAGCCGCTCGACACCGCGGCGCCGCCGACTCCGGACCCGTCGGACAGCCCGAGCGCGGGAACGCCCTGATCTTCGTCCCGTTACGGGTGCTCTTGCCCACATTTAGCAACCCCCGCCGTGGGGGGCGAATCGCCCATACCGCACGATTCATCGCATGGCCGACCTCACCCCGCTGCTCGCCTACCGCTGGAGTCCGCTGGCGTTCCACCCCACCGAGGAGTTGAGCGCGACCGATGCGTCCTCCCTGTTGGAAGCGGCCCGCTGGGCCCCGTCACTGGGCAACCGCCAACCGTGGCGGTTCACCCTTGGTCGCCGCGATGACGAGACGTGGAAGCGGATCCTGGTCAACCTGCCCGAGCGCGACCAACGATGGGCACACCGTGCCGCCGCGCTGCTGCTCGCCGCACACGTCGACGGCGACACCACACCGGACGCCACGCCGCCCGACGGAGCGGCGTACGACCTGGGACAAGCGGTCGCCCATCTCACCGTGCAGGCCACCGCGCTCGGACTGCACGTGCGGCAGGTGCTGACCGTGGACCGCGCCGGACTCGCCGTCGACCTGCACCTGCCCCCCGACGTGCGGCCGTACGCGGTGCTCGTCGTCGGGCAACTCGGCGACCCGCTCAGCCTGCCGGCGGACCTCGTCGCCGAGGAGACCGGGTTGCGCCATCGCCGACCGCTGGCCGAACTTCTGCTCGGCTGATCGCTCGCCCGTCCTACCCGCCGCGGCTCGCGCGAAGAAGGACCGCCGCGGCGTCGGTGTTGCGATAGCGCACGTGCCGACCCTCGCGGGACCGGGACACCAGGCCGGCGCCGTGCAGTGCGGCCAGGTGTTGGGAGACGTTTCCGGCGGACATCCCGGTGAGTCGGGCCAGGTCGGTGGTGGTCAGCGCCGTCTCGAGCAGGTGCAGCAGCGCGGCCCGGCCCGGCCCGATCACCCGGGCCAGTGGGTCGCCGGGCGGTGGCGCCGTCGCCTCCCAGAGCGTCCCGACGGCACGGACCGGGTACGCGCCGGCCGGCAGCGAATCCTCCAGCAGGTTCCACAGCACGTGCTGCTCGGTGAACACCGTCGGGTTCAGCGCCAGCCCACGACCGCGGAGGTCGAAGTCTCGCTCGAACGTGTCGTCGCTGATCACCCGGTCGCCGTGCCAGCGCAGGCTCGGGTGGAGCTGCTCGAAGAACCGACCCGCGCCGCTCTCGGCGAGCTGCGCGGCCCGGTACGCCACGTCGGCGTCGAGCAGCGCCCGCATCCGCGGCCAGTCCGGGGCGATCGCCTCGTCGTACCAGACCCGCACCGCGTCGACGACCTGCGGCAGCAGCCCGCCGGGGTCGGCGAGCAGCGCCCGCCCGAACGGGCTCAGCGGTTTCTGCCAGGTCGTCGACAGCAGGTCCTGGACCACCACGGCCGGCGGCGTCGCGGCGATCTGGTCGAGCTGCTCGGCCATCTCCACGTTCGGTCGGGCCGCCGGGGTGAGGAAGTCGGGCAGCCAACGGCCTGGCACGACCAACCCCACCAGGGGTCGGACACGGTCGGCCACCTCGGGACGACGCAACGTCACCCGGGCCCGGTCGATCCAGGGCAGGTGCACCGCGTAGCGGATCGGGTTGGCCAGCGCCCACATGCTCATGACCGTCTCGTTGACAGGTGACACGGCGAGCCGTACTCCCGCCACGTCGGCCAGGCTGAACCGCAACTCGGACACACGCCCCCCAGGAACAGGATTCGGCCCAGCCTAAAAGACTCGACCGGACCGATGGGGGCCCGCTTCACTCCCCGGACATGGGGACCAGAGAAACCATCCGCACCGCCGTTCGAGACGTCGTACCGCCGGCCGGGCTGACCCGGGCCCTGGCCGTGCAGGCCATGGTCTACGCCGTCGGCAGCGGCCTGTTCCACGCCGGCAGCGCCGTCTTCTTCACCCGGGCACTCGGGCTCAGCGCCGCCCAGGTGGGGTTGGGGCTGTCCATCGCGGCGGGGGTGTCGCTGCTGGGCACGGTGCCGCTGGGTGGGCTCACCGACCGGTACGGGCCGCAGCGGGTCTGGGTGGTGGGGCTGGTGCTCGACGCGGCGCTGTTCGCGACCTACCCGTTCGTGGGTGGCTTCGCCGGGTTCCTCGCCGTGGTGGTGGCGCTGGCCGCCGTGGAAGCCGCGAGCGGCGTGGCCGTGCAGGTCTACTCGATCAACGCGCTCCCCCCGGACGAACGGGTCACGGCGATGGCGTACCAGCGCTCGTCGCTGAACGTCGGCTTCGGGCTGGGAGCGGTGATCAGCGGCCTGGTGCTGGCGGTGGACACCATCGAGGCGTACCGGGGGATGGTGTGGTTCATCTCGATGGTCTTCCTGGTCACGGCCCTCTTCGTGCGGCGACTGCCCCGGCTCCCGCAGGTGGTCCGGCCGACGGAGCCGATGAGTCGCCTCGCCGTGCTGCGGGACCGCCCGTTCATGGCGGTGTCCCTGCTCTCCGGGCTGCTCACCGCGCACCAGACGCTCTACCTGACGGTGATGCCGCTGTGGATCCTCACCCACACCGACGCCCCGAAGACAATCATCGCCGGGCTGGTGCTGCTCAACACGGTCCTGATCGTGCTGCTCCAGGTACGCGCCAGCCGGGGCGCCGACACCGCGTCGGGCGCGGCTCGGGCGTCTCGCCGCGGAGCCCTGCTGATCACCCTGTTCTGTCTGGTCCTGCCGATCTCCGGGCTGACCCGGGGCGCGCTCACCGTGGTGGTGCTGGTGGCCGCCGCGACGGTGCTGATCCTGGCCGAGCTGATCGAGTCGGCGGGCGCCTGGGGCCTCACCGCCACCCTGCCGCCGGCCGGCCAGCGCGGCGCGTACGTGGGCGCGTTCCGGCTCGGCTCCCAGGTGCAGTACCTGATCGCCCCAGTCGGTCTGACCGCGCTCGGGGTGACCACCGGCGGGTGGGGATGGTTACCGACGGCAGCGATCTTCGTGCTGGTCGGCCTGGCGATCGCGCCCGCGGTGGCCTGGGCGGAACGGACGCCGAGGCTGGGTGCCGAGGCCGCAGAGCCGGCCATGACCCCGGTCCCATAGTCCGGACCTGCCTTTCCACTCTCCGTTCCATCACGTAGGGTGACCTGGTCATGTGGCAGGCGCTTCTCCTTAGCCGCCGCGACGAGGCCTGACCGGCCGGCACCTCGTCGCGGAGTCGCATCGCGCCGTCCAGCACATCCGAGTTTCTTCTCGGCACCGCCGCGCACCGTCGCCCGGCATCTCGCCGACACCTTCCGATCTGCTGACGCCACATGTTCCAGGGAGCACTCTGAGATGGCTCAACCTGTCACCGACGCCGAGACCGATCCGATCGCCCGGCAACGCCCCAGCCGGATGCCGTACCACCGCTACCAGCCGTACCAGGAGCAGTTCCGGGTCGAACTGCCCGACCGCACCTGGCCCACCCGCACCGTCGAGGCCGCACCCCGCTGGTGCGCCGTGGATCTCCGCGACGGCAACCAGGCCCTGATCGACCCGATGTCGCCCGAGCGCAAGCGCCGGATGTTCCAGCTGCTGGTCCAGATGGGTTACAAGGAGATCGAGGTCGGCTTCCCGTCGGCCAGCCAGACCGACTTCGACTTCGTCCGGCAGCTCATCGACGACGACATGATCCCGGACGACGTCACCATCCAGGTCCTCACCCAGTGCCGCGAGCACCTGATCGACCGGACGTTCGAGTCGCTGCGCGGCGCGAAGCGGGCCATCGTGCACTTCTACAACTCGACCTCCACCCTCCAGCGGCGGGTGGTCTTCGGCCTGGACCGGGACGGCATCGCCGACATCGCCACCACCGGGGCGCGGCTCTGCCAGAAGTACGCCGAGATCCACACCCCGGACACGGAGATCTTCTACGAGTACTCGCCGGAGTCGTACACGGGCACCGAGCTGGAGTACGCGCTGGAGGTCTGCTCCCGGGTGATCGACGTGATCGACCCGACCCCGGACCGGCCGCTGATCATCAACCTGCCGGCCACCGTCGAGATGGCAACCCCCAACGTGTACGCCGACTCGATCGAGTGGATGCACAGGCACCTGCCGCGCCGGGACAGCGTGGTGCTGAGCCTGCACCCGCACAACGACCGGGGCACCGGCGTGGCCGCCGCCGAGCTGGGCCTGCTCGCCGGTGCGGACCGCATCGAGGGCTGCCTGTTCGGCAACGGTGAGCGCACCGGCAACGTCGACCTGGTGACCCTGGGGCTCAACATCTTCTCCCAGGGCATCGACCCGATGATCGACTTCTCGAACATCGACGAGATCCGGCGAGCCGTCGAGTACTGCAACCAGCTGCCGGTGCACGAGCGCCACCCGTACGCGGGCGACCTGGTCTACACCGCCTTCTCCGGTTCCCACCAGGACGCGATCAAGAAGGGCTTCGACGCCCTCGCCGCCGACGCGAAGGCGGCCGGCGTACCGATGGACGAGCACACCTGGGCGGTGCCGTACCTGCCGATCGACCCGAAGGACCTGGGCCGCACCTACGAAGCGGTCATCCGGGTCAACTCGCAGTCCGGCAAGGGCGGCGTCGCGTACATCATGAAGAGCGAGCACCAACTGGACCTGCCGCGCCGGCTCCAGATCGAGTTCTCCGGGGTGGTGCAGCAGGTCACCGATCACGACGGCGGCGAGGTCGACCCGACCGCCATGTGGGAGATCTTCGCTACGCACTACCTGCTCGACCACCAGCCCGACCCGGCGGTCCGGTTGGCCGGCTACACGATCGGCACGGCGGACGGCAAGGTCGAGATCGAGGCCCAGGTCGGTGTGGGCGGCGAGCGTCGCTCGCTCGCCGCGGTCGGCAACGGCCCGATCGACGCGTACGTCAACGCGCTCCAGTCGGTCGGGGTGGGCGTACGGGTGCTCGACTACCACGAGCACGCGCTCTCCTCCGGTGGTGACGCGCAGGCCGCCGCGTACGTGGAGTGTGAGGTGGACGGCAGGACGGTCTGGGGTGTCGGCACCGACGCCAACATCGTCACCGCGTCGATCAAGGCGGTCACCAGCGCGGTCAACCGCGCCCGCCGCTGACCTGGGCGCGACACCCCCGAAGTGGGCTTCCTACTTCGGGGGTGTCGCGGCGGGCAGTGAATGGCAGGGCTGGGACGGCGGGGCTTTCCGGGGCGGTCGGTGGACCAGCACCAGGGCCAGCAGCGCGCCGACCACGAGCAGCCCGGCACACCACTCCATCGCGCCCCGGAACGCGTCGGTCAGCTCGGCCTTCTGCTCGTACCCGCCGCCGGAGAGCCCGACGAGCAGCGGCAGCGCCGCCACCGCGAGCAGGCCGCCGGCGCGGGACGCGGCGTTGTTGAACCCGCTGGCCACCCCGGAGAACCGGTCCTGCACGGCGGCCAGCACCGACGCGGTCAGCGGTGCCACCACCAGGGTCAACCCGATGCCGAAGAGCAGCACCCCGGGCAGCACGTCCCGCCAGTACGACGCGCCCGGTCCGACGCCGCGCAGCAGCAGCAGGCCGACCGCGGCGACCACCGGTCCGATGGCGAGCGGCAGGCGTGGGCCGATCCGGGCGGACAGCGCACCGGCGCGCGCGGAGCCGACCAACAGCAGCAGGGTCATCGGCAGCAACGCGATGCCGGTGCGGAAGGCCGACCAGCCGACCACGTTCTGCAGGTAGACGGCGAAGAAGAAGGTGAAGCCGCCGAGTGCTGCGTAGACGACGACGGTGAAGAGGTTCAGCACCGAGAAGAGGCGGCTGCTGAACAGCCCGGTGGGCAGCATCGCGGCGTCGCCACGCCGCCGTTCCAGCAGGACGAAGGCCACCGCGGCGAGCACTCCGACCACGGCTGCGATCAGCACCTCGGCGGAGTCGAACCCGCGGGCCGGCGCGTCGATCAGGGCGTAGGTGACGCCAGCGAGCGCGAGCGCTCCGAGCAGGGCTCCGGCGACGTCGAACCGCCGTCGGGTCCGGTCCCGTCCCTCGGTGCGGGAGGCACTCTCGTCCCGGCTCTCCGGCACCCAGCGCAGGGCTGCGAGCAGCACCAGCACGGCGATCGGCACGTTGAGGAAGAAGATCCAGCGCCAGGAGAGCGCGTCGATCAGCCAGCCCCCGATGAACGGGCCCAGCGCGGTGGACACCCCGGACAGCCCGGCCCAGGCGCCGATCGCCCGGCCCCGGTCGTCCGGATGGAAGCTCGCCTGGAGCACCGACAGCGACCCGGGTGTGAGCAACGCGCCACCGGCACCCTGGAGGAATCGGGCCGCGATCAGCATGCCGGTGCCCTGGGCCAGCCCGCAGAGCACGGAGGCGGCGGTGAACCAGACCACGCCGATGAGGAAGACGCGTCGCCGACCGAAGCGGTCGCCGAGCGCGCCCCCGAGCAGCACGAACGCCGCCAGCATCAGCAGATAGCCGTTGATGGTCCACTGGAGATCGGCCACGTTCGCGCCGAGGTCCTGCCCGAGTTTCGGCAGCGCCACGTTGACGACGGTGCTGTCGAGGAAGACCATGCCAGAGGCGAGTACGGCGGCGAGCAGCGTGCCCCGGCCGGCGGTGGTGCCCATCCGGAGGGCGGTCGCCGGTACGGGTGCGGTCATCCCACCAATCTGCCTTGCATCATGTGGGAGACGCCACGAAACGCCGAAACCGTGCCCGGGTACTGTGCGCAATCGCCGGGAGCCCCCAAGCTGGAGAGGTGTCGTCTGTGCGTACCAGATCAGGACCGCGAGCGGCGGTGGCCGCGCTCACCGCGGCGCTGGCGCTCGGCGTGGTCGGTTGTGTCCCGCAGGATGAGCCGACCACACCCCCGTCGAGCGACGGCGGCAACGCCGCGGAGCAGCTGAGCCAGCTCACCGTCGCTACCGCCGGCTCGATGAAGGGCTACAGCCGGGAGCGTTTCCCGCACTGGCGGGACACCGGCAAGAACTGCGATGTCCGGGACAGCATCCTCCAGCGCGACGGCAAGGACGTGAAGCTCTCCGGCTGCAACGTGGTCGGTGGGCGCTGGGAGAGTGTGTACGACGGTCGCAGCTTCTCGGATCCCTCCGACGTGGACATCGACCACATGGTGCCGTTGGCCAACGCATGGCGCTCGGGTGCCGACGAGTGGGACAACGCGAAGCGCGGCGATTTCGCCAACGACACCACCCGTCCGCAGCTCTTCGCGGTTTCCGCCACGTCCAACCGGGCAAAGGGTGACCAGGACCCGTCGCAGTGGAAGCCGGCAAACCGGTCTTACTGGTGCAAATATGCCCAGGACTGGGTGACGGTCAAGCACTACTGGCGGCTGACGGTGACCACCGCCGAGAAGGCCGCCCTGACCGACATGTTGGAGGGCTGTTCAGTGGGGAGCGATTCGTGAGCGCCGCCGGCGAGACCGGCCCGTCCGCCGCCGGCATGACGGCGGACGGCGCCGCCGAGACCCCCGCCGCCGTGCCGGGTGCCGGCATGGTCGCGGATTCGGGCGGGGCGGCCGGCCCGCAGGCCCGCACCACCGACATCGTGCCCGGCCCCGGCGGCGTGATGACCGACGAGGTCGGCGTCGTCACCGGTGACCTGACGCTGCGCACCGAGTACGCGGACGGCAAGGTCACAGTGCGGGTGCAGTACAAGGACGCGGACGAGTGGTACGTGGTGACCGGCACGTCGGTCACGCTGGCCGACCCGGCCGGGCTGGACGCGGTGCACGGCGTCGCCGTGGGGCTGCTGAACCGCCCCGAGGGCTGACGGGCGCCGGCACCGCGTCCAGTCTCAGACGTACGAGCCGGGCTCGGTGGGCGCGGAGACCACGCCCGGCGCGTCCCCCTCACCCTCGGGTCGGACGATCTGCGCGCTGACCCCGTGCGGGCGCAGTTCGCCGCTGGCGATCTGCTCGGCCCAGTGGCAGGCCACCCGGCTGGTGCCGATGTCCCGCAGCACCGGTCGCTCGTCGGCGCAGCGGGTGGGCTGCGCCCACGGGCACCGGGTGTGGAAGCGGCAGCCGGACGGCGGGTTGGCCGGCGACGGCAGGTCACCGGCGAGCAGGATCCGCTCCCGGCGGTCCTCAACGTCCGGGTCCGGCACCGGCACCGCCGACATCAGCGCCCGGGTGTACGGGTGCAGCGGCTCGGTGTAGAGCCGGTCGCTCGGCGCCTCCTCGACCAGTGCGCCCAGGTACATGACGCCGACCGTGTCGGAGATGTGCCGGACCACCGCGAGGTCGTGTGCGATCACCAGGTAGGTCAGCCCCAAGCTGTCCTGGAGTTCGTCCAGCAGGTTGACCACCTGGGCCTGGATCGACACGTCGAGCGCCGAGACCGGCTCGTCGGCGACGATCAGCTCCGGCCCGAGCACCAGCGCCCGCGCGATGCCGATGCGCTGCCGCTGCCCGCCGGAGAACTCGTGCGGGTAGCGGGACAGCGCCCAGCGCGGCAGCCCGACCGCGTCCAGGGTTTCGCCGATGATCCGTCGACGGTCGGTGCGGTCGGTGCCGATCCCGTGGGTCTGTAGGCCCTCGGTCAGGATCGACTCGACGTTCTGCCGGGGGTCGAGGCTGGACATCGGGTCCTGGAAGATCATCTGCATCCGGCGACGCATGCTGCGCAGCTTGCCGGACGGCAGCGTCGTCAGCTCGACGCCGTCGAAGCTGACCTCACCGGCGGTCGGCGGGGTGAGCTGGAGCAGCGCCCGGCCCAACGTGGACTTGCCGCAGCCGGACTCACCCACCAGGCCGTACGTCTTGCCCCGCGCGATGCTCAGGTCGACCCCGTCGACGGCCTTCACCTGGCCGACCACCCGGTCGAAGAGCACTCCCCGCTTGATCGGGAAGTGCACCTTCAGGTCGCGCACCTCGACGAGGATGTCGTTCTCACTCACGCCAGCACTCCGCTTCGCTCCGCGCCGGCGCGAGACGCCACGCCGCTGTGCCTGATGGTTCGCTCGCTACGCTCGCTCACGCTGACTCCTCCTCGCGCGGGGCGGGCACCATGCCCGGCAGCGGCTCCGGGTTGACGCACCGGTAGCTCCGTCCGTCGTGCGCGTGCACCAGCTCCGGCGGCTCACCCACGCACTCGTCGATCCGACGGGCGCAGCGCGGGGCGAAGGCACATCCATCCGGCCAGGGCAGCAGGTCACGGACCGAACCGGGAATCGGGTTGAGCTTCTCGCCCCGCCCGGCGTCCAGGCGCGGCACCGAGCCGAGCAGACCCACTGTGTACGGGTGACGCGGCTGGCGGAACAGCGGACGACGGCGGGCCGTCTCCACCACCCGGCCGCCGTAGAGCACGTTGACGGTGTCGCACATGCCGGCCACCACGCCCAGATCGTGCGTGATCATCAACAGCGCGGTGCCGGAGTCCCGGACCAGCTCCTTGAGCAGCTCCAGGATCTGGGCCTGGATGGTGACGTCCAGCGCGGTGGTCGGCTCGTCGGCGATCAGCAGCCGAGGCTGGCAGGCCACCGCCATCGCGATGAGCGCACGCTGGCGCATCCCACCGGAGAGCTGGTGCGGATACTCCTTGAGCCGCCGCTTCGGGTCGGGGATGCCGACCCGGTCCAGCAGCGCCGCCGCCTCCTTCGCCGCGGCCTCGCCCTTCATCCCCCGGTGCCGGGTGAGCACCTCGGTCACCTGCAACCCGATCGGGATCACCGGGTTCAACGAGGAGAGCGGGTCCTGGAAGATCATCGCGATGTCCCGGCCCCGGATGTCCCGCCGCGACCGGTCGTCGAGCTGGAGCAGGTCGGTGCCGTCGAAGACGGCCTTGCCGCCGACCCGCAGGCCGGGCTGCTTGGGCAGCAGACCCATGATCGCGAGCGAGGTGACGCTCTTGCCACAGCCGGACTCGCCGACCAGGCCGACCACCTCACCGGCGTCGACCGAGAAGGACACCCCGTCGACAGCGTGCACGGCCCGCTGACCGCGGCGCGCGAACGTGACGGAGAGATCTTCAACTTCGAGCAGTGCCATTGCCGGGCCTACTTCCGCAGCTTCGGGTCGAGGGCCTCACGCATCGCCTCACCCAGCAGGGTGAAGCCGAGCGCGGTGATGATGATCGCGACGGCCGGGTAGATCGCCAGTGACGGCCGGATGCCGAGGTACTGCTGCGCGTCGGCGAGCATGACCCCCCACTCCGGTACGGCGGTGTCCGGGTTGCCGAGGCCGAGGAAGGAGAGCGCCGCGGCCTCGATGATCGCGGTAGCCAGGGTCAGCGTGGCCTGCACGATCACCGGGGCGAGCGAGTTCGGCACCACGTGGGTCAGCGCGATCTTCGACTTCTTGACGCCGAGCGAGGTCGCCGCCAGCACGTAGTCGCTGTTGGCCTGGGAGATCATCGAGCCGCGCAGCAGCCGGGCGAACACCGGCACCGAGACCACGCCGACCGCGATCATCACCGTGGTCAGGCTGGCCCCGAGCAGAGCGGCGATGCTCACCGCCAGCAGCAGGCTCGGCATCGCCAGCAGCATGTCGATGAAGCGCATCAGGGTGGTGTCGATCCACCGCCCCCATCGGCCGCCGAGGCCGGCCGCGGCACCGGAGACGCCACCGATCAGCGCGCCGACCGCCAGACCGATCAGGGTGGAGACCACGCCGACCAGCAGGGTCTGCCGGGCACCCACGATCATCCGGCTGAACTCGTCGCGACCCTGGTGGTCGTACCCGAACCAGTGGTCACCGGTCGGGCCGGGGATGACACCCGGCTTGATCAGCCCTTCCCGGATGCCCACCGTGTCCGTCGGCGCGTACGGCACGAGGAACGGGCCGACCACCGCGACCAGCACGAAGAGCGCCAGGATGACAGCGCCGACGATTGCGGCCGGGTTGCCGCGCAACCGGCGGAACGCCTCCTGCCAGAGGCTGACACCCCGCTCGTCGTCACGGGCGGCCAGCTCGGAGAGCCGGTCGATCTTTTCGCGCTTCTTGCCCGGGCTGAGTGTCATCGCACCCTCACCCTCGGGTCGATGAAGCTGTAGGAGAGATCGACCAGGAGGTTCACCAGCACGTACACCACCGCGATGATCAGGATGAAGCCCATCAGCACCGGATAGTCGCGTTGGCCGATGGCCTCGGCGACGAACGCTCCGATGCCGCTGAAGGCGAAGACGGTCTCGGTCAGCACCGCGCCGGAGAGCAGGCCGCCCGCGAGCAGACCGATCGAGGTGGCGACCGGCAGCATGGCGTTGCGCAGGACGTGCCGGCGACGAACCGTCTGCTCGGTCAGGCCCTTCGCCTCGGCGGTCCGCACGAAGTCCTCGTTCAGCACCTCCAGCACGCTCGCCCGGGTGATCCGGACGATGATCGCCAGCGGGATGCTGGCCAGCGCGATGCTGGGCAACACCAGATGCCAGAGGGCGTCGGCGGCGGCGTCCCACTCACGGGTCATCAACCCGTCCAGGACGAAGAAGTTGGTGACTCGGGTCGCCCCGAGTGTCGGGTCCTGCCGGCCGCTGGACGGGAACCAGTGCAGGTTCTCCGAGAAGATCGCTTTGAGCACGTAGCCCAGGAAGAAGACCGGGATGCAGATGCCGATCAGCGAGCCGCCCACGGACGCGTGGTCCAGGAAACGGCCGCGACGACGGGCGGCCAGGTAGCCCAGCGGGATGCCGACGCCGATCGCGATGATCATCGCGGTGATGGTCAGCTCGACGGTGCCGGGGAACCGCTCGATGAACTCCGTGGTGACCGCCCGCTTGGTGGAGGTCGAGGTGCCCAGATCGAGCTTGATCATTCGCCGTACGAAACGGCCGTACTGCACCAGGATGGGCTCGTCGAGCCCCATGTTGCGGCGGATCGCGGCCCGCATCTCGGGGGTGCCGCGCTCGCCGAGGATGGCGGTCTCGGGGCCGCCGGGGAGTCGGCGGAGCCAGATGAAGAGCAGGAGGGAGAGCCCGAACAGCGTGGGTATCAGCTGAAGCAGGCGCCTGACGATGAACCGGAACACGGCGGCCTCGAAGGGGTGCGGAGGGTTGCGGGCGGGCGCTGTGCGACAGCGCCCGCCCGCGTTCCTTGCTGCGTCAGATCAGGACTTACTTGAACTCGGCGGTCGCGTACCGCTCGTCGGTGAGCGGGCTCGCCTTGACGCCGGTCACGTCCTTGCCGAACACGATCGCCGGCGGCGAGTGCGAGATCGGCACACCGGGCAGGAAGTCCATGACGGACTTGTTCAGGGCCTTGTACTTCTCGGTCCGGGCCGCGATGTCGGCGGTGGTGTCCGCGTCCTTGAACTGGTCGAACAGGGCCTTGTTGTTGAAGCCCCACTCGTCCTTCGGCCGGTCGAAGAAGGTGCCGATGAAGTTGTAGGCGTCACCGTAGTCACCGGTCCAGCCCAGGAAGTGGATGTCGTGCTTGCTACCCGAGGTGGTGGCGTTCAGGTAGTCCGGGCTCCACTTCAGCGGGATCGCCTCGACGGTGATGCCAACGGCCTTCAGGTCCGCCGAGAGCAACTCGAAGATGTCCTTCGGGTTCGGCATGTACGGCCGGGTGACCTCGGTCGGGTAGTGGAACTTCAGCGTCAGGTTCGACGCGCCGGCCTCGGCCAGCAGCGCCTTCGCCTTGGCCGGGTCGTAGGTGTACTTCGTGACGTCACCGTTCCAGCCCTCGACGGTGTCCGGCATGAAGTTGTCGGCGACCTTGGCACCCGGCGGCAGCTTGGAGGTGACCAGCTGCTGACGGTTCAGGGCGTACGCGATGGCCTGCCGGACGCGGATGTCGGCGAGCTTCGGGTTGCCCTTCTGGTTGATCGCCAGGTAGAGCACGTTGAACGCCGGGCGCGTGAGCATGTTGAAGCCCTCGCTCTTCAGCGGCTCGACGTCGGCCGGGCCAACCAGGTCGTAGCCCTGGATGTCGCCGGAGCGCAGCGCCTGCTTGCGAGCGTTCTCATCCGAGATCGTCTTGAAGATGAGGGTCTTCAGCTTGGCCTTGGCGCCCGCGTAGTCCTCGTTGCGCTCCAGGGTCAGCGTCTTGTTGGCGACGTCCCAGGTCTTGAACTTGAACGGGCCGGTGCCGGTCGGGTGCTCCGTCGCGTACGCCGGGTACTTGATGTCCTCGGCGGTGCCCGCGACGTTGCTCGCGTCGAACTCCTGCAGCGCCTTCGGGCTGTGGATGGAGAACGAGGGGAGCATCAGCGCGGCCGGAATCTTGCTGGAGACCCGGGTGAAGGACAGGTCCACAGTGGTGGCGTCCTTGGCGGCGCAGGACTTGAAGAGACTCGGCGGAAGGTCCGCGTTCTCGTTCTTGGCGAAGCCGCCCATGACGTCCTGCCAGTACGCGGTCACGTCCGGGCTCTGCATGAGGCCCTTGGCGTTGTACCAGCGGTTGAAGTTGACGCAGACGGCCTCGGCGTTGAAGTCGGTGCCGTCGTGGAACTTCACGCCCGAGCGGAGCTTGAAGGTCCAGGTGGTGCCGGCGGCGTCCGGGGTCCAGGACTCGGCCAGGCCGGGGGTGACCTTCGTGCCACCCTCCTCCGGTCGGACCAGGGTCTCGAAGACCTGACGCGCGACGCGCAGCGACTCACCGTCGCTGGCGAAGCTCGGGTCGAGCACCTTCGGGTCTCCGGCGACGCCGAAGACGAGGGTGTCCTTCTTGCTTCCGCCGGATTTGTCGTCGCGGTTGCTCTCGGCGCAGCCTGCTACCGCGAGGGCCGCGACCGCGATGGCCGCGATCGCGACCTTCGGCCTGGGTGCACGCATGTGTGCTTCACCTCGTCCTTGGGGGTACGGACAACGTGGTGACAGGGGTCACCGATGGCGGTGACCATAGCTCCCGATGCGTCCCCCCGGAAACCGCTGAGTGGACGGTTGGTATCGGATCGTGCCTCAACCGCCGCTTGACCTTCGATTCGTAGGCAAACGAGGCGAAAAACCGATCAATCTGTATCCGCGATGCCAAACTGTTACGTCGAACAGCCCCGATGAGGGCACAGGTGTCAGATCATTTCCGGGCAGGGACGCAGCGGTGGCCGGCACCCACACGGGTACCGGCCACCGGCCGTTCGGCAGGGGATCAGACCGCGCGGCGCCCCTCGAAGGCCCGACCAAGGGTGATCTCGTCGGCGTACTCCAGATCGCCACCGACCGGCAGCCCGCTGGCCAGCCGGGTCACCGAGATGCCCATCGGCTTCACCATCAACGCCAGGTAGGTGGCGGTCGCCTCGCCCTCGGTGTTCGGATCCGTGGCCAGGATCAACTCCCGCACCCCGCCGCCACCGAGCCGGATCATCAACTCCCGGATGCGGAGGTTGTCCGGGCCGATCCCCTCCAGCGGATTGATCGCGCCACCCAGCACGTGGTAGCGACCGCGGAACTCACCCGTCCGCTCGATGGCCACCACGTCCTTGGGCTCCTCCACCACGCACAGCACCTCGTCGGTGCGGCGCGGGTCGCGGCAGATCCGGCACTGCTCGGACTCGGCCACGTTGTAGCAGGTCGTGCAGAACCGCACCAGCTCCTTGACCTTGCGCAGCGCGCCGGCCAGCCGGTTGACGTCGGCCGGATCCGCCGAGAGGACGTGGAACGCGATCCGCTGAGCGCTCTTCGGACCCACGCCCGGCAGCCGACCCAGCTCGTCGATCAGATCCTGGATGGCACCTTCGTACATCTGCCGGCTCAGAAACCGGGCAGGCCGAGGCCGCCCATGCCGCCGGCGACCGGGCCCATCTTGCGCTCGGTCAGCTCCCGGGCCGCCTCGGCGGCGTTGTGCACAGCCGCGACGACCAGATCCTCCAGCGTCTCCACGTCGTCCGGGTCGACGGCCTTCGGGTCGATCTTGATGGCCTTCAACTCACCGGAGCCGGAGACGGTCGCGGTGACCAGCCCGCCGCCGGCGGTGCCGGTCAGCTCGGCCTCGGCCAGCTCGGCCTGGGCGGCGGCGATCTGCTGCTGCATCTTCTGCGCCTGCTTCAGCATCTGCTGCATGTTCGGCTGTCCACCTGGGCGCACGGGATGGCTCCTTCTCGCACTCGTCTGCTCGACCGCCGCTCAGCCTATCCGCTGGGACCGACCTCGCCCCGCCCGGTGCGTCCGCCCACGCCGAGCCTTCGGGTACGGCTAGCCCTACCCCGAATCGGCCATCTGCTGGTAGTGCACCCAAAGCCGTCGCACTGGTCTGCTCGTGGCATGAACCTCAACCGCACCGGCCGGGTCGGCGCACTGTGCTGGCTCGCGGCCGCGCCCATCTTCCTCGTCGCCAGTCTGGTCACCGGGCTGCGGTGGCGCGAGCCCGCCTACAGCTGGGCCACCCACAACATCAGCGACCTCGGCAACGCCCACTGCGGCATCTGGGACACCACCCGCCCCCGTTACGTCTGCTCGCCGTGGCACCCACTGATGAACACCGCGACACTGGCCACCGCCGTCCTGCTCGCCGCCGGGCTCCTGCTGACCTGGCGCATCCTCGGTCGCGGTCCGGTGGTGCGCACGGCCCAGACACTCCTGCTGCTGGCCACCGGCGGATACGCCCTCATTGCCCTCTACCCGGCCGACATCGACGAGAACCTGCACGTCCTCGGCGCAGTCCTGATCATGGGGATTGGCAACATCGGCCTGCTCCTGGCCGGCTTCGCGCCACGCACCACGGCGCTCGGCCGGTGGCGACGGCTCACCCTCACCGCCGGGCTCATCGCGCTGGCCGGAACGACACTGTTCGCCGCCCAGCAGGGCCTGGCCATCGGGGTTGGCGGCATGGAACGGGTAGCCGTCCTACCCTTCCCCCTCTGGGCCTGCGCCCTGGGCGTCCTGCTAGCCGAGACCCCTCCCCTACGCGATCTTGCACTTCCTGCCTCGACATAAAGGGGCATTCCACGCAATACGACGACCGAAACTGCAAGATCGCCGAGCCAGGGCGAGCCGGGGCCGGGTTGTTAGCGGGCGTCGACTTCGTTGATCTTCTCGGCGCCGAAGGTTTCCCGGAGCAGCCGTACCGCCTGCTCCTCGCTGGACTCCCGCGCGGTCTTCTCGTCGATGATCTCGTCCAACGGCTCGTCGCCCGGATCGAACCCCTCAAAGGCCGGGGCCGCCGCCGGGGCCGCACCGCCGGGCCGGCCGGCCCGCGCCGGGCCGTCGAAGTCCGGGTCGTAGGGCGGCTCGCCCGCCCATTCGGCGTCCGCGACGGGCCGGGCTGCCGCTCCGGTACGCGCACCGCGCCCCGCCGCCGCCGCGCGAGCCGCGGCGATGGCGCTGCTCACCGGCGCACCACCGGCTGCCGCCGGCTGCCGGGCCCCCGGTGTCGGGTTACCGCGCCCGCCCGGCTTACCGCCACCGGCCGCCGACCCAGGACCGCCCGAACCCCCTGGCCCGGTGCCGTTCGCGCCACCACCGTTGGTGCCGCTGCCGTTCCCAGCGTTGCCGTTCCCGGCGCTGCCGTTCACGCCGCTCGACGCCGGTGCGGAGTGCGGGCTCGACTCGTTTCCGGCCGACACGCCGCCGGGTAGGGCGGCCTCCGGCCAGTCCTCGTCATCCGTAGCCTCGGTGGCGAGGGCGCCGCCGCCGGGGCGGGCCGCCGCCGGCCAGTCGCCGTCGTCGTCCGCTGCCGGGACGGAGGGCGCTGCGCCCTGCCCACCAGCACCGTGACCAGCGGAAACCGCACCGACACCGCCACGCGAAGCCGAGCCGGCGGGGCCGCTCGGGTTCGCGGCGGTCGACGAGGCGTTCGTCGGGCCGACGGCGGTCGGGGCGTTGGGCCCCACAGTCCCCGGCCCGGCGGCGTTCGCACCTGGCGCTGCGGTCGAGCCGGACCCAGCGGTCGAGCCGGGCGCGGCGCTGAAGCCAGGCGCGCTCGAACTTGGCGCAGCGTTCGAGCCAGATGTGTTCGAGCCAGGCGCTGGGTTCGAACCAGGCGCTGCGTTCGACCCTGGAGCACCGTTCGACCCTGGAGCACCGTTCGACCCTGGCGCACCGTTCGACCCTGGCGCACCGTTCGAGCCGGACGCACCGTTCGAGCCAGGCGCGGCGTTCGAGCCAGGCGCGGGGTTCGAGCCAGGCGCGGGGTTCGTGCCTGGCCCGGTTGGTGGCGCGCTCGTCGGGCCGGAGGCAGCCGGGGTCGCGGCGTTCGTCGCGGCGGCGGGCGCGGCTGGCGGGGCGGCGGGGCGGGCCGGTGCGGCCTGCTGTGAGCGCGGTGAGCCGGACAGCGACGCGCCACCGCGCTCGCCGGCCACCTCGCACCGGATCTGCCAGCGCCCGCCCAACTCCTCGTAGAGCGCGTCGGTGAGCACCGCCGCGTGGTCGGCCATCATCTTGGCCAGCACCGTGGACTTCACCGTCAGCACCAGCATGTCGCCGTCGAGTTCGCGGACGACCGCGTCCCGCATCAGGGCGGCGATCCGCTTGTTGGTCCGGTTGACCTTGCCGACCACGTCGGGCCAGACGCGGCGGACCGCGACCGCGTCCAGCGCGGCGGCCGGTGCTCCGGGTCGGGGCGGCGCGGGCGTGGCCGGGTCGGGAAGCACCGCCGACGGTGGCACCACGCGACGCGGGGTCGGCCCGGCAGGCGAGACGGGTCCGGCCTGGTCAACGGGGGCGGACCCGGTCGACGCGCCAGGGGAGGCCGGGATCGGCGAGTCGGCCGCCGCGACGTACGAGGTAGGTGCACCGGAGGTCGGAGCGTGCGAGGCGGGTGCCCCGCTGACCGAAGCAGCCGGGGCGGGAGCGCTCTGGGTCGGGGACGCAGCCGGGTCGACCGCCCACGGCGGTGCGGAGGTCGGGGCGTTCACGGGTGCCGGGGTGGCGGCAGCCGGGACCGGGGTGGCTTGCTGTGGGCGTACCCCTGGGTGGTTGGTCGGCGCGGAGCCGGCGGCGGCCGACGGCGCGTCGGTGCCGCCCAGGGTGAGCCGGCGTTCCATCCGCTCCAGGCGCTGGAGCAGGCCGCCGGTGGAGTCGTCCGCGCCGGGCAGCAGCATCCGGGCGCAGATCAGCTCCAGCAGCAGGCGGGGCGCGGTGGTGCCGCGCATCTCGACCAGCCCGTTGTGCACGATGTCGGCGCAGCGGGACAGCGTGGCCGAGCCGAGCTGCGAAGCCTGGGCAGCCATCCGCTCGATCTGGTCGGCCGGGCCGTCGATGAGACCCTTCGCGGCGGCGTCCGGCACCTGCTGGATGACGATCAGGTCGCGGAGCCGCTCCAGCAGGTCGGAGGCGAACCGGCGCATGTCGTGCCCGGCCTCGGCGACCCGGTCGACGGTGGCGTACGCGGCCGCGCCGTCACCGGCGGCCAGCGCGTCGCACATCTCGTCGATCAGCGCCGAGTCGGTGACACCGAGCAGCGCGACGGCCCGGGCGTAGCTGACCCCCTCCGCGCCGGCGCCGGCGATGAGCTGGTCGAGCACGGAGAGGCTGTCCCGCATGCTGCCGCCACCGGCGCGGACGACCAGCGGAAAGACCGCCGGCTCGACGGCGACGCCCTCGGCCTGGGTGAGCTGCTCCAGGTACGGGCGGACCACCTTCGGCGGAAACAGCCGGAACGGGTAGTGGTGGGTCCGCGACCGGATCGTGCCGAGGACCTTCTCCGGCTCGGTGGTGGCGAAGATGAACTTGACGTACTCCGGGGGCTCCTCGACCAGCTTGAGCAGGGCGTTGAAGCCCTGGGTCGAGACCATGTGCGCCTCGTCGATGATGTAGATCTTGAAGCGGCTGCTGGCCGGCGCGAAGAAGGCGCGCTCGCGCAGCTCGCGGGCGTCGTCGACACCGCCGTGGCTGGCCGCGTCGATCTCGATCACGTCGATCGACCCGGTGCCGTCGGTGGCCAGCGAGCGGCAGGACTCACACTTGCCGCACGGCTCCGGGGTGGGGCCCTGCTCACAGTTGAGCGAGCGGGCCATGATCCGGGCGCTGGTGGTCTTGCCGCAGCCACGGGGGCCGGAGAAGAGGTAGGCGTGGTTGAGCCGTCCGCTGCGCAGCGCCTGCGACAGCGGCTCGGTCACGTGCTCCTGGCCGATGACCTCAGCGAAGGTACGCGGCCGGTACTTGCGGTAGAGCGCCAGCGTCACTCGTCCCGCCTCCTCTCGACCGAGCCATTCTGCGCCGGTCGGGCGCGGGTGACCACCCACCACCCCGGGGCGCCTGGGCCTTCGGGCTTGATCGACTCGGCTGTCGGCCTTGATCGACTCGACTTCCTGGAAACCGCGGTGTCCGCGCGGCCGGGACACCGCGACATCACGGATGCCGAGCGGATCAACCGGCCCACAGACAAAAAGGCCTCCCGTGCACCCGGCAGAGCTCGCTTATCCTTGCTGCCTTCCGGCCCTGGGGAGGTTCACGAGATACCGCCGCACGGGAGGTGACGCCCAGCCTACCCGACCGCCCGTCGATCTTCAGGGGGTGGTGGGGTCGCCCGCCCGACACGGGCCTGTATCCTGGCTCGCGGAGGATTCGCCTAGAGGCCTAGGGCGCACGCTTGGAAAGCGTGTTGGGTTTACACCCTCACGAGTTCGAATCTCGTATCCTCCGCTCGCCTGAGCTGCACGAACGACAGGGCCGGCCCCACGGGGACCGGCCCTGAGTCGTCTGTGTGGTGGCGTCAGCCCACCACCTGGACGTGCTCCGCGCCCTGCCCCGAGAACCACGCCTCCAGCTCTGTGCCGCCGAGGGACCGGGTCGCCCTCTCGTCGACGAGGACCGGACCGATGACGGCACCCTTCGCGCCCTCGAACTGGCAGCCGAACATCCTCGCGCCGGTCAGCACGGTCGGCATGCTCGTGCCGCCGAGCGTGCACCAGCGCAGGCTGGCCAGCTCAAGATTGGCGGCGCGCAGATCGGTCTTGTAGAGCGTCGCGGAATTGAGAACCGCGCGGCGGAGATCCGCCCCTTCCAGAACGGCGTCGTCGAGCTGCACCGCGAACAGCCGAGCCGAACGGAACAACGCCTCATCGGCCGAGCAACCGACCATTTCCGCCTTGGCCAGGTCGGCGTGGGAGAAATCCGCGCCCTGCAACTCCGCGTTGGTCAGGTTGGCGTCGCCGAGGTTGGCCTCCTCGAATCGGACACCGGCCAGGTGGGAATTGGCGAGATAAGCGCCGGCCAGGTCGAGCCGGCTGAGGTCCGCCCCGCGAAAGTCAAGAAAATCCCCAGAGAGGTACGCCGTGGCCGAAGCGTCGGCGAACCACTCCTGGAGCGCTTTCCGCGCGTCCGGGCTGTCGGGCCACCGGATCACGTCGCCGCTGGCCCGCTTGTATCTGCTCATTCGCCGAACACCACCTCGCCGTCCCACTCCGACCTCCGGAACCTAGCGTGTTCTCGATGCGCAATGCGCTGGCGAGGTCAGGCGCGGACGCGGGCCCAGGAGAGGAAGCGGTCGGTCAGCCGGGCCGGGTCGACGTCGGTGAGGTGCTCGCCGGCCTCTGCTTGCAGCGTCGCCAGGTAGACGGTCAACGCGAGTCGGTCGTGCCGGTATTCGCCGAGCAGCCGCAGCTTCGCCGCCGAGCAGGGCCAGGCGATGCCGCACGCGGCACAGCGCCAGGTGGGTCGGGTCGGCAGGTGGTTCCGGTAGCGGCGGCGGGGCATGGGTGGACCTCCTTCGCGGTGGACGGGGGCCGCCCCGCCTCCCCGTCGGGGCGACCCCGGACTGACGCCGACCGCCGGGCTCTTGCGCCTCCACCGGCCACGCCGTCTTCTGTGGACCACCCTCGGGAGAGTTACGAGACAGATACACCGCGTAGCGATATGGTTCCCAGATATTTAGGACATCCGATGGAGGGGCCGTGAACGACGCGCTTCGGGTGGCGCTCAGCGACACCGGGCACACCACCGAATCCCTCGCCGAGACCGTCGGCGTCGACCCGAAGACCGTGGGGCGCTGGTTGACCGAGGACCGCATCCCGCATCCGCGCCACCGGCTGGCGGCTGCGGAGGCTCTGCACAAGGACGTGTCGGACATCTGGCCGGACACTTCGAGACGTCGTGATCCCATTTGGTTTCGTCCGTGGCAGGAGATCGAGCGCGAGGCGGTGTCACTTCGGTCGTACGAGTCGACCGTTCTGCCGGGGTTGCTCCAGACCGAGGCGTACGCCCGCGCGGTGCTGGGCGGCGCGGGCCTGATCCCTCGCGGTGAGATCGAGCGGCATCTCACGGTCCGGCTCGGCCGGCAGGGCATCCTCAAGCGGGACGACCCGCCGCAGTTCACGGCGGTCGTGGACGAGGCGGTCATCCGCCGTCCGGTGGGCGGCCGGTCGACGATGCGCGAGCAACTGCTGGCCGTGGCGTCGGCGTGCGTCGAGCCGCACATCCGGGTGCACGTCGTGCCCAGCACGGTCGGCGCCTATGCCGGCCTCAACGGACCTTTCGTGATCGCGCACAGCCACGACCACCGGGTCGCCGGCTACCTCGACAACCAACTTCAGGGACAAGTGGCTAGCGACCCCGAGGACATCGCCGCCATGATGGCGGCATGGGAGAACGTGCGCGGCGAGGCGTTGTCCCACTGGCAGTCGGTCGAACTCATCCAGGAAGTGGCGGAGTCATGGAGCTGAACGGCGCCCGGTGGCGCAAGAGCAGCCGCAGCAGCGGCAACGGCGGAAACTGCGTCGAGGTCGCCGACAACCTGCCCGGCGTCATCGGCGTACGGGATTCAAAGGACCCGACCGGCCCGGCGCTCGCCTTCGCGCCCACGGCTTGGCGCGCGTTCGTCAGCCAGCTCCCCCGGCGGACCTGAGCAAGCCCCGACGACCTCTTCGCGCAAACGCCCGGCCGGTCCACGACAGACCGACCGGGCGTTGCCGAGCACCACTCAGAAAATCGTGCCACCACTCTGCGGCCCGGCGATCCGCAGACCGTAGCGCTGGGGCCAGATGAACTCGGTCCGGTCGGACAGACCGCTCCACGTCTTGTTCTGCGGCGCCAGCCCGCCAGCGGAGGCGTAGAACGGGTTCATGACCCCGGACGGATATCCGGCGAAGTCACCCTTCACCTCTTCGCCGATTGACGCCACGACGGCGTCGAGCCCGCTCGCGCGGCTGAGGTTCAGCAGGGCGACGGAGGAGCCGAACCTGTCGCCGTTCTCGGAAGCATCCGGAACAGACCCGTAGTTCTGGTCGAACGCCTGCGCGCCGGCACCGGTCAGCCCACCGGCGGACCCCTTGAGCAGGGTGATCATGCCGGCGTCGACCCGCGAGCCGACGTCCTCGCCGGGGGTACCGACCAGCACGTCCGCCTTGCCATCACCGGTCACGTCGCCGACCGCCAGTACGCCACCGAAGCGGTCGTCGTCCTCGGGGTTGTCCGGCACGCCGGCCGTACGCTGGGTGATGATCTGCACGGCGGTGCTGGACAGGCCGCCGGAGCGGCCGGCGAAGGCCGCGATGAGGCCGCCGTTGATGTGCGGGGTCTGCGCGCCGGGGGCTCCGACGACCACCTCGCCGAGCCCGTCGCCGTTCAGGTCGCCGACCGCGAGTGCGTCACCCAGGTACCAGGCGACGGTGCCGGTCCCATCGTCGGGTTCGATCGCCGCACCGGTGACCGAGGTGGCACCGGTGGACGACACACCACTCGCCGAGCCCCACATCAGGGTGACCATGCCGGTGCCGCCCCAGCTCGCGCCGTCGTTTTCCCGGGGAGCGCCGATGACCAGATCCTGGTACCGGTTGTTGTCGACCTTTCCGATCGCGAGCGTGAAGCCGAACTGGTCGTTGCTCTCGGCCGATCCGGGCACCGCGGCCTGGTCCTGCTGGAGGTGCTGAGCTCCGGTGGCCGTGAGGCCGCCCGACGCACCGAAGAGGACGGTGACCGCCCCGGCGATCGCCTTGGTTCCGATCGACTCGCCCCAGGCGCCGATGGCGAGGTCGTCGCGGCCATCCCCGTTGATGTCACCGGCCGCGAGGGCACCCCCGAACTGGTCGAAGGTCTCCGGGCTGTCCGGAACACCCGGCGAGTCCTGGTTGAAATGGACTGCCGAGTTGACCACCAGGCCGTTGCTGCTTCCCGGAATGACCCAGATCCCGCCGGCGTGGGTCTTGGTCCGGGTGTCCGGCTCGTCAGGGTTGCCGATCGCCAGGTCGTCGTAACGGTCGCCGTTGAAGTCCCCCGCCACGAGAGTCGTGCCGAACGCGACGGAACCACCGTCTCCCGGTATGGCACCCATGAGGTAGTCGACCTTTGCGGCGGATGAATACCGCACGGTGACCACACCGGCCGGGGCCAGCGGCAAGTTGTAATTGAACGGGTCGCCAGAGGCCGCGATGTCGTCGGTGCCGTCGCCGTCGAAGTCGGATCGACCGGCACCCGTGCCCCGCAACCGGGGCGTCGCCTTCAGCCAGGACACCTCGTGGTGCTGGAGAACGACGCCGTCCCGGGTGATGGTCCGGATGCCTTCCGCAGCCTCTGCGGGGGCACTGATTGCCAGGCTGGCCAGAACAGTTGGGAGAACCAGAAAGGATGCGCTTCGCTGCATAGATACCCCGTTTCGATGGGCGCCTGGACACCATAGGCAGCCGACTCGATCATCGAAATAAGACGAACGGGCAGTGCGGGTGACGGACCATTCGGCGGTGGGCAACTGAGCATGGAGGGCGGGTACCGTCCGGAGGCGGCCGACGGTCCTGCAACCGTCGTACACATGTTCTATCCACAGGCTGTGGAGGGCGGAGGGTCCGATGGCTTACCAGCTCAGCGCGGTGGTCGCGGACGTTGAGCTGCTCCGCGAGCAGACCGCCGAGCTGGATCACGCGGTCCTCGGCGAGCTGCGCCAGGACTTCGCGTTGTTGCCGGTCACCCCGCAGTTGGTGATCGAGCTGACCGGGTCGTTGCCGGATTTCGCCACTGACGACCGGAGCGCCGCGCGCCCGTTCGGCCTGGTGTTGTCGACGGCGCTGGTCGAGGTGCTGACCCGCTGGTCACAGTCGGGGCCGGTGGCCTATCTGGAGGCGGAGTTCGGTGGTGGCGTCGGCCACCAGTCGGCAGCGGTGTGGTTGGGCGGGGTGCTGTCCTGGGGCCCACGCTTCGACGACGAGTTGAGCGGACCGCGCGAGCAGTGGCCGATCAACGGTGCGCTGGGTCAGCTCGGCGTGGAGCGCGGCACCTGGATCGACCCGTTCGCCGAACTGGGGTTGCACCTGGAACGGAGCACCGAGGGCTGGCTGGCGCACGGGCGGCGTCGACTCAGCGCCGACTACTGGGACGAGCTTGTCGAACAGTGGGAAAACCAGTAATCCGGCGTTCGGCAGCAACCTGAACGCTCCCGTTCCGTTGGGGACTGGGGGATTCCATGAAATTGCGACAATTTGCGTTTATCGCCACGCTGTTGACGGCTGCCTCGATCGCGGGCAGCGGCGTACCGCCAACCGGGTCGATTCCGAACGGCAGGCCCGCCGGCAACGTGGAGATCATCGACCTGAACGGCCTGCGCAACATCGAGTTCGGTGCCACCGAGGACGAGCTGACCCGACGCGGCATCCTGCGCACCAGCCTGGACGCCTGCGGGCCGATGCTCGCCGGCCACGACACGGTCAGCCCCGTCTTCGTGGAGGACAAACTCGTGCTGCTCTGGGTCGGCGACCCGATGCGGACACCGGAGGGCATAACTGCGGGCTCGTCCATTGACGAGGTCTGGGACCGCTACCCGGAGGTCAGCCGGCTGCGGGCTCCACAGGGGACGCGTCGGCTCGACGGGCTACTCGCCCGCAGCGGCGACCGCGCGTACCTGTTCCTGCACGACGGGCGCACGGTCCGAAAAACCATCGCCGGGTACGCGAACTGGGCGCGCCGCCTCTTCGACGAGGGCGTCGGCCCCTGCTGAACCGTCGTTCAGCAGGTGCCCAACAAGCCGATTGTTGGTTATCGAGCTTCGTGAAATTATCCCTCCGCTCGCGCAGATCGCGCGACTCTAGCGGGGGAGCCAAGCGTGCGTACAACCCTGTTCGATCCATTGTGGAGACACGTGGCGAGGTGGGCGGCCGTGGCCGCCCTCGGCGCCGCCGGAGCGGGCCTGCTGGCAGGTCCAGCCACCGCCGCCCCGACCGGCGAACCGTCGGCCAAACCGGCAGCGACGGCCGAGCAGCCGCGCCCGGCCACCAAGCCGGCGCAAGCGCCGGTCATCCCGGCGGCCCCCGAGGCCACCAAGACCCCGACGAAGGTCGGCAGCACGGTGGCCACCTGCGGCGGGCAGCTTCCGCTGGGCACGGTCAAGAACTGCGCGTCGATCTCGGGCGCCACAAAGCAGACGTGGACGATCACCTCGACCGTCGACCAGGACACCCTCTACATCGGGCTTCTGGAGGTCTCCGGCGATGGTGTCGGGGCCGAGGTCAAGGGTCCTGACGGCACCCACGCCTGCTACGTCAGCTCGTACCTGACCGACTGCGTGCTCGGCGCCGCGGGCACCTACACGGTGACCGTGGGCCTCGACTACGGCACCGGCAAGGGCGCCTACTCGCTGTCGGCAGAGTCGATGCGGACCCCGTCCACCTGCGTCAACCTGCCCGACAGCTTCTTCTCCTTCGCCTCGACCGGACGCAGCGGCACGCTGCCCGCCGGCCTGGCCGCCCGCTGCTTCACGTTCAAGCAGCCCGCCGGCTCGGTCCTGCACCTGGCCGACCCGGGCGGTGCCGAGGACATCCAGGGCGCCATCCTGAATGCGCAGTTCCAGCCGGTCTGCACGGTGCGCTACGTCACTGAGTGCACGCTCGAAGGGTCCGGGCCGTACCGGCTCTTCCTGCGGGAGGCCTACGGCAGCAAGGCCGCCTACACGCTCAAGATGCCGCGGCTCTCGCGGGCCGTCGGCTGCCCCGCCCTGCCCCTGACCGCGTTCGGTGACCCCGGCGCCGCGGTCGGGACCGGCACTGTGCCCCCGTCCGAGGGCATCGGCTGTCAAGCGCTGCGAGTCACCACCCCCGGCCCGCTGCTCGTCCGGATGGAGCAGAACGCCAACCAGTACCTCAACTGGCAGGTGTACGACGAGGCCGGACGAGTGGTGTGCGCGGAGTGGGACTCCTCGCGGTCCTGCGCCGCACCGACGGCCGGCAACTACACGTTCGTGGCGCAGAACTGGAACTGGGAACCGGTCACCTATCGGATGGCGGTGGCCCGGCTCGACCAGTCCGAGGGCTGTGCCGCCCCCAGCGGGCTCGGGTGGGACCAGCCGACCCTGACGGTGCACCAGACGTCAGCGGTGCAGACCAACTGCCAGCCGTTCCACGGCGAGGCCGGTGAGCGCGTCATGGTGTACCGGACCCCGGACCGGTACAACGACATCTCCTCCTGGCTCGTCGACGAGCAGGGCGGCATGGTGTGCGCCGAAACGTCGGAGGGGGAGGACGGCTGCGTCCTTCCGTCGACCGGAACCTTCCGGGTCGTCTCCTACCTCTCCCGCTGGAATTCCGAGGACACCGACCTGACCTACCGGATGCAGGTCCGCAGCCTCTCGGACGCGACCGGCTGCCCGACGGTCACCCCCGGGGCGTACAACGCCGCCCCGGCCGGCCCGCTCGGCGCCGTCCGGTGCCGCGCCCTGGACCTCCCCGCCGCGGGCACCTACCGGATCAAGGCGGTCGGGGAGGACAACTACCCGCAGGACGCGAGCGTCTACGACAGCACCGGACACCGGCTGTGCATGGACGAGTGGTGCCCGATCCCCGCCGCCGGCAGGTACACGCTGGTGCTCGGTGGCGGCACCGCGGACTCGGTGATCGGTGAGGACCTTCGGTACCACCTCGCGGTGCTGCCGTGGCTGCCGTCCAACTGCCGGCCTGCGTCCGACACCGGCTGGCAGGACGCACCGGTACGAGGGCAACTCGCCAACCCCGCGCAGTTCGACTGCCTCCAACTGAGCAGCCCTTCCGGCGCTCTCATCACCGAACTGCTCCCGGGTGACGCCACCGGAGCCGGCTCGCCCGACGTGACGGTGATCGACTCCACCGGGGCGTTCATGTGTGACTCCTCCTGGGCGCTGCGCCAGTACCACTGCGAGCTGACCGGCCAGGCACCGTACTTCGCCGTACTCAACTCGCGCGACGGCGCCTCGGACGGGCCGTACTCGCTCGCGTTCGCACGTACCGACGGCCCGCCCGCCTGCCCGACGCTGCCGGCGGGTGCGACGGGTGCCACGGTGACGACGGGGGCGGACCGGTTCGGGGTCTGTTTCTCGATCCCGGCCGACGCTCGCGCCGCCACGGAGTCGTTCACGTGGAAGCGGACCGACGGTACCGGTGACGCCCGCCTGTCGGTGTTCGACTCGGAGGGGCGTCGCTACTGCGGCCCGACCGGTTACGCCGTCGAGCGGACCATTTCCTGCTCGCTACCTGACGGACCAGTCACGGTGATCCTGGAGGCGGACGGCGTCGACGCCGCGTACCAGCTGACCCACCGCGACGCCAGCAACCCCGGCGCATGACGGGCGGCGAGCCGGCTCTTCACCCGGAGAGCCGGCTCGCCGAAAACCACAGCGTCAGCGGCCGAGCGACCGCCAGAAGTCGTACGAGTGGGCCGCCCTGAAATCGCTCGTTCCCGGCCTGCCGTCACCGACCAGCACCCGCACGTAGGAAGAGCCGCTGCCCAGTCGAGGCCAGCCCACCCGACCCGTCCGGGCGAAGTCGGTCCAGGTCCGGACCATCGCGTCGGAGAGCCGCCGCTGAGTCGGCGTCATCGCCTCGGCGTAGTCGACAGTGAACAGGTACGGCAGCTCGGCGCAGTGATACGCGCCGGTGGCGAACGTCGGTTCCGGACCTTCGGTGAAGAACGGCGCGTCCTCGTCGGCGAACTCGTACGCGAAGGTCGGCACCCGCCGCGCGAATGCCAACGCGGCGGAGTGGACCGGCTCGGCGTAGTCGTGATCGGTCAGCACGGCCCCCAACGTCGCGCTGGCGGGATGTGCGGGGTCGCGCGGATAGCGGGCCAGCACCTCCCCCGCGTGGTCACCGAACGTGGCGCGCACCTGGTCGCGGTACTGGTCGTCGGTGAGCGGGCACGACTCCGGCTCCTGGGCCGGCTTCGGCGGCTCCGGGCAGTTGAGCCCGACCCGTTCCATCCCCCACACCATGAGCCGGGACTCGTCCCGGTTCATCCCGGTCAACACCGGCACCGGATGCAGCCTCCCGGTGGTCAGCGCGTCCGCCGGGTCCACCGGCAGCGTGCGCCCGTTGACGACCGGGCCCAGGTCGACACCCGCGCCGGGATAGCCGACCGTCTCGATCAGCCGCGCGGGGGAACGTCCGCGCAGGCAGGCGGCGACCACAGCCGGGTCGGTGCAGCCGATTCTCCGCGCGAACTCCTGGGCCGCCCCGACCGCCTCGGCCCGGGTCTGAACCGGGTTGGCGCACGAGTTGCTCTGCACGATCGCCCGGTGGAACAGGCCAGCGGTGGCGGGCGCGGCGAGCTGGGCGCAGACGCTGGTCGCCCCGGCGGACTGGCCGAACAGAGTGACGTTGCCTGGGTCGCCCCCGAAGGCCGCCGCGTTGCGCCGCACCCAACGCAGCGCGGCCTGCTGGTCCTGCAACCCGAAGTTGCCGGTGATTCCGTCCGGGCCGGCCAGCGCCGGATGCGCCAGGAAGCCGAGCGCGCCGAGCCGATAGTTCACCGTGACGACGATGACGTCACCACCCGCGGCCAGCCGCTGCCCGCCGTACCCGTCGCCGCTGCCGAACCGGAAGTCCCCGCCGTGCAACCAGACCATGACCGGTCGAGGCGTTCGTGCGGCCGAGCGCGGGGTGGTGACATTCAGGTAGAGGCAGTCCTCGGAATCGGAGGGTGTGTCCATCGGCAGCCCTTGCAGTTGGGCGCAGGCGGCACCGGGCCGGCTCGCGTCGCGTACTCCGGTCCACGTCGGGCCGGGCTGCGGCGGGGCCCAGCGCAGCGCGCCCACCGGTGGGCTCGCGTACGGAATGCCCTGAAACGAGCGGTGGTCGGCCGCGAGGGTCCCCCGCACCGCGCCCTGGTCGGTCCGGACGATCGCCGCGCTTCGGCGGTCATCATCGGCCGCGGCCGGACCGACGGCCATCGCCGGGCAGACGAGGACGGCAGCGCCCACCGTGACGGCCCATCGGGGGTACGACACTCTTCTCATGCTCTCCCCATTTCGTCGACGCCGGTACGGCGTACGCACCGGGCTGCGCCGAGCATGTCGAGCTGGCGACCACCCGACCAGGGAGCTCTAGTACGCCGCGGCAGGAAGGACGGGGGGCGCGTGCTGGTGCTCTAGTGCGCTACGGTCACCGCGAGGCCGGCGGGAGGCGATCGTGGCGGAGATCGACGAATCCACCCCTCCTTATCTGCGCATCGTCGGGGAGTTGCGGCGGCGCATCGTGGCAGGCGACTTGGGCCCCGGCGACCGGGTGCCGTCCACCCGGCAGATCGTCCGGGAGTGGGGCGTCGCCATGGCGACCGCCAGCCGGGCGCTCACCGCGCTTCGGCAGGAGAACCTGGTCCGGGCGGTGCCGGGTGTGGGCATGGTGGTGACCGGCGCAGCGCCGACCACGCCGGTTCGGGGTGCCCCGTCCGCCGGTCGGCGGCTGCCCGTCCAGGGGTTGACCCGCGACCAGGTGGTGCGGACCGCCATGACGATCGCCGACGCAGAGGGGTTACCGGCGCTGAGCATGCGGCGCATCGCGATGGAGTTGGACGTCCCCACCATGTCGCTGTACCGGCAGGTTCGGGGCAAGGAGCAGCTTCTCGTGCTGATGGCGGACGCGGCCTTCGCCGCGCATCGGCTGCCGCGCACGTTTCCGGCCGGTTGGCGAGCCCAACTGGAGTTGCTCAGCCGACTTCAGTGGGCGATCTACCGGCGGCATCCCTGGCTGGCCCAGGTCGTCTCGCTGACCCGCCCGCTGATGGCGCCGAACGCCGTCGCGCACACCGAGTGGGCGCTGCGCGCCCTCGCCCGGCAGGGCCTGGACCAGCACACCCAACTCCACCTGGTGGCCGCACTGGCCAACCATGTTCGGGGCACCGCCATCAACCTGGAGCGAGGGATTGAAGCGGAGCAGGACACCGGCCTGACCGACGACGAGTGGATGGAGGCCCAGGCCGACGTGTTCGGTGGGTTGCTCGCGGCGGGCGAGTTTCCGCATCTGGCCCGACTCAGCCGGACGGCGGTCGACCTCAATGTCGAGACTCTCTTCGAATTCGGCCTGCAACGTCTGCTCGACGGCGTGGAGCAGCTACTCAGACTGACCGATTAGGTCCCCTTTATGGGCAGTTGTGCCACCATAGGTCGCTGAAGAGCTGCCAGCCGTCGAGCTTCCCGAGGAGACCATGCGATGTTTGCCCACAGTGGCGCATCTCGAGAGCTCACGGGGATGGCCCGGCTGGTCACCACCCTGACCCTGTTCGCTACGGCCACTGTCCTGGCCGTCCTGGCTGAACCACGCAGCGCGAGCGCCGCCGAGCTGCCGGTGCCGCTGGGCACGGCCGCGAACTTCGCTGTCCTCGCCGGCACGACGGTCACCAACACCGGGCTCAGCGTGGTCACCGGCGACATCGGCGTGAGCCCGGGCACCGCCGTGACCGGATTTCCGCCCGGTCAACTGAACGGCGCGATTCACTCCAACGACGGCCCTGCCGTTCAGGGCAAGAGCGATCTCGCCATCGCCTACGACGATGCCGTGTCGCGGACAACCACGGACACCGTCGCGACCGAGCTCAGTGGCACCACCAAGACCACCGGCGTGTACGAATCCGCTGGGGGCACGTTCACCATCGCCGGGGACCTCACCCTCGACGCGGAGGGTGACCCGAACGCGGTCTTCATCTTCAAGACCGTCAGCACCCTCATCACGGGCGCGTCCAGCACTGTGAACCTGATCAATGGTGCTCAGTCGTGCAACGTCTTCTGGCAGGTGGGAAGCTCGGCCACGCTCGGCGCCAACTCCCTGTTCCGCGGCAACATCCTCGCCTTGACCTCGATCACCGTGGGCGCGGCGCTCGAGGTGGACGGCCGGACGATGGCGATCAACGGCGCGGTCACCATGGACACCGACACGGTCACCAGGTCGACCTGCGCGGAGCCGGGAGAGTTGTCGATCAGCGCGCCGGAGACGGCCGACCTGGGCAGCGCCGGCCTGGGCGGAGTCGTGTCGGGCAATCTGGGGCCGGTCACGGTGACGGATGAGCGCCTGCTGTCGGAGCCGACCTGGACCGCGACCGTTGTCGCGACGGACTTCGTCACCAGCGGCGTCCCCGTTCACACGATCTCCAACACCAACGCCTCCTACTGGTCGGGCCCGGCCACCACAACCAGCGGCATCGGCACCTTCACCTCAGGCCAGCCCACTGCGGCAGACGCAGAGACCATCGATGTCGAACGTACGGCGTTCACCCTGACCGACGGCGTCGGCAACAACTCGGCGACCTGGGATCCCGTGGTCTCGGTCCAGATTCCCCTGACGGCCGTCGCGGCCGTCTACACCGGAACGATCACCTTCTCGGTCGCCTGAAGGCTGCCGCCGGCGGCCGCTCGACACCAGGCGGCGCTGCTCGAACGGGCGAGCGCGACCGGATCGGCGTGCGCGGGTAGGTCGCCTTCGGCGACGGCGCGGGCGAGCCGGTCGGCGAGGGCACCGTCACCGCCCAGGCGGCCGGCGGCGAGGAACCCGGCGATGGCGCGTTCCCGGTGGAGCAGCTGGTGCCGCCCTTGGATCGACAGGCAACCGGCGGGTCGGTTCGGGTTACGGCGACCACGTTCTGGCGCAGCAGGGGGGCGACCACCTGGTACGCGGTCGGTTGGGCGAAGACGTCCCGCGCGTACCCCCTGTCCTTTTCGACGTAGGGCCACGGCCTTGCGGAACAGCTCCTCCTTGCTGCCGAAGGCGGCGCAGAGGCTGGGCTTGTTGATCCCCATCGCTCGGCAAGGTCGCTTACCGAGTAGTGAAAACCGATCGGTACAGAAATTTGTCGACCCGGGCGGCGGTTGCTACGGTCAGATACGTACCGCTCGGTACAGAACTACTGGAGGCCCGGCCGGCCGCACATCACCACACTCCAACAGAGGAGATCCATCGTGGGACAGCTCGACGGCAAGACCGCCCTCGTCACCGGGGGCACCACGGGCATCGGCCTGGCCGCCGCCCGCCGCTTCGCCGCCGAAGGCGCGTACGTCTTCGTCACCGGCCGCCGCAAGGGCCCGGTGGACGAGGCCGTCGCCAGCATCGGCGCGAACGTCACAGGCATCGCCAGCGATGTCAGCAAGCTCGACGACCTGGACCGGGTGATGCGGGCGATCGAGGAGCGGGGCGCTGGGCTGGACGTGGTGTTCGCCAACGCCGGCGGTGGCGAGTTCCGGTCGCTCGACTCGATCACGGTCGAGCACGTCGCCAACACCTTCGACACCAACATCTACGGCACCATCTTCACCGTGCAGAAGGCCCTGCCCCTGCTCAACGAGGGCGCGTCGATCGTGCTCACCGGCTCGACCTCCGCCAGCAACGGCACCCCGGCGTTCAGCGTCTACGCCGCGTCCAAGGCGGCCATCCGCTCGTTCGGCCGCACCTGGGCCGCCGAGCTGATCGGCCGGAAGATCCGGGTCAACACCCTGGTGCCCGGCTCGACCGAGACCCCCGGGCTCGCCGGCCTCGCACCCAGCCCCGCCGAGGCACCCGGGTTGCTGAAGACCATCGCATCGAGCGTGCCCATGCAGCGCATGGCACACCCGGACGAGATCGCCAACGCCGCGCTCTTCCTCGCCTCCGACCAGAGCAGCTTCATGACCGGCGGCGAGCTGTTCGTCGACGGCGGCGAGCAGCAGCTCTGACGCGAGAACGCCCGGTCGATCCTCGCGGATCGACCGGGCGTTTCTGCATTTCAGAGCGGTGGCGGAGGGATTTGAACCCTCGGAGGGCGTTAACCCTCACACGCTTTCGAGGCGTGCTCCTTAGGCCGCTCGGACACGCCACCGCCGACGAGGGTACAGGACCGCCGGTTCCGACGCCGAACCGGTATCGCCCGGGCCGGCCTGGCAGGATCTTTGCCATGAGTACGCACATCGGCGCGAAGCCGGGCGAGATCGCCGAGCGGGTCCTGATGCCGGGTGACCCCCTGCGGGCCAAGTGGATCGCGGAGACCTACCTCGAGGGCGCCACCTGCTACTCGACGGTTCGGGGCATGCTGGGCTTCACCGGCCGCTGGAACGGCGTCGAGGTTTCCGTCCAGGGCTCCGGCATGGGCATGCCGTCGGCCTCCATCTACGCCCACGAATTGATCAACGAGTACGGCGTGAAGACGCTGATCCGGGTCGGCTCCTGTGGTGCCCTCAGCACCGACCTGCAACTGCGGGACGTGGTGGCCGCGATCGGCTCGTCCACCGACTCGAACATGAACCGGATGCGCTTCGACGGGCTGATCGACTACGCCCCGGTGGCCGACTTCGGGCTGCTGCGTACGTCGGTCGAGGTGGCCGAGCGGCGCGGCATCACCATGCACGTGGGGCCGATCCTGGCGGCGGACGCCTTCTACACCGACCGGCCGGACCTGTACGACGCCCTCGCCGACTACGGCGTGCTGGCGGTGGAGATGGAGTCGGCGGCGCTCTACACGATCGCTGCCCGGTTCAAGGCCCGCGCGCTGACCGTGTTGACCGTCAGCGACCACATCAAGACCGGTGAGAAGACCACCTCGGAGGAGCGCGAGCAGACCTTCAGTCAGATGGTCGAGATCGCCCTCGACACGATCATCGCCTGATCCGTTCCGGCGAGGCGGCGTCACTGCCGAGAGCGGTATGACTCAGAGGTATAAATATGCCTCAGAGTCATACCGCTCTTTCGCATCGCACCGGGCCCAGACCGCCACGCCAGCCCGACCCGCGCCACGCCAGCCCGACCCGCGCCACGCCAGCCCGTCATGCCGGCCCGACCGCGCCACGCCGCGCCCTGACCGCCACGCCAGGCCGACCCGTCACCCCGGTCAGACGGCGGCCAGCGCCTCGGTCGGCGCCAGGCGGGCGGCGCGCACCGCCGGGTAGAGGCCGGCGAAGCCGCCGATGACCAGCGTCGCGCCCACCCCGCCGAGCATCGCCCAGGCCGGCACCACTGTCGGCCAGTCCTGCGACAGCGCGTAGCCCGAGGTGACCAGGATGCCCAGCACCACCCCACCGATCCCGCCGAGCGCGGAGAGCAGCAGCGATTCGGTGAGGAACTGGGCGCGAACCTGACCACGGGTGGCGCCGAGCGACCGGCGCAGGCCGATCTCGGCTCGGCGTTCCAGCACCGAGATCACCATGGTGTTCGCCACGCCGACCCCACCGACCAGCAGGGCGACCGCGCCCAGGCCCAGCAACAGGCCGGTGAACGCGGCGTCGCTCGCCTCGGCGGCGGCCAGCGCGTCCGAGGGCCGGGACACCTCGACCTCGTTCGGCGCCTCCGGGTTGGTGGTCGCGCCGAGCACGGACCGGACCGCCTCGACCTGCGACTCCTGCGCCCGGGTGTAGACGGTGGTCGGGTGACCGTCGAAGCCCAGGTATTCGGCCGCCGCCGCCCAGCCGACCAACGCCGACGTGTCCAACTCGGGGGCGAGCGGTGCGGCGGCGAGGGTGCCGACCACTGTGAACGGCCGCCCACCCAGCCACACCTGCACCTGCGGGTCCGCCGAGGTGATCCCGAGCCGCTGCGCGGCGGTGGCGCCGAGCACGACCGCGGGGTAGCGGGCGGTCGCCTCGTTGAGCCAGGTGCCGGTGGTCACCTCGGCTCCCACGGTGCCGAGCAGGTCCAGCCGGGCCGCCCGGGTGGCGATGCCACCGGTCTCCGCCGCCGGGATCCGATCCGAGCGGTACACCTTGGCGTCGGGCACCTGCCCGGTCGCGGACACCTCGGTCACCGGACCGATCCGCCCGATCATCGCAATCGACTCCTCGGGCAGTTGCGCGTCCGCGCCGAACAGGGTGGTGCCCGGCTCGACGGTGAGCAGGTTGGTGCCGAGCGCGTCGAGCGCCCGGTCCAGCTCGGCCCGGGACGACGAGGAGATGCCGACCACCGCGATCATCGCGGCGATGCCGATCGCGATGCCCAACGCGGAGAGGAACGCCCGCAGCGGACGGGTCCGCAGCCCCACCCCACCGACGCGCACGACGTCCGCCGGCCGCAGTCGGGCCGGGGTCAGCGTCGCCATCAGCCAACCCCGCCCGAGGCGAGGGCCGAGTCGTGCCGCACCGCGCCGTCGCGCATCCGCACCTGCCGGGGCAGGCTTCCCGCGATCTCCCGATCATGGGTGATCACCACGACGGTGGTTCCGGCCCGGTGCAGATCGTGGAGCAGCTCCAACACCCCGGCACCGGAGTGCGAGTCGAGGTTGCCGGTCGGCTCGTCGGCGAGCAGCACCGCCGGCTCGCCGACCACCGCGCGGGCCACGGCCACCCGCTGCCGTTCTCCGCCGGACAGCTCGTGCGGCCGGTGCCCCAACCGGTGGCCCAGGCCGACCCGGACCAACGCGGCCTCCGCCCGTTCGCGCCGCCGCCGCAGCGGTACGCCGGAGTAGAGCAACCCGTCGGCCACGTTGTCCACTACCGGGACGCCGGGGGCGAGGTGGAACTGCTGGAAGACGAAGCCGATCCGGGTGGCCCGCAGCGCGGACAGCTCCCGGTCGGTCAGCTTCGCCGCGTCGTACCCGTCGATGAGCACGCTGCCCGACGACGGCCGGTCCAGGGTGCCGATCAGGTGCAACATGGTCGACTTGCCCGATCCGGACGGGCCGACGATCGCTACCAACTCGCCGTGACCGATCCGCAGGGACACGTCGTCCAACGCGACGACGCCGCCGGCGTACCGCTTGCTGACCCGGTCGAGCACGATCACCTCGCCGCTCACGTCGGCACCACCACCGTCGTGCCCTCGGTGAGGCCCGTACCGGTGACCTCGACCCGGCCGTCGGCGAACAACCCGGTGGTCACCGCGAGGACCCGGCTCGCGTCGCCCTCGGCGACCTGGACGCCGTAGCCGCCCTCGGCCAGCGCCAACAGGGCCGCCACCGGCACGGTGAGCACCTCGCGGCGCTCCGAGACGGTGAACGTGACGTCCGCGCTGGCCTGGTCGAAGCCGGTGAGGGCCTTCGGGTCGGTCACCGCGACGGTCACCTCGATCTTCGTCTCGGCGTCGCCGGCCTGCCCGTTGGCGGCGGTCGCGCCGGCCTGGACGACCGTCTCGACCGTGCTGATCGTGCCCGCCACCGTCGCGCCGTCCGGCAGCCGCACAGTGACCTTCGCGTCGCGCTTGGCCAACCGCTGGTCGTCCACGTCCAACTCGACGGTGACGACCCGGCTGGTGCCGGTGTACGTCAGCACCGCCTGGCCGGGCTGGGTGAGATCGCCGACGTCGACCTGGTGGCTCTCCACCCGGACCTCCCGGTCGGCGTACACGACCCGCCCCGGCTCGACCCGACCCGTCTCGCTCAGGCCCAGATCGTCCTGCCAGTCCCGGACGGCGTCCGCGGTGGCACCGGTGTACTCGTCGTCGACAGTGAAGCCGGTGTAGCCCAGCGCCTCGAGGTTCCGCTCGAACTGCGCGACGTCGGGCCCCTTAACCCCGGGGGCGAGGGTCCGGTACGCGGGCAGCCCGCCGTAAAGCAGCACCACCTCCTCGTTGTCGACCAGGTAGAGGGCCTTGCCCCGGCGCACCGTCGACCCGGTGGCCGCCAGCCCGGTGACGGTGCCGCTGAGCTTCGCCGTGGCGGTACGCGTCGCGCCGTACCCCAGCTCACCGTCCGCGGTCTCCGAGTCGGCGAGGGTCTGCCGGGTGACCGTGGCGGTTGCGGGTGGCACGCTGCCGGCCTGGGCGCGGCCCCCGTCGGCGCCGCCGCCGAAACCCACCGCGGCGACCACGCCCACGGCGGCGACCAGCAGGACGACGCCGCCGGTGACGGCGGCGCGCAGCCGCGAGCGTCGGACGGCGCCGGTCACCGGCCACCTCCGAACTGCGGCGCGTGCTGCCGGCACTTCTCCAGCGCGGCCTTCATGGCCGGGTCGCCGATGTTGATCGCGTTGCCCCCCGCCCCGATACGGACCCGCCCGTCGGCGTCCGGGTCCGGGAAGTCCGGCACCCCGTTCTCCCGCATGCACTTGGCCAGCGTCCGCATCTGCTCGGCCTGCTCGGGGTTGAGCTGCGGTCCCTGCCCACCGTTGGGCAGCTTGTCCTGGCACTTCTCCATGGCCGCCTGGACCTTCTGCTGATCCACGTCCGCGCCGAACCGGAAGCCGGGACGCCCGCCCGCCTCCGGGTCGGGCATGTCCACCCCGTTCTCCCGCATGCACCTCGCGAAGGCGAGTTGCCGCTCCGAGTCACTGACCGGCGTGCCGCTCGCCGTGGCCTCCGCCTTCGCCCCACCGGCGGTCGCGACCCCGCCGCCGTCGTCGCCTCCCGCGCCGCACCCGGACAGCGCCAGGGCGAGCAGGACGGGGATCGCAAGCATCTGTCGTCGCATGGTGTCCGCTTCCGCTCAGGTCCGGCGCGGTTCGCCGAACGTGGCACCCAGTGCACGGCAGCGGGCGTATCCCCGGCGTTACCGTCGGCGGTTATGCCGGCGTTACCGCGCCCCGAGCACCATTGAGGGGTGAGAGTGCTGGTGGTCGAGGACGAGAACGTGCTGGCGGACGCCATCGCCGAGTGGCTGCGGCGGGAGTCGTTCGCTGTCGACGTGGCGTACGACGGGGACGCCGCGTTGGAACGGCTCGGCGTCAACGAGTACGCCGTGGTGGTCCTGGACCGGGACCTGCCGGTGGTGCACGGCGACGACGTGTGCCGGGCGATCGTGGACGCGGGCGGGGAGACCCGGGTGCTGATGTTGACCGCGTCGGCGGCGGTCCGGGAACGGGTGGCGGGGTTGGCGCTCGGTGCCGACGACTACCTGACCAAGCCGTTCGCCCTGGTCGAGCTGTCGGCCCGGGTGCACGCGCTGACCCGCCGGTCCCGCCCGGCGGCGCCACCGACTCTGCGTCGCGCCGGCATCCAGCTCGACCCGGCCCGACACGAGGTACGCCGGGACGACCGGCACGTGGCGCTGTCCCGCAAGGAGTTCGCAGTGCTGGCCGAGCTGCTGCGCGCCGAGGGCGCGGTGGTATCCGCCGAGGACCTGCTGGAACGCGCGTGGGACGAGCACATCGACCCGTTCACCAACGTGGTGCGGGTGACCGTCATGAAGCTGCGCCGCAAACTCGGCGACCCGCCGGTGATCGAGACGGTTCCCGGGGCGGGGTACCAGATCCGATGAAACGCCTGACGATCCGCGCCCGGCTCACCCTCATCTACGGCGGGCTCTTCCTGTTGGCCGGGGTGGTCCTGCTCGCCGTCACGTACGTGCTGGTGGATCAGCGGATGCCGCAGCCGTTCGGGGTGAAACTGCGGGACCTGCCGAAGACCGCCCCCACGACGCCCAGCGGGCAGAACGTCGACAACCTGCGCGCCCTGTTGCAGGAGGTGCAGGACGAGGCGAAGCGCAACGCGTTGGAGTCGCTGCTCACCCAGGGCGGCATCGCGTTGATCGTGGTGTCGACGGTGGCGATCGCGTTCGGCTGGCTGCTCGCCGGTCGGGCGTTGCAGCCCCTGCACCAGATCACCGGCACGGCCCGCCGGATCGCCGGCGCGGACACCGCCGGCCGTGGTCTGCACGAGCGGATCGCGCTCACCGGCCCTCCCGACGAGGTACGCGAACTCGCCGACACCTTCGACGAGATGCTGGAACGACTGGATCGCTCCTTCGACGGGCAGCGCCGGTTCGTGGCGAACGCCTCGCACGAGCTGCGTACGCCGCTGGCGCTCAACCGCGCCCTGGTGGAGCTGGCTGTCACCCGCCCGGACGCGTCGGCGGAGACCCGGCGGCTGGGCGAGTCGCTGTTGGCGGTCAACGAACGCCACGAGCGGCTGATCGACGGTCTGCTGACCCTGGCCGACTCGGAGAACGAGCTGACCGAGCGTACGCCGGTCGACCTGGCCGAGGTCTGCGCGCACACGACCGATCAGGCCGGGAAGCAGGCACCCGGCGTGCGGGTTCGGCGGGCCCTGGCGCCGGCACCCACCAGCGGCGACCCGGTGCTGTTGGAGCGGCTCACGTTCAACCTGGTGGAGAACGCGCTGCGCCACAACCTGCCCGCCGACGGTTGGGTGGAGGTGCGCACCGGGCTCATTGACGGCCGGCCCACCCTCACGGTGACCAACACCGGCCCGGTCATCCCCGGCTACGACGTCGAGACGATGTTCCAGCCTTTCCGTCGGCTGTCGCGGGAGCGGGTAGTCGGCGCGCGGGGCTTCGGGCTGGGGCTGTCCATCGTCCGCGCGGTGGCCCGGGCCCACGGCGGCACCGCCGAGGCGCAGCCCCGCCAGGACGGCGGCCTGATCGTCACGGTCACCCTGCCGCCGGCCTGACCGGCGGCCCGGTTCAGCGGAAGAACGCGCGCAGGACGGTGGCGGTCTCGGCCTCCAGGACCCCGCCGTAGACCTCGGGGCGGTGGTTGAGCCGACGGTCCCGCAGCACGTCCCAGAGCGATCCGGCCGCGCCGGTCTTGGGTTCCCACGCGCCGAACACGACTGTGGAGACCCGGGCCAGCACCAGCGCCCCGGCACACATGGTGCACGGTTCGAGGGTGACCACCAGGGTGCAGCCGTCCAGCCGCCAGCGGCCGGTGCGTTCGGCACCCCGGCGCAGGGCCAGCACCTCGGCGTGGGCGGTGGGGTCACCGGTCAGCTCGCGCTCGTTGCGTCCGGTGGCCAACTCGGTGCCGTCCGGCCCGTAGAGCACCGCTCCCACCGGTACGTCGTCGACGTCGGTGCTGACCGTGTCGTCGACGGGTGGACCGGCGACGGCGATCTCCAGGGCGCGGCGCATCCACAGCTCGTGCCGCTGTCGTCGGCCGACCTCGCCCAGGTCGGCCAGGCCCTCGTGGGCGCCGGGCCCGGCGCGGCCCACCGCGCCGGGGGTCGGCTGGCCCGGTCGGATCGACTCCAGCGACGGATCGGTGGCGTCGGCCGGCTCAGACCTCACGCAGCTCCTCGACCTCGTCGGCGCAGCCGAGCACCTGGCAGATCTCGGCGGTGACGTCCGCCGGCATCATCCCCTCGTGGGTGCAGAGGGTCAGCAGCTTCTGCGCGGAGATGCCCAGGTTGGCCAGCAGGTCGGCCTCACCGACCGGGTCGGCCTCCGGGTCGACGACGGGCTGCTCGCTCTCCTCGTCACCGGTGCTCACCGGGCGTGGCTCGTCGTCACCGTCGAGCCCGGTGACCGAGGTCTTCAGGTCACCGACCAGCAGCGCCCCGAGTTGCGACTCCTCGGCGTACGCGGAGTCCGAACCGAACACGCGCAGGTCCTCGCCCTCGTCGAGGCGCAGGATCACCAGGTACGCGTCGTCGGCCTCGACGAAGAGCAGCGACACGTCGGCCTCCTGGTCGACGTCACGCAGCCGGTCGGCAACCTCGTCGATGTCGGTGGCGCCACGCAGGCTGACCTCGGCGGCGGTCCAGCCACTGTCGTCGCGCACCACGGCCGCAGCGAAGTACGACACGGTCCCCCCAATAGCCCTCGACACAGCGTCGACTCGTTACGCGTGCACGTTAGCCGGTCGGGTCGGCAGGCGACCCGTCAACGCCCCGAAGGGCGGGTCATTCCTGACAAAGTCGGATCAGCCGACGACTCGACGGCGGGTGGCGATGAGCTGGCGCAGACGCTCGGTGCGCTGCCGCTGCGGTCGGCTGCGCTGACGGACCGCCCGGGCGCCCGCCAACTCGGCCAGCAACTGCAGTCGACGGCGATTGCGATCGGGATCCTGCCGGGGAGTGGTCCAGGCCATAGTCCCGAGCGTGCCGAGTCTCGGCGGCCACGTCAAGACGGCGTTCGCTACGCAGCCAACCGGGCACACGGTGCAGTCACCGAGCGCCGTTTCGGAGCCCGTCCGTGCCGGTCACCACAGCGGCCAGTCACCACTGGTGGCCCAGCGGACCGCCACCACGGCGGCCGCGATGCTCCAACCACCCGCCGTGACGATGGCGACCCCGGTGGCCACCCCTCGGTCGCCGTAGCGAACCAGCACCAGGGCGGTGACCCAGGCCAGCAGGCCGGCGAACACCGTCCACCACGCATAGCTGGTCACGTCGGTGCCGAGCAGGCCGAACAGCAGCAGCCAACCGGCCGCCGCGCCGCCACCGGAGGCGACACCACCGCCGGTGACCGGGTGCGGCTCGCGGTAGGTGGGCCGGGTCGGTGGCCCGGAGGGGAAGAGACCCGACGGGGTACGCGGCACCGGGCGGACGGCACCGAAATCCGGGCCAGGGTCGGGTCCGGCAATGGTCACCGTCGCTGCCCTCCCTCACGCGTGCCGCTCGTGCCCACGGTACCGGCTCTGCCAGGATGACCGGATGTCCTCGCCGACGATCAGCCGCCGCGCTCGTCCGGCGTACCCGATCCTGCTGCTGCTCGCCCCGGTGCTGGCCGCCGGCTGTGCGACCACCCGGCCGGGGGTGCCCGACGGCGCCGCGCCGACGCCACCTTCGGTCTGGGCGACCGCCGACCAGCCGGCGTCGCAGCCGCCCACGCCGGTGGCGACCCACCCGAGCCCTCCGGCGCCGTCGTCGGCCAGGCCGTCGGCGACGGCACCCCGCACCGGGCTGAAGCACGTCTTTCCGGTACGCGCCGACGACGTCGACTATCACCCGACGCACGGGGCGTACCCGGCGACGGACCTCTTCGCCGACTGCGGCGAGCCGTTCGTGGCGGTGACCGACGGGACGGTGCTGGAGGTGAGCCGCGTGGACCGGTACCGCAAGCGTGGGCCACAGGGCCCGGACAACGGCGGCCTGTCGGTCGCCCTGCTCGGCGACGACGGGGTGCGCTACTACGGCTCGCACCTGAGCGTCGTGACCAGCGGAGTCGACGCCGGGGTGCGGGTCCGCGCCGGGCAGCAGCTCGGCAAGGTGGGCCGCACCGGCAACGCGAACAACGTGTGTCATGTGCACTTCGGCATCTCGCCGGCCTGCGCGGGCAAGGACGGCTGGTGGATCCGGCGCGGGGTGATCTGGCCGGCGCGTTACCTGGACTCCTGGCGGCGCGGTGGCAACCGGGAGCCGGCCGCCGAGGTCACCGCGTGGCAACGCAAGCACGGCTGCCCGAAGGCGCCCTGACATGGCCCGCGCGAGGGATCCCATCGCCGACCTGCGCCGGATCGCGTTCCTGCTGGAACGGGCGAACGAGGCCACCTACCGGGTACGCGCGTTCCGGTCGGCGGCGAAGGCGCTGGCTGGTCTGCCTGCGGCCGAGCTGACCGAACGGGCCGGCAACGGCACGCTCACCGAACTGGCCGGTCTCGGTGACGTCACGGCCCGCTGCGTGGCGGAGTCCCTCGCCGGTGAGGAACCCGTCTACCTCCGCCGGTTGGTGGCGACCGAGGGCAGCGACCTGGACGCCGAGGCCACGGCGCTCCGCGCCGCCCTGCGCGGCGACTGTCACACCCACTCGGACTGGTCCGACGGCGGCTCGCCCATCGAGGAGATGGCGCTGGCCGCTGTGGAGTTGGGCCACGAGTACCTGGTGCTGACCGACCATTCGCCCCGGCTGACGGTGGCCCGGGGGCTGACCGCGGAGCGGCTACGCCGGCAGCTCGACCACGTGGCGCAGGTCAACGCGGCGCTGCCCGAGGGTTTCCGGATCCTCACCGGGATCGAGGTGGACATCCTCGCCGACGGCTCCCTGGACCAGGACGACGACCTGCTGGCGCGGCTCGACGTGGTGGTCGGCTCGGTGCACAGCGGTCTGAAGGACGAGCGGTCGAAGATGACCAGGCGCATGCTGAAGGCCGTCGCCAACCCGCACCTGGACATCCTCGGTCATGTCACCGGCCGGATGGTGTCGTCCCGCCCGGCCGGGGTGACCGGTCCGGGCGATCGGGGGCACCGCGCGCGCACCCGGGCGGAGAGTGACTTCGACGCGGACGCCGTCTTCGCCGCCTGCGCCGAGCACGACACCGCGGTCGAGATCAACTCTCGGCCGGAGCGACAGGACCCGCCGAAGCGTCTGATTCGCCGCGCCCTGGAGGCTGGCTGCCGGTTCGCCATCAACACCGACGCGCACGCGCCCGGCCAACTCGACTGGCAACGATTCGGCTGTGAACGTGCAGCCCTCTGCGGCGTCCCCGCCGACCGCGTGATCAACACCTGGTCGGCCGAGCAACTGGTGGCCTGGACGCACAACCGCACCTGACCAGCCCTCCGGCGCTGATCCACTCGCGTTCCTTGAAATCGGGCTGCCCCGGTCCGCCGGACACCCCGACTTCAAGAAACCGAGTCGATCACGCGCCGGATCCAGCGGTGGTCTGTCAGCGGCGGGCGGGTTCGGCGGCGGGTGTCGCGGGAGCACCGACGCCGACGACCGGGCTGCTCCGGCGGCGACTGAACATCCCCTGCGAGACCGCGACCCCGAGCAGCACGATCAGCGCGCCGACCGGTTGGTGCCAGTTGAGTCGTTCGTCGAGCGCCAGCGCACCGATCAGCACCGCGAAGATCGGAATCAGGTACGTGACTGTGGACGCGGTGCTCGCGCCGGCCACCCGGATGTTGCGCATGTTGATCACGAACGCGAGCCCGGTGCCGAGCGCGCCGAGAGTCAGCACACTTGCCACCGCCCCCGCAGACAGCTCGGTGGGCAGCGGCGGCAGGCCGGCGACGAAGGGGGTGACGATGGCCAACTGCGCGGCGGCGAGCAGCAGTTGCGCGGTGGAGAGCGACAGACCCGAGTACGCGCTGCCGGCGACGAACCGCTTCTGGTACGGGATGGCCACGCCGTAGCAGGCCGCCGCGCCGAAGCACATGAGCTGCCCGGTGAAGTGCGCCCCGCCGATGCCCTCCCACACCCCGAGCACCACCAGCACCCCGACGAAGCCCAGCCCCAGCCCGACCGCACGGCGCACGGTGAGCCGCTCGGTGCGGAAGACCAGCACCGCCAGCGGCAGCACGATCAACGGCGTGGTGGCGTTCCAGATGCCTGCCAGCATCGACTCGACCCGCTGTTCGCCGTAGCCGAAGAGGGTGAACGGCACCGCCACGCCGAAGGCGGCGACGACGGTCAGGTGCGCCCAGACCCGGGGCTCGCGGGGCAGCCGGTCGCGCAGCACGGCGAGGACCACCAGCAGGGTCAACGCGCCGGCGACGACCCGGTAGAGGGTGAGTTGGACCGGGTGCAGCTCGGCCACCCCGACCTTGATGAAGAGAAAGCTGGAACCCCAGATCGCGGCGAGGGCGACAAAGCCGGGCAGCCAGGCGCGGACCGGCGCTTTGTCAGGAGTGGTATCGGTGGTCACCCCTGACACTCTGCCGCAACCGTACGACAAAGTCGCGCGCCTTTCGGCCGTCGCACCGTGGCTGAACCCGCAGCTCCAACACGACAAACGTCGGCGACACAGGGGTGGGGTGGTCACGTAGGGTCGCAGCGTGGGACGAATTGATGAACTCGCCAACCGTTACGTGGCCGAGTGGGCGCCGTTGAGCCCCACCGGCGCGACCTTCGTCGGCATCGCCGGCCATGACGACCAGCTCGACGACCTCTCGCCCGACGGCTACGGGGCGCGCGCGGACCTCACCCGCCGGACCCTCGCCGAGCTGGAGGTGACCGAGCCGGAGACCGAATCGGAACGGACCGCCAAGGAGGCCATGCAGGAACGGCTCGGCCTGGACCTCGCCCGGTACGACGCGGGCGAGGTGACCAGCGAGGTCAGCGTGATCACCAGCGGGCTGCACGAGATCCGCATGGTGTTCGACCTGATGCCCACCGCGACCAGCGACGACCAGGCCAACATCGCCGCCCGGCTCAACGGCTTCGGCACCGCACTGGAGGGCTACAAGACCACCCTGCGTGAGGCTCTCGCCGCCGGTGAGGTCAGCTCGAAGGTGCAGCTCGTCGAGGTGGCCAAGCAGTGCGACATCTGGGTCGACCCGACCGGTGACAACTTCTTCCACGGGCTGGTCGAACGGCTCGGGGCGGAGGGCACGCTCGGCTCGGAGCTGCGTCGGGGTGCGGCGGCGGCGACCGCGGCGACCGCCGAGTTCGGCCAGTTCCTGCGTACCGAACTGGCCCCGCACGGGCGGGACAAGCAGGCCGCCGGCCGCGAGCGCTACGAACTCGCCTCGCAGTACTTCCTCGGCGCCAAGGTCGACCTGGACGAGACGTACGCCTGGGGCTTCGCGGAGCTGGCCCGCCTGGAGGCGGAGATGCGGGTCGTGGCGGGGCGCATCGCCGGCTCCGGTGCCAGCGTCGACGAGGCCGTGGCCACGTTGGACGCCGACCCGGCCCGGACCATCCAGGGCAAGGAGGCGTTCCGGGACTGGATGCAGGCGCTGGCCGACAAGGCGATCACCGAGCTGCACGGCACCCACTTCGACATCCCGGAGCAGGTCCGCCGCATCGAGTGCTGCCTCGCACCGACCAGTGACGGCGCCATCTACTACACCGGCCCGAGTGAGGACTTCTCCCGTCCGGGTCGGATGTGGTGGGCGGTGCCGCAGGGCATCAGCGACTTCTCCACCTGGCGAGAGGTGACCACGGTCTACCACGAGGGCGTGCCGGGTCACCATCTCCAGGTGGCGCAGACCGCCGTCCGGGCCGACCTGCTCAACCGCTGGCAGCGGCTGCTCTGCTGGGTCTCCGGGCACGGTGAGGGCTGGGCGCTCTACTCGGAGCGGCTGATGGACGAGCTGGGCTACCTGGAGGACCCGGGCGACAAGCTGGGCATGCTCGACGGCCAGGCCATGCGCGCGGCACGGGTGATCGTGGACATCGGCATGCACCTGGAGCTGGAGATCCCGAAGGACAATCCGTTCGGTTTCCACCCGGGCGAGCGGTGGACGCCCGAGCTGGGCTGGGAGTTCATGCGGGCGCACTGCCGGGTTCCGGACGAGAACCTGCGCTTCGAGCTGAACCGCTACCTGGGTTGGCCGGGGCAGGCGCCGTCGTACAAGGTGGGTGAACGGATCTGGCTCCAGGCCCGCGAGGACGCCAAGGCCCGCAAGGGCGCTGATTTCGACCTGCGGGAGTTCCACCGGCAGGCGTTGGACCTGGGTGCGCTGGGTCTCGACCCGCTGCGCCGGGCGCTGGCCCGGCTCTGACCGGGCGGTGGCTGCGCGCGTCGACGGTACGACGAGTCCGTCGGCGCGCGCGGCCACGCCGCGAGCCGAAGCTGCTCGCGCGACCGGACGCCCGAGCCCGCTTCGCGGCGGTGCGCTCGCCCGAGGCCGCTATGCGGCGGTGCGCTCAGCCGAGGCTGAGTGCCAACGCCGGGCGGGCGGTCAGCGTGTCGCTGGTGACGTACGCCAGGTCGATGGTCGGGTCGGTGAACGTGATCGGGATGGGCGAGGTGATCGGAAGGCCGTCCGGTAGCGGCAGATCCGGAGTCAGCGTGATCTTGATGCCGAGCAGTCGGCCGACGAACCGGGTCGCGTAGAAGGCCACGTCTCCCCGCACTGTCAACTGGTTGGTCGCGTACCGCTGGTTGCGCCCTTCGGGGCCGTCGGCCCGCAGCAGGAAGTCGGTGGTCACCGCCTCCCGCATGCTGAACTTCAGCACCTTGAGGTCGCCCCTCACGGTGTGCAGGTCCGTGACCCCGTCGAACCGCAGCCCGGTCATCCGCACCGACGACCCGGTGAGCTTCGACGGCGTCTGGGCCACCGTCGGCAGGGCCGGATCGGCGGCGATCCGCGGCAGGAGCTTGCCCGGCTGCACCGTTCCCGGCCGGTCGGGTGCCGGTTTGCCGGGCTTGCCCGGGGTCGGCTTGCCCGGGGGCTGTAGCGGGCAGTCGGCGGGGCCGGGCGTCGCCGTGCTGGTCGGCCGGGCTGCCGGCGTCCCGGTGGGGCTCACCGAGGGCGAGGGATCCTTTCGGCCTCCGAGGCCGAGCAGATCACCGATCCCGTCCAGGATGTCGGTGACCACGTTGCCACCCTGTCCCGGGCTCGGGATGGGCGTCGGCGTGGCCGCGCTGCGGCTGGGCGACGGGGTGACGGCCCGGGGCGGAGTGGGGCAGCCGGTCGAGGCCGGTCGACTCGGCGCGGCCTGCACCGCTCGGGGCTGGCTGGCCAACCCGACGGCCGCCAGGCCGAGGACCACGAGAGCGATGGCGAAGGCTCGCGGATCAGCGGAACGTCCCGGCCACTCGGGCGGCGCACCCTCGTCGGACGCTCCGGCTCCCGGATGATCGACCCGCACGACACCGCCCCGGCCAGCACCGTCCTGGTCGACACCGCCCTGGCCGACACCGCCCTGGCCGACACCGCCCTGGCCGACACCGTGCTGCTCGGCACCGCTGCGGTCAGATCCGTCGGCGCCAACATCAGCCAGGCCAACGCCGGCCAGGCCGGCACCGCCCGGGTCGTCGCCGTCCTGCTCGATCTCGGCCGGTGGCGGGGTGGGTGGTGCGGGGCGGATCGGGGTCCAGGCGAAGGCGAGCGCGCTGCCGACGACGCCGAGCAGCAGACCGACGAAGAAGCCGCCCAGGTTGAGCCCGATCAGCGAGTACACCGCGGTGACCGCCGCGACGACCGAGTAGAACAGGCGCTGTGCCGGGGTGAACCAGAGCAGCAGGCCACAGGTCACCAGGATGATCGGGATCAGCAGCGAGAGCAGACCGGTGGCACCGCTGTGGAAGCTGAGGCCGTTGACGGTCATTCGGGTGGAGCCGAACATCTCCAGCCCGGCCAGGGCGATGAGCAGACCACCCCAGAACGGCCGGCTGCGCTGCCAGCGGCGGAAGAGCCGCCACGCCTGAGCCGGACCACCGGGCCGGGCGTGGGACGGGTTCGCGGTTGTCACGTACTCCTCCTGGCCGAGCGGGGACGGGGACGTGGGCCCGGCCCGCGGTGCTGACCACCGCGGGCCGGGGCTCACCTCAGAAGCACTCCTTGCCCTTGGCGTCGTCACCCACGTTGACCTTGAGTCGGAGGCCGACCAGGTTGAACGTGGCCGCCGTGGTGTAGCGGGACACCTGTTGCAGGTTGGTGATGGTGACGTGGTCGGAGTTCTGGCCGAACGAGCCGGCCTGCGCGGTCGGGTTGAGGTCGGTGGCGTCCCGACCGATCCTGATGTTGGTGAAGGTCGCGTTGCCGTTCAACGTGTCCATCGCGATCAGCAGGTCCTTGGCGCGGGCGGGTTCCTTGCCTTCGCCGGCGTTGATGGTGAGCACCACCGGCAGGCCCGGCAGGTCGGCGCGAACGGACTGGCAGAGGCTGTACAGCTCCGCGCTGCTGATCTCGGAGAGCGCGACCGGGTGGACCTGGCCGGGCTTCCCGTCCTTGCCCTTCTCGCGGACGACACCGCCGTACTGCTTGAAGCCGTCGCCCTCCAGACGGTCGGCGCCGATCTTGAAGGTCTGCCCGGAGACGGTGATGTCGGACGCGATCGCGCCGGTCGACATGCCGAACAGGATGGCGCCGACGGCGGCGGTGGCGGGGACCGCCATGGCGGCGAACCGCCGCCACCGGATACGACCCTGATCCTCAAAGCGATCCTGCACGGGTTCCTCCTCAGGTGGCCGGTCTCGGACTGGCGGCCCCGCACCAGGCCCGTCATGTGTTACCGGCGGGTAACGATCGAGCCTGATCGTGCACCCGTTGCGGCGCAGCTCACAACCCCCTGACCATCGGGCGGCAACACGCGCGTGATCCAACGGCAGGTCGATGTCACGAATTGCATAGGTCCCTGCGTGGACAGAAGCCTCGGCAGATGACAAAGGGGACACAACCCTGCTCCACAACAGCGGAGAGTGGCAGGGCATAGACGAATTACAATCAGGTAACGAATGTAAAGTACGCAGCGTCCCGGAGCGCCGTTCGGCCACCTCCTGTCATCCGAACATCCAGGCGATCCGGGAAACAGCAGGACCCCACCGAGCGGCCCCAGGTCCTAGGGTTTCGACGTGCATCTAGACGACGTGCGACGGGACTGGACCAAGCTCGGCGCAGAAGATCCACTCTGGGCCGTACTCGTTGAGCCCGGCAAACGCGGCGGACGGTGGGACGTCGGGGAGTTCCTGGCCACCGGCCGCGCCGACGTCGAGGAGACGTCCCGCCAACTTCGCCAACTCGGCATGCCTACCCGCTGGGAGCGGGTGCTCGACTTCGGTTGCGGCGTCGGGCGGCTGTCGCAGGCACTCGCCCCACACGCGGACGAGGTCGTCGGTGTGGACATCGCTCCGACCATGCTGGAGGCCGCCCGGCGACTGAACCGGAGCGCCGAGAACATCCGGTTCGTCCTCAACGACGCACCGGACCTGAGCCAGTTTCCCGACGGTCACTTCGATCTGGTCTACAGCGCCCTAGTGTTGCAACATCTACCGCGCCCCGCGATCGATCACTATCTGGCCGAGTTCCTGCGCGTGTTGCGGCCAGGCGGCACCGCCATCGTGGGGTTTCCCACCGAACCGGCGCATACGGCCCGGGGCATCGTCTGGCATCTGGCGCCGTCCCGCCTGATCAGCTGGGCACAGTGCCACCTGCTCAATTACCCGGCGCCGATGAAGATGACGGTCGTGCCACACGCTGACATGGTGCGGCTCATGGCCGCACACGGCGGGGACATCGTCGGGCAGTGGCGCGATCTGCTGTACAGCGACGACTGGGTCTGCACCCGGTACGCGGTACGTCGCGCAGGGCATCCGCCGCAGGAGCCGCTCCACGACTGAGGGGTGGCCCGCATCGCGGCCCACCCCTCGGTCGTGCTTCCTGTCGTACCTGTCAGCGCCGCTCCACCTCGCCGGGTGCCGGGCGTTGGGTCGGCACCGTCGGGTCCTCGGACTTCCAGTTCGTGGACGCCGGCGGAATCTCGTCGGTCAGCGGACCGCCTGCGGGCTCGGTCCTGGGCTGCTCGGCGGTCTTCGCGTCGCGTACCGGTTGCTGGTCCACCCGGGTCTGAGTCGCGTCGGCGCGGGGTGCCACAGCCGGGTCGGCGCGGTGCCGGGCGGCACCGTCGTTGGTCCGCGTCACCAGCCAGACGCCGACGACGAGGGCGATCAGACCAAGGACACCGGCGACGATCGGACCCCAGAAACTGATCAGGCCGATCTTGAAGCGGTTGTCCTTGACCGTCTCGACACTGCGGCTGACCGTGTCGTCGTTGTAGTTGAAGTCCGCGTCCAGCAGCACGGTGGCGGCGCCGGTGTCTGGGCGCAACTCCTTGTTCTGCTGCTCCCGCACGTTCACGTAGGAGCCCGTCACCGGGTCGACCCAGACCGTACGGGTGTTGCTGTAGACGATCTGACCGCTGGTGGCGCCGGGAGCGAACCTGCCGAGCAGCGGCTTGAGGCTCGCCTCCGGGGTGTTCAGCACCTCGTTCTCGATCCGCTGCTCGAAGCGGTACGCCTCGATGCCCTTGATCTTTTCCGTGCCGACGAACTTCGCCGGGGTGGCCCGCTTCAGGTCACGGTCGAAAATCTGGTAGTCCCGCTTGTCGGTGCCGAAGGGGAACTTGTAGATCTGGCCGGAGTAACTCACGTTCCCGACCGGAGTCTGCTCCGCGCCGCTCTCGTTGAGCCACTGCTCCTTCCACGAAGCGGCGGCGCCGGAGATCCGGTCGAGGGCCAGCTCGGTGCTGTACTGGCTGACCACATCCGGGGTGTCGGCACGCCTGACCGTCTGGTAGACATCCCAGATCACCGCGTCGCCCTTGAGTTCCTCGGGTAGCCGGTCCCTCGTGTCGTCCGGCTGAGGAATGACCTCGACGCTGGAGACGAGGTCACCTTGCAGGACCTCGATGCTCACCGACTCGCCGACACGGGTGATCTTCAGGAACTTGGCGTTCTTCGCCTCCGCGACGGACGTCGTCGGGTCAAGATCATAAGGCAGTTTGGTCACTGAGGGGGCCACATAGAACGGCAGCCCAGCCGCGAAGACCAGCAACAAAACACCGAGCCCGAAGAGCGCGGCGCCCACGCGAAGCTTCACTCATCCTCCTGTAGCCTGCCGCCCTACGACCTGTTGTCCGGGGCACCCGATCCTTAACATGGCGGGAGGTTACTCCCCGGTCACCTTCAAAGCGACCCCCTGGATGTCCAGATGTCCACAGCCGCCGCGCCAACAGTTCCGCAGCCTTCGGTAACCGACCGACTCCCCGCCCTCGACGCGCTGCGAGCAATTGGCGCCGTGGCGGTCGTCGGTCACCACGTCGGGTTCCAGACCGCCGCCACCATGAACACCACGTGGGGCGGCTGGCTGGCCCGGCTCGACGTCGGCGTTGCCATCTTCTTCGTGCTCTCCGGATTCCTGCTGTTCCGACCGTGGGCGCTGAACGCCGCAACGGGACAGTCCCGACCGCGCGCCGGGCGGTACCTCTGGCGGCGGGCCCTACGAATCCTGCCGGCCTACTGGCTGGCGGTGCTGGTCTGCCTGATCGTCCTGCCGCAGAACCGGCCGGCGTCCGCCGGTGACTGGATTCGCCACCTCACCTTCACCCAGATCTACGGGCCCGGCCAGTTGCGCTCCGGGCTCACCCAGACCTGGAGCCTCGCCACCGAGGTCGCGTTCTACCTGATCCTGCCGCTAGTCGCCGTGCTCGCTGTTGGTCGGTCATGGCGTCCCGTCCGAACCGTCGTGATCGTCTGCGGGGGTTTGTTGGTGACCGGGGGATGGCTCGCCCTCTTGGGGATCGGCTGGCTCCACAACGGGCTGCACACGATGTGGCTCCCCTCGTACGCGGCCTGGTTCAGCGCAGGGATGGCCCTGGCGACGGCGCACGTCGCCCTGCGCACCGGGACCGCGCCCGGCGCTTTCCGCGTGCTGGACGACCTCGCCTCCGCACCGATTGCCTGCTGGGCAGCGGCGGTCGGGCTGATGGCGATCGCGACGACGCCCATCGCCGGCCCCCGCGACCTCGCCGGTCCGACAGCCGCCGAGTTCGCGGTCAAGCTGGCCCTGTACCTCGCGATCGCGACACTGATCCTGATCCCGCTGGCCTTCGGCGGGCGAACGCGCGTCAAGGAGGTCTTCGGCGCCGAGTCCGCACGATGGCTCGGCACCGTCTCGTACGGACTGTTCCTGTGGCACCCGCTGGTCATCGAACTCATCTACCTGGTCAACGACCGACCTCTCTTCACCGGCGGACTGTTCAACATCTTCGCGCTCACCATGGTCTTCGGGCTGGTGTACGCGGCCGTCAGCTACTACGGCGTCGAGCGGCCCCTGCAACTGCTCGGATCGCAGCGTCGGAACCGACGGGCCGGGCGGGGGCAGGCATCCGGCAGGCCCGCCGTCGATGTGCCCGCACCGGCCCGCACGGCTCCGACGGTCACGGCGGGTACTCCGACGCCCCCGTTCGGCGCGTAGCGTCCGACCGATCAGCGCTGCCCATCCGGGCATTGCCGGGCCGGCACCCCAGCCCCTAGTGTGACGCGCGTCCCTAAATTACTTGAGAGTAGGGTTCGCGTGGAGCGTCGCTTCGGCATGCCCGGACACGTGCTGTTCCTCAACTGGCGAGACACCCGTAACCCCGAGGGTGGCGGTTCCGAGGTGTACGTGGAACGGATCGCCGCCGAGTTGGTGGCGCGTGGTTTCCGCGCCACCCTCTTCTGCGCCGCCCACAGCGAGGCACCCGGCGACGAGATCAACGAGGCGGGCGTCCGGCTGGTGCGGCGCGGCGGCAGACACACCGTCTACCTCTGGGCGGCGCTCAGCTACCTGGCCGGCGCGCTGGGCGTCGGCCCGCTGTCGAGCCGTCGGGGCGGCCGGCCCGACATCCTGGTCGACGTGTGCAACGGGTTGCCGTTCCTCTCCCCCCTGTGGACACGGCGCCCGGTGGTCAAGCTGATCCACCACGTGCATCGCGAGCAGTGGCCGGTGGTCCTTCCGCAGTGGGCCGCCCGGTTCGGCTGGTGGGTCGAGTCGTCGCTCGCCGTCCGCGTCTACCGGCGGTGCCGGTACGTCACCGTCTCCGAGGCCACCCGCAGAGAACTGGCCGTGCTGGGCGTACCACCGGAGCAGGTCGCCGTGGTGCACAACGGCACTCCGGCGCTGCCCCGCACCGACGCCGAGCGGGCTACGTTCCCGCTGCTCGTGACGCTGAATCGGCTGGTGCCACACAAGCGGGTCGAGGTGGCGTTGCGGGCTGTCGCGGCCCTCTCCGACGAGTTGCCCCAACTGCGGCTGGTCGTCGCCGGCCAGGGCTGGTGGGAGTCGCACCTGCGCGAACTCGCCGCCGAGCTGGACATCACCGAGCGGGTGGATTTCCGGGGCTTCGTGACGGAGGAGGAAAAGGCCGCCCTGCTCGCCTCGGCCTGGGTCGCCCTGACCCCCTCACTGAAAGAGGGCTGGGGCCTGACGATTGTCGAGGCGGGTTCCGCGGGAACGCCAACGGTTGCGTTCCGGGAAGCGGGTGGAGTCGCCGAAGCTGTCGTGGACGGGCGTACCGGCCTGCTGGCCGACGACATCGACGACTACCTGGCGAAGGTGCGCACGCTTCTGCACGAGGAAGAGATGCGGCGGGAGATGGGCGCGCAGGCCCGGGAGCACGCGGCGAGTTTCACCTGGCAGGCCGCGGGTGGGCGCTTCGCGGACCTGCTGAACGGTGCAGAGTCGCCCCGCCCAGTGCAGCGGCGGGGCGAGCCGTCCTACCTGTCGCCGTAGACCTCGGGGGCGTACGGGTCCTTCTTTCCGGCACGCTTGGCCGCTTCCGAAATACTCTTGGCCTCGTTGGCCGCCTCTTTGTCGGTGGCGGTCGTGGCGGCCGAGAGCCCGCCGAGGGCCAGGATCCCCAGCAACGCCGCCACCATGCCGGAGACGACCAGGGTCAGAGCTCTACGCATGCCAATCCTCCAATGGCGAGACGTGCGAGCGGACGTTACCACGCGGTAGGGCGGCGGTGTAGTGCCGAAATGGCGGCGGCCATGACCACCAGAAGGGCAGCGCCGAGCGCCATCACGACGGCCCACGCGCCACGCCCAGGGGGATCCGATTCGGGAGGAACAGTCGGATTCCGGTAGAGAGTGAGAAACGGTCCCTCGTGGACGACCTGCAGGTCGCGCAGGGTCGCCGGGTCGACCTCGCCGGGCAGTTGATGCTGCACCACCACCCAGCGCACGCCCGTCGCCGAGACGGGCCGCCCCTCGGCCAACACCCGGCGCACCTCGCGGAGCCGTGGATTCTCCCCGGCCACCGCGACATCACCGACCCGGAGCGTGTCGTCGATCAGCACCGTCCCCGGCAGATAGCGGGGCGCCGGATCCAGGACGACACGTCCCGGGTTCCACGGATAGGCCCGATAGGCGGACAGGGGCAGCGCGAGGATCTCCCCCGGCTCGCCGGCCACCCGCTCGGCCACCGCCTGCCAGTCCGCCGGATAGTTCACCGGACGAAGCCGCCCGGCACCGCCGAAGGCGAGGTCCGGCATGACGGCCACCGGCAGGAGCAGCAGGCCGACCAGAACCACCCCCGCCACCTCCCGGTCGATTCTCGCCACCAGCCGCTCGGCGCCCAACGCGGCACACACCACCAGCAGCAGGGCGTACGGGGCCAGGAATTTCTGACCGTCTCGAAGCAGCCCTCCACCCGGCAGATGCACCACCGCCCAGCGCAGCGCGGCGGCCCCGCCGGGGAGCACCCCGAGGGCAGCCAGAAGGCAGGCGACCCCGGCGAGCACCGCCAGCCGTACCGCCGTTCCCGGGGGCAGCCGCCGCCGCAGCAGGCCGGCACCGACACCGGCCAGAATCAGCAGGATCAGGGTCGCCAGCGGCACCAGCGGTGCCGCGCGGCTGGAGGGGGTCGCCTGCGCGCTCCAGACGCCACCCGTACCCGCGAGCGCCACCAGCGGGCCGGCCCAGTTCTCCGAACGCGCCGCGAACGCCGCCACCCCCGCCGGGTCGGATGAACCGCCAGCGCCGGTGACCAGGGCCGCGGTCACCCAGGGGGCGTTGAGTAGCGCGACGCCGCCCACCACGAGCGCCGACCGGCGAAGGCGCGTCCGGTCCGAGACCAGCAGGACCACAGTGCCCAACGCGATCAACCCGCCGGTCGGGGTGATCGCGGCGGGAGCAGCGGCGAGAACCACCCGAGCGAGCGCGCCATCACGACCCGCCCGCAGGTCCAGCGCCGCCCGGACCAACCAGGGCAGCGCGGCGTACGCGAGCAGCAGCCCCCACTGCCCGATCAGCAGCCGCTCAGCAAGGTAGGGCGTCCACGCGTACGCCACCGCGGCGAGCAGCCGGACCGCGAGCCGTTCGGTCGGCACCAGACGGCCGGCGCCGACAGCGGCCAGGAGAACCGCCCCACCGAGCGCCACCCGCTGCACCACCCAGCCCGGCACGAGCTGGGTGACCAGGGACATCAGTGCGTCCATCGGCACCGCCCGGGGCAGAGTCTGCGCCGGGGCGACGAGATCCCAGGTCAGCGGCTGCCGAGGTACGAACACCATGTCGTACAGCAGCGCGTAGCCGGGTGCCGCAAGCGGGGCCAGCACCAGCACCGTGACGGCCGCCGCGACGGCGTACAGCGGCAGCGTGTCCCGCACCCGCCGCACCGGTGGGGCGTCGACGCGGGTGGTCTGCTCAACCATTCACGGTGCCGGCACCGCGCGACCGACGGTGATCAGTTGGGTGCACACCCTGACCCCCGAGGTGCTCACGGTGACCTCGACGGCGTCCCCAGCCCCCTCCAGCAGGAAGAACACGTCGTTCAACCCGCGCTTCAGGGTGATTACCCGGACGGCGTCCCCGAGACGGACGATTGCCGTCGAGTCGCCCGTACTGACGTAGCCGAAGTGGATCGCGTACGGCCACTCCTCCAGGTACCCGTCCAACGGGATCCGGGCGGGCTGGCCACCCTCCGCCAGGTGACCGCAGTTGGGCACCGTGCCGGGCACGACCTTCCGCCCCTGAACCACGACCGGACGAATACGGCCGAAGTCGTCGAACATGAACGGCTTCTCGGCCTCCTCCACGAAGGTGGGCCGACGCTCGGCCGGTCGGAAGAAGTGCGACTGGAGATTGTCCGGCCAGAAGTAACCGGCGATGACGCGGTCCGGGACGGTGGTTTCCAGGAAGACGGTGCCCGGCGCAGCGGCGGCGAGCTCGATCTGCGCCGTCGCGAGGTAGTCCCGTCCGTACTTGGTGCTCCAGTTGTCCCCGAAACGGGCCGTGCTCCACAGCGTGCCCACGCCGATGGTGACCAGGACGACGATTATCGAGACCAGGCCGACCGCGAAGGCACCCGGCTCCCGCAGAACGGTCGGCACCGGCCACGCGGACACGTCGTCCTCATCGGCGTCCTTCGTCCCCAGCAGCGCCACGCCGGCACAGATGGCGGCGACCAGCACCACGTCGGCAACGTACCGGGGGATGATTCCCACGAACGAGCCGAGCGGGCCACCGAGGCGGGTCACGGCGAAGAGCGCCGCGACCAGCCCGAGGTAGCACGCGAGTAGCAGCCACGCCCGCCGAGCCGACGGGCGCCGCCGCGCGGTGACCACGATGAAAGCCACCAGCACCGCCCAGGACAGCCACTTGGCGATGTCGTACGGGTTCACGGCCGGAGGACCGTCACCGGCGTACGACCAACGCCAGGGGCCTCCGAGCAGACCCGGAACGACGGTTTCGCCGACCAGGTCACCGAGGAATTTGAGGACCTGACCGACGGATGTGGGTTCGTCCAGCTCGCGGGCGGGACGGGTCAGATAGAACGCCAGGTACGCCCCGGAGAGCGCACCGAGCACCAGCCACGCCGGCCAGTGTCGGCGGACCGTCGTCACCAGGCTGCGCCAAGCACCGCCCGACGTGAAGAGGAAGAGGGTCAGCAGGAACAGCAGCGGCACGACCAGCAGGGACTTGGTGTCGAAGAGCAGGCCGAACACCACCCACAGGACGACCGCCACGAGGTGCCGCAGTCGGCCGGTCCGCACGTATCGGATCTGGGCCGCCGCCGCCATGACCAGGGCCAGCTGCATCGGCATCACGAGCAGCCCGACGAGCCACAACGAGGAGACCTCAAGCGTCAGCGGGCTGAACACGAACAGGCACAGCGGGATGAGCAGCCCCCAGCCTGGCCGGAGCAGATCGCGCAGCAGCCGGTAGACGGCGAACCCGATCGCCGCCTGGCCGACCGCCAGCAGCAGCACCCAGGGCCAGGTGACGAACCCCGCCGCCCGCACCATCGCCCACGCCACCAGCAGGCCGCCGGGCATGAGGTGGTTGTTGAAGGTACGCAGGAGGAAGTCCGCGTCCAACCGGGTGTCGAGGACCTGGGCGGCGATGACGAACTCGTCCTGGGAGAACCAGCCACGGGTGGCAAGGCCGGCGCGCCAGGCGACGGACACGACGATGAGGGCGAGCGCTACCGCGCGGACGCGGTCGGCACGGAACCATCGGCCGACCGGACCCGGCCGGTCGGCATCGGACGTGACGCGTTCCGGGTGCGTCTCGGCCTCAGCTTCTGGCATTGACATGGTCGGCAGCCTGCCACACGCTTACACGCCGTGGGGATGGCCGTTCTCCCGATAACGCCAGCGCGGCACCCCTGGTGGCCCGTCCGTGCCAGCTCCGGATAACGTCGCGCAACGGTCGTGGGTTGCAGGTGCGCGTCCGGCTGGCGAAGACAGGAGCCGAAATGCGTGCAGAGGTGACCAGTGACGCCGCACCGGGTTCCAGCCGTGCCCGGCACACGGCTCGACGGTTCCGGCACCTGACCATCTGCATCGCTCTCACCGCCCTCGCCTTTCAGCAGGCCCCGGGTCAGATCGTCCCCGACACCAAGATCGACCTGAACGTCAACGCGACCGGGTGGCTGCTCCGCTCGCTGCACCTCTGGGACCCCACCGGCACGTTCGGTCAGCTACAGAACCAGGCGTACGGATATCTCTGGCCGATGGGCCCGTTCTTCCTGCTCGGATCAGAACTCGGCCTCGCGCCCTGGGTGGTCCAGCGGCTGTGGTGGGCGCTGATCTTCTGTGTCGCCTACCTGGGAGCGGTACGGCTGGCGGGCAGGCTGGCTATCGGCACGCCCGCCGGACGCATGATCGCCGGTGTCGCCTTCGCGCTGTCACCCCGCATCCTCACCCAGCTCGGCTGGGGCTCGGTGGAGTCCTGGCCCAGCGCCATCGCCCCCTGGGTGCTCATTCCGCTGGTGGGCCTCGCCCGCGGCACCCCCGTGCGGCGCGCCGTCGCCGGGTCGGCCGTCGCCGTCGCCTGCGCCGGTGGAGTCAACGCCACAGCCGTGGCCGCGGTGGTGCCACTCGCCCTGCTCTGGCTCGCCACCCTCCAGCCCGTACGCCGCCGCGTCACCGCCATCGCCGCCTGGTGTGGCGCGGTGGCGCTGGCCACGGCGTGGTGGTTGGTTCCGCTGCTGGTTCTGGGGCGGTACAGCCCACCCTTCCTGGACTACATCGAGACGGCCCGGAACACGACCAGCGTCACCGACGCGGTGACGACGCTCCGCGGCGCCTCCTACTGGCTCGCCTACCTGGCCTCCCCGTTCGGTCCGGTCCTTCCGTCCGGTGCACGACTCGCCAACGCGGCGGTACTGGTCGCCGCCACCCTGGTCGTCGCCGCCCTCGGTGTCCTTGGGCTGTCCCGACGCGGGATGCCGCACCGCCGGTTCCTCATCACCGGTCTGGTGCTGGGTGCCGCGCTCGTCGGTCTCGGACACGTCAGCGACCTGCCGAACATCCTCGCCGGCCCTCAGCGGGAGTTCCTCGACGGCGTCGGTGCCCCCCTGCGTAACGTGCACAAGTTCGACGTCCTGCTCCGCCTGCCCCTGGCCCTGGGCATGGCGCACCTGATCGGCCTCGCCGTCCGCGCGGCACGCACCGCGCCCGAGCTGCACCGCCCACGAACTGTCGCACGCGCCTGGCTCACGGCCGGCGTGGCCATGGTCGCCGTCACGGCGGTTGCCACGCCCGCACTCGCCGGCGGTCTCGCCACGCCGGGCGGCGTCAAGGCGGTGCCCGGCTACTGGCATGAGGCCACGGACTGGCTCGACGCGAACACCGGGCGCGGGCGGGTACTCGTCGTACCCGGGGCGCGTTTCCCCTCGTACGACTGGGGCACCACCACCGATGAGATCACCCAGCCGCTGCTGAACAGCCGGTGGGCGGTACGCAACGCCATCCCCTTCACCCCACCGACGACGATCCGGCTGCTGGACGCGATCGAGTCGACACTCGCCACCGGCTCCGGCTCGACCGGGCTGGCCGACCTGCTCGCCCGGTCCGGGATCAGCCACGTCCTGTTCCGCGCCGACCTTGACCACGGCCGCTCCGACACGGCCCGCCCGGCAGTGGTCCGCCAGGCACTGGATCGCTCACCCGGGCTGACCCGCGTCGCCTCCTTCGGCCCTTTGCGCGGCGGGCCGTCGTCTCCGGACGAGTTCCGCGACCAGGGGCTCGACGCGCCCGTCCGGGCGTTGGAGGTCTACCGGGTCGACCGGCCCGTCGAGCCCGTGGTCGCCTACGACCGTGACGACGTGACCACAGTGGTGGGTGGCCCGGAATCGCTCCTCGACCTCGCCGCGGCAGGGCAGCTCGGCCCGGCGCCAACGGTCCTGGCAGGCGATGCGGCGGCTACCGGCGTCGCCGGGCCGGTCGCGATGACCGACGGTCTGCGCAGGCGGGACGTGTCGTTCGGCCGACTGCGCGACAACACCTCCCAGACTCTCACCGCCGATGACACCTTCGAGGTGACGGCACCCGCCCACGACTACCTGCCCGAGTGGGGGGCACAGCAGTCCACCGTCGCCCGTTTCGAGGGCATCAGCGCGATTCGCGCGTCGACCTCCCGTTCGCAGGTGGACTCTCCCGGCGGCGCCCGCCCCGAGCACCAGCCGTACGCGGCGATGGACGGCAATCCCGAAACCTCCTGGCAGTCCGCGCCGTATTCGCCCAGCGACCGCCAGTGGGTCGAGGTGGGCCTCGCGAACCCGACACGGGTCACCCGGGTCGAGGTCTGGTTCGACGTGAAGGCCGACGCCCTGCCGACGGCGGTGACCGTCACCGCCGGGTACGAGAGCCGCACCGTCGACCAGTTCAGTGATCACATGGTCTTCGAACTGCCCGGCGTCCATGTCACCCGTGCGGTCCAGATCACGATCGACGACGCTTACGACCTCCGCTCGCTCGGCAACGGGTCGGTCGGCATCGCCGAGATCAAGATTCCCGGGATCCAGACCAGCCGGACCCTTCTCCTTCCCGCCGCACCGGCCACCGACCGGCCGGCGACCGTCGTCGTGTCGGCGGCGCCCACTACACCGGCCTGCTTCTCCGTCGACGGCCTCCCTCGCTGTTCCACCGACGCCGTACGCGGCTCTGAGGACGGCTCCACCATCGACCGGACCCTCTCCCTGCCCGCCGCCGGGGCGTACGACGCCAAGCTGTGGGCGCGGCCGACGGCCGGCCCGGAGCTGGACAACGCCCTCGACAAGCTGGTGGCCGACGCACAGCCGCTGCGTCTCTCCGCGCAGGTCAACGCCTCCTCTACGGCCGTTGCCGACCCGACCGGCCGGGCCGGCGCGGCACTCGACGGGGATCCGACCACCAGTTGGTCACCGGCGGCCAGCGACGAGGCGCCGATCCTTCGCCTCAAGTGGCTCAAGCCGCAGACCATCACCGGGCTCCGTTTCTCCGTGGACGACGAGACAGCCGCCACCCGCCTCGGCAGTGTGCGAGTGGTCGGCGACGACGGATTCCGAAGCAGCCTGCTCGGCGACGACGGTCTCCTTCGCCTGGATCCGCCGATGCGGACCGACGAGATCACCATTCAGTTCCTCGACAAGCCGTCCGCCACGAGCACCGACCCGTACAGGTTGCGGCTGCCGGAGCAGTTGCCCGTCGCGGTCGGCGAGGTGACGGTGCTGCCCGGAGCGCCCATCGTCAAACCGCGCCTCGACACACCTCTGACGCTGGCCTGTGGGTCGGGCCCGACGCTGCAGATCGGCGCGTCCCGGGTGACCACCACGCTCCGCGGCACACTCCGCGACCTGCTCGAACTGCGCGAGATGCCGGTGGCACCGTGCGGGCGGGACACGCCCCGACAGCTTGACCTGGGCCGCGGGGAGCACCGCCTGGTGACCACACCGAGCAAGCTCGCCTCGGCGACTCGGGTCGCCCTGGTGCCGCGGACGCCCAGGTCGACCCCGGCTGCGGTCGCCAGCACCATCGAGGTGGGCTCCTGGGCAGCCACCGAACGACGGGTACGGGTGGCCGATCACCCCGTCGACCGTGTACTCGCCGTGCGGGAGAACACCAACACCGGCTGGGAGGCGACCATCGGCGGGCGGACGCTGGAGCCGCTGGTGGTGGACGGATGGCAGCAGGGCTGGATTCTTCCCGCCGGCACCTCCGGCGAGGTCGTACTGCGCTTCGCCCCGGACACGACGTACCGGGCGGGCCTGCTGCTCGGCGGCATCCTGCTGGCGGTGGTGGTCCTCCTCGCGGTGCTGCCCGCCCGACAGCCCACCGGGCGCTTGTCGTCGGCCGCCGTACCGAGGGGCCGTCGTCGGCTCACCCGGTCCCTGCCGCTGTTGGCCGTCGGCGCCGCCGCACTGGTGCTGTGGAGCGGTCTCATCGGCGGCCTGCTGGTCGCGGCGGGGTTCATGCTGGCGGTACCCGGCCCACGCCGCCTGCCCTGGCCGGCCGACCCACGTCGGGCCAGGACGATCAGCCGGGCCGTCGAGACGTGGCTCCCCGGGGCGCTCGTTCTGCTCGCCGGGTGGCTCTATCTCAATTCGACGCAACGCAACACCGACGCCCTCTTGCAACTGATGATCGTCGTCGCCCTGGGTGCTCTCTGGCTCTCCACCGCCGCCCGGCGACGACCCGTACGCCGGGCCACGACGACTCCGGCGGAACCAGCGAAACCGGCGGAACCAGCAGTATCGGCGGAACCAGCGGAACAAGCGGCAGCAGAGGACCGGAAGCCGGACCTGGCGGCATCGGGGCCAGCCGACGGGCAGCATCCGACCCTCTCCGAGATCACGTGAGGGCTCGGCGGTCCCCCCGTTCGGAGGGGACAGCGGAGACGGAGCGGGCGGGCGGACGGATCAACGGCCTGGGCGCGGCGGGGGCCGCCGTCACAGTGGCCGGCGTCCTCGTCAACGGCCTGGCCTACCTGGTCCCGGTGTTGGCCGCCCGTCGGCTGGACCCGGCCGACCTCAGCGCGCTCGCCACCGCCCTCGGTCTGGTGGCCATCGTCGGTGTGCCCGGGCTCGGCCTGCAACTGGCCGTCGCCGTGCACCACGCCCGGCACGGCGCCTCCGACACTCGGCGGCTCACCGTCATCACCGCCGCGGTGGCCGCCGGAACCCTGGTCGCGGCGACGCCACTGCTGGTCACCGCCCTGGATCTCCCGGTCGAGATGCCCGCGCTGCTGGCGGTCACCACCGCGGCGATCGTGCTCTCCTCCCGGTCCCTCGGAGAGTTGCAGGGTGGCCAACGCTTCGTACGACTCGCCGTCGGGATGGCCCTGCTCGCCGCCGGCCGCTACGGCGGCGTCATCGCCGGGTTGCTGCTCGGCGCGGGACCAACCGGCGCGCTGGCGGTCGGCGCGTTGACCGCCGCCCTCACCCCTGCGGTGCTGACCCGACTCGCCCGCGAGCCCCGACGGTCGTCCACCGCGCCACGGCTGACCGTCGCTCAGGTCGTCGCCGGCTGCGGTGCGACCCTGGCGATGCTCGTCGTCTCCTACGCCGACCTGCTGCTGGCCCGGCAACTGCTGTCCCCGTCGGATTCCGGGGCGTACTCGGTCGGCACCGTCCTGAGCAAGGGCGCGCTCTGGGCACCGCAGGTCGCCGCCGTCCTGGCCCTACCGCGACTGGCCCGCGGTGACCGGCGCAGCCGAACGGTTGCGCTCGCGGTGACGGGCGGGTGCGGCGTGGTGCTGGTCCTCGCCTCGACGCTCGCCGGAGGGCTCGCCTTCCGCCTCGCCGGTGGGCCCGACTACGACCACCTGGGCCGGTACGCGCCCCTCTTCGCGGCGGTCGGTGCGCTCTACGCGGTGACGTTCGTGCTGCTCAACGACCGACTCGCGGCCGGCGCGCGCTGGGCGGCGGCACCGCTGTGGGTGGGCGTGGCCGGCCTGGTGGCCGTCACCGCGACCCTCCGGCCCCACACCGTCCCCGGCCTTCTCATCGTGGCCCTGGCCACGGCCGTCGTCACCACCGCCCTGATGGCGGTGACGGCCCGTCGGCGCGCTCCGGTTCCGGCGGCCGAGCCCGACTAGCCCTCCGCGAGCCAGTCCGTCAGCAGCCGGTGGTCGATCGAGTCCACCCGACCGAGCGGACGACCCGAGGCTGCCCGGTCCCGCAACTCCGCCCGGGTGAACCAACGCGCCTCCAGCAACTCCTCGCCGTCCACGCGAACCTCGTCGGAGGTGGCCGTGGCCCGGAAGCCCACCATCAGGCCTGCGGGGAACGGCCACGCCTGTGACCCCTGGTAGGTCACGTCGGTGACGGTCACGCCCGCCTCCTCGCCCATCTCCCGACGGACCGCGTCCTCCAGACTCTCGCCGATCTCGACGAAGCCGGCCAGCGTCGAGTACGCGTCCTCGGCCGCGCCCGCGTGCCGGGCCAGCAGACAGCGCCCCGACCGACCGGGTGCCTCGACCAACACGATGATGGCCGGCTCGATCCGGGGGAACAGCAGACGTCCGCACTCCGCGTCGGTGCAGGTCCGCAGGTGCCCTCCGCCGTCGGCGACGGCCGGCGCGCCACACGTCCCGCAGAATCGCTGCTGCCGGTGCCAGTGCAACAAACCCCTGGCGTACGCCTGGACGGCCGCGTCGCCGGGTTCCAGCCGCCCGACCAGTGCCCGCACGTCGACGGACCGCACCGCACCGGCCATCTCGACGGCGGACCGCTCGGGGAGTGCGGAGAGGTCCGCGGCGAACACGGCCGCCCCTCCATCGAGCCCCAGGAAGACGGTCTCGCCGGCGGCGGACCGGACCAGCGCCGCGCGCTCCGCGCTGAGCCGAACCGGCCCGTGCCCGTCGACGAGACAACGGTCCCGCCACATCGGCAGCAGCACGCTGGTCGCCTCGGTGAGCAGCGCACCCAACCGCGTCGGATCGGTGCGCAACGGTCCCGCCCGGTCCAGCGATCCGCCCCCGTACGCCAACACCCGCTCCGCAGTGCCCACCCGGTCACCGTGCCACGTCGGTGGTCGGCCGTCGGCACCGCCCCCGGACCGGTGCGACACGCCGAACGACACGCGGTAGCAGCGCCTGATGGGCGCAGCCGACGAGTACGGCCGGGCATTCGTTACCGTAGGTGCCTCCGGGAGGGAGGACCTCCCGCGGCACCCTGGCGATCGAGGTTGCAGTGACGCTGTACGGCGAAAACAGTCCACCCGCCGACGACCGGCCCACCGTGCAGGTCACCGCGGTCACCTGGCCGGACGATGGAGCTGAGCCGGTCACCACAGCCGCTCCCGGCGAGCCGGACGGCGGCCCGCGCCGGCCGCGTCGGATGCGCACGCTGCTCGCCGCCGGCATCACCGGTGGCGTCCTCGCCGCCGTGGCGGGTGCCGGCGCCTGGGCGTACGCCGGTGACGTTCCCCGTGGCACCAGCGTGCTCGGCACCGAACTGGGCGGCCGGAGCCGCGCGGACGCCGACCGGGAGTTGCGGGCGGAGCTGGACCGGCGGGCGGCAACGCTCGCCACGCCGCTGAAGGTCACCGTCGACGGGCGCACCGCCGAGATCAACCCCGCCGACGTGGGGCTGACCGTCGACGTGCCGGCGACCGTCGCGGCAGCCGCCGAGGCCGACGCCCACCCGGTCAGCCGGTTGGTGGGCTCCCGCACCGTCGAGCCGGTGGTGACCGTCGACGTGGGCCGGTTGGACGACGCGCTCCGTAAGGTGCTCGGCAACCAGGCCCAGGGAATGACGATGCCGGCGATCACCTATCAGGGCACCACGCCGAAGGTCGTACAGCCCAAGCCCGGGCTGGCTCTGAACCCGGAGCGTTCCGCCGAGGTGGTCCGCGCCGGCTGGTTGGCCGGTGCCCCGGTCACCGTGCCCCTGGTGGAGACCCACCCGGCGACCACTCCGGAGGAGTTGGACCGGATGGTCAACGAGCTGGCGAAGCCGGCGGTCGCCGCGCCGGTCACCCTGCGTACCAACAAGGGGCAGGTGACGATCCCACCCGCCGCCATCGCGAAGAGCCTCAGGTTCGGCGCCGACAAGGCCGGCAAGCTCGCCCCCTCCGTGGACGTCAAGCGGCTGCGGGCGGCGCTCGGCGACAAGCTGGCCGCCATCGAGGTGCCGCCGAAGGACGCCACGATGACGATTTCCGGTGGCCGGCCCACCGCCAAGGAGGGGCGAGCCGGGCAGCAGCTGGACTCGGCAGCCCTCAGCCGAGACCTGCTGGCCGTACTGCCGAAGGCGGACGGCCGCGAGGTGACCGGCGAGTTGAAGCCGACGCCGCCGGAGCTGACCGGGGAGAAGCTCGCCGGCCTGGGCATCAAGGAGCGGGTGTCGACCTTCACCACCCGGTTCACCGGCGGCATGGCGTCGTCGCGTAGCCAGAACATCGCGACCATCGCGAGGAAGGTGGACGGCACGGTCGTGCTGCCTGGGAAGACGTTCTCACTCAACGGGCACACCGGCGAGCGCGGGTACGCCCAGGGCTACCGGGACGCACCTGTCATCCTCGACGGCAAGCTGGTGCCGGGCGTCGGCGGCGGCACCTCGCAGTTCACCACCACGCTGTTCAACGCGACCTACTACGCCGGCTTGGAGGACGTCGAGCACAAGCCGCACTCGTACTGGTTCGACCGGTACCCGGCGGTCATCGAGTCGACCATCTTCTGGCCGGATCTGGACTTCAAGTTCCGCAACAACACCGAGTACGGCGTGCTCATCGACACGTCGTACACGTCCAGCACTATCACCGTTTCGATCTGGAGCACGAAGATCTACGACAGCGTGAAGACCGAGTACGGGCCGCGCCGCAACATCACGGCGCCGAAGCAGATCCACCTGGCTCCCGGGCCCTCGTGCATCGAGACCAACGGCATCAACGGCTTCACCCAGGACGCCTTCCGGGTCATCAAGAAGGGCGGCGTGGTGGTCAAGCGGGAGAAGTTCACCTGGCGCTACGACGCTGAGCCCCGCTACGTCTGCGGGCCGAAGACGTCCTGAGGCCCCGCTCCGGGTCGATCCTGCTCTGAGGTCAGTCCTGCTCTGAGGTCAGTCCTGCTCTGAGGTCAGTCCTGCTCTGAGTCGGCCCTGCTCTGAGGCGGCCCTGCTCTGGGGTCGGTCCTACCCGGGGTCAGCTCAGGTCTGGGGTCAGCTCAGGTCTGGGTCAGCTCGGTGGCGTTGCCGCCGTGCCCATTGCGCTTGCCGCCCTGGGGTGGCATCGGCACCGTGCGAGTTTCCTGCACCCGGATCTCGGCCCGGAACCGGTGCGCCGCGGGGTGCCACATCTCCTCGAACGGACCCATGACCTCGCCACCGATGCCGCGACGACGGACCCGGGACGCGAGCCACCAGAGGATGCCCAGGACCGCCGCCACGCCTCCCGCGAACACCAGAAAGATCAGGACCTCATCCACAGGCCGAGCCTAGCCCTGGACGCCAGGCCCAGGCCTGGACCGCACACTCAGCTTGCAGACCCACTGACCGCCGAACCCCTGATCTGCTGACCCCCGACCGCTGATCTGCTGATCCTCAGGCCGCAAGATCGCGCAGCATCCTGGATGTAGTGGTATCCGCACGCCGTGAGGCCACTACATCCAGGAACGAGCGTGACCTTGCCAGCTCCGGGCGCCCTGAACCCCTCCTTCCCGTCCTCACCGGGTCACCGGGTAGCCCGGGGTACTCAGCAACCCGGGTCGATCAACCCGGGCAGGGATACGTAGGAAAAGGGGAAACGCAGAAAAGGCCACCCCCCATTGGGGGTGGCCTTTTCTGGAAGATTGTCCGGCGGCGTCCTACTCTCCCACACCCTCACGAGTGCAGTACCAT